>JALQUB010000045.1 GCA_023268635.1 Pseudomonadales bacterium
GGCGGATCAATAAACACCACATCGAATTGCTCATTTGCTTGCGGCGCACGAAGCCAGGCGAGTGCATCGGCTTCGACTATCTGCACTGCCGTCGTGTCGAGTGACAATTTATTCGCGCGAAGACTGTTGGCCGCATCTCGATCACGTTCAATCATCACCACAGCACTCGCGCCGCGCGAAGCTGCTTCGAATCCCAAGGCACCGCTGCCCGCGAACACATCTAACACCCGTGCGGCTGGGACGCTCAACTGCAACCAGTTGAACAAGGTCTCGCGGACTCGATCCGCCGTCGGCCTGAGACCCTCAACCGCCGGGAAATTAAGCTTGCGACTGCGCAGGTCGCCGCCGATGATGCGGACGCTGCCCCCTTCGCGCTTAGAGGAATTACCAGAAGACTTCTTGAGAAATTTTGACATAGCGCCAAGTGTAACCGCTAAACCGCCCGCGGCAAGGGCGATACGGCGATCAAGCGAAGGAAAAGTGTTAGCATAGCGCCCGCAGGAATTGTCATTAATGAGGTAAGGCTTTAGATGTTTGGCTTTGGTAGGAAGAAAAAGGAACAGTCGGAAAACGACGCTGAACCGACGGCTCAGAGTGCCGTCGCCACCGAGCTGCCGTCGGAGTCACTCGAGAGCGCTGGGCCAGGCTTTTTCGGCCGTCTGCGCGCAGGCCTCAGTCGAACTCGGGGCAAACTGAGCGAGGGAATCGGCGCAGTCGTCTTGGGCCGCAAAGAAGTCGACGCTGCCCTGCTCGAAGACGTCGAGACGCAACTGCTCTCGGCGGATGTCGGCCTCGAAGCTACAGATACGATTATCGAAGGCTTGCGCGCGCGTCTCGGTCGTAAGCAATTGGCCGATGCTGACGAGTTCATGGCGGCGCTCAAAGAGGAGCTCCGCGCTATCCTCGAACCCTGCGATATTCCGCTCGTCATTGATAACACCAAGAAGCCCTTTGTCATCCTTATGGTAGGAGTTAATGGCGTCGGTAAAACGACGACCATCGGCAAGCTTGCCAAACGCTATCAACAGGAAGGGCGCAGCGTCATGCTCGCGGCGGGCGACACCTTCCGCGCGGCGGCGGTTGAACAACTGCAAGTCTGGGGCGAGCGCAATGATGTCCCAGTCGTCGCACAGGCGACTGGCGCAGACAGCGCTTCTGTCATCTTCGACGCTTACCAGGCTGCAAAAGCGCGGGGAGTCGATATACTCATCGCCGATACCGCCGGACGGTTACACACCAAAGACAACCTCATGACCGAGCTGGAGAAAATCGTCCGTGTTCTCCGTAAGCAAGACGATCGCCTTCCCGATGAAGTGTTGCTCGTGCTGGATTCAACTACAGGTCAGAATGCCCTCGCTCAGGCCGACAGCTTCCATAAATCGACAACACTTACTGGCGTCGCCCTCACCAAGCTGGATGGCAGCGCCAAAGGCGGCGTAGCCTTCGCCCTCGCGAAACGACTTGGCGTACCGCTTAGGTTTATCGGTGTTGGGGAACAAATTGACGATTTGAGGCCCTTCAATGCTGCGGACTTCGTCGCCGCTCTCTTCGACGGAGCCAGCGACGGTGACGAGACTAATCAGCCTAGCGAGGCCCATTAAATAGAAGCTAAGTGAATGATCACATTCGACAGAGTGAGCAAACGCTATCCAGGGGGACAAGAAGCCCTCAGTAACCTGAGCTTCGGCATTGGGCAGGGTGAGTTTGCGTTCATTACAGGCCACTCGGGCGCTGGCAAATCCACATTGCTCAAACTCGTCTTGGGCTTAGAAAAGCCGAGCGGTGGCAAACTCATCGTTAACGGGCGCGACCTCGCCTCAATAACCGCTCGTGAGTTACCGAACCATCGTCAACAGATAGGTACCGTTTTCCAAGACCATCAACTCCTCGATGACCGCAATGTATTCGACAACGTAGCGCTACCTCTGGAAATCTCCGGATTAGATCCTCGCGAGAATCAAAGAAGGGTACGCGCTGCTCTCGACAGAGTTGGACTGGCAGCGAAGGAGAAAATGCGCCCATCAGCCTTATCTGGCGGTGAACAACAGCGAGTCGGCATCGCGAGAGCCGTTGTAAATACTCCTCGCATCATCTTGGCGGATGAACCGACCGGCAACCTCGATCCTGAACTGTCAGCCGAAATCATGGCCCTTTTCGCGCAGTTCATGAGTGTCGGTGTGAGCTTACTGGTGGCAAGTCATGACCGAGCGCTCATTGACAGCCTCGGCTACCGTACGCTGACCCTCGATCAGGGGAAGTTGATTCGTGACTCTAAAAACCCACCCGAGGCGGGCTCCGATGAGTAGCGCTCGCTACAATAAGCCTTCGGCTAGCAATGCCCGCCGCGGATCTAAACGCATTACCCGCGTCGCCGCACACCGGCGGGAGGCGGGCAGGGCATGGCACAGACTCTGGGAAGCGCCCGCTGCAACATTGGTCACCGTGCTCATCATTGCGATCGCGCTCTTGCTCCCCAGCCTATTGCTTAGCCTACAGCACGCCTTGACCGGCGGCTTGCATGAGTTGCAATCCGAAGCAAGCTTAAGCGTCTATCTGCAAGCAGATACCCATCCTGACAGCGCATCACAGGTTAGTGAACGTATACTTACTATGGAGGTTGTCGCCGCCGTTGCCACCATTAGCCCCAGTGAAGCGCTCGCCCAACTAGCCATCGATACGGGCCTAGGGGACACCCTCGATGCGTTGGGCAGCAATCCGCTCCCCTTCACCCTGGTTGTGCAGATCGACGACGCACGAAATGGCAATGATGACCTGAACAGCGTTGCCCAAGCAGTTGCTTCCGAGATCCGAGGACTCGAGCACGTCGAGAGTGTCGTCGTCGATGGAGAATGGCTAAGACGCCTCGATGCCCTCACGAACGTCCTAACCCGAGCAACCCAGCTGCTCGCGATTCTTGTCGCCGTGGGACTGCTTACCGCGATAGGCAACACGATCCGGCTAGCCGTCGAGCAACGCCGTGACGAAATCCGTGTCAGCAAACTCATCGGTGCCAGCGATAGTACTATCGCGCGCCCCTTTCTCTATACCGGACTCATGCTTGGACTGATGGGCGGATTACTCACCTGGGGACTACAAGTGCTCGTCGTCGGTCTAGTCTCCCTCGAGGTGGGTCAATTCCTTGCACTTTACAATGCTGATGCGGCCAACCCCGCCGTAGAAAGAGGCCTCAACATCACCCAGCTAGGCCTTGATGCGCTCATATTAGGGCTTATCGGCGCAGGCATAGGCTGGGTGGCGGCATTCTTCTCCTGCCGACGGGCAATTCAGGCCTGTGAACCTTGAAATCTCGCAATTCGGCCCCAAACTTGGGGTAGATCAAGCTCTATTCAAGTGCCCGAGAGACAATGAATATAAGGCTCGGCGGGTGCTAAGGGCGTAGCAAATGTGTTAAACTGCTCGGCCGAGTCAAAAAAAGCACGGGTGATCCAGCTTTAGTCTCAAAGCGTATTACCTAGGCTGACTAGCGAAATAGAAGATACATTGGACAGTGAGCTGATTAATTCAGACACGAGGACGGCAAAAGCAATGGGTAATATCCAAGCGACGAATACAGGAACGAGCCTTCAGGCCTTCGATCCTTCCTTCGGCCCCAATACGCCGGGAAGAGACCTGTCTGCCTATATGGCGTCAGTGAATAGCATCGCTATCCTGTCGCCCGAGCAAGAGCTCGAGCTTGCCAAACAATACTATTATGAAGACGACGTTGACGCCGCGCGCCAGCTAGTACTCGCGCACCTGCGATTCGTTGTCCATCTCGCAAAATCCTATTCCGGTTACGGCCTCTCACAGGCTGATCTCATACAGGAAGGCAACGTTGGCCTGATGAAAGCTGTGAAGCGCTACAACCCTGAAGTGGGCGTGCGCCTAGTATCCTTCGCCGTACATTGGATTAAGGCGGAGATGCACGAATTCATCCTGCGCAACTGGCGCATCGTAAAAATTGCGACTACCAAGGCGCAGCGTAAATTGTTCTTCAATCTACGCAGCTCGAAGAAGCGTTTAGGTTGGCTTAGCAATGAAGAAGCCGATGCAGTAGCGGAAGACTTAGGTGTCGACGTGAAAGTGGTGCAGCAGATGGAAGGCCGGATGGCCTCTTATGACATGGCCTTCGATGCGGATAACGACAGCGACGACGAATCCGCCTATAAAGCGCCAGCCTACTTCCTCGAAGACCAAAGCTCTGACCTCGCGGCGCAGATCGAGGCTGAGGAGTGGGAAGAAACAACTAATAATAGCCTCTACCTAGCGATGGAAGGTCTAGATGACCGCAGTAAAGACATCCTAGCGAGCCGCTGGCTCAACGACGATAAGGCGACATTGCACGAGCTAGCCGACAAGTACGGCGTTTCTGCTGAGCGCATTCGTCAATTAGAGAAGAACGCGATGAACAAGATTAAAGCGAAAATGGTCGTTTAATTTTGTTCTAATAGTAAAAAAGGGAGCTAGAAGCTCCCTTTTTTAATGCCTATTTTTAATGCCGAGTTTTAACATCAAATTTTATTGCCGAGATTTCCCCGGCATGCTCATTTCGAGATTTTGGTTATTTTCGAACCCTCTAAAGTGAGGTTATACATAAGCCCTTTGTTGTTTAACACGAATCCAATGATCGGCTCTTTCAAAGAACTCGAATTGATATCGCCACCCACTCCCAGTTCTATAAGCGCCACGCTACCATCCACACCGACTTCCCAGGAATCGGTGTATCGAAACCGCTCAAGCTCATCTGCCGTCATGAACAAGACAATTTGCGTGCGCGCTTGCGCACCCAATTGAAAGCCGATCGAGGCGGAGGCTGTGTTGTAGTAAGCCACTTTCTCGCCGCCCACCAATAAAGCTCCTTCCCCGAACTCACCACCCACTCCGAACCCGGCCTTCACGACTCGCGGGAAGACCAGTATGCCTTCAGATTTTGCGGCCAAGGATCTGCCGAACTCAACTTCTTCGTAAAAACGCGCCAAGGCTGAATCAACCCTGGCATCAATTTCTTCCTTGCTCGCCGCCGATGAAATGGACGAGACGAGCAACAAAAAAATGCAGAAATACGCCTTAACACTCCATTTTTCACCAACGCACTGCATGAAAGACCCTTTTTGACTACGCATAATCGACACCACTGAATGATTAACAACTAGACCGATATTTCTAAACTATTCTTCAATCGACGGACATTCAATAGTTTACTCCGCTCTCCTCGATATCCATTCTTTTTTTCATCCAATCCCGTGGGTAAACGCGATAGAATGCCAATCTGATCTTTCGAGGGCGAATGAATGCCAAATCTCTTTTTAACTCTCGCCGGCGTAAATGGCTTTTTAGTCGTCAGTTTTGGCGCCTTCGGCGCACACGCTCTACGCGACCGCCTAACACCTGAGCTAACTGCCACATTTCAAACCGGCGTGCAGTACCACATGTTTCATACCCTCGCGTTGTTCGGCGTGGGCTTGCTCCTGTTGGCGACACCTCAAGCTACCCTGCCCCGCATAAGCGGTTATTTATTTATGGCAGGAATTACCTTGTTCTCCGGCAGCTTATACATCTTGGCCATGAGTGGAGTACGCTGGCTTGGCGCAATCACACCCATTGGCGGGCTTTGCTTCCTCGCGGCCTGGGCGATTCTCGCTTGGTATGCGGCGACAAGCCCACTCTCACAATCGTCTATATAGACCTCGCTTATGAAAATTAGAGTGAATGGTGAAGATCACGAGTTCGATGAAGGCGGCAGCCTACAACAGCTGATAGAACAGCTGGGCATGGGGCAGGGGCGTATAGCGGTCGAACGTAACCGTGAAATCGTCCCTCGAAGCCTTTACGCCGAGACCTTGTTAAAGGATGGCGACTCACTCGAAATCGTGCAGGCAATAGGTGGCGGCTAAATCAACATCGCATAGCAATCTTTAGCAACAGCAAACAATGGACAAACAAGCATGACAACAAACGCATCAGCCGAAGCCCCGTTACACATTGCGGGTAAGGACTATCAGTCGCGCTTAATTATCGGCAGCGGCAAATACAAAGACTTCGAAGAGAATCTGGCGGCACTCGAGATGAGTGGGGCCGAAATGATTACTGTTGCTATACGACGTGTGAACCTGGGTCAGAATAAAGATGAACGCAGCTTACTCGAAGTGATCTCCCCCGATAAATACACGATTCTGCCTAACACCGCCGGTTGTTATACCGCCGACGACGCCGTACGGACTTGCCGCATGGCACGCGAGTTACTCGATGGTCACAAGCTTGTGAAACTCGAGGTCTTAGGTGACCAGAAAACTCTTTATCCGAACGTCACCGAAACACTCGCTGCAGCCGAGGTTTTAGTTGCCGATGGTTTCGACGTAATGGTTTATACCAGCGACGACCCACTTATAGCAAAGCGCCTCGAAGAAATTGGCTGCGTCGCTGTCATGCCTTTGGGCGCGCCGATCGGGTCGGGCCTCGGCATCCGTAATCCCCATAATATTAAACTGATCTTGGACAATGCTCAGGTACCAATCATCGTCGATGCGGGCGTCGGCACAGCATCGGACGCGGCAATCGCGATGGAGCTCGGCTGCGATGGTGTCCTGATGAACACGGCCATTGCAGAAGCGGGTGACCCCGTTGTCATGGCGAGTGCGATGCGCAAAGCGGTGGAGGCCGGACGCGAAGCATTCCGATCGGGTCGTATGCCGCGACGACTTTATGCGAGTGCCTCCTCGCCTATCGATGGGACTTTTTTCTAGTGAGCGACAATACTTCCGACAACTCAACACTTTCCGCGGCAGAGACTAGCGCTCAAGACCGCACCTCGCCGGAGAGCCATCGACCAATTCGTAGTTACGTAATCCGCGCAGGTCGCTACACCGACGCACAAAAAGCGGCGATCGATGAACACTGGGACGACTTTGTCGTCCCCTACGAAGAACGTCATTTCTCAACCGAGGAGCTCTTCGGCAGTGCTAATCCACTCACCGTTGAAATTGGCTTTGGCATGGGTGATTCTCTTCTCGAAATGGCAATCGCGAATCCCGAGCGCAATTTCCTTGGCATCGAAGTGCATAAGCCCGGCGTCGGCAAGTTACTGCATGGCCTAGCGGAGCACGGCGTCACCAACGTGAAAGTTTTTTGTCACGATGCAAAGGATATTCTAGCGCACTGTATCGAGTCGGCCAGTATCGAGACATTACTCATATTCTTCCCAGACCCCTGGCACAAGAAACGGCACAACAAGCGCCGTCTCGTGCAAACCGAATTCATCTCTAGCTTATTGCCCTTACTCATGGAGGGCGGTCGCATCCATCTCGCCACCGATTGGGAGCCCTATGCCGAACATATGGTTGAGGCGATGGAAGCCGTCGAGGGCGTTTGCAACATCAATGGCACCGGCAACTTCTGGCAAACCCCAGACCGGCCAGAGACTAAGTTTGAGCGTCGCGGCGTCCGCCTCGGACACGGCGTTTGGGATTTACTCTATGAGAAGAAATCGGCGTAGCTCTTTCGCGGGTGCTAATAATAAAGTCTATGCTCGTTCTCTTTCAGCCAACTCCTAAAACGATGGCTATCGGGGCATACCGATTCGACAAGAGACCAGAAGCGCTGCGAGTGGTCCATGTATTTGAGATGACAGACTTCATGGGTAATCATGTAGTCGATCACACTATAAGGGGCGAGCATGATCAGCCAGTTATATTGCAGCACTCCCTTGGAGGTGCAGTGGCCCCATTTGGTTTTGGTCTTACGGAAACGAATGTCACTGAGCTTATCTTCCAGGCCGAGATGTTTGGCGAGGCCCGTAGCACGAGGAACAATATAGCTCTTTGCTTTGGCTAGCAGGTGGCGTTCTACAATAAGCCGAGCTCGCGCAGGCGTAAGCTGATAGCCTTGGATGATAAATTTCTTATCTTCCACTAGGACACGCTCTTTGCGATGGTTGCGGAACTCTATACTTAGCTCACGCGCCCTGTATAAAATTTTGGCGCCGTGTTCGATCCGCAATTTCAATCGATTGTGCTCGGCCTCGGCTTTTAGGCGATCTTTAATCCATTGTCGATTGAGAGTGACGAAGGCCTCGATGTCTCGTTGGCTTACTCTCAACGGCACACGCACCTCCACTTGGTGGTGCTTTACATAAAGTCCGAGGGTTTTGCGTTGTTGACGCACGACCTCACAGGGAAAAGGCTGCTGCAAGGTGAAGCGACGACTTCTCTCTCTAAAGAGCTGATTGAACATTACTGACCTGTGATAAAAATGCTGCGTTGGTGAACCGTTAAAAGCATAGCTTTGAAACTCTCATAGCGCTACAAATTTGAGACTATTTAGAATGAAAACCGAATCGAATAGTAAGGGCACCGACCGCGTTTTCGCGACCGAACGTTTGCCAACGGCATTCGCCTTCGACGAGCAAGTCGCCAGCGTATTCGAAGATATGATTAACCGATCGGTTCCGGGCTATAGCACCATCATCTCTATGATCGGTGTACTCGCCGAACGCTATTGCACGGCAGGTAGCCGCATATACGATTTAGGAGCGAGCCTAGGAGGAGCGAGCTTCGCCGTCGCCCACCAGCTGCCTCATAAGGACTATCGCATCATCGCGATAGATAATTCCGAAGCGATGACCGCACGCTTGGCTAAAAAAATAACGGCGAGTGGTGAACTTGGTACACACATCGAGTGCCGCCACGAGGATCTCCGCCTCAGTGAAATTGAAGATGCATCGATGGTTATTCTTAATTTCACCTTGCAGTTTATCGAGCCCGCCGCCCGTGAGGCGCTCATGAGGAAAATCTATGAAGGCATGCGTCCCGGTGGCCTCCTCGTTATTTCCGAAAAGATTCGGTTCCCAGATCCGCAACTCAATGAACTATTCATCGACCTCTACCATCGTTTCAAGGAAACCCAGGGCTATAGCAAATTGGAGATAAGCCAGAAACGCGCGGCTCTCGAGAACGTATTAATCCCAGAAACCCTAGCGGCACATCGTGAACGCCTTGCCCTCGCGGGATTCCATTCCATCGATACGTGGTTCCAATGTTTTAACTTCGCGTCCATGGTCGCATTCAAAGAGTAGTAACAGGATTCCCCATGACCGAAACAAAAGATCGCAGCGCGGCAGGCGCACTATTTTGGGAGCAACAACTAGAGCGCTTCCTCGGACGGTCGAATTCCAAGGCCTGCAGCCAACTCGGCCAATCCTTGTCGGCAATTGCACCCTCGTCACTGCAACATGGAGATCTCAGTCGATGGACCGACGCTCTAACCGCTTTGCCAGACCTGAGCCCCAGCGCAATCTCCCTCGACGATTCACGCTTAATCATCGGTCGTGCTGATGACCTCGCCTCGAACAGCTCACCGCTCGCGTTGCGCGCGCAACTAGAAGCGTTTATCCCATGGCGTAAGGGCCCCTTCGAACTCTTCGGGATAGACATCGACACGGAATGGCGCTGCGATTTGAAATGGCAGAGACTGGAACATGCGATCACGCCGCTGGCGGGTAGGCGAGTGCTCGATGTGGGCAGTGGCAATGGCTACTATGCCTATCGTATGGCCGGCGCAGGGGCAGCACAGGTTTTAGGCATCGATCCTCACATTCCCTATGTCGCGCAATTTTTATTGCTGCAAAAATATTTAGCCGAGCAGCCTGTCGACGTACTGCCAGTGACGCTTGACGATTTCCCGACACGCTGTGAGGCGTTCGACACCGTATTTTCTATGGGCGTCCTGTATCACCGTCGCTCTCCCATCGACCATTTACACCAACTGCGTGATGCTCTGCGTGGTGGCGGGGAGCTAGTCCTAGAGACTTTGATCGTCGACGGCGTAAAAGGCTATAGCCTGATTCCGGAGGGCAGCTATGCGAGGATGCGAGGAATATGGTTTGTCCCCAGCGTAGCAACACTCGAGGCTTGGTTGATGAAGGCCGGGTTCGACGATATCCGCGTGGTAAACACCTCGGTCACGACCGTCGAAGAACAGCGCGCGACTCCCTGGATGCCCTTCGATTCCTTGCAAGATTCTTTAGACCCGGATGACAGCTGCCTCACCTTAGAGGGACACCCCGCACCGACGCGGGTAGTCATTATCGCAACCAAGCGCTAGCGCTTCTTCCGGGCACAAAAAAGCCGACCTTCGAACCGTTGCCTCTGAGGCTGGTCGATTGCCGGCTTTTCGACTTACAAGAATGGCGACTTATTTAATCTTCGCTTCTTTGTAAATCACGTGCTTTCGAACGACTGGATCAAATTTCTTGATCTCCATCTTGTCAGGCATCGTGCGCTTGTTCTTATCAGTGGTGTAGAAGTGACCAGTCTTGGCGCTGGAAACTAAACGGATCTTGTCTCTCATACCTTAGCCCCTTCTTTACGAATATCGGCGAGTACCGAGTCGATGCCCACTTTATCGATAATACGCATACCCTTAGTGGATACACGTAATTTAACAAACCGCTTCTCAGACTCAACCCAAAAACGGTGAGTTTGAAGATTTGGCGAAAATCGACGTCTGGTTCTGTTATTAGCGTGGGATACGTTGTTCCCTGTAATTGGCTTCTTGCCAGTTACCATGCAAACCCTAGACATGTTGCTGCCTCGTATTACCTGCTTACTCAGCCCAAAGGCTACCGTTGCAGTGATCAGAATAATGATCGTATGAATTAATTAGCTAACTTGGTCTTTCTCGCCTGCTCTCTCGCCTGAATAAAGGTCAGGTCTCGGGCGTTGGCAAAAATGAGCTGCGTTTTATACCAAAACCACCCTTTGAGTGCAATCGAAAGCGGTGTTTTGACACTAAAAAGCGTCAATTATTCGTAGGCTTAACGGGTCCTAGGCGGTGAATAGGCGAAAGACCACAATACCTAGGGCCTCCTGCCCGAGCCATGGCGGATAGCTAGGCAGCTACAGCTGCCCCCGTTCAGCTAGGGAGACCACGTGGGCGTTGCCAATAACAAGGTGATCAAGAACCCGTACATCGATGGTCGCCAGCGCCTCCTTGATTCGTTTCGTGATGGCCAGATCGGCACGACTCGGCTCTGCCACACCCGAGGGATGGTTATGCGCGAGTATGACTGCCGCAGCATTGTGATAAAGCGCGCGCCTCACCACTTCCCGGGGGTAGACCGCCGCAGCATCGATTGTCCCTTCGAATAACTCCTCCAACTTGACAACATGATGCTGATTATTCAGAAAAAGGCAGCTAAAAACCTCGCGCGCGCAGTCTCGATAGCGGGCACGAAAGTAATCCCGCGTCGCAGAAGAACACTCGAGCACATCGCGAGCCTGCAGTGGGGCCGCTAGATGCCGGTGAGATAGCTCCCGAATGACTGCGATTCGTGCCGCCTTTGCCTCTCCTATACCCGGAGAATCCTGTAGCCGATGACTGTCTGCGCTCAATAAATTCGCCAATCCATCGAACTCCAGCAATAGTCCCCTCGCTAGATCGACCGTGGACTGACCCCTTGTTCCGGTGTGGAGAATAATCGCGATGAGCTCGGCGTCCGATAGGCTCTTCGCGCCTTCGGCAATCAGGCGTTCGCGCGGTCGCTCACTAGGCGGCCAGGTGGTTTTTAAATTTTTCGTTGGCATCACTAAGCTACTGTGGACTTACCCTAAGCATAGGGCGCGATTTCCCTGCTCGCGATTCAATCCACAAATTGCCTCCCTGAAAGCTTGCTGCTAACCTTGTCAGTAAGTACTCTCTTCGCCGAAGGCCACCGACATTTGGGGCCTCATGGCAGACCATCCTCTAACGAGTGGATAAGCACATGCTAAGCCTGTCGAATAAGCGCGTCTTGCTCGGAATTACCGGCGGTATAGCCGCCTACAAGTGTGCTGAGCTCACTCGCCTTTTGATCAAGGCCGGTGCAGAAGTGAGGGTTGCGATGACCCGATCGGCGTGTGAATTCATTACTCCGCTGACGCTGCAAGCACTCTCCGGTAATCGCGTCCATCTAGACTTGCTGGATCCCGAAGCCGAAGCCGCCATGGGTCACATAGAACTCGCACGATGGGCCGACCTCGTCTTAATTGCTCCCGCAACCGCCAACTCGATTGCGCGTATAGCACACGGTGAGGCGGACGACATTCTCACCACTCTCGTTCTCGCAACACCCGCGCCGATCGCAGTGGCACCCGCGATGAATCAGGGCATGTGGGCAGATGCTCAGACCCAATCCAATATTGCGGCGCTACAGCAACGAGGCTACACCCTAATCGGCCCCGATTCCGGCGAGCAAGCTTGTGGCGATGTGGGACTTGGTCGCATGTCGCAACCCAGCGATATCGTCGCCGCGTGTGCGCAGCTATTCGACACCGGCTTCTTGGCCGGTCGCCACGTGGCCATCACCGGGGGACCGACTCGCGAAGCGATAGACCCTGTTCGCTACATCAGCAACCACAGCTCAGGAAAAATGGCCTATGCATTGGCCGAAGAGGCGGCGGCGGCAGGAGCCAGAGTCACGCTTATTAGTGGTCCCGTCTCGCTCTCCACACCCGAACGTGTACAACGCATCAATGTGGTTAGCGCGCAACAAATGCTCGAGGCAACTCTGACTGCGGCGGAAGAGGCGGACGTATTCATCGGCGTCGCGGCTGTCGCGGATTATCGGCCGCTCGAAGTCGCCGCGGAAAAAATTAAGAAAAACGATGACGAGATGAGCCTAACGCTGGTAAAAAATCCCGATATTATTTGGGAGGTCTCGCGACTCGAAAAACGCCCTGAGCTAGTCGTTGGCTTCGCCGCGGAGACAGAAAATGTCGTCGCCAATGGCCAGCAAAAACTTGCCTCCAAAAAACTCGACCTCCTGTTCGCCAATGAAGCGACAAAGACGTTTAACAGCGATGACGTTGCCATCACGGTCATAGACGCGAACGGTACCACAGCGCTGAGTGCCGCGAACAAACACGTGGTAGCGAGACAAATGTTGCAGCTCATCGCGGCACGATTAAGCTAACGCACCAAATTAGGAATTTAAGAGATCGCTATGTCACTCACATTAGACAATGCCAAAAATATCGCGAAAGTCCTCACCGAGGCCCTGCCCTATATTCAGAAATTTACCGGCCGTACCATCGTGGTGAAGTATGGTGGTAATGCCATGGTCGACGAAGCTCTCAAGCAAAGCTTCGCGCGCGACATCGTGTTAATGAAGCTAGTTGGCATCAACCCGATCGTTGTACACGGCGGCGGCCCCCAGATCGGCGAGCTGCTCAACAAACTCAATATTGAGTCAAATTTCGTGGATGGCATGCGAGTTACCGACAGCCAAACCATGGACGTTGTAGAGATGGTGCTAGGCGGCCTCGTCAATAAAGAGATTGTTGCGCTGCTGAACAAAAATCAAGGTAAGGCGATCGGCATTACCGGAAAAGACGGCAATCTTATCCGCGCACGTCAACTGAGGCTCAAGGGAAGTGAGAATTCCGGCGGTATCGACATCGGGCAGGTCGGTGAAATCGTCAGTATTAATACCGAAATTATGGACGTGATGAAGAATAGTAATTTCATCCCTGTTATTGCACCAATCGGTACGGATGAGCACGGCGCGAGCTTTAACATCAACGCAGATTCGGTCGCAGGGGAACTAGCCCGGGTGTTGGGCGCCGAAAAACTTATCCTATTGACCAATATCTCGGGTGTGCAGAACAAACAAGGTGAAGTACTGACCGGTCTCAGTACAGCACAAGTCGACGGCCTGATCGCCGATGGCACCATACACGGTGGCATGCTGCCTAAGATCGAATGCGCACTGGGAGCGGTTAAGGGCGGTGTGCGAAGCGCAACAATCGTCGATGGCCGCGTTGAGCACGCAGTATTACTAGAGATATTTACCAACGAAGGTGTCGGTACTTTGATCACCAGTGAATCACTAGGATAGATGCACACCACTAGAACTTGAGTCGTTAATTAGCTAACAGAAGAAGAGTAGCCATGGAACCGTCAACGAAGATTTCACGCAAAGATCATATTCTGCAATCACTCGCCAAAATGTTGGAGACTCAGCCCGGCGCACGTATTACTACCGCCGCATTAGCTAGAGAGGTTGGCGTCTCCGAAGCGGCGCTCTACCGACACTTCCCGAGCAAAGCGCGCATGTTCGAGGGTTTGATTCAATTCATCGAAGACACCCTCTTCGCCCGCATTGCCCGCATCGCGTCGGAAGAAGGAACAGCCGAGTCTCGTGTGCAGAATATTTTATTACTCGTACTCACATTCTGTGACCGCAATCCAGGCATGACTCGATTGCTGACTGGCGATGCGCTTAACGGCGAGAACGATCGACTTCGACTGCGCATCAGTCAGTTCTACGCGCGTCTCGATTCACAAATAAAACAAATTTTGCGGGAGGCTCAACTCCGTGAAAATCTGAAACCGAGTATTTCACCGGCCGCGTTAACAAGTCTTCTGCTTGCGGCAGTTGAAGGGCGTCTCGCACAATTCGTGCGCAGTGAGTTTAAACACTCTCCACTTGAACATTGGGATATTCAGTGGCCCTATTTGAGCGCAAATCTAATGATGCCATTTGGTATTGACGATGGATTCGGCAGCAACGCGCCGCAATAGATTTTTTTTAAACGCCGTATTCTGCTCGATAGCGGCTTACGGCGGGCAGGTGTTTCTGTAATTCACCGTTACGGCTCTTTTCCAGATAATGGATGATATGATCCAGTTGGATAATGCTAATCACTGGCACAGCGTAATCACGCTCTACTTCCTGGATCGCCGATAACTCTCCTGTGCCGCGCTCCTGTCTATCCATTGCAACTGCTATGCCGGCTAGACTTGCACGATTATCACTAATTATCTGCGCAGCTTCGCGAATCGCGGTACCTGCAGTAATGACGTCATCTATTATCAGCGCACGACCTGAGAGTGCTGCACCGACAATAGTGCCACCTTCACCGTGATCCTTCGCTTCTTTGCGATTAAAACAATACGGCTTTTCCACACCGTGTCCTGCTGACAATGCGACAGCAGTTGTCGCTGCCAGCGGAATCCCCTTATACGCCGGACCAAAAATTACATCATAATCGAGCTGTGAATCGAGTATCGCATCTGCATAGCAGCGCGAGAGGAATGCCAACTTGCCGCCAGTATTGAATAGACCCGCGTTAAAAAAGTAAGGACTCTTTCTTCCAGACTTAAGCGTAAAATCACCAAACTTCAAAATTTCATGATCAATGACAAAGTGCAAAAATCTGCTCTGATAATCCTTCATTTCGCGATCCTCATAATTTTTCACAGCACTCGATTTAACCGCGCAAGGCTTCTGTCTGCAGTGTAAATAGTTCTCGAATGCCCTTCTCACCGAGACCAATCATTTCTAATAATTGTTCGTGAGTAAATGCACCGTCTTCACCAGTACCCTGTAATTCGATGAAACCTCCGTCCTCGATCATCACAATATTCATATCAGTCTCTGCTGACGAATCTTCTGCATAGTCAAGATCGAGAACACCGTGCCCCTTATAAATACCCACGGATATCGCAGCTACTTTATGTTTTATGGGATCGTCCTTTATTTTCTTATTACGCAACAGGTGATTTACGGCATCAATCAATGCGACACAGCCTCCGGTTATTGATGCAGTACGCGTGCCTCCATCGGCCTGGATAACATCACAGTCGATCTTAATTGTGTTCTCACCGAGACGCTTCATATCTACAGTTGCCCTTAGAGCACGGCCGATCAACCGCTGGATTTCCTGCGTGCGACCACCTTGCTTCCCTCGCGCGGCCTCTCGATCCATCCGACTACCAGTAGATCGTGGCAACATACCGTATTCTGCGGTGATCCAACCCTGACCGCTGCCTTTTAAGAAGCGCGGCACGCCCTGCTCGACACTTGCAGTGCAGAGCACCTTGGTATTTCCGAATTCGACTAATACCGATCCTTCAGCATGCATGGTGTAGTCGCGGGTGATTTTTACATCGCGTAATTGATCCGCTTGGCGTTGACTTGGTCGAGCGAGGTCAGTCATAGATTTTCCGTTTCTTAAACTTTGAATGAATTAAAGCTAATGCTAGCTATGCGCGATTATCCCTCAATCAGCTATTGATGGCGAGGCAAAGTCAGCGATTCCTGTCTTGAAGCGGATTTTTCTGAATAGACATATTTGCTAAATTTCAGTCGCGCACTTTTAAGCGAGCTACGCTATGCTTCTGACAATATGATTTAAGGAGTCTAATGATGGTTCAGAGTATGACCGCTTTCACGCGTCAACAACTAGACGGGGATTACGGCTCTCTCGCATGGGAAATCCGCTCGGTTAATCATCGCTATCTCGAAGCGAATGTAAAATTGCCCGAAAACCTTAGGGGATTGGAGAATATCATCCGCGAACGGCTTCGCAAGCAATTATTCCGCGGCAAAGTCGAATGCCAACTACGGTTTCAGACAGAATCTGCTGACGGGGTGTCTAGCGACAAGATTCAAGTCGACAGCATCTTAGTTAAGCAGCTGCTCGCCGTCGGCGATGTCATCAATTCATTAGCACCCGACGCCGCCCCATTGACCACCGCCGATCTGCTCCGCTGGCCTGGAGTTGTCACTCCGATCACTTTCGATAAGAAAACAATAGAAAGCGATGCCCTTACTTTGTTCGAGTCTGCCCTCGCTGATTTGATCGCCACTCGCGAACGTGAGGGAGCAGAGCTAGCTCAGTTTATCGCTCAGCGTGTTAAATCCATACGATTAATTGTTGATGATGTCCGCACCATGATGCCGGCAATTCTCGCCAAACAGCGCCAAAATCTACTCGATAAAATTTCAGGCCTCAAAATTGAGCTCGATTCAACCCGGATAGAACAGGAAGTCACTCTGCTCTGTCAAAAAGCAGACATCGATGAGGAGCTAGATCGCCTCTACGCCCATCTTAACGAAGTCGAGCGAGTATTAAATACCGATGACCAAAAGGGACGAAGATTAGATTTTCTGATGCAGGAATTAAATCGTGAGGCTAATACTTTATCCTCCAAATCTGTTGTGGTTGAAACAACGCGTAGTGCGGTGGATTTAAAAGTATTGATCGAGCAGATGCGCGAGCAGATTCAGAATATTGAATAACTTAAACAAATAATTAAATGGCTGAGCAACAATTTCCCGCGGATATGTTAGCGATTTTCAAACCCTTAGACCGCTGGGGTCCCGGGTCCGATACCGATACCTTGGAGGCATTACGACACGTCCCTTATGAACCCAAGACGATCCTCGATATCGGCTGTGGCAAAGGTTTTTCGACCAGTGTATTAGCCGCTTACACAACTGCCCATATCACAGCTGTCGATAGCGAAAGCTCTGCGCTAGATGAAATGATGCGCCGCATAGCAACACAAGAAAACTGTCGCGCCGCTTCACTGACTCCACTTTGCGCGGACATGGAGGCACTGCCCCTAGAAAATAGCGCGTTCGATCTCATTTGGTCAGAAAGTGCTGCCTATAATATGGGCGTGGAAAATGCATTACGAGAATGGAAGAAATTGCTACGGCCAGATGGGATTCTAGTGTTCAGCGATTTAGTCTGGTTCAGCCACACACCGAGCAAAGATGCCAGTCGGTTCTGGGAGAAGCAATATCCCGATCTGTCTAATATAGCTACACGATTGCAACAAATAAAAGAGCATGGCTATGAACTGGTTCATCATTTTGCACTGAGTCAAAAAGCCTGGGACGATTACTATTTGCCGTTAAAGCAGCGCATTGCTGTTCTGCAAAATGATTTTGCAAATACGGCGTTGCTCGATGCTCTAGCTGAAGAAATAGACATCTACGAACGGTATTTCGGAGAGTTTGGCTATCAACTATTTGTGGTACGTGCACAATGCCATAACTGATATCTTGCGAGCTCACGAAAGGGTGAAATGTCACTAAATTTCCATTCCATGCGCAGAATTTCCTGCTCAGTTGCGGTTGGTGGTTTTCTGCGATCGAGGGCCTGTGGCATGTAATCAGAAAATGAACGAATTCCGCGCTTTTTTACACATTCAAAACCGTTTGCTTTCACCCATTGCTCAACGATATTTATGTCCAATGCGGTACTGGGTGTTAAGCCACCGCCATCTCCTGAAAAATTTTCCTCATCAATCCGTCGAAAGTCACCTCGCAATAAATTTTTAAACAAAAGACTATTGCGATTATAAAACATTAATGACAGTTCACCCTCGGGATTGAGCCAATCTTTTATGTTTAGCAATGCCAGCTCAGGTTCACCCATCCACTCCAACACAGCGTGAAATACAACTAAGTCAAATGAGCCGCTTACCTGGCTTTTTAATTCCTGTAACGGACTCCTAATAAATTGAATCCGTGTCAACGCCTGTTTATTTTCCTGCGCAATTCGCTCTTCGGCACGCGCAATAATGACGGATGATATATCTGCTGCAATAATCTCGTGGCCCAACTCTGCAAGCCATTGCGAAACCTGACCTAGCCCGCAGCCAACGTCTAGCACTCTCAATGAACGTCCCGATCTTATCGCGGCGCAATCCTCTGCCAAGGCTTTTTTGACAAGTTCCAGTCGCAAACGACCTTTTGGGCCACCATAGAGATTACGCTCGAAACGCGCACTTAAATCATCAAAGTTACGGTCTTGGTTCAGCTTCATAATCCAAGCTTGCTGATCAGTTAATATTCATCGTATTTTTTAGGGCTACCGCGGACTAATTCAGCGGGATATTTTGCTTCGTTCTTAATCATCTTCTGGCGCGTAGCATCCAGTAAGTCGATATCTAGCCTACGACTGAGTAGTAAACAATAGACAAATACATCGGCGAGCTCATCTGCAATCCTATCCCGGCGCTCCCGGTCAGGTCGTTCACTCTGTTCTGCCGTTAGCCACTGAAACAACTCTAATAGCTCGGCTGATTCAACATTAAGAGCCATCGCCAAGTTTTTAGGTGTATGGAATTGCGCCCAATCTCGCTCTTCTGTGAAGCGCGCCAGCTGGTCCATAATATCCTGCATAACTCCCCCAATCCCTTCCTCAACGGTTCTTAAGCAATGTAAATAACTGACCGAATCGTAAATCTCTGATATAACTATCTCAATAGACTTCAGTTAATGACGAATTCAACAGGAGATCACTATGGCAATCGCATCGAATTTAACGCGCACCGCGTTGACAGCAGCATTTGCGTTACTCGCTTCATCGCTTGTAACAGCACAGGAATCACGCCCCAATCTCAGCGGTATATATACCAATATGTCGCTCACCAATCTATCACGCCCAGAGGGTGTTGAACCGCTAGTGGTGGATGAAAATCTCGCGCAACAAATAGCGAACAGCACGCCGATCGCAGGATTGGATCCCGGTGAGCTTGATGAATCCGATGCAGAATCGCCCAACGGTGCACCGCCTGCTGGTGGTCAAGACTTTGGCCTGAGAGGCTACAATTCATTCTGGGTAGACCCCGGCTCGCAATTGGCGCATGTAAAAGGTGAATTTCGCACCTCCTATATTATCGATCCGCCGAATGGCCAAATTCCGCGGCTTGCTGAACCGCTCTATGATCTAGATCGCAAGAATTTTGGTTATCGTTATCTTACTGGGATTGGCGATAGCTCTGGTCCGGAAGCCTTGCCTCTGGCGGAACGTTGCCTCATCGGTTTCGGAAACACAGCGGGTCCGGGCATGATGGGCACACTTTACAACAGTACTTATCAGTTTGTTCAGACTGATGATTACGTCACGATCGTCGTCGAAATGGCTCACGATGCCCGCATAATTCCTACCTTTAGTAGTGCGGAAGAAGCAAGAGAAAATCGACGACCAGATGTTTTTGAACAATGGTTCGGTGACTCAGTTGGCTGGTACGAAGGTGACACGTTGGTGGTAGAAACAGTAAACATCAGGCCATTACAGATGCAACAAAGCTCAGTGCCCATCTCCCCAACCGGGACAATTACTGAGCGCTTCACCAAATTCAGTCCAACGGAAATCGTTTATCAGTTTATAGTCGATGACTCGAATCTTTACAGCCAGCCCTGGACGGCTGAACTAAGCTTCCACGCGACTGAAGACAAAATGTATGAATATGCCTGTCATGAGGGTAATTATGCGATGCCCGGTATTCTCGCGGGTGCACGCCGTGCCGAGATGGAGGCAGCGGCTCAGTAGAAATCATCGCTCAGTCGCTGATTCAGCGACTGAGCTTGGCTAGTTGATTTTAGCTCCAGGCAGAAACTAATCGTTCCCTAATCGCAGCTGTAGATTTCATCGGAGGATTTGATCCGCGCCGCGCAGATGCATAAGGGTTTCTTCGTCCTCTAGCTGACCGAGAACCCGCTTTACCCTCTAAACCGGTAAGACAATCGGCCTGCCACTGTCGAACTTGTTCGACAGTAAGCGACATACGGCGACAATAATGAAACAGTTCAGCACCGTTCAGGTCCGCGCATTCATTAAGAACAGCTAATTTAGTCTCCGCTCTCCAATGTTCGGGTCCAAACTTCTGCTCCACTGCGGTTCCCCCCTTAGACTACTCTGTTAGTTTTAGTGGTCACATGTCCCCGTTAATCTTCTTTTCAACGTATAATTTGTTGTGCAAATCTACGGGATCATCGAAATTACGATGCAGTATAGATAGGCGCTTGAACAGCGCGAATACCAGAAACATGGTATTCACCGGATGTATCGCAGGAATGACACTAGCAGCGCCCCTTATGGCCTAGGATGAGGTTTGTTATGCCCGAGCAAATTAAGAAAGCACCTGCCGCAGGGCCGGTAACTGTTCTTATTCTCGAGGATAATCCCACAGTCGGCGCGAGATTCGTCCGTATTGTTGAGGAGTGGCCAAGAGGCACCCCCATCAAGCATTGCTTGTTGCTAAACGACGCCATAGAAGTCATCCACTCTGAAAAAGTCGATCTATTAATTGCAGATATCCATCTCCCTGACGGAAGCGGGATAGAGGCGATCAAACTGTTGCGACAAGAGCAACCCACTGCTAATGCCGTTGTTATTTCGGCGCTGAGTGGCCGTGAGCTTGTAATCGATGCATTGAAGGCGGGGGCAGACGGCTATATTCTTAAAGATGACCCCAATATAGAGGTAGTCGCCGCTTTAGAGTCAATTCTTGCCGGGCACTCACCGATCTCTGCTACTATTGCGCGGCATCTGATCGAAACCATGTTCGATGATGACGACGATGCTAAATCCGAATTAACTGACGAGCCTGATCCTACACCTTTAGCAAAAGATAAGGCCCCTGTAGGCACCTTAACGCCGCGGGAACGCCAGGTACTTAATGCCATTGCGAAAGGATTTTCCTATCGAGAGATAGCAAATTTATTAGGAATTTCCGAGCAGACTGTGCCCGTGCACATTCGCAATATTTATCGAAAACTAGAAGTAAAAAGCAGAACAGAAGCGACCTATGAAGGCAGGCTCATGGGATTAATTGATGTATAAATCGATGCCAGATTTGAAGAGTGCAGCTAGTGTCGCAAAAAGTTAGCGATCAGCTTAAACATTTAAGCTTTGCAGTCATTATTGCCGTAGCTATCTGCTTCGTCATTGTTCAATTTCTGTCCGCCTATTCAGATGATCTCGATCAGCTAAGCTCAATTCAAACTGCAAAGTTAATTGAAGATAATAAGCAGATTGACATTAAGCTTCCCCAATCCTGGCGCTCATCATCAGCGGCACTTAATGCGAAACTCCTCTTAGTGGAATTTGATTCCAATGATTTCGATATTAGCAAAGAAGATGCTTTTATATTCTTGCCTTTTTTCTCTCAGCGAATATTTATAGATTTTAATAACAGGCCTGTCCAGGCTCCTGCTATAGAAAGACCTTTTTCAAATCCATTTACCTATAAATCTGCATTGATTCGAATTCCGCCCGCTCTGTTAATCAATGGGTTAAACTCCATTCGAATTAGAGTAGAAACCGGTCCCTATCGTTCCGCATATTTGCCCAAAATTTATATTGGATCGCGTGATGAGCTTATAGCCTCTTCCAATTTCATTGGTTTTTTAGGATTCGAACTTAGAATATTGCTGCTCGGTGCCGAAGCCATCCTAGCTATTTATTCACTAATCACTTATTTTAGCCGTCGCCGCGATCCCGTGTATGGCTGGATTTCATTAGCGTTACTTGGGCTAATTCTGGCTAATAGCTCCATATTCCTGGATCGCTTTTCTTCGCTATTATTGTTTTCGCAGAATTCGTTTTTCCTATTACCGGTATCTGGCTTGTCGGCACTAGGCTTCTCCTTGACTATAGCCAATCTTAGACGACCACGCTGGTTACTCTCGGCAGTTTTTGTCGTACCTACTCTCTCTATTCTATTAAACCTAACTTCTCTGGTTTCTTGGAGTACCTTACTTTTTTCTATTACATTGCCAGTGACAGTGGCATCGCTCGGCGTTGCTGGACTCCTCGTGGTTCGCACTTCCATAATGGATCAGTCCAAACAAACAAATCCGCTCTTAATTAGTTTTATTATTGTCGCTCTCGCCATTATTTACGATATTTCTGTCCGCCTAGGAGTTTTTCCTTTTTCAATAAATCTTAGCCCTTTTGCAAGATTAATCGCGGCGATCGGTTTTATATTATTTCTAAGTCGACGGACCTCTGAAAATGAAGAAGCGCTTGATAAGGCAGCAACTCAGTTACAGATAAAACTCACTGATCGGGAAAAAACACTACGCGAAATGTTTGCCGAGCAACAAATTACACTAGAGAAAATTGCGAAGTCAGAGGAACGACAGCGAATAACAGCCGAATTACACGACGGTGTGGCCGGTCATTTAGTGACAATTTTGGCATTAGTTGAAGCAGACGGTGTTCACAAAGAAGACATAGAAAAAACGACGAGAATTGCGCTTGAAGAATTACGTACCGTCATCGATATGTTAGTAGTCAGTAATACCAATTTAGAATTCACCTTGGCAAGTTTTCGTGAACGCTGTCTTGATCCAATTATAAAAGCTGGCATTGCAGTATCATTTGACATCCAGTCATTGGAAAATGGCGTTAACCTCTCACCTATAGAGGCCCTAAACGTTTTTAGGATATTGCAAGAAGCGACCACCAACTCTATACGACACGGGAAAGCAAAAAAGATTTTGATAAAAGCGTGGCAGGACGAAAATACGTCATATATATCGGTGGAAAATCAGGGGGGGAGTTCACTTGATGAGCACGTAGAAGGTCTCGGGTTACGCAATATGAAAAAACGGGCCACCGCTCTTAGTAACGGTAATATTCAATTAAGCGGTACGCCGGATGGTGCTATCGTACTACTCAGCTTCACTACAAATACTTAAACATCCTCTTCCTCTAAGTAGGCGCGAATAAGTGTCAGCGCTGAAATGCCTAAGCTACTATTGAGTCTACGGATCATAGGCAGGCTTAACTGCCGTTTTAAATTCAACACCTCAGAAACTTTCGAAGAGGAGCCTAATAAAGGCTGCATGTCTTTCTGACTAAGATCGAGCTGAGACATCCGGTACTTCACAACATCAATCGGATTCGCATTCGGCATGCGTAATTTGTGACGCTCGTATTGCTCGATTAATAAAGCGAGAATTTCCATCTCAGTCGCAACGTTTAATTTTTGCTCTTCGCTAGGCTTACTATCTAATAGCTGTACAAAGCTGCGCAATGCACGGCCATATGCTTCTTCTGTTTCGATTGTCTGATATTTCTTCATAGGTCCCATTCTAGCCTATGCGTTTACTTCTGCCCATTGCATTTCCCCTACACAGCTAACGCGAAGTAGCGGATAATACACACACTGTGCCACGGGAATCGCACTATGCCACATGCATCAAAAGCCACTCTCTTTATAGTCACCGCGCCATCCGGTGCAGGCAAGACAAGCTTAGTCCACGCGCTCATCGACGCGATGGAGTCACTCCGAGTTTCAGTCTCACACACCACTCGAGAGGCGCGTGATGGCGAAGTGAATGGAGTGAACTATCACTTCATTTCACAGAGTGAGTTCCATACGATGCGCGAGCGAGGCGACTTCTTTGAGAGCGCCGAGGTCTACGGTAACTTTTATGGCACCTCCAAGATTTGGGTTAACGAGCAGCTGGCTCAGGGTATCGATGTCATCCTAGAAATAGATTGGCAAGGTGCACGCCAAGTGCGCGCGCAGCATCCGGACGCCTGCTCGGTATTCATCCTGCCTCCCTCGCTCCAAGCATTAAATGAACGACTGACCGGCCGCGGACAAGATGACGCCGAGGTGATCGCACGTAGGATGCAACAAGCGGTGGCGGAGATTTCACACGTCGAAGAGGCCGATTATATTGTCGTGAATGACAACTTTGACAAAGCCTTGTCAGAACTTATAGCTCTAGTCTCTTCGCAACGCTTAGCAACTTCGGTGCAGACTCAACGCCTCTCTCCCTTGCTAAACGACCTGCTCGGACGCGACTCCTAAGCTTATAAACACACTACTCGATCTGAGGCAGCTGAAAAGACTGCAATTTCCTACCATTTTGCGTAAAATCGCCGGTCCGCAAGAATTATTTATCGGAATGCTTCCGAATCACATGGGGCCAGACCCCCAAAAACTAAGTAAGGTATTGAAATGGCACGCATTACTGTAGAAGATTGCTTGGACAACGTCGATAATCGCTTCGAGCTCGTTATGGTTTCGAGCAAGCGAGCACGTCAAATCCAGACGGGTGGTAAAGATCCGATGGTTGCGGCGGACAATGACAAGCCCACGGTTATTGCTCTGCGTGAGATCGCCGACGGTCTTGTGAACGCTGACATCCTCGTGGCGAAGCCTCGCAATGAGATGGAAGACTTCGACATGGAAGCCGAAGTGAGCGCGCTCGCGGAAGCAGAGGCAGCAATCGAAGCGGCCGCGGCTGAAATCATCCTTGCCGACGACGCCGAAGAAATCGGTGGCGACCAAGCAGCCGCTGAAGAAGTAGAAATAGAAGACTAATGCAAACGACGAAGGAGGCTCCGTGCCCGCTATTGCCATCGCTCCCTGCGTTGACGACATCGACACTTTAACGTCGGGCCTCTCTTCCTATTTAAACCGCGACCAAGTTAACGGCGTTCGCCGTGCCTACTACTATGCAGAACAGGCCCATGAGGGCCAGTTCCGTCGTAGCGGCGATCCCTATGTCACCCACCCCCTCGCCGTAGCCGGCATTTTGTGCGAAATGCACATGGACCCCCAGAGTCTCATGGCTGCGATGCTCCACGATGTTATCGAAGACACCGGCATCACTAAAACAGCGGTCAAGCAACAGTTTGGCAGCAGTGTCGCTGACCTAGTCGATGGCGTGAGCAAGCTCAATAAGATGACGTTCTCAAGCCGCGCCGAAGCTCAAGCCGAGAACTTCCAAAAAATGGCAATGGCGATGGCTAAAGACCTGCGGGTTATCTTGGTTAAGATCGCCGACCGTCTTCACAATATGCGCACCCTCAATAGCCTAATGCCAGAGAAGCGCCGTCGCATAGCTCGTGAAACGCTCGATATTTACGCGCCCATTGCAAATAGATTAGGCATGAATAATGTCCGCGTAGAATTCGAAGAACTTGGGTTTAAGGCACTCTATCCGATGCGCGCGCGCCGGATCGAGGCGGCGGTGAAGGCCACTCGCGGTAATCGCAAAGAAATTATCACCAAGATACAAACGTCCATAGAGGCTTGTCTCGAGCGTGAGGGATTACCCGGACGTTGTAGCGGTCGAGAGAAACACCTCTTTAGTATCTACGAAAAAATGCGCAGCCAACGCAAATCTTTTTCGGAAATTATGGACGTGTACGCTTTCCGCATCATTGTCGATAAAGTCGACACTTGCTATCGCGTTCTCGGTGCAGTGCACAGCCTTTACAAACCAGTACCCGGACGCTTTAAGGATTACATCGCCATTCCAAAAGCGAATGGTTATCAGTCTTTGCATACTTCGCTCTTCGGCATGCACGGCGTGCCCATCGAAATACAAATTCGCACCGAAGAAATGGAAGCGATGGCCAACAACGGCATTGCGGCCCACTGGCTGTATAAATCGAACGAAGATCTTCCCGGTAATGCCCACGTTCGTGCGCGCGAGTGGGTTAACGGTTTACTCGAGTTACAAAAGCATGCCGGCAACTCGCTCGAATTTATCGAGAATGTAAAAATTGATTTGTTCCCTGACGAGATTTATGTCTTCACCCCGAAGGGCACTATTTTCGAGCTTCCCGCGGGATCGACCGCTGTCGACTTTGCCTACGCGATTCATACCGATGTGGGTAACTCCTGCGTCGCCTGTCGCATAAGCCGACGTCTCGCCCCGCTCAGCGAACCTTTGCAAAGTGGCCAAACCGTAGAAATAATCACCGCTCCCGGAACACAACCGAACCCCGCGTGGTTGAGTTTCGTTGTCACGGGTAAAGCTCGCGCGAATATTCGCCACTATCTAAAAAATCAGAAGATGTCGGAGTCTATTTCGCTTGGCAGGCGGCTTCTTAGTAAAGCGCTGTCGGGTTTTGGCACCTCGATCGACGAGATTCCGCAAGCCAATATCGACTCTGTTCTCAAACAGATGCAGCTCAATTCCCTCGACGAGCTACTAGCTGAAATCGGCCTTGGCAACCGCATGTCGTTTATGATTGCCCAACGCTTAAGTGCGAACGAAGAGCTAAGCGCGGATGCCGCAATTAAAGAATCGGACAGACAAGGCTCCATCGATATTCGCGGTTCAGAAGGCATGGTGATGAGTTATGCGAAATGTTGTCATCCGATTCCTGGCGATCCGATTGTTGGACACATCAGCACAGGTCGCGGCATGGTCATCCACACCGAAGACTGCAACAACATCGCTGATATTATCGACGATCCTGAGAAATGTGTGTCTGTTCGATGGGATCCTGATGTCAAAGGCGAGTTCTCGGTAGAACTTCGTGTCGAACTCGAGAACCAACGAGGAATCATTGCCACGCTCGCAACGACCATCACCGGTTGCGAAGCGAATATCGAACGTATTTCGACGGTAGAACGCGACGCGCGTTTCAGTATCGTGAACTTATCTCTCAATGTGCGTAATCGCGTACATCTCGCTCGCGTTATGAAAAAGGTCCGGCTCATCCGTTCTGTCTTGAAGGTCACGCGAGTCAAGAGTCGGAAAGTACGTAAGACTATCAAAAGCATCCTCGGCGCTAACGAATAGTTAAACCCTAATAAAGGCGACTCATACCATGTCATCTCTAATTCCGGTAAAAACAGCAAACGCACCCGCCGCGATCGGGCCCTATTCGCAGGCAATCAAATCAGGACAGCTCGTTTTTTTATCCGGTCAGATTCCACTGGTTCCCGAGACCATGGAAGTTGTCGAAGGAGGCATCGAAGAACAGACCCATCAGGTTTTCAAAAACCTGATCGCTGTCTGTGAAGCGGCCGGTGGCGACCTTACTAATGCCTCGAAATTAACTATCTACCTGACAGATCTCGGAGACTTCAGTTCGGTGAACACCATCATGGCTGAATATTTCTCCGAGCCCTATCCCGCTCGCGCTACGATCCAAGTCTCAGCCTTACCGAAAGGTGTTGCCGTCGAAATCGATGCAATTCTCTGTCTCTGATACAACGAGGCGTCTAAATGATGAGCCTCTCGCGGCAAGACAGAACGCCAAATTCGAATAGAGGACTAGACTCAGTACCACCTAGTCGACTCAAGGGTGTCGGGCCTTCGATCGAGAAGAAGCTCGCCGCCATCGGCATTTTCTCCGTACAGGATCTACTTTTCCATTTACCACTGCGCTACGAAGACCGCACTAAGGTGACGCTCGCGGCGCGCGCGCGCGTCGGAGAATACATGCAATTCGAAGGCGAGATCACTAGCTGTGACATACAATTCGGGAAACGCCGAAGCTTGCGTTGCAGCCTCCGTGATTCTTCGGGAAGCATGACCCTGCGGTTCTTCCACTTTAGTGCGGCACAGAAAGATTCTCTCGCTGTAGGCACGCAACTGCGAATCTACGGTGAAGTGAAACACGGCCGTGCTGGTTTCGAAATTTTTCATCCGGAATACAAAGCACTCGCGCAAGCAAAACAGATTCCCAGTGACACCCTCACGCCTATCTATCCAACGACCGAGGGACTTCTCCAGCCTCGACTGCGGAGCATAATCAGTCAGGCGGTGGATCTGGTAATCGCCAACACGGCAATCGAAGATTACCTGCCCAACGAAATCATTCAAAAATTAGGCTTAACGAATCTCACCGAGGCCATCAAGCATATACACCGTCCACCCGCCGATGCGTTCGGCGCTTGGGATCGCGAGGCTCCTAACCCAGGTCGTGACCGTCTCGCTTTTGAAGAGTTACTGACCCATCGCATAAGCCTGCGTCGCCTCCGCAACGACTCGGATAGCCATGCGGCGCCGCAATTTGTCGGTGAATGCCAGTTGATTAGAGGGTTTCTCGCACAACTCCCATTCGATTTAACCGGCGGTCAGCGCAGGGCGTTCTCGGATATTGAACATGATCTTGCTCGACCCACGCCGATGTTGCGCCTGTTACAAGGTGATGTCGGCTCAGGGAAAACCGTAGTCGCGGCATTGTCAGCACTCCGTGCAATCGACGCCGGCTATCAGGTCGCCATCATGGCACCGACAGAAATTCTCGCGGAGCAACATGCGATCAATTTTAAAAACTGGTTCGAACCCCTAGGCATCGAAGTGGGTTGGCATAGCGGCAAGCAAAAAGGAAAGCCTCGAGCGGAGCAGCTCGCACGCGTTGCGTCGGGCGAATGTCAGATACTCGTCGGCACCCATGCGCTCTTTCAAGACGAACTGGAATATCGCAAGCTCGGTCTCATCATCATCGATGAACAGCATCGCTTCGGGGTTCAGCAGAGACTCGCACTCCGAGAGAAAGCCGCATCGATGAACATCAACCCCCATCAGTTAGTCATGACGGCGACACCGATTCCCCGCACGCTCGCGATGAGTGCCTATGCCGATCTCGACAATTCAATCATCGACGAACTGCCGCCGGGTCGAACACCGGTCAACACACTCATCGTCTCCAATGAGCGACGCGGCGAAGTCATCGAACGCATCGCGGCTGCTTGCGAAGAGAACAGCCAAGCCTATTGGGTGTGTACACTCATAGACGAATCGGAAGTACTCCAATGCCAAGCGGCGGAAGTCACGGCAGCGCAGCTTGCTGAGCATCTACCCAAGGTCCGCGTCGGTCTTGTCCACGGGCGAATGAAACCTGCTGAGAAGGCTCAGGTGATGGCGAGCTTTAAGGCGGCGGAAATCGATCTCCTAGTAGCGACGACAGTCATCGAAGTGGGAGTTGATGTTCCCAATGCGAGCTTGATGGTGATAGAAAATCCAGAGCGATTAGGGCTCGCGCAACTGCACCAATTACGAGGCCGCGTGGGCCGCGGCTCAGTGAAGAGTCACTGCATACTGCTCTATCAGACCCCTCTCTCTCGCAATGGCAAAGAACGCTTGAGTGTCATGCGTGAAAGCAACGACGGCTTTTTCATCGCGGAAAAAGATCTAGAACTGCGTGGCCCAGGACAGGTATTAGGAACGGCACAAACGGGACTGATGCAATTCAGAATCGCCGACATCACACGAGATGCGAACATGCTCGATGATGTGAAAAACGCCGCTGACTTTGTATTAAGTCACCACCCACAGATCGTGGACTCACTCATCCGTCGATGGCTCGGAGAGAATATTCATTATGCGAACGTATAATTTCGAAAGTTGTAAACATCGACTTGCATCGCTAAAGTCGACGCTTATAATCCCCACTCCAGACATGCGCAAATAACGCGTCTCACTAGATCTGCTCGGACGCACAGTGAATCAAATTAAAGAAAAATTTCCCGCGCTTTTGCAACTTATCCGCTTCGACCGCCCCATCGGCATTCTGTTGCTGCTTTGGCCGACCTTGAGTGCATTGTGGATAGCGAGCGGTGGTTTTCCGAGGCTTGACCTGCTTGTTATTTTCACCGCGGGCACAGCGATCATGCGGTCGGCGGGTTGCTGCATTAATGACTTCGCCGATGCCAAAATCGATGGCCATGTCCTGCGTACCGAGCAGCGGCCACTCGCCACGGGCGCTCTCAGCAAGCGTGATGCTATTACCGCTTTTCTTGTCCTGTCACTGATTGGTTTTATTCTCGTGTTATTCACCAATCGAGCGACGATTCTCCTGTCCTTTGGTGCCGTTGCAATCGCCGCTTTATATCCTTTCATGAAGCGCATCACCAACCTACCGCAATTGGTATTAGGTGTGGCTTACTCCTGGGGAATTTTGATGGCGTTCACCGCAGTGAGAGAAGAGATACCTGCTTCCGCCTATTTGCTGTTTATTGCCAACGCTTTGTGGACCGTCGCCTACGATACTCAATACGCGATGGTAGATCGCGAATACGATCTCAAGATCGGTGTTAAATCGACCGCAATCCTTTTCGGTGATACAGACAAGCTGATGATTGCTGTCTTACAAAGCTTAGTTTTGCTTGCGTGGCTGTTGGCAGGGAAACAGTTCGATCTCGGCACGAGTTATTTTGTAGGAATAGCGGCTGCAGCTGCTTTATTTTTCTACCACCAATATCTAATACGTGACCGCCTGCCCGAACCCTGTTTTAAAGCATTCCTGCATAATAACTGGGTCGGGCTCGTCATGTTCATCGGCGTCGTATTCGCCTTTTAACGCGTAACGCGTTTTAGGCGCCGGTGAAAGCCTGTATGCCGGTTTGCGCGCGTCCCAGAATCAACGCATGTATATCTGACGTTCCCTCGTAGGTGTTCACAACCTCAAGGTTTTGCATGTGACGCATGATTGGATACTCATCAGAGATTCCATTGCCACCGAGCATGTCGCGCGCTTCGCGCGCCGCGGCCAATGCTTTCTCACAAGAATTGCGCTTGAGCAATGAAATGAGCGGCACCGCCAGCTTGCCTTCGTCTTTCAATCGGCAAGCCTGCAAACAACCCTGCAGCGCGAGAGAGAGTTCTGTCTGCATGATCGCGAGCTTCTTCTGGATGAGCTGGTTCGCAGCAAGTGGGCGGCCGAACTGCTTGCGATCTAAGGTGTATTGCAACGCCGCGTGCCAACAAGTCTCACCGGCACCGATCGCTCCCCAAGCGATGCCGAGGCGAGCTGAATTCAGGCAGCTAAAGGGCCCAGCGAGACCGCGCGCCTTCGGTAATTTATTTTCTGCCGGCACGAAGACTTCATCCATGACAATTTCACCCGTCACTGATGCGCGTAATGCGAGCTTACCTTCGATCTTCGGCGCGCTCAGTCCTTTCATTCCCTTCTCGAGGATGAATCCACCTATCACGCCATCATCGTCTTTTGCCCAGACGATAAACACGTCGGCGAAAGGAGAATTACTAATCCAGTTCTTAGCGCCGCTGAGGAGGAATCCTCCATCGACGGTACGCGCACGCGTAATCATGCTGCCGGGATCTGAACCATGATCAGGCTCAGTGAGACCAAAACAACCGATGTATTCACCGGTTGCTAGCTTAGGCAGATACTTCTGCTTCTGTTCCTCGCTACCGAATTCATTAATCGGATGCATCACGAGACTAGACTGCACGCTCATCATTGAGCGGTAACCCGAATCGACAGCCTCAATTTCTTTGGCGGCTAAGCCATAGCACACATAGTTGACGCCGGCGCAGCCATAGCCTTCGATCGTTGAACCCAGTAGACCCAAGGCCCCCATCTCGCGAAAGATTTCGGGATCGCTTTGTTCATTGCGGTACGCTTCGCGAACCCGCGGTAAGAGTTTTTCCTGCGCGTATTGGCGCGCAGTGTCGCGCACTAGGCGTTCCTCTTCGCTGAGTTGTGATTCCATGAGGAACGGATCTTTCCAATCAAATTGTGCGTTGTCCGAACGAACAGACATAGTCTTCTCCTACAGGCGAGTCTTCGATCAATTGTTCAAGTAAGGGCGCAATTCTATCAAACTACTTCGCATTTCCCTATTTCCCATACCCTATCGAGGCAAAAACCGATCGGATTATCACAAGAAAATTTATCCTCAGAGCGAGATGTTAATCGTATCGCCTTGGGTTTTGACCTAAAATAGGGCGATGGATGTCTCGCATATACTCGACTCGTTAAACGACGAACAACGCCACGCTGTCGCCAACCCTAGCCAACACCTTCTCGTGCTTGCCGGCGCCGGTAGCGGTAAAACTCGTGTGCTTGTGCATCGCATCGCCTGGCTGCTCGAGGCGGAACAAGTGTCGCCCTTTTCTATCCTAGCCGTCACCTTCACCAACAAGGCCGCCCGCGAGATGCGCCATCGAATTGAGTCCCTCATGGGTCAATCATTCGGCGGCATGTGGGTTGGCACCTTCCACGGCCTCGCGCACCGGCTATTACGTGCACATTGGCAAGAAGCGGGGCTGGTCCAGGATTTCCAAATTCTCGATAGCGACGATCAACTGCGCCTCATTAAACGAATCAACCGAGAGCTGCATATAGACGAAGAGAGGTGGCCGGCGAAACAATGCCAATGGTTTATCAATAGCCAGAAAGACGAAGGTCTGCGCGCCGCAAATATCGACAGTTTCGGCGATGAATACACCAAGACCATGCTGAGCATCTATCGGGCCTATGAAATTGCCTGTGATCGCGGTGGCATGATCGATTTCGGTGAAATTCTGCTTCGCTCACATGAACTTTGGCTCAAAAACCCCCAAATTCTCGACCACTATCAGCGCCGCTTTCAGCATATCTTGGTAGACGAGTTCCAAGACACCAACTCGATTCAATATGCTTGGCTCAGGGTTCTCGCGGGGCGGAACAGTCATCTGATGGTCGTCGGTGATGATGATCAATCCATTTATGGCTGGCGCGGTGCCAAAATCGAGAATATCCAACAATTCAGCAATGATTTTCCCGGCGCCCAACTGGTCAAACTCGAACAAAACTACCGTTCGACGAAGAATATTCTGGATGCCGCCAATAGCCTTATTATGAATAATGCTGGGCGTCTCGGTAAGCAACTGTGGACCGAAGGCGTCGCGGGCGAGCCCATAAGCGTTTACGAGGCCTTCAATGAACAAGACGAAGCCCGCTTCGTCGTCGATCGTCTGCAAGATTGGTTTAACGGGGGCAATCGTCGTGCAGACTCGGCTGTCCTATATCGCTCTAACGCGCAGTCGCGCGAACTCGAAGAAGCCTTGCTCCGAGTCGGTATGCCCTATCGAATTTACGGCGGCCAACGATTCTATGAGCGTCTCGAGATCAAGAATGCGCTCGCTTACCTCCGCTTGCTCATCAATCGATTCGATGACACCGCGATGGAGCGCATCATCAACGTGCCTACACGGGGCATCGGCGGTCGTACGCTAGAATTGCTGCGGCAACTCGCACGAGATCGTGATTGTTCGCTCTGGGAAGCAGCAGTCGTGGCAGTTAATGAGTCTTTACTTACTTCTAGAGCCGCTAATTCTGTGCTGGCATTCCTTCAGCTCATCGATACTCTCGATGAGTCAGGTCGCGACTTGGAACTGTACGCTAAGGCAGATTTAGTCATTAAAAGCACCGGTCTCATCCCACATCATGAGAAGGAAGGCGGAGAAAAAGCGCGCGCACGCATCGAGAACCTCGAGGAGCTAGTAACCGCCGCCGGGAGTTTCGACGTCACCGATGCCGATGAGGATCTCGATACGACCTCGTCAAACTTCCTCGCCGCTTTCTTAGATCAAGCGGCTCTCGATGCCGGCGAAAGCCAGGCCGCCGCAGACGAGGACGCGGTCCAACTCATGACTCTGCACTCCGCCAAGGGCCTGGAATTTGACCTAGTCTTCCTGGTGGGCATGGAAGAGGGTCTATTCCCCCACAAAATGTCCATGGATGATCTCGCCGGCCTCGAAGAGGAGCGTCGCCTCGCCTACGTAGGCATCACCCGCGCCAAGCACAAGCTATACCTGAGCCATGCAGAGTCACGTCGTATGCATGGTGAAATCAACCTCTGTCGACCCTCTCGCTTCGTCCGTGAAATTCCCAAATCACTTATCGAGGAAGTCCGTCTCAAGTCAACAATCAGTCGTCCCGCGGTCGGCGGCCCCCGGCTCGGACGCAGCAATCCTAGCGCCAGTCTCGATGGCTCCGTCGATGTTCCGCAAACGAGTCTCTCGCTGGGACAGCGTGTCATCCACGGCAAGTTCGGAGAAGGAGTCGTCCTCAACTACGAGGGTCAGGGTAATAACGCGCGCGTACAGGTGAATTTCGACTCCGCGGGAAGCAAGTGGTTAGTGCTGTCCTACGCGAAGCTCGAGGTACTCGCCTAGTTTCAACGACTTCATCTCTCTTGTGCTATCCTCGCCCGTTACATTTGTCTGCTAAGTATCGCTGGCAGGCCTGCTTTGAATATTTTTGTCGAGACACTCTGTATGAAACTTGGCCGTATGAAATTTAGCTTTCGCCCTGCCTCTGCCGTCATTCGTTATTTCGGTCTAGCATCGGCATTACTACTCGCAAGCTGTGGCGAGTCATCGAATGACAGCGCGACAAGCGGCAATGCTGCGACCGAACAACAGCAGCATTACGAATGGAAACTCATTACCTCGTGGCCGAAAAATCTGCCGGCTCTAGGCACAACGCCAGAGTACTTTGCCAAGATTGTTGATGAGATGAGTGCGGGGCGGATGAAGATTCGTGTCTTCGGCGCCAACGAACTAGTTGGGGGTCTCGAGGTATTCGATGCGGTGTCCTCCGGTGTCGCAGAGATTGGGCATTCCGGCGCCTATTACTGGCAAGGCAAGATTGCCGGCACACCCTTCTTCTCGACAATACCCTTCGGCCTCACCGGTGTCGAAATGAACGCTTGGTTAGACTACGGAGGCGGCAAAGAATTATGGCGTGAGATTTATGAGCCTTTTAATCTCTATCCAACCCGCGGCGGCAACTCAGGCACTCAGATGTTTGGTTGGTTCAATAAAGAAATTAATTCCCTCGAAGACATAAAGGGATTGAAGATGCGCATCCCCGGCCTAGGCGGCGAAGTGTTCCGCCGAGCGGGCGGTGTGCCCTTAACTTTACAAGTAAGCGATGTGTTCACGTCCATGCAAACCGGTGCCCTTGATGCAACCGAATTTGTTGGCCCTTACAATGACCTCTCTGCCGGTTACCACACCGTCGCCGATTATTATTACTACCCCGGTTGGCATGAGCCAGGCTCAACCATTGAGCTAGTCTTTAATAAAGAGAAATTAGACTCGTTGCCTGCCGACTTGCGCGCAATCGTGTTAAATGCTGCCGAGGTAATGAATCAAAAATTATTGGATGAGTACACCGCGCTTAATAACGAAGCACTAAAAACACTCGTTAATGAACACGGTATACAACTACGTAAACTGCCAGACGACGTACTCGCAGAATTCCGCCGCTTATCGGCTGAGGTAGTCAGTGAACTCGCGGATACCGATGAGACGACGCGCCGAATTTATGAGTCTTATTCTAAGTTTCAGCAAGGTGTCGAAGATTATCACGCCATTTCGGAAGAGGCGTATATCGATGCACGGCGCGGAAAATAATGCCCGCTTATTCCGGTTGAGGTATCTCGCGGGGCCTGCCGTTTTCATCTATCGCGACGAACACGAATAGCCCATCGCCCACCTTGCTAGTCGCGCCTCGGTCGAACGGGATCGTCCAAACTTCAACGGCGATCTCGATCGATGTGCGGCCTCGCCTTTGCACTGAAGTATAGCAACTCACCACATCACCTACGCCGACCGGTTTGATAAAATTGACACTCTTAATCGAGACCGTGACCGAACGCCCCTGACACTCTCGCTTGCTACAAATCCCGGCGGCGATATCCATCTGCGAGACGAGCCAACCACCAAATATATCGCCGTTGGCATTGGTATCCTTGGGCATCGAAAAAGTCTGTAGAGCAAGTTCGCCATGAGGCTTTACGTCAGTCATAGTAGTCATTCACTGTTAGTCTTTAAGAAGGCTGGGTAGCCAAGTCACGAGTTCCGGTTGTAGCGCAAGCAACAGCATCAGTGCGAGTTGTAAGACTACGAAGGGCATAACCCCTCTGTAAATATCCTGCGTGCGCACTTCTGGCGGCGCCACACTGCGCAAATAAAAGAGCGAGAAACCGAATGGCGGTGTTAAGAACGAGGTTTGTAAATTCACTGCGATCATGACACCGAGCCAGATTGGATCGAGTCCCATCGCGAGTAAGATTGGACCCACTATTGGCACAACCATAAACGTTATCTCAATAAAATCGAGGATGAAGCCTAGAAAGAAAATAAGCAGCATCACAACGAGCATTGCCGAGAAAACACCGCCGGGAAGATTAAGAAGTAGCTCTTCAATCAACCGGTCTCCACCGAAGCCACGAAAAACAGAAGAGAAAACTGCGGCTCCCACGAGGATTAAATACACCATCGAAGTGACTCTCAGAGTCTCAAGGCTGACCGCGTGTAATACTTCCCTGTTCAACGCACGTTTCAACAGCGCTAACAAAAGTGCGCCCAGCGCACCGACGCTTGCAGCTTCCGTTGGTGTTGCAATGCCGAATAGAATCGAGCCAAGCACGGCGACCATGAGGAAGACTGGCGGCATCAGTCCTTTCAATAGCGCAATAGTCAAACTCGAGCGATCACCCCGCAGGCTATCAACTTCTTCTTCACTCAAAGAAGGTGCATCTTGCGGTTTCAGTATCGCCGTCGCCAACATATAGGCCGCATAAATGACGACGAGCAACACCCCGGGAACGATTGCGCCGGCAAACAAATCGCCGATCGATACGAAATCCGGTGCGAACACACCACTATTCAATTGTGACTGTTGATATGCGTTCGAAATCACCTCGCCGAGCAGCACAAGACTGATCGACGGCGGGATAATCTGTCCAAGAGTTCCGGTCGCACACAAGGTCCCCGCGGCGAGGCTCGGCCGATACCCCGCCTTAAGCATCGTGGGTAAAGACAGGATTCCCATCGTCACGACCGTCGCGCCGACGATGCCAGTGCTCGCCGCCAATAACATACCAACGAGTATGACCGACAGACCGAGGCCGCCCGGTAAGCGCGCAAAAACAATCGCCATATTCTTTAATAAGTCATCTGCGATACGACTCTTCTCTAACATCGTTCCCATGAAAACGAAGAGTGGCACAGCGAGAAGATTTTGATTCGTCAGGATTCCGAAGAGGCGGCTAGGCACGAGTTCGAGGTAAATAATGTCGAATGAATTTATCAGCAGCCCAAGACCTGCGAAGCCGAGGGAAACACCGGTGAGCGTGAGTGCTACCGGATAACCAAGCATAAGTGCGGCACAGACGACCGCGAAGAACAACAACGGCAGCAACTCAATCATGTTCTGGCGCTCGCAATATTCGCAGTGACTTGAGCAGCTCGGCAACGCCTTGCAAGCCCAGCAAGACACCAAGCACAATAATCAGAGACTTCAGCAGGTAGACATAGGGTAGTCCACTGGACTCGGGCGATCCTTCCTGGATTCGCCAACTCACCGCGACATAGTCCCAACTAGTCCAAATGATGAAAATCGCCGCCGGCAACAGAAACAGCAACGTACCCACTATATTCACCACGGCTCGCTGCGTTTGCTTGAGTCGCGCGTAGAAAACATCGACTCGCACATGTCCGTCTATCTTCAATGTATAAGCCGCACCCAATACGAATAAAGTGCCATTGATGTACATCACCGATTCTTGCAGGGCGACCGAGCCTAGCTGGAATCCATAGCGCAGCACCACGATTAGCCCCACCACCAGTACCAACACGAGGCTCAACCACGAGGCAGAACGACCGAGGAGGTCTGAGACTCTATCGATAATTTCAATCACCTTTGTCATAACTAAAATCGACCCTTAATTCATATCGCCGAATTATCGCACAAGCTACAGCGACATAACCCGCAATAGCTGATAACTCAACAGGAGAATCAGAATGACTAGCAACTTGCAGGAATACCCTAGAATTTTAAAACCAAGCCTACGAACCCAAACCGAGAGGCGAGTCCACCATGCCGCATTCGGTATCTCTGCAGGGATTTGGGCAAATAAGCCGGCAATCATAATCAGCAGCAGTGCCCAAAAAAAGCTCAGCAGAGCAAACAACGCTTGAATGTCCGATTCGAACGACTGTCCTTGCAGCATTCGCCAAGCGAAAAAGCCAAGACCGAGCGCCGCTATTTGCAACAAAACCGGTCGAAAACGACTTAAATGGCTAGCAATTCGCTCGAGGCGCTCTATCATAGGAAACTCTGCGGAAATCCGTCGGAACAAGGCAAAAGTGTACATCACGTGTGCATTAAACAGTGAGAGCGAACAGCAGCAACATGAACGACAAAGTAGAAAAAATCGAACTCCCTTTTGTGGCCGGCTTTAACGCCGATGATCAACCCGTCTTCGAATCCCTCGAGGTCGAATTATTAGACGCCGCCTCTGATGAAGTCCGCCTATTGAGGTCTCCTTTACTGACGCGCAATCTGGCAGCGGGCGACAAACTCAAAGTCTTAAATCCGGCGGGGGCAGAATACGAGCTAGTCGAACGCAGCGGAAACCTGAGTATCCGCGTGTTACGCCGGCAGCATATAGAAGAACTGGAACAAGTGCTGACACCTAGGTTCGAGAAACTTGGCGCCTCCTTAGACCTCAGTAATCCTCGAGCATTGGTTTATACTATCCACGTCTCTATTGGCTTCAAGCCTATCGAGGATTTGCTCAATGAGGTCTGCGCCCAATTCGATGAATCCCTATGGAACTACGGCAACGTCTATGACCCCGAGGATGGCACCACGCCTATGGAGTGGTGGCTAGATCTCGACGAAAGATAAGCAAAACCACCCCAGCTACGAAATCGAGAAAAGAGAATAAAGCATGCTAATTGTTGTTTCCCCTGCGAAATCTTTAGATTTTGAAACGCCTGCTAAGACTAAAAAGTATACAACGCCGAGCTTTATTAATGATTCAGAAAAACTGATCAAGGGTCTTCGCAAACTCAGCCCTGATGATATTTCCGCTCTCATGAACGTGAGCGTTAAGCTCGCTGAGTTAAATCATGAGCGCTTCGCCAACTGGCACACTCCTTTCGATTTGAGCAATGCAAAGCAGGCACTTTTCGCATTCACGGGCGATGTCTATATCGGCCTGAATGCGACACAATTTTCCTCAGCCGATATCCAATTCGCTCAGAAGCACCTAAGAATACTGTCAGGGCTCTACGGAGTTCTACGACCTCTCGATCTCATGCAGCCCTATCGGCTAGAAATGGGAAGAAAATTTGCGAACGGCAAAGCCAAGTCTCTCTATGAGTTTTGGGGTGACCGTCTCACCCAATTTCTTAACGAAGAGCTCAGCACCCATAAGGGCAAGAGTAAAGCGCTTATCAATCTCGCTTCTAACGAGTACTTTAATTCTCTCAAGCCGAAGCAAATCGATGCCGAGATCATCACCCCGATATTCAAAGATTTTTCGAATGGCAAATATAAAATCATCAGCTTCTTCGCCAAGAAAGCCCGCGGCGAGATGGCTGCTTATATTATTAAGAACCGGATCAAGGACCCTGAGCAAATTCTCTCGTTCAACGTTGAGGGATACGTCTACAGCGCCACTGATTCAACGCCTAATAAACCCGTGTTTCTGCGAAGACAATGAATCTAGAAAACTTACCCTTCAGCCAAAGTTGTGAAAACAATAAGCAACCCATCCTCGACAGACTCACAGAGTTGCTTGCGGCGTCACGTCATGTGCTTGAGATAGCAGGCGGAACGGGGCAACACGCAGAATTCTTCGCCACTGAATTGCCCCATCTTCGTTGGCAATCGAGCGATATCCCGACGAATGTCACGACGTTAAATAGACGACTCGATGCAGCTTCCCTCGGCAATTTACCTACCGCAATGGTTTTGGATGTTAATCAGAAAGAGTGGTTACTCGGCACGTGGAAGACAGATTACGATGCGCAGCAGGGTGTACAGAATCAACAGGCACTCTCTTTGTTGGAGCGTGCATCCCACCACGCCAAAGCCGCTCTCATCGCAGAAAAAGCTGGTGAATTCGACGCTGTTTTTAGTGCGAATAGCCTGCACATCATGAGCGCCGGTTCGGTGACAAACTTTTTCCTCGGCGCCGGGAAGTTACTCAAACTGGACGACAAACTCATTGTCTATGGTCCTTTTAACTACGGCGGGGAATTTACCTCGTCCAGTAATGCGAAATTCGATCAATGGCTGAAGCAAAGAAATCCCCAAAGCGGCATCCGGGATTTCGAATCCGTGACCTCCATCGCCGATGTCGCTGGTTTCGATTTACAAAGCGACAATGAAATGCCAGCGAATAACCGCTTATTAGTCTGGACTAAACGCGCGTCTGACTAGAACAAACGCCGCTATCTGCTGCGCTTGCCATTATTTGAATAGCTGTTTAATAATGCAGCTATCTCTATTAGTGGAGCGTCCACGATGTTTAAGCTGCTGTCCTTTTCACAAAAATTGATTCTTCGATCGTTTGCTTTTTACGCGGCATTGACAATAGTTGGTCATTCGACCGTCGCATTCGGCGCCAGTGATCAGACAATGCCAAAAAGAGTTGGCGATTTTGCGTTGCTTGACGCACAAGGTTACTTCCACTCAATGAGTTGGTATGACAACCACGAGGCCATCGTGTTATTAAGCCATTCGCTCAATGATACCGGGATGACACCCTCACTCCGCGTGTTCGAGGCATTGGCGCAGGAGGCTGGAGATAAGTTCCAATTCTTCCTCATAGACTCTGATGGGAGTAATAATCGCGAAGCCGTCGCCACCGCCATGGACGCGCTCGGCGTAAATATTCCCGTCCTCATGGATGATGCCCAACTCATCAGTGAGGCATTAGGCATCACGAATAGTGGCGAGGCCATCGTGTTTGATCCGAAGCGTTTCACCGTGATCGCATACGCAGCCGATCTAGTCGCTTCGCAACAAGAAACCGCAAATGTCCTACACGCTCTAGCTACTGCAAGCGATCCTCGTGCGGCCATTGCCGGTCTTTCGTCGCAGCCCCGTAGTGACGCAGTAACATTCAGCTATTCCGCGGCTGCGAGGCATGCGGCGACATTGCCTTCTTATAAAAACGACATCGCGCCGATCATCGCCGAGAACTGTGCTAGCTGTCATCGAGAAGGAGGTATTGCGCCATTCGCCATGGACAGCCATACGATGATCCTGGGCTGGTCGCCGATGATTCGCGAGGTACTGCTCACAAAGCGTATGCCACCAGGTCAGATCGACTC
>JALQUB010000060.1 GCA_023268635.1 Pseudomonadales bacterium
AAGCCACTGCTCGGCATCGGCTACCTCGTCAGCGAAACCACGCATCGCGATGAGTTCGGCAATCACATGCAGCATCACCGCCTCTTCGAGGCCGATAGTCGCAGCCAGGGTCGGTGAAATGAGCAGTGGGCGTTCTGGGATAAGCGTTGAGTTCATTGATAATCTTATTCGTTGATGGAACTCGCGACCCAAAGAGTATTGGCAGCGCCGCGAGCAACAGGCACACTCGATGTCTTAAGGATACGCCGTCAGACTCGGTGCGTAAAAGGCTAATCGCCCCATTCTCGGTCAAACAGCAATAAAGGTCACCCTACACAATGTCCACACAGCTAATCCGGCGCTTCGTCGAGTCGCGCAGCTTGCCAGCGAGCTATATCGAGGATGCCGAACGCTGGATTCTGCCTCTCGCCACAGAGCTTGCAGACCTCCCGCGAAAGCGCCCCCATATCCTCGGCATACACGGCAGCCAAGGGAGTGGCAAATCCACCCTCAGCGCATTACTCGCGGAATTGTTCGAGGAGCGTGGCTTGCACACGGCGATCATGTCACTGGATGATTTCTATTTTGACCGCGCGAGCCGCGCCAAACTGGCCGCCGAGCATCATCCATTGCTAGTGACTCGTGGCGTGCCCGGTACTCACGACGTCGAGCTCGCCCTTGCGACACTCAAGGCGATTACTGATGGCGAGACCGTAGCCCTGCCCAGATTCGACAAGGCCAATGACGAACCGTTGCCACAATCTCAATGGCCGGTTGTGAGTGGAGCTTCGCTCGATATCCTCATCTTCGAAGGCTGGTGTCTTGGTGCTGAGCCACAGAATTCCGAAATGCTCGAACACGCCTGCAATCGTTTGGAGAAAGAAGAAGATCGCGACGGCCGCTGGCGTCGATTTGTGAACGATGCGCTCGCGGGTTCCTACCAGTCGCTATTCCAAAAAGTTGAGCAGTTGCTCCTACTGCAGGCGCCGAGTTTCGACTGCGTCACTGCATGGCGCGATAAACAAGAAGAGGAGTTACGTGAGAGCCAGAAGACCCAATCACAGGGGGTGATGAGTCCGTCGGAGATCGTGCGTTTTGTGCAGCACTTCGAACGGCTAACTCATCACTGCCTCACAACGCTGCCCGCGAGGGCGGATAAGGTATTTAAGCTCGATAGCTCGCAGCGCATCATCGCTGCGAGCTAATACCATGCCTTGTTGAAATGCTAAGCCGATACCCCAACGCCACTTTCCGGTGTGCGCAGCTTCGCAATCATTCCCTTCAGCCACACTCGAGCGACTAGAAGTGACAGCGCAATCGCCGCGAGTTGACGCCACAGCACAGCCTCTTCCCCGTGAGTCAATGCACCGAGTTCAAGTTCCCAACCCATTATCGCGTACGCCTGATTAAGCACCATACCCGCGCCGATAGCTGTCACGATGACGCCGACTAGATAGGCGATTAACGATCGGATTCCTAGCTGTTCTTTGATCACGCCCATCGTCGCAATGTTGGTCGCGGGTCCGGTCAGCATGAACACCAATGCCGCGCCGGGAGAGATGCCTGCATAGAGCAGGCTCGCCGCCACCGGCGTCGAAGCAGTCGCACAGATATACATCGGTAGCCCGATGATCACCATAATGAACATCGCGACCACGCCATCACCCCATTGAAGGAAAAATGACTGTGGCACGAAAGCGGTGACTAAGGTGGCGGCGACCAGACCAATGAATAACCATTTCGCCGTATCGGAAATCATGCGTCCGTAGCCGTATTGCACAGCCTGCACAAAACGTTCGCCCAAGCTGGGAGGCTCAACAAGTTCCGCAGCCTGTTTTTTCCCACTGCAGCAGCATTTGCTCTCGGTCTTGGCCTCGACAAGTTCGTCTTCCGAGTCGAAGCTATTCACCAGGACACCGGCGACGACCGCGCTGATGAGAGCTCCGATTGGACGCGCAATCGCGAACACCGGTCCGAGCATGGCGTATGAAAACGCGATGGAGTCGACGCCGGTCTCGGGCGTGGCGACTAAAAATGAGGCCGTTGCGCCCTTAGAGGCACCCGCCTTCCTCACCGCGAGCGCCGTGGGGATTACACCACAGGAACACAGCGGCAACGGCGCCCCGATGAACGCACCCTTGGTGATAGACACCAGTCCTGGCTTCGCTAATTGTTTCTGCACCCATTCACTCGGGATGACTTGTTTGATTACACCCGCGATGAAATAGCCGAGCAATAGCCACGGCGCACTCTCCATCACTAGATTCCAGAATATCGTGAGCAGGCTCATCATAGAGTTGCCTCCTTCGTGGCTTGATCCTCATTAGGGTGGGTAGTTTTGGCAGCGCCAGCTTCTAGCGCTTCGATAATTGAACAATGGACGGCGCTATCCAGACCACCGTCGCAGCTCTCCAGAAGCAGCTCCAAACTCTCGCGAATCTCTGTCAGTTGAGCGATCTTCTCATTGACTGCCTCAAGCTTATGACGAGTAATTGACGTGACATCCTCACAGGTGTGCTGGTCTCGGTCGAGTCGGATAGAAAGCAACTGAGCGATTTCGTCCAAGGAGAAACCGGCATCGCGCGCGGTCTTCACAAACTCCACGCGACGAATATCTTCCTCACTATAGCGACGATAACCCGAGCCGGTTCTTTGACTCGCCTCGATTAAGCCACTCTTTTCATAGAAGCGCAGCGTATGTGCCGAAAGCCCGCTATGAGCAGCTAATTGACTGATTTTCATCACTTAATAAAGCCCTCCCTATCTTAAATGACTGCCTTCGGCTGTCTCTGAGTGGGGAGTATAAACCTTAGAGTTATATCAAAGGTCAAGTATTGGCCTGGGAATAAATTCAGTCAACAGTGCTCAGCCGAGCACCCGCGAAAACCAGTCGCCGATATCCACTATTTCCTGAGGGCAAACTGCATGCTCCATGGGGTAGCTCTTATATTCTGGCTCGAAGCCGAGCGCTTCTAATTTCGCCTTGCCGTCCAGGCCCATGCTCTCGACCACGACCGGGTCGAGACTACCGTGACAGATCAGTGCTGGCAGCTTCGCCTGCACGTCATTCATCACAACGGTCTCAGCAGTTGGGAAATACGTAGACAGCAGCATCATGCCGGCGAGGCGCTGAGGATAAGTAAGCGCTGCCTGATAGCTTATCGCCCCACCTTGGGAAAATCCGGCGACGATAATGCGCTCAGCTGGAACGCCTCGCTCGATCTCGCGGTTTATGAGATCGTGTACCCACGACGCTGAGCGTTCAATCTGTTCAGTATCGACATGACGATCCCCGTCCAAGGATTTGATGTCGTACCAAGCCGGCATGACATAGCCGTTGTTGATCGTGACCGGAATAGAAGGCGCATGGGGAAAGATGAACCGCACACCAACGCCGGCGGGCAGATTGAGTTGTGGGACGATAGGGGCGAAGTCATTACCGTCAGCGCCAAGTCCATGCAACCAAATCACAGAGGCTGTTACGACTCGGCCCTGCGGCCACTCTAATTCAACGGCGGGTAAATATTGCATAGCTTGGCTCTCGTAGTCTTGGATTCTTTCGTCAGATTGATCTGCAGGGAAGAATACAATAGCTACTGAGCGAAATCAGCTCGCGCCATTCAGCAATCGCAATTCGCGCTGCGGGAATGGAATAACGATATCGGCTTTCTTCAAGGCGGCGGCGATCGCATAGTTTGCCGCAAAGCGAGTTTCATGAATTGTTCGAGTCAGCCCCCATACTCGGGCCTCAATCTCGATCGCGCTATCACCAAAATTCGCGATACCCAGCTGCGGAGTACGCCCAGTACTCAGGCCGTCCAGCTGCTCTAAAGCTCCCCGTATTGCGTCTAACGCTAGGTCGATATTGCTGTCATAGGCAATGCCGACGCTCAATTCAAGCAGGGTATCGGACTGAGAGTTATTAATAATCTCGCCGACAATATGCTTGTTCGGGATGATGATGACTTCGCCCTCTTCGTTAGTGAGCAAGGTGTGGGCAAGATGCACTTCCTCGACGATGCCCCATACGCCCTTAACGCGGATGGTGTCACCGACGACGAAGGGCCGCGTGAAAATGATACTCAACCCTGAGCTGTAGTTAGATAGCAGCCCCTGTACTGCCAATCCTGCACCGAGACCGACCGCGCCTATCGCTGCAATGAACGGGGTGATTTGTATGCCCAGCTTCGGTAGCACGATGACGAGTGTCGCGACAATCACGAGGATTCGTGCGCTACTCGCGAAGAATCGACTCAGGGTTATATCGAGATTTTTCCGCTCACACAGATTCAGAATCAGTGATGCGGCACGGCGACTCACGAACAGACCAATGAGGAACACGATCACCGCGCCCACAATCTGGAAACTGTAATTAACTAGGTAGCTGACGATTTGTGTATAGAGTTCGGTAAATTGCGCGAGTTCTTGCTCCATAGCTCGAGGGTTCCTTTCTTGATGATCTTATTTTTAATAATCTTACCGCTCTAGACCGGAAAAATCGCCGAGTCCGTCCAAGACCGTGCCACTAGGACGGGGATTGCCGTATCATGCACGTTTCAGACCGAGACTCTCGACAGCCTAATGACCGACATCTCCGCCCTCAAAAATAGACTCCAGAAAAATCTCCGCGTGCTCGGTAAGTGGGCGCGACAACAGGGGATTGAGTGCTATAGGCTTTACGATGCCGACCTGCCCGAGTTCGCTTTCGCGGTCGACCTCTACGGCGATCGCGTCCACATCGCTGAATACCAGGCTCCCACGAAGATCGATCCAGCAAAGGTCGAGGCTCGACGTGAAGGAATGCTGCTCGCCTTACAGGAAGTGCTCGGTGTCCCCGCCCGAGCGCTGAGTATTAAATCACGCGAGCGGCAACGCGGCAGCAATCAATACACCCCCGAAGACAAACAAGGAAAATTCTTCACCGTACACGAAGGTCGCGCCAAACTTTATGTCAACCTGACCGATTATCTCGACACTGGGCTGTTCTTAGATCACCGTGCGATTCGTCGTTTCATCTTTGAAAAGGCCGCCGGAAAACGATTCCTCAATCTGTTTTGCTACACCGGAAGCGCAACTGTGCACGCGGCTCTCGGCGGCGCAACGTCGAGTCTGAGTATTGACCTCTCAAACACTTATCTCGAATGGGCTCGTCGTAATTTCCAAGAGAATAAGATCGGCGGCCAAAAACATAAGCTCAAGCGCGCGGACTGCGTTGCATTCTTAGAGACGCTCGTCGATCGCCGCCCACCGAGTCTCGACGACAGCGATGAAGCTACCGAAAAAGGCCTGTTCGATCTTATCTTCCTCGATCCGCCCACCTTCTCGAATTCGAAGAAAACCGACAATGTCCTCGATATTCAACGAGACCATGCCAAACTCATCCACGGCTGCATGGCGAGACTCGCCTCAGGAGGGCTGCTCATCTTCTCGAACAATTTCCGCGGCTTCCGCCTCGACGAAGAGATAAGTGCTCGCTACAAGGTCAAGGACTTTAGTCGTCAAAGCCTTGACCGAGACTTCCACGGCAATCCAAAAATTCACCAGACTTGGCTGATCGAGGCGCGCTAATCATCAACTTATGCGCTCACTTGCTTGAGCGGACGGCACTGCCGCATACTGTCCGTAGCAGAAGAGAGAGTTTAATGAACAGATTCCTAAGCACATTTAAGACAGCGATACTCATCGCATTCATGATGCTGAGCATCAAGGCCGCCGCAACCACGCTCGTGAGCTTCTCCATTTCAGAACTCACTCAGCGCGCGGAGTATGTCTTCGATGGTGAAGTCATCGCAGTGCATGCGCAACGCAGTGGTTCGCGTGGCATGGTGAGTACCTTCGTCACCTTCCGAATCATCGAGACGATTAAAGGCCAAGCCAACAAGGAATCTTTGGAGCTGAAATTTCTCGGCGGCAATATTGATGGCGAGGTTTTGGAGGTCAATGGATCACGCATCCCCGAGCTGGGAGAGCGTGGCGTTTATTTCGTAGAGTCATTAGACCGAGACTTAATTAACCCTTTATTGGGCTGGTCGCAGGGTCAATATTTGATCGAGGGAGACTCAGGCTCCGAGCAGGTCACCAGCGTGGAAGCGAAACCCATCGTCGGTGTGAGTCCTGCCAACGATTCCACGACAGCCTTGCCGAGTAACACTCGCGCTCGTACTGCCGCACCGCTCCTCATCGCAACAGACCCCAATATTGCCGAGGGGATCAGCGCCGTCGAACCCGGCAGAGCGACAGGCCTGAGCCCAGCCGAATTTAAGCAGCGCATCAGAGCCCTGCTACCCTAAACGAATCAACCATAAAAAAACCCCGCTATCGCTAGCGAGGTTTTTTTGAATCGGTCGCCGAGTTTACTTAGGCATACGCGCCGCACGAATCTCGATCTCGACGAGCCAGCCTTCTACGACGAGGCCCGCGATCTGAACAAATGAGCGCACTGGCTTCATTGGATTCTCATCGGTGCCGAAGAATTTCTGGTAGCCCGCGTTGAAGCCTGCGAAATCTAGTTCTCCGTAAGGACCCGCCACCGCGAACGCACGCACTTGCACGATATCTTCCATCGACCATCCTTGGGCTTCTAAAGTTTCTTTGAAGCGTGTGAACGTATCAATCGTCTGCTGCTCCATGTCACCCCAACTGCCGTCCTCGAGCGGACGCGCGCCGGAACCACTCAGGTAGAGAGTTTCTGCCCCGGCTGGAATTGAGATGTTGTTATAGAAGTTGCGACCCTCGCCTGTACGGACGATTTCATCAGCGCTAGCGATGGAGCCGAAACCCAATGTCGCAACGACGGTTGCGGCGAGTAGTGTTTTTACACGATTCAACATAGAGCTATTCCTTTTACTGCGAGGCGAAACTGCCTCATTAACAATTCTTAGCTGAGAGTCTAACGCGCCCTGCGAGATGTTTGAAGCCCTACGCCTCCGCCTCACCTGCCACCCTATTTTCAGCTGTAACCTGATCACCAAAGATCTTGGTGGTAACCATACCGGCAGTGATCGAGCCATTCACGTTGAGCGCTGTTCGCGCCATGTCGATAAGCGGCTCAATAGAAATAAGCAGCGCCGCGATGGTCACTGGGAAACCCATCGCAGGAAGTACCACTAGGGCCGCGTTAGTCGCACCGCCACCCACACCTGCGATACCGAATGAACCGATTGCGACAATCATGACGAGCTGAATGATAAAACCCAGGTCGATCTCTACCCCCATCGATGGCGCCACCATCGCCGCTAGCATCGCAGGATAAATACCCGCGCAGCCATTCTGGCCAATAGTTGCACCGAAAGATGCAGCAATGTCAGCGATCGGCGCTGGCACCTTGAGCTCTTCGATCTGTGTGCGAATTGTTAAAGGAATTGTCGCCGCAGAGCTACGCGTGACGAACGCGAAGGTGAGCACGGGCCATACCTTCTGGAAATAACTGCGTATGTTTCCGCCTAGCGCGCCAATAATGAGTCCGTGAACGACGAACATGATGCTTATCGCGATATACGATGCGGCAACGAAACTGAAGAGATTGATGATCGCGCCGCCATCTGTCGTGACAATCACACGTGTCATCAATGCCAAGACACCATAGGGCGTCAGCGAGATAACCATCTTGACGAGTCGCATGACGACCGCTTGTGTGGTTTCAACGAAGCCACGAATCGACACACCTCGCTCGGGATTTTCTTCGGCAACTAATGCCGCGGCAATGCCAAACATCAGACCGAAAATGACGACACCGATGATGGATAGATCACGCGCGCCGGCGAGATCCGAAAAAATATTACTGGGGACGAGATTTGTCAGGGTACCCAACACGCTGTAATCGTTGCCTGCCGCCCTGCGTGCCTCGAGCACTTCGGCTCGTGCGAGTTCCCGCGCTCCACCGGTGAGATCGCTAGCATCAAGATTAAATACGAGCGCCATGGCTACACCAATGACGGCAGCGATAACGGTAGTCACAATGAGAACAGAGACGACCGTGCCGCCGATCTTGCCCAAGGATTTTATCTCTTCAACCCGCAACACCGCCGCTATCATAGTAATCAGGATCAACGGCATGATGATCATGCGCAGCAACGACACGTAGGAAGTGCCGATGACATTAGTCCACTCAAGGGTGCTATCCAATACCGCTTGATCTCCCCCGGCTACTGCTGTGAGGAAAAAGCCGAACAGCGCACCACCGACCAGACCAAGCAAGACTCGGCGTGACAATGTCCAAGATTCACGCTTGCTGAGTTGGTAAAGAATGCTTACGAGGCCGGCGAACAGCACTAGGTTTACGATCGCGAGAATTGGCATGGCTCGGTCTCCCTGGTAGCGGCTGAGCGCTACTTATTAGTTATTTTGGGCGTCCTTGATGTGCACCGAGTATATAACCTCGCTGGCACTTGACCAAGCTCAATACTTCGATGAATCTTATTAGCTGTGATAACGGAACAAAATAGGTCCCAAATGACTAAACCCTTCTCAAGCAATTCTTATCCCGAACTAATCAACAGCCTGCCCGAATACATCGGACGCTTCGAAGCCCGCAAACTCGAAGCGAAGGACTGTGACGTCTTATTCGCGAGCTATCCGAGTGGAACTGTGATCGAAGCGCATAGCCATGACACGGAGAATGTCGGCATTATTACCCACGGTGAGTTACTGCTGACGATGGAGGGTGAGACCCAACGGTTCGACGCAGGCGAGTGGTACCACGTGCCCGCGAACAAAGAACACGCAGCGAAGTTCCCTGTCGAAACAGCGGAAATCGAGTTTTGGTTCAAGCCGCACTCCGACTAGACATGCTCCCAGCGCGAATCCAAGGACCCGTGACCCGAGAGCCGCCTCGTGATAATTTCCGTGCTCGACACGAAAATCCGCTACACTAAACCTCAATACTCGCTCTACGGAATCCCACATCACTCATGTTAGTAACTTATTATTCAAAAAATAGACTACAGCAGGCGACAGCATTCGGCGCAAGCCTATTGATGCTACTTATGTTCAGCAGCACTTCTGCTCAGCCAGCCATGATCGAATCACCACTTTCAAGTCAAGAACAGGAAATTGTCGACTGGGTAGATGATCAAGAAGCGGAGATGGTGGCATTGCTAGAGCGTCTCGTTAATATTAATACCGGTTCGTTAAATAAGGCTGGTGTGAATGAAGTCATCAGACTGCTCAACTCTGAGCTTCTCCAACTAGGCTTTTCGTCGCGCACTCTCCCAGGAGACGTCATCGACATGCCGAGTTGCCCAGGAAGTGAGTATACAATTGATGTCGCCGACCATTTGCTCGCAACGAGAGAAGGCAGCGGCAAGCGACTCCTGATGATTGGCCATGTCGATACGGTTTTCCCTCTCAACAGTCCATTCCAGACGTTCAGCCGCGAAGGCGATACTGCCTACGGTCCCGGAGTCTCAGACATGAAGGGTGGTCTCGTGGTCATGCTATATGCACTGAAAGCACTGAACCATTTCAATCAACTCGATGGTAAATCGATAAGCATCTTGCTCAACAGCGACGAAGAAGTCGGCTCGCTTAGCTCGCGCAAATATGTCGAACAACAAGCAGCTCTACACGACTATGGCCTCGTTTATGAATCATCGGGCAATAATCGGCTCACTCGTGCGCGCAAAGGCCTGGGACAGGCTCGATTCGTGGTTAATGGCCGCGCGGCCCATGCCGGTGGCGCGCATCAGCAAGGACGCTCGGCGATTAAGGAACTCGCCTATAAAATTGTCGAAATCGAGAATATGACTGACTACGAGTCAGGCGTGACGGTCAACGTGGGCGTCATCAACGGCGGCGAAGCGCGTAATACTATCGCACCCTGCGCGGAAGCGCTGGTCGACTTGCGCTACCCGATGCCCCAGCAGGGCCTCGATGCGGTTAGTCGTTGGGAGGAAATCTTCAACAGCGTTTATAGCTACCCCGTCGACTCCGGCGAACTCACCACAAACAGCTGGACGAGTCTGCATCGGCCACCGAAGATCCCGACCGAAGAATCAGACGCCCTTCTCAATAAGACTATCGGCATCGGCCGACTCTTAGGACAGGAACTCACCGTCGCCGACTCAGGCGGTGGCACCGATGGTTCCCTCACACAGGCGGCGGGTTTGCCTACGCTTGATTCACTCGGCAGCGACGGCAATGGTGCGCACTCGAAGCGCGAACAAGGTCGCATCAGTTCACTCGTGGAGCGCGCACAACTCAGTGCGGTGCTGATAGCTAGGCTAGCCGAGGAACGCTGACAACAGCATGCTAGATCGCGTCTAGCGCTTGGGAAATCTTGGTGATGCCGATAACTTCCATGCCTTCTATGGCCATCTTCGGCATGTTGGCCTTAGGCACGATCGCGCGTTTAAAGCCGTGCTTGGCCGCTTCTCTGAGACGTTCCTGGCCGCCCGAAACGGGGCGAATCTCTCCGGCGAGGCCGACCTCGCCGAATACCACGAGATCACGCGGCAGGGGCTGATCACGGAAGCTAGACACTACCGCGAGCAACAGCGCCAAATCGGCGCTAGTCTCGGTCACTTTGACACCACCGACGACGTTGACGAACACATCTTGGTCCGCCATATAGAGGCCGCCGTGGCGATGTAATACGGCGAGCAACATGGCGAGTCGGTTCTGATCTAAGCCAACGGTGACGCGGCGCGGATTGCCGAGTTGTGTGGCATCCACCAGCGCCTGAATTTCGACTAGGAGTGGACGCGTCCCCTCCCACAACACCATCACCAATGAACCGGGTGATTCCTCTTCGGTACGCGCGAGGAAAATGGCCGACGGATTTTTCACTTCCTTCAAGCCGAGTTCGGTCATCCCGAAAACTCCGAGTTCGTTCACGGCGCCGAAACGATTCTTCTGCCCCCTCAGCACGCGATACTTAGACTCGCTACCGCCTTCGAGCATAATGAAACAATCGATCATATGCTCCAGCACTTTCGGACCGGCGAGATTCCCTTCCTTGGTGACATGACCGACTAAGAATAAGACGGTGTTCGTCTGTTTCGCATATTGAATGAGATACGCCGCAGACTCACGAACCTGTGAGACACTGCCAGGCGCAGAGGCAACATCGGCGGAATGCATGACCTGAATCGAGTCGACCACGAGCAAGTCGGGTTTATGCGCCTGCGCCGCCTTGCAGATTGTTTCAACGTTGGTCTCTGCAAGTAGCTTGAGATTATCCTCGGGCAACTGAAGGCGCTTCGCGCGCATGCCGACTTGTTGCAGTGACTCTTCCCCGGTCACATACAGTGCAGGCTTTCCCGAATGCGCAAGCAGACACATCACTTGCAATAGCAGTGTGCTTTTCCCTGCCCCGGGGTTGCCGCCGATAAGCACGACCGAACCGGGAACGAGGCCGCCACCGAGCACACGGTCGAGCTCACCGATGGTAGTGCTAAATCGAGGCAAGGCCTGCAAGTCGATGTCAGAAAGATTTTGCACCTCGGTCACGTCGCCCGCGTAACCGCCCTGCTTGCGGAAGTCGGCCTTGGTCGCCGGTGACTGACTCGCGCCGAGATTGATTTGCGAGAGCGTGTTCCATGCCTTGCAACTCGCACATTGACCCTGCCATTGACCGTGTTCACTACCACAGTCGGTGCAGACAAAGGCTACTTTCGATTTTGCCATGGCCTCTCGATTGTCCTTTTAATTCTTGATAACACGCGGAACTCGCGCCGTCACCTGACAGAATAGCTCATAGGCTATTGTTCCACAGCACTGCGCTATTTCATCTGCTGCCAAGCCCTCACCCCAAAGCACAACCTCGGCTCCGACGCTCGCGTCGATGTCTGTCAGATCCACAGTGATCATATCCATCGACACGCGACCGACTAAAGGTACGCGTTGCATGCCCGCGTGAGTGTGGACGAGGACCGGAGTGCCATTCGGGGTCTTGCGCGGATAACCATCGCCGTAACCGATAGAAACGACGCCGATCCGCATTGCCTTTTCGGCGACAAAACTGGCGCCATAACCAACTGCGTCGCCGGCCTGTATTTCGTTGATCGCTAAGAGACGAGACCTTAGTGTCATCACCGGCTCGAGGCCGAGTCCTTCAGCGCTGCGTTCGCCGAACGGCGAGCTCCCGTAGAGCATGATCCCAGGCCGGACAATATCGTGATGGCTCGAAGGCCAAGCGAGGATACCGCCCGATGCGGCGAGACTTCGGTCGCAGTTTGAATCGATGGAATTCGTGAGCGCAGCAAACCGCTCTTCCTGCTCTTCGCTCATAGCGGAATCGAGTTCATCGGCGCAGGCCAAATGCGACATCGCGACAATCGATAGCCCGGCGTTTGTAAGCGCATGATAAGCTGCTCGCCATTGTTCGGCATTCATGCCGAGACGATTCATTCCGGTATTAGCTTTTAACCACACACGAGAAAAAAACGGCGTGGAATCTTTCAATCTCGTGAGTAATAAATCAACTTGATAGGGAGAATGGATAACCGGCTCTAGTTCTAGACTTTCGCACTCTTCGAGCTCAGCGGCATTCACGAATCCCGGCAGTAAGACAATGGGCAGCACCCAAGCATTCTCGCGCAATCGCTGCGCCTCACTTAACGAGGCAATCGCGCATCCAGCGAGCGGAGCGTCCACAGCCATCAAGGCCCCTGCAATCGCCTCGAGCCCATGGCCGTAACCGTTCGCCTTAATCACAGGCAGAAGTGTTTGGGAGGAGCTGTATGTCTGTGCTACGCGAAGATTATGGGCTAGTGCAGCGAGGTCGATTAACGCCGAAGCACGCGATCCCGATGACACGACACTACTCATGCAGGTAGTCATCGTAGCGCGGCCCCGCATAATTTTCGAAGCGCGTGAATTGACCGACGAAGCTCAATCTAACCGTACCGATTGGTCCGTTACGTTGCTTGCCGATGATAACTTCGGCCACACCTTTGTCAGGCGAATCCTCGTTGTAGACTTCATCGCGGTAAATGAAAGCTATCACATCCGCATCTTGTTCGATCGCACCCGACTCGCGAAGGTCTGACATAACCGGCCGCTTATTCGGACGCTGTTCCAGACTACGGTTAAGCTGTGACAACGCGATAACGGGACATTCGAATTCACGCGCGAGCATCTTCAGTGAGCGAGATATCTCGGAGATTTCACCCACCCGATTTTCACTGCTGCCTTTGATCTGCATGAGTTGCAAATAATCTATGACGACCATGCCGAGCTGACCGTGCTCTCGCACAATGCGTCGAGCACGGGCTCGCATCTCAGTCGGGCTCAGGCCTGCGCTGTCATCAATAAAGAGTGGCGTATCTTTTAAGCGGCTCACCGCATTATTAAACCCGGGCCAATCCTCTTCGCCCAACTGTCCGCTACGCATACGAGTCTGATCGACTCGTCCAATCGAAGACAACATCCTGAAAATCAAACTTTCTGCAGGCATCTCTAAACTGAACACGAGGATGGGCTTAGGATTATTTAACACGGCATGTTCAACGAGATTCATCGCGAACGCGGTTTTACCCATCGACGGTCGACCGGCGACAATCACCAGATCCGATTTCTGCCAGCCCGACGTCATCTCATCGAGGTCCGTGTAACCGGTGGAAAGACCAGTGAGCCCACCCTCCATCGCCGACAGTTCGTCGATTCTATCGACCGCACTCGCAAGTAACGGATTCACCGCCACTGGACCTGCGTCCTTCGGACGCTCATCAGCGATGTTAAAAATGCGTTGTTCCGCCTCGTCGAGGATGTCTTCGACCTGCTTACCCTGAGTGTTATAACCAGTGTCGGCGATGGTATTCGCGGTAGAGATAATACGGCGCAGTATGGCGCGGTCTCGGATGATGTCGGCGTAGTGCAGGATATTCGCAGTGCCGCGCGCATTGCCCGAGAGTTCGCTGAGGTAGTCGAGCCCTCCGACCGCGTCGAGCTGATCTAGGCTGTTGAGTGCTTCCAGCAAGGTCACCACGTCGATTGGCTTATTCGCTTCGCTCTGGGAGGACATAACCGCGAAGATCATCTGGTGTTCTGCTCGGTAGAAATCTTCAGGCATCAAAACATCGGCGAGGTTGTCCCACTCCGTGTTGTCGAGCATCAATCCACCCAATACAGCTTGTTCGGCCTCAATCGAATGAGGAGGTACTTTGAGCGACGCAAGCTGGCGCGTTGTGTCGGGGGAGTCATTGCCGTAGCTAGTTGAGCTGCGCTGGGCAGCGCTGTCGTAAGAATCTACCATCGTGATTTCACACTTATTTTTCTGACTTCTACACTGAATCCTAATTCCTCGGGACTTAGTGTACGCCAAGCGCGGCGCAGCCGATACGATCTCGGACGAAAAAAAACACCGGCGCCGAGGGCAGCCGGTGTTTTTAGGCGACGTCGACGCTGCGCGCCGACCGCGAAGAGCGCTTACTCAGCCTCAGCTTCGTCCGCTGCAGCTTCTGCTTCAATCTCTTCGATGACGCTGCCATCAGCACTCACGTCCGCTGCGGCACCAAGGGCGACAACATCAACAGTGATTGTGGCGCCAACTTCGAAACCGAGATCGAGAGCCACTTCGTAATGACCGAGGTCACGAAATGCGCCGTTCGGCATAAGCACTTCGGCCTTAGTCAGCTCACTGCCGACCTGCGCGTTGACCGCATCGGCGATCTCACGAGTGCCGATTGAACCAAACAGGCGACCTTCATCGCTCGCGTTCACTTCGATACGCAATTCAACGCCATTCACCTGATCTGCGCGCTTCTGGGCAGCAGCAACATTGGCGTCATGGGCAGCCATGAGCTCAGCACGACGGCCTTCGAATTCTTCCATGTTCTGCTTAGTTGCAGGAATCGCTTTACCCTGTGGGAACAGGAAGTTACGCGCGAAGCCCGCTTTCACAGTCGCCTGGTCGCCAATGCCACCGAGGTTTCCCATCTTTTCCAGCAAAATTACGTTCATGTTTGTATCCTCAACCTAAATTCTTGAAACCAATTCTCTCAGCCGATGCAGTGTCATCACCGCGGGCTGTTCTTTTAAATCCTGTCTCGCGCCCTCTGCTCGCTAACTCTCGCGCTGCAACCGCTTGCGGAAATCGTACCAACTGTCCATCAGCGCCAAAAAGACCACGCCTTGCATCACAATTGGCAGCAACATCACCGTGTAAAACACCGCGAGTAGCGCGCCCGGCAGCTGCCTTATAGCAACAATACCGTGTACTAACGCCGCACCGGCAAACAGCAGCGGTATCGTGCTATACACGATCCAATTCGACGGCAGCACGCCGAAGCTCGAAGCGAGTATCGCGCCAACCAATAGCAGCGCAACCTTATTGCTGATACGCAGGTTGTGGAACTCCTGCCTAAACCCGCCTGGGTTATAGAGCGCCGCTTGCATCCAGCGCGCCAAAATCAACAACAATCCTGCGAGCATTCCGTAGGTCGCCCCGAGGAAGCTTGTCAGCGTGGCGCGCAGCTCTTCGATGGGCAAGCCCTCGATGCTATTCGCCGCCATGTAGGCATCGAGTTGCTGGAACAACATATCGAGTAGTTGCGGCGCCATGATTAAGTACGCCTCTACTGACAACCCAAACAACATCGCCCCTAACAGGCTTAACTCCCAAGATTGCGTCGCTCTGAGCACAGCCGCAAGTAGCATGACGCCTAACAACAGCATCAGGGGGATCACATCGCCGATGTAGGCATAGGCCGCCATCGGTAGGAGTGCCCAAATCAAGACAGCTAGTGTCTCGTTCCAGCCCTTGCGCAACATAATCAGACCAATAATGGCCGGACTGAGCAAATTCACCATCGGCAGCAAACCAAGCAGCAGCACCGCGATGATGGCGCGCCTGCGGTCCTTCATGACGAATTCGGCTAGGGCGCGCATGGCAACGTCCTACGTTATACCTGGTGGCTATCCGTGTAAGGGATCAGCGCCAAGTAACGAGCGCGCTTGATCGCCGTAGCGAGCTGACGCTGATAACGTGCCTTTGTGCCAGTAATACGGCTAGGTACGATCTTGCCAGTCTCAGACACGTAGGCCTTGAGTGTTTCAATGTCTTTGTAATCGATCTGTTCAGTGCCTTCGGCAGTGAATTTGCAGAACTTGCGTCGACGAAAATATCGAGCCATGTTAATAATCCTTTCTACAATTGAGTGAGGGTAAGGGCTGCGCTAGGCAACTCGCTTACTCGGCCGCTGGAGTCTCATCTGACTCTTCATCTTCAGCTGCTTCAGGAGCAACCACAGCTTCTTCAGCTGCTAGCTCTTCATCAGCTCCCTCGTCGTCAGCAAATTCTTCAGATTCTGCTGCAGCTGCTGCGGCTTCTTCTTCTTGCTTACGCTTCTGCTCGGCGCGAGCGCGACGCTCTTTGCCTTCACGCTCGCCTTTAGAAATCAATGACTCTTCAGTGATCGCTTTCTTCTCTTTAATAACGAGATTACGCAGAACGGCATCGTTGTAGCGGAATAAAGTGGTGAGTTCCTCAAGCGCTTCGCCGCCGCACTCGATATTCATGAGTACGTAGTGAGCCTTGTGGATCTTGTTGATTGGATAGGCGAGCTGACGACGACCCCAGTCTTCGAGACGGTGAATCTTGCCGCCGCTCTCAGTAACAACTTGGCTGTAGCGCTCGATCATGCCGGCAACCTGCTCAGACTGATCAGGATGCACCATAAATACTACTTCATAGTGTCTCATAGAGACTCCTCTTGGGTTAACGCCTCCCATCTACCCCGTCAATCGCCGTAGCGTGACCGAGAGTGGTAAGGCAAGGAGTTAACGGGATTTTGATGGCCCGTGAACAAAAGAGCCGGAATTCTAGAGAAACTGAGACGATGATGCAAGTAAATTAAGGAGTTAGGCTAAAGTCTTTGCCGGTGTTGCCGAGTTATCACGGCGACCGCTGCCGCACCGCCTCGAACAGGGTCACGCCGGTGGCTACCGACACATTTAGGCTGCTCACACTGCCCGCCATAGGGATGGAGACCAAGTAGTCACAAGCTTCACGCGTCAGACGACGCAAGCCCTCACCCTCCGAGCCCATCACGATTGCGAGTGGCCCCGTTAAGTCTTGCTGCGCCAGCGACACGGTAGCCTCGCCTGCCAAGCCAACCAACCAGATGCCCCTCTCTTTCAGGACATCTAAACAACGGACAAGATTCGTGACCGCGTACACGGGGACCGTTTCCGCTGCCCCGCAAGCTACCTTGCGTACCGTCGCGTTCAGAGGTGCCGACTTATCTTTGGGAACGATGACGGCATTCACACCGGCGGCATCGGCGCTGCGCAAACAGGCACCGAAATTATGCGGGTCAGTAATGCCATCCAGGACTAGGATGAAGGGCGCTGATTCCCCTAAGTTTTCGAGATCCGAGAGTAGCTGCTTTTCGCTGCGCACTCCGTACGCGGCGTCACAGAGCGCTGCCGCGCCTTGATGATTGCCGTCGGCGAGTCGATCTAACTGGCGCCGCTCCGCCTCTTCGATCACAAGCCCTGCCTCGTGCGCCAGCGCGCGCAACTCATTGATGCGCTCATCACTACGGCCCGCGAGCAGCACCAGTTTAAGCACCTGTGGCGCACGTTGCCGCAACAGCTCGCCCACTGCGTGTATTCCCCAGACCCATTCCTGTTGCTTGCTCATCGTTCTACTGTTTGCTCACTGCTTGCCGCCGAGCACATGGCGCGGCGTGGTCACTCTAATTAGTAAACCAATTTATTTACTAAAATCATCACGTTTTACTGCGGCGCCGGGTTTTGTGCTTCGTCGCAGTCTTCTTCGCCGATTTCTTCACTCCACTACGCGAATTCGATGTTTCAGTCTCGCTCTTAGCCCGCTTGTTGGCTGGTTTCATAGTGCGCTTGGGTTTGCCTTCAGGCCGCCCCCGTTCTCCGCCCGCTCCAAGCATCTGCAGGTCAATCTTCTTCTCATCGAGGTCGACACGCACAACGCGCACCTCAACACTGTCTCCGAGGCGGTAGATCTTACGACTACGCTCACCCTCGAGACAATGCCGCACGGGATCGAAATGATAGTAATCATTACTCAGCTCAGTGATATGAACGAGGCCCTCGACGAATATATCGTTAAGCTCGACGAACAAACCAAAGCTCGTGACCGAAGTCACGGTCGCGACAAACTCTTCGCCGATCTTGTCCTGCATGTATTCACACTTAAGCCAGTCAACCACGCTATAGCCCGCCGCATCCGCGCGACGCTCAGCCATTGATGCGTGCTCTCCGAATTGCTGCATGTCTTCCCTGTTGTAAGGGTAAATTTTCGCTTTAGGGAGCTTCGGCGCATCGGCCTGTCTCTCGACACACTTATGCTTGGAATTGCGAATCAGGTGACGGATGCCACGATGGACTAAAAGGTCGGGATAGCGCCGAATTGGAGAAGTGAAGTGAGTATACGCTTCGTACCCGAGCCCGAAGTGGCCTACATTGTCAGCCTGATAAACCGCCTGCATCATGGATCGAATCAACATCGTCTGTAGCAGATGATGGTCAGGGCGCGTAGCAATCTTCTTCAACACAGCCTGGTAGTCGCGCGGGGAAGGCTTAAGGCCCCCTCCCATGTGCAGCCCCATTTCACGTAGGAACTCTCGCAGGTTTTCCAGCTTGTCCGGGTTCGGACCTTCGTGCACACGGTAGAGTGCCGGCAGCGCCGCACTCTCAAGCAGCAATGCCGCGGCGACGTTTGCCCGCAACATGCACTCCTCGATTAATTTATGCGCGTCGTTTCGATACACCGGGACGATCTCGGCAATCTTGCGATTTTCACCGAACACGATACGCGTCTCGGTCGTGTCGAAATCCATCGCCCCATTCCTCTCTCGCGTCTCGCGAAGCGCGTGGAATAAACCGTAGAGGCTAGTGAGGTGCGGCACGAGTTCCGCATAGCGCTTCTTCTGCTTCGCCTGCACCCGTTGCTGCAACTCGGTCTCCGCGGGCTGCACGATGTCGGCGACTTCGTTATAAGTCAGCCGCCCATGCGAGTGAATAACCCCCTCATAGAACTTATATGCAGTCATTTCGCCTAAGGCCGAGATTTCCATCTCACAGACCATCGTCAGGCGATCGACCTTCGGCTTTAAGGAGCACAGGCCATTAGAGAGTCTCTCGGGCAGCATCGGGACCACAAAGCCGGGGAAATAAACCGAGGTCGCACGGTTGATCGCCTCGTCGTCGAGGGCACTTTTCGGCTGCACATAATGCGACACGTCAGCGATAGCCACAAAAAGTGTCCAGTTGCCGCGTTTATGTTCATGCGCGAAGACCGCGTCATCGAAGTCTTTAGCGTCCTCCCCATCAATCGTCACGAAAGGAATGTCGCGCAGGTCTTTGCGACCGATTAGATCCACCTCCGCGACCACGTCTTTGAAACCGCGCAACTGCTTCTCAACAGCCTTGGGCCATTCATGAGGGATGTCGTGGCTGCGCAGCGCCACATCGATTTCGAGCCCCGGAGTACTGCTATCACCGAGCACTTCGGCGATGCGTGCGATCGCCTTGCGTCGCCTAGTGGGGTACTCCACTATCTCGGCCACGACAAACTCACCATCTTTAGCATTGCCGGCATGTTGATCAGGAATCAGGATCTCATGTGCTATGCGTTTGCTATCTGGGACTACGACACCGAAGCCCTGCTCATGGTAATAGCGCCCCACAATCTGCTCATATCGGCGCTGCAATACCTCGACAACCATGCCCTCTTTACGGCCACGATTATCGACACCCGAAACTCGAGCCAGCACTTTATCGCCATCGAACAACATCTCCATTTCACGGGCACCGAGAAACAAATCCTCGGATCCGTCTTCTGGTATGAAATAGCCGAAACCGTCCTTGTTCCCCTGCACACGACCCTTAATCAGTTCCATGCTTGATGCGAGGCCATACATGCCGCGCCGATTACTTATAATTTGTCCATCCCGGCTCATCGCTATCAAGCGCCTTCGCAACGCCTCGATCTGCTCTTCGGAATTCAGCTGTAAACGCTCGCAGAGCTCTACATGCCCTAAGGGCTCACCCGCTTCCTCCAAATGCTCGATGATGAATTCTCGGCTTGGAATTGGGTTGTCGTAGTTCTTAGCTTCTCGGGATGCGAAGGGGTCTTTGTTGATTTTCTTTGCGGAGGGCTTTCGAGAGGATTTGTTGACGGGCTTAGTAGCACCCGTTTGTGAACTGCTTTTACGGGGCTTGCTGGGGCGAGCTCCGGTCTTAATAGATTTTGGCATTAAGTCTTTTCTGTTATGAATAAGGCCTCAGTATACACCTAGCAATAAGTCATGTCTGTGACAGTCGCACCCAGTGACGGGGATTGACAGCAATAAGCCCTATCGTTAAAGTTGCGCTCCGGTCGACGATGCCTCGCCATCAACATCTCGTGTAGACCGAATGCCCAGGTGGTGGAATTGGTAGACACGCTAGCTTCAGGTGCTAGTGCTCGAAAGGGCGTGGAGGTTCAAGTCCTCTTCTGGGCACCAT
>JALQUB010000052.1 GCA_023268635.1 Pseudomonadales bacterium
GAAGCAGCGTTGGTCTCACTCGTAGAAGCGGCGGAAGCACTAGAGGCGGCAGCCGTAGTGTGTTGCCAATTACGTACTGTGATAACTAGACCAGCTTTATTACGTGCTGTGATAACTAGACCGATCTTGGTCGTGTGGGCATACGTGTTTGAAGCCCACATCGCAACAAGGAAATAGAAAACATGTCGTCGCGCTTATCCCATGAGTTACGCACACCGGTGACGGTGGTGCGCAGCTCGATTGAGAATCTTGCGATGATCAGCAAGGACGAAGACACGGCGGTGTATGTGCAGCGTGCCGAGGAAGGCATCAGTCGTTTGAATTTAATTCTCACGGCAATGAGTGAGGCGACGCGTCTCGAACAGATGCTGCAAACCTCGGATAAGGAAAAAATCGACATCAGCGCGGTCGTGTATGGCTGCGTCGAGGGCTATAAACTTGCCTACCCTGAGTCCAAGTTTGAACTCGTCAACGAGGAAGGGAAATTATTCATAAATGGGGTGCCAGAATTCGTGGCGCAACTATTGGACAAGCTCGCGGCAAACGCGGTCGAGTTCAGTTATCCGGGTCAGCCGATCGTCTTCGAGTGCAAAATGCTTAGAGATCACATCTCGGTGAAGGTTTCTAACTCGGGGCCGTATCTCCCGGAGTCGATGAAGGATAGGGTATTCGAGTCGATGATTTCGGTGCGGCCACAGGAGAAGCAGAAAGAACCACACTTAGGCATGGGCTTGCACATCGCAAGACTAATCGCCGAATACCACGGTGGCTCAATCCGTGCGGAGAACCGGCTCGACACGGAAGGTGTGACTATCGCCGTCGTATTCCCCAAGTTTTATAAATAGGACTCTGCAGAAAAACGAACTACTCGTCACCGGTATAAAACTTCGGTGCATTCACTTTCACGACTGGTGAATCTGACGCCCAGGCGTGGCAGGTGTCGATGACGCCGGGTCGTTTGTCCGAAGGTTCGATGTGTGAATCGGCCTTATTCTGTCGATGCTTCATCAATGGCCAAATAGTCTGCATGGCTGCCGTCGCCATCGGATAGAGTAATTCGGTGAGATGCGTGCAGCCGTTTGTGCCACCCACTTTCATGCGGACCTGTTGACGCCAACCGCGGCCCATCTGTATTCCGATACACGCTTTGTAATTGGGCGTGATGCTTGGGCACATTTCGAAGGGGCTGTGTTCTGTCGATGCTTCGATATCTTTGATCGTGAAGCTCTCATCGATAGTCACTCTGAGCAGCATTTCGTGCAGCGGTTCGCCGACCTTCACCTCGCCGCGCCAGTCGTTGCGGAACGCATAGGTTTTAGTGTCGGTCATGTGTGCTTCGATGTCGAAGAGGCCGTCTTCGCGTGCATAGCCGCGGTAATGAATAGCCCGAGTATGCACGTGCTTACGCGGCGCCGGTTCGGAGAAAGCCATAGGGGTTTCCTGATCGTGAGAAGGTGTGGCGATAAAGCTGAGGCCGTTAGTATAGCGCAAAATGGCGCTATTGTGTGCCTGTACATCCTCGAGGCTCGTCCCTACAATGTTCGATCCAAGAACGAAATTTCCCGATAAAAGGACAAGATTATGACTACAGCAAGCGCCCGCCACATCCTCGTACAAACTGAGCAAGAGTGTCTCGACCTCAAGTCTCGTATCGAAGGCGGTGAAGATTTCGCTGACCTCGCAAAAGCACATTCGTCTTGCCCTTCGAAAGCGCAAGGCGGAGACCTGGGCTCATTCGGTCCGGGTATGATGGTGAAGGAATTTGACGAAGTGGTTTTCAGCGCACCGGTCGGTACAGTCCAAGGCCCTGTACAAACTCAGTTTGGTTACCACCTACTCGAAGTCACCGCGCGCGACTAAGTTCGCGATGACTGCACCCCTTCAGATAGAGCTAGAGCAACGTGAAACTTTGCTCGATAGTTTTCTCAAGGTCGACCGTCTAAGCCTCCGGCATTCATTGCTTGCTGGGGGTTGGAGCGAAACCTTGTCTCGTGAGTTGCTGCTGCGCCCACGAGCAGTGGGGGTGCTGTTGTTTGACCCCGTGTTAGACCAAGTCGTGTTGGTGCGGCAGATTCGCATCGGCATGATCGATGAAGGCCAAGACTCTTGGCTGATCGAACTCGTCGCAGGCATGGTCGAAGACGGTGAGCAGCCAATCGACGTCGCTGCGCGTGAGAGTCTCGAAGAGGCGAATGCACAGCCGCAGGGACTCGTGCAGATTAGTGAGTATTACAACAGCCCGGGAATCAGTAATGAACGGATTACACTGTTCTGTGGCCGAGTCGATGCGAGTCAGGCGGGTGGGGTATTCGGCCTCGACGACGAGCACGAAGATATTGAAGTGCTCGCCTTCGATCGTGAAGAAGCATTCGCGTTCGTGGCGTCGGGCAAAATTAACAATGCGATGACGATTATTGCGCTGCAGTGGTTGCAGTTAAACCGTCAAGAACTCCTGGCGCAATGGGCGTAGTCACGTTAACCGAGTAGGACATGCCGAAGAAAAAATACAGCATAGATTTAGTTAAGCAGATGGCCGAGTGTGATGCGAATTACATTCGACTGCTCAGACTGATGCCCGTGCTTGCGGCTCATCGTCAGCGCGACTATGCTGAATTCGATGTCGTCTCGCTGCATGACTCCAGCCGATCCATTGGTGAATCGGATGCGCCAGAAAAGGCATTAGAAGGCATGCGCTCGGTGTTTACCCTCGCCGAGTTCGATTCCGAGCCGGTCACCGTCGAGATCACTATCCTCGAGGCATTTAAATACACGACGACGCTCGAGGTCGTGCAGAAACCGATGATGCGCGACTGGATGACGAACCCTTCGATGTTGATCCGGGTCTATCATGACGCGAGTACCGCCGAGGTAGTGTCCTATCAGGGCCACAGAAATCTCGAGCCTCGCTATGCCCAGCCAAACGCGAGAATGTATCAGCCCGATGAGAAAGGGCAGGTCAATCAATTCCTCGGCGAGTGGCTGACGCATTGTCTCGCAGTAGGCCAGAGCGCAGAGACGGTCTGGGCCAGTGGCGACTAAATCCTACACGCTGTTACAGCTCAGCGATTCACACCTCAGCGCGGCGCCAGACGCCGAACTCAAGGGCATCAACACCAGCGACTCGCTCGCCGCGGTGGCCGCCCTCGCGGCGAAGGACCGGCGGACCTACGACGCGCTGATCGCCACCGGTGACCTGTCGCAAGATGGCAGCATGGAGTCTTATCAACGTTTCTTCTCGTCGGCGGCTGTCGCACTAAGCAATTCTGACGCCGAATTCCGCTGGCTAGCCGGCAACCACGATGATCCCAGCGTCATGGCTCAAGTCGTCGCACCGTCTCGACAATTGCGGCTCGGTAGGTGGCTCATTCTGCTAGTCGATTCGAAGGTAGAGGATGGTGTCTATGGTGAGTTAGGGGAGGCGCAGCTCGCGAGTTTACGGACTCAGTTGGCGGAAACCTCCGAGTTTGTTCTCCTCTGCTTGCATCACAACCCTTCGCTTACCGGTGCTAATTGGATCCACGACATCGGTCTTCGAGACGGCCCGGCCTTGCTCGAACTGCTGCAGGAATTCGATTGCGTGCGTGCGGTGCTGCACGGGCATATCCACCATCGCTTCGAGCACACCTACAAGCAGCTCACGGTGCTCGGCACACCGTCGACCTGTGTGCAGTTTTGCGAACAAACCGACGAGTTTGCCCTGGATACACAGCAACCCGGTTATCGCTGGCTCACGCTGCATGACGATGGCTCTTTCGATACCGGCGTCGAGCGGCTAGACGAGGGCTGCTTCCTGCCGAAAACAGCCGAGGGTCCATACGTCCTCTATCTGCATGGTTTCCTGAGTTCGCCCCAATCGGTCAAGGCGCGGCAGACGCTGGCTTACTGCGAGAAACAAGGCATCGAGATCGATATTCCGTTCTTGAAAGAGGGGCCTGCGGCGTCGTTAGCCATGCTGCGCGAACGTCTCAGGCGCGGCCTGAACAGGCACGGTAGTGCCGTGCTCATTGGTAGCTCCCTCGGTGCTTACTATGCGACCGCACTCGCCGACGAGTTTGGCCTGCGCGCCGCACTGATTAATCCGGCGGTGCGTCCTTATTTATTGCTGCGTGACTACCTCGGCGAGCAGAAGAATCATTACAGCGATGACATCCAGCTGGTGACAGAAGCGCAGATGCAGGAGCTGCTCGATATGGAAGTACAGTCCTTGGCTCGTCCGCAAAATTTTTTGGTGATGCTGCAAACCGGTGATGAGACACTAGACTACAGGGAGGCTGCGGAGAAATACGCGGCGTCTAAGCTCTTGATTCACGAGGGTGGCGATCACAGCTATGTGGGCTTTGAGCAAGAATTACCGCAGGTCTTCGCGTTTTTGCTATCAAGAAACGGCTCTAAAGCGCGATAGAATACTATCCTACGCGCGATTCTAAGCGCGCCCATTTCCCGCGACAAAGTAGACGAGAATTTCAGAGAAAACTGCATGAGCAACACCTATAACGCCGATGCGATCGAGGTCCTCTCAGGTCTCGATCCGGTGCGCAAACGCCCCGGCATGTACACCGACACCACACGTCCGAATCATCTGGTTCAAGAGGTGATCGACAACAGCGTGGATGAGGCGCTCGCCGGCCACGCCAAGACCCTAACCCTTACACTGAACAAAGACGGCTCCATCGAGGTCGAAGACGATGGCCGCGGTATGCCCGTCGACATCCACAAAGAAGAGGGCCTGAGCGGCGTCGAACTCATCCTCACGAAGCTCCATGCGGGTGGTAAGTTCTCGAATAGTAATTACCAATACTCTGGCGGTCTGCATGGCGTAGGCGTGTCGGTGGTGAACGCCCTGTCGAAGACACTCGAGGTCATCGTGAAGCGCGATGGCAATGTCTATTCGATGAGTTTCGCGGACGGCTATAAGGCGAGCGATCTCAAGAAAATAGACACGGTTGGCAAGCGAAATACGGGGACGACGGTCAAGTTCACCCCCGACGAGCAGTACTTCGATTCCCCGCGTGTGTCGATTCCGCGCCTCAAGCATGTGCTGCGCGCCAAGGCGGTGCTGTGCTCCGGTTTGCTGGTGAAATTCATCGATAACACGGTCGCCGAGGACAAGGCGCAGAGCGAGGAATGGTGCTTCGAAGACGGCCTGATCGACTATCTGCGACAGGCTACCGGTGAATACGAGACTCTGCCCGTCGAGCCATTCTCGGGTTCGGTCAGTCAGAACGGCGAGGCGGTCGATTGGGCGGTGCAATGGCTGCCGGAAGGCGGTGAGATCATGGCGGAAAGCTATGTGAATCTCATTCCCACCGCTCAGGGAGGCACACACGTCGCGGGTTTACGCACGGGTCTGCTCGAGGCGCTGCGAGAGTTTTGTGAATTCCGAAACCTCTTGCCGCGCGGCATTAAACTGACACCGGATGACGTCTGGGAACGCTGCTGTTTCGTGTTGTCATCGAAGATTCTCGACCCACAATTCAGTGGCCAGACCAAGGAACGCCTGTCTTCGCGCCAGACTGCCACCTTTGTCGCCGGAGTGGTGAAGGACGCGTTCAGCCTCTGGCTCAATCAACATACCGCCGAGGCGGAGGCGATTGCCGAGCTCTGCATCAGCAACGCGCAGAGCCGACTCAAGGCGAGCAAGAAGGTCGCCCGCAAGAAGATCACGTCGGGCCCAGCCCTGCCCGGTAAGCTCGCGGACTGTTCGACGCAAGATGTGATGGCGGGGGAGTTGTTCTTAGTCGAGGGAGACTCGGCGGGTGGCTCGGCCAAGCAGGCGCGGGACCGCGAATTCCAGGCGATCATGCCGCTGCGCGGCAAGATCCTGAATACCTGGGAGGTGGACTCGAGTGAGATTCTTGCCTCGCAGGCGGTACACGACATCGCCATCGCTCTCGGCGTCGATCCAGATTCGAGTGACATCAGCGGCCTGCGCTACGGCAAAATCTGTATCCTCGCCGACGCCGATTCCGACGGGCTACACATCGCGACCCTGTTGTGCGCCCTGTTCGTGCAGCACTTCCGTCCGGTGGTCGAGGCGGGGCATATTTATGTGGCGATGCCACCGCTATTCCGCATCGACATGGGCAAAGAGGTTTATTACGCGCTAGACGAGAGTGAGAAGACGGCGATTCTCGATCGACTCGCCGCCGACAAAAAGGGCGGCAAGGTCAACGTACAACGATTCAAAGGTCTGGGCGAGATGAATCCGCTGCAGCTGCGAGAGACGACGATGGCGGTCGACACGCGGCGCTTGGTGCAGCTCACGCTCGAGGAAGGGGCGAGCAAATCGGATAAGGCTGGCACCTTCGAAATGATGGATATGCTGCTCGCGAAGAATCGTGCGGCGGATCGAAAAGCATGGCTCGAGACCAGCGGTGACGCCGCTGACTTAACCGAGTAGCGCGACAGTAAATCAAGAGAGTAGGCATGAACGAAGAAATTACAATTAGCGATGATGGCATCGAACAGATATCGCTCAGGGACTACACCCAGAGCGCCTATCTCAATTACTCGATGTACGTCATCAACGACCGCGCGCTTCCCAATCTGGGAGATGGCCTCAAGCCGGTACAGCGCCGCATTATTTATGCGATGTCTGAGTTGGGGCTCAAGGCCTCGGCGAAATTTAAGAAGTCGGCGCGCACGATCGGCGACGTGATCGGTAAGTTCCATCCACACGGTGACTCCGCTTGCTACGAGGCGATGGTGTTGATGGCGCAGCCATTCAGTTACCGCTATCCGCTCGTCGATGGGCAGGGCAACTGGGGCTCACCGGACGATCCCAAGTCCTTTGCGGCGATGCGTTATACCGAATCACGGCTGCAGGGTTATGCCGATGTGTTACTCGGTGAGCTCGGTCAGGGCACGGTGGATTGGAAGCCGAATTTCGATGGCACGATGGACGAGCCCGAGATGTTGCCGGCTCGCCTGCCGAACGTGTTATTGAACGGTGGCAGTGGCATTGCCGTGGGTATGGCCACGGACATCCCGCCACACAATCTGCGTGAGGTGGCGAACGCCGCGGTACACTTATTGGAACGCCCTAAGGCCACGCTCGAGGATATCTGCGAAATCATTCAAGGGCCCGACTACCCCACGGAAGCCGAGCTCATCACGCCCAAGAGCGATATTTTGGAGATGTATCGCAACGGCCGCGGTTCGCTGAAAGCACGCGCAATCTACACGAAGGAGGGCGACGAGATCGTGGTCACGGCGCTGCCGTATCAGGTCTCGGGTGCGAAGGTGCTAGAGCAGATTGCGGCGCAGATGCAGAAGAAGAAACTGCCGATGGTTGTCGATCTGCGTGATGAATCTGACCACGAGAATCCGACACGTATCGTCATCGTGCCGAAATCGAATCGCGTGGATGTCGAGGCGCTGATGCTGCATCTCTTCTCGACGACGGATCTCGAGAAGAATTACCGCGTCAACTTCAACATGATCGGCATTAACAAGCGTCCCCAGGTCAAAGATCTGCGTTCTTTGCTGGTGGAGTGGCTGCAGTTCCGTACCGCCACGGTACGTCGACGCCTGCAATTCCGTCTCGACAAGATCCTCGACCGCCTGCATATCTTGGAAGGCTTGTTGGTCGCCTATCTCAATATCGATGAAGTTATCCGCATTGTCCGGACCGAGGACAAACCGAAGCCGGCGCTAGTCGCGGCGTTTAAGATCAGTGAGCGACAGGCTGAAGCGATCCTCGAACTTAAACTCCGCCAGTTGGCGAAACTCGAAGAGATCAAGATTACCGGCGAGCAGGCCGAGCTGGCAGCAGAGCGCGAGACCATCGAGCGTCTGTTGGGCTCGGATACGCGTCTGAAGACGTTCATCAAGAAGGAAATCCAAGCCGATGCGGACAAGTACGGCGACGACCGCCGCACGCCGTTGGTTGAGCGTGGCGAAGCCAAGGCCTTCCTGGCCACTGAATTGGTGTCCGCCGAGCCGGTCACGGTCGTCTTGTCTGAGCGTGGCTGGGTGCGTGCGGCGAAGGGCCATGAGGTCGACGCCGCAGGCCTGCAATATAAGTCGGGCGACAAATTTAAGCAGGCCGCCCGCGGCAAGAGCAGCCAACTGGCGATATTCCTCGATTCCACGGGCCGAACATATTCGGTGCCTGCCCATTCTCTGCCTTCGGCGCGCGGGCAGGGCGAGCCATTGTCCGGCAAAGTGAATCCCCCTTCGGGCGCAACCTTCGAGGGCGTATTGATCGGTGATGACAATAGGGATGTGCTGCTCGCCAGCGACGGCGGCTACGGCTTCGTTGGCAAGCTGGGCGACCTCGTCAGTAAGAACAAGGCAGGCAAGGCCGTGCTCAAGCCTTCGAAGGGAGGCTTAATCCTGCCGCCTATCGAGGTCAATGATTACGAGAGCGACCGCATCGTCGCCATCAGCAATGAGGGCCGCATGCTCATGTTCCCATTAAGGGAGTTGCCACGCCTAGCCAAGGGCAAGGGGAATAAGATCATCGGTGTGCCCCCCGCTCGGGTGGCCGATCGAGTCGAATTCGTGGTCGCCATCGCAGTGCTGGGTGAAAACGATTCGTTGACCGTGCACGCCGGCAAGCGCCACCATAATCTGAAGCCCGCCGATCTTGAGCATTATGCTGGAGAGCGTGGACGTCGCGGCAACAAGCTGCCGCGGGGCTTCCAGAATGTGGATGCGATCGAGGTGGTGTCGAAGGCCGATAAAGCGTCTCTGTCGGAGACAGGGGACTTACTCAACTGAGTCTCAACTGAGACTAGTCGTCAGTCCCCGGCGCATTCGACCAGAGTCCGATGAGTTGATGCGCCTGCCGGTCGAGCAGCAGTCGATAGTCCGATAGTGGTTCGAGGCTGAGGTAGGCCTCGAAGTCGAAGGGACTCGCGTGTGTGTCGAGGTACGCGTGAGCGTCGAGTCGGGCGCCATCTCCGGCGGCTTCGTAACAGGGTTCGCTGATTAGCAGCGAGTTGTCGGGCGCTTCATTACTCAGCGCACGGGCTTGATCCAGAGTCTCTCCGCTGAGCGAGTTAGTCTCATGAGTGATTGGCGAGTAGATGCCGCGCAGCATCGAGCCGCTGTGCGCGGCGAGGGTAAACTTCGCGCCTAATAGTCCAATCTCCGACATCATCTGTTCGCGCATCGCCTGGGCCTTCTGTCTTTCTCGTTCCAACGTCCGCTCGGGTTTCCAATTAAGCGCCTCGTTGTCAGTCTCCTCGGCTTCATCCTCGGGCAGGGTAGGCAGCGAGGGCTTATTGATTTCTTCGACCAGACGCAGGAACAGCTGGCCCGCACAGATCGCGTAGAAGGCCTGCTCTTCTTCGAGTTGCGACTCACCAAAGTGAATGATCACTTCTTCTTCAGAGCATGAGCTGACAACACCGTTATACATCTCGCTCACTTTGCCCGCGAAGAAGTAATACTTGTTGCGAAGATTAATGAACAAGTCCTCGTTGAGCGTCGAACCCAGGTAGGTGTAGTTAGACATCTTCACACACAGTACGGCGACGCCCTGGTGGCCGGCCTGAGTGTAGCGCTCAGGCTCGAACTCGGGCAGCTGTTGAGGGAAGCGGCTGATGAAGGTGTTCTGCATGAGGAATTCGGCAGTCTGGTTGTACTGATGGATCGCGCGCGAGACCTCGTCATCGCCATCGGGTTCGGGGCAGGATTCGATGTCGCCGTTGCGGATGTTCGCCAGAGACTGGGCGAGCAAGTTGACGGGGAAGCTCACCAGATAGCTGAAATAGGTCGAGGTGAGCACGACGGCGACGAGGATTAGCAGCAAGGAGAAGCCGAGAATCATGAGCAGATTGTTGACCACGGTGACTTCGATGTTGCTGAGGTCGAGCACCAGCCTCACCGAACCCGCCGTCGAGCCCTGCAAGCTAATCGGCACGCTGTAATCTGCATGCTCTTGGCTCAGCGCTATGGGCAGAGGAATGAAGGCTTTAGCGTCCGGCAGTTTTTGAGTCGCGATCGCGATGACTTCGTTGTCGATGTTAATGACTGCCAGCTCAACGATCGATGTCCCGCGAATCAGCTCATCGAGCACCACGTTCATGCTTATCCTGTCGTTGGCGAGTACAAGCTCCGTCATCTGCAGCGCGGTTTGCTGTGCGACCGTGTAACCCAATTCATCGGCCTGCTGTTGCAGCAGGCGCTGGGTGTTGTAATTGCTAATTAACCAGAACGCGCACATGCCAAGGGCGAGGAGTAGGCACACGGCGATGGTGAAGCGATTGCCGATTTTCTCGCTGCTGCTTGAATCGTCTGAGAGGTCGTCGGCTAGAAGATCGTTGTCGCTCACTACTGGTTTCCTGAGAGGGTGTTTCGGTCTTCAGTTTGTCGGCCACAAACCTCAATTCTGGAAGAATTTGCGCGGTAAGAGGTCGTGTTTACGCGTAACGAGTTTTGGAGTATTCGCCCGCTTCTTCGCGTACGAGGCGCGGCACGAGGTAGCCGGGAAGTCGAGTCTGCAGCTCGGCGACGAGGGATTGGGCGAGGGGCAACTCGACATCGAAATGGGCCGTGCCAGCGACCGCATCGGGAAGGTGTAGGTAGTAGGGGAGTACGCCTTGTTCGAATAACTTGCGGCTAAGATCGGCTAAAATCTCCACATTGTCGTTAACATTCGTCAAGATCACCGACTGGTTTAATAAGGTCACACCGCTGTTACGCAGCTGTTGGAAGGCCGATTTACTTTCTGGACTGAGTTCCTGAGCATGATTGCAGTGCGAGACGAGCACGACGCTGAGTCGCGTCGTCTTGAGCCGTGCGCACAGCGCCTCATCGATCCGCTGGGGCAATACGGTAGTCATGCGTGTGTGTATGCGCAGCGTGTTGACATGGGGGATGGCCTCGATTTGTTCGATGAGCCAATCGAGTTGTCGGTTGGGGAGTGCCAGTGGATCACCGCCGCTGAGGATGACTTCTCCGACCCTGGGCTCGTTCGCAATATAGTCGAAGACGGCCCGCCAATGTTCTCGGCTCGGCGCATTCGCCGCATAATCGAAATGTCGCCGAAAACAATAGCGGCAGTGTACGGCGCAATGTGGGGACGCGGTGAGAAGCACGCGACTACTGTATTTATGTAGTAGGCCTGACACTGGGTTGAACTGCGACTCCTGTAGCGGATCGAAGCCGTAGCCTGCCACCTCCGCTTCCTCTTGGGAGGCGGGCCAGAGCTGACGCAAAATCGGGTCGTTCCAGTCTCCGGGTTTTATTCGGGAAAGAAACCAGCGTGGCAGCTTGAAGGGAAACTGTGTTGCGGCGGCCGAAGAGAAGGGATTGTCATCGTGGTCGAGGCCGAGTAATTCAAGCAACTCTTGGGGATCGGTCACGAGATCGGATAACATTCGCTGCCACGCCGGCACATCGGACTGGATTATTGCTAAACTAGGCGCTGGCATAAAAGACTCGGCTGCGAAGACAGTGTTTCTACGCGGTGGATAATAACACGTTCGATCCGGCCCATAGGCTGCGGCGACGCGAATTGGAGAAAGGCGGAAATAGCATGGCGACATATTCAACAAACGAGTTCAAAGGCGGCCTCAAGGTCTTAATCGATGGTGAGCCTTGCTCAATTCTCGAGAACGAAGTCGTAAAGCCGGGCAAGGGCCAGGCCTTCAACCGTGTGAGGCTCCGTAACCTGAAGAATGGTCGCGTCTGGGAACGTACTTATAAGTCCGGCGAATCGGTCGAAGGTGCCGACGTGATGGAAATCGATATGCAGTATCTCTACACCGATGGAGAGTTCTGGCATTTCATGAAGACTGACGACAGCTTTGAACAAATTGCCGCCGATGCCGCCGCAATCACTGACGCTAAAAACTGGCTAAAGGAAGAAGACATCTACACCGTGGTGTTATGGAACGATAGCCCTATTTCAGTCACGCCGCAGAATTTTGTCGAGCTCGAAGTGGTCGACACGGATCCCGGATTGAAGGGCGACACGGCGCAGGGCGGTACAAAGCCGGCGACTTTGAGTTCTGGCGCAGTTGTTAAAGTGCCTCTGTTCGTGACAATCGGTGATGTACTTCGAGTCGATACGCGCACAGCGGAATACCAAAACCGCGTCACAAAATAAATAGACGGCGATAGTCATGACTCACGACTGGCGTCCCCAAGCATCGCTCGAGACGCTCAGGCAACGCGCGCAAGTGCTCGCCATTATCCGTGAGTTTTTTGCCAAGCGTGGGGTCCTCGAAGTCGAGACGCCCGCGCTCATGCCGACCACCGCAACGGATATTTATATCGACTCTTTTCACGTCGACACCCGCGTCGATCCACAGCGTGAAATTGGCCAATACCTGTTTTTACAGACCTCCCCCGAATTTCCCTTGAAGCGCCTACTCGCGGCGGGCAGCGGCGCTATCTATCAACTCGCAAAAGTGTTTCGTCGAGAACAGGCGAGCAAGCGTCATAGTGCTGAATTCACGATGCTGGAATGGTATCGACCCGGGTACACACTCGATACGTTGATGGATGAGGTCGAAGCGCTAGTCGTCGAAGTGTTCGATGCGACGACCGGTGATGCGGCGCGAGTGACAGAGATCGCGATTGCACGTGTGACTTATAGAGATTTATTTCTCGAGCATCTGAACATCGATCCGCACGTGGCGAGCGATCAAGACTTCGAGTCGCTGGCGCATGAGAAAATCGCGCTGAGCGCCGAGGGTCTTTCGCGGACAGATTATCTCCAACTCTTGCTCGCGCACTGCATCGAACCCTCGCTGCCCTTCGCGTGTTTTATTTACGATTATCCGGTGCAACAGGCGGCACTCGCTCGCATCGAAGTGGATAGAACGGGGCAAGCGGTCGCGCGCCGCTTCGAGTTATTCATTGCGGGCATGGAGTTGGCGAATGGTTATTTCGAGTTACAGGACGCGCGGGAGCAACGTGCAAGATTCGAAGCCGACATCGCCGAGCGAGAACGACGCGGATTTGATGCTGTGCCACTCGATGAAAAATTATTGGCGGCACTAGAGCATGGTTTGCCAGAGTGCTCGGGGGTCGCACTCGGTGTCGATCGGCTGATAATGGCGGCGCTGGGTAAAAAAGATATTCGCGAAGTGCAGGCGTTTTAAACGCCTGCTTCTTCTTTCATGCGAGTGAGATAGACCGCGCGAAGTTTTTGGGCGACAGGACCGGGTAAGCCATCGCCAATTGTGTGGCCATCGATGCTGACGACCGGGCATACAACCGTGGTTGCGCTGGTGATGAACGCCTCGTCTGCGTCGATGGCTTCCTGCAAGGTGAATAGGCGCTGCTCTAATTGCAAACCTTCGGCTTCGCAGAGTTCGAATAATGTGCGGCGGCGTATGCCTGGCAAGATTTCATTCGTTAATGGACGAGTGATGATGACACCGTCCTTCACAATATAAGCGCTAGACGAAACCCCTTCGGTGACATAGCCGTCTTCGACCATCCAGCCTTCTTTGGCGCCGCGCTCGACGGCATCCTGTTTTGCGAGGACTTGCCCGAGTAAGTTGACCGATTTGATATCACGGCGCTTCCATCTCAGGTCCGGTGTTGAGACGACGGCGATGCCGGTTTTGGCCGTCGGAGGATCGAGGAGTATTAGGTGATTCGCGAAGCCTACGATGGAGGGTCTCGTGTCGGCGGGGAAATTAAATTCGCGATCGGCGATGCCTCGCGTAATTTGTAAATAGACCATGCCTTCGTTAATCGCGTTTCTAAGAATGAGTTGTTGCATCATCTCGAGGATTTCATCCGCGGTGCAGGGCCATTCGATTCGCAATTCGCCGAGGCTGCGCTCGAGTCGCTGCAGGAAATACTCTTTGTCTACCATCGAGCCTTCGATGACGGGAACGACCTCGTACACCCCATCGCCGAAGATAAACCCGCGGTCGAAGATGGAGATAGTCGCGTCTTGCTTCGCAACATATTGACCGTTTACATAAACGATGTCGCTCATTTGTTAAACTCCTCGGCAAAACTCGCGAGACGAGCGCCATCTAGGCGTTGGACCGTCCATTCCTCCATCGGCAGAGCCCCGATGGAGCGATAAAAATCAATCGCGGGCTGGTTCCAGTCGAGCACCGACCATTCGACGCGAGTGCAATTCATGTCGACCGCTTTTTTCGCGAGATAGGCGAGTAGTAGTTTGCCGAAGCCGCGGCCGCGCATCGCCGGCTGCACGTACAAATCTTCGAGATAAATACCCGGACGACCGGTGAAGGTCGAGAAATTATGAAAGAACAGCGCATAGCCAACCGCGTTGCCGTCGAGTTCGGCGATGATCACTTGGGCATAAGGGGTGTCGCCGAATAGGGTCTCAGTAAGAGTCGCTTCGGTCGCAACCACTTCATGGGCAAGTTTTTCGTAGACGGCTAATTCCGTGATGAAGCCGAGGATGGTGCCGACGTCCGCAGGCGTGGCCGCGCGGAGTATGAAGCCTTCAATGGGAGTTTTTAAATGCATAACGGTCTCGCAGCGATTGATTTTCAATCGAACAATTTATCATTTTTTGGAAGTCAGAGTTAGTTTGACAGCGGAAACCTGCCGGCGGGCTCTCAGATAGCAGCCAGACCTATGACTGGAGGGCGCTCGCTGCTATAATGCGCCCCCTTTTCACCGACAGCTGCGGCAGCGATTGATCTGCCCTCCGGCCGAGCAAATCAAAGAAGGAAAATTCGATGTCTGAGCAAAAGCCAACCATTATTTATACCGAGACCGATGAGGCTCCCGCGCTAGCGACGTATTCATTACTCCCTATCATCAGTGCGTTCACCAAGGCCGCCGACGTCGAGGTGGAGACCCGCGATATCTCATTGGCTGGCCGCATCATCGCAAATTTTTCTGATTTCCTGACACCAGTGCAACAGCAGTCAGACGCACTCGCGGAATTGGGCGAGCTAACTCAAGATCCTTACGCCAATATTATTAAGCTGCCGAATATTTCTGCGTCACTGCCTCAGATGCAGGCGACCATCGCCGAGTTGCAGGCCAAAGGCTACGCATTGCCGGAATATCCGGAAGAAGCGACGAGCGAGCAGGAAAAAGACGTGAAAGCGCGTTACGACCGCATCAAAGGCAGCGCTGTAAATCCTGTGCTGCGAGAAGGCAATTCCGACCGCCGCGCCCCCGCGTCGGTCAAGGCCTATGCGCGTAAGAACCCCCACTCGATGGGTGCGTGGAGCAGCGACAGTAAGTCGCATGTCTCTTCAATGAGTGAAGGCGATTTCTACGGCTCTGAGCAGGCGGTCACGGTGCCCGAAGCAACGAGTGTGAAAATTGTGCACAAAGATGCCGCTGGAAACGAAACGGTATTGAAAGCGGATCTAAAACTTCTCGCCGGTGAAATTATTGACTCATCGGTCATGAGCAAGAACGCGCTACGCAAATTCCTCACGGAGCAGATCGACGATGCGCGTGCGAAGGATGTCCTGTTTTCTCTGCACATGAAAGCGACAATGATGAAGGTCTCTGACCCTGTCATTTTCGGTCATGCGGTGACTGTGTTCTACGCAGATGTGTTCGCCAAGCACGGAGCGACATTCGAGAAGTTAGGCGTCGATGTGAATAACGGCATCGGCGACGTCTATGCGAAGATCAAGGCATTGCCTGATGCGGAACGAGAAGCAATCGAAGCCGATTTGCAGGCGTGTTACGCGAATCGTCCTGAGATGGCGATGGTCGATTCAGATCGTGGCATCACAAACCTGCACGTCCCCAGCGACATCATCATCGATGCTTCAATGCCTGCGGCGTTACGCTCGAGCGGACAGATGTGGGGCCCAGACGGCAAGCTTAAAGACATGAAGGCGGTCATTCCCGATCGTTGCTACGCAGGTGTCTATCAAGAAGTCATCGACTTCTGTAAGGCAAATGGGGCGTTAGATCCTTCGACTATGGGTAGCGTTCCGAACGTCGGACTGATGGCGCAGAAAGCGGAAGAATACGGCTCGCACGATAAAACTTTTGTGATGGCTGCGGATGGCACGGTGTCGGTCATCGATGCCGACGGCAAGGTGCTCATGAGCCACGATGTCGACGCCGGAGATATTTGGCGCATGTGTCAAGTGAAGGATGCGCCAATTCAGGATTGGGTGAAACTCGCGGTCACACGCGCACGCTTGTCTTCAACGCCTGCGGTTTTCTGGCTCGACGATGCTCGCGCCCACGACCGTGAAATCATCAAGAAGGTTGAGAAATATCTGCCGGACCACGACACGTCTGGCCTCGAATTACACACGATGTCACCCAATGCCGCGACGCGTTTCTCATTGGAGCGAATCCAAAAAGGACTCGACACGATTTCGGTGACGGGCAATGTATTACGTGATTACCTCACTGATCTGTTCCCGATTCTCGAACTCGGAACGAGCGCTAAAATGTTGTCGATTGTGCCATTAATGGCCGGTGGCGGACTCTTCGAGACAGGTGCCGGTGGTTCAGCGCCGAAGCACGTGCAGCAATTCGAGAAAGAAAATCATCTGCGTTGGGATTCCCTCGGCGAATTCCTCGCGCTCGCCGCATCACTAGAGCATCTTGCGAACGTCACTGACAATGCCCGCGCGCAAGTATTGGCAGACGCACTCGATGCCGCGACCGGTGAATTCCTCGACACGAATAAATCACCGTCGCGTCGCGTCGGCGAACTCGATAACCGAGGCAGCCACTTTTACCTCGCAATGTATTGGGCGCAAGCACTCGCGGCGCAGGATAAGGATGCTGAGTTGAAAGCGAAATTCGCTGATATCGCAGAGGCGATGACTAACAATGAAGCGAAGATTGTTGAAGAGCTGAATATGGTGCAGGGTAACGCAATGGATATCGGGGGTTACTATAAACCTGATACTGCGAAGGCTGTTGCTGCGATGCGTCCGAGTGCGACGTTGAACGCGATAGTCGATGCCATCTAAAGTCGGCGTCAATTAGCGACAACCCGATTCGATCGGATCAATAAAAAACCCCCGAGTCAGTGACTGACTCGGGGGTTTTTGTTTGTGCGTAGAATATTTCTAGCGAGCAGGGCGAGTGTAACGTTTCACGCCACCGACTGGGCCAACTTCGGCACCGAAGATGTTGCCGTTTTTGTCTGCAACCACGCCTTCTGCTGTACAAGTGCCGCGACAGTCAGGATTGGGATCAGGGATGAAGAACTCAACTTCGCCAGTGACCGCACTGCCTACGCGGATGCCGCGCAGCCAATCGCCATGGTCTGGATTGACCGAGCCTGACTCAGAATCGGCGGCGTAGAGAACATCGTTCTTGTCGATATAGATGCCACTGTTACGGCTGAACTGATACCAGACGTCGAGCAGGTTTCCTTCCTGATCAAAAATTTGGATACGGTTGTTGCCGCGGTCTGCTACGAATAGACGTCCTTTCGAGTCCATCGCGAGGCCGTGGGGCTGGCGGAATTTGCCAGGTTCTGTGCCCCAGCCACCGAAAGAGAAGAGGTGGTTACCCTCGGCATCGAACTTGTGGACACGGTTAGGCGTACCCTCGGCGCTTGAGTGGCCTTCGCCGACGAAGATTGAACCGTCAGGTGCGACGTGCATATCGTTGGGTGTGAAGAAGTACTCTTCGTCACGGCCACCGCCCTTGTTTCCCAGCGTTAACAGATGGACGCCGGTGGGGCTGAATTTGTGGATTTGGTGACCGTACTGTTCACCGTCGAAGTCATCCATGCCTTCGGTGCCGCGCGCGTCAGCGATCCAGACATTGCCGTCGTAGTCGACGTGGATGCCGTGTGGCCACGTGATGTAGCCGGCACCGAAGCTGCGAACGAGGTTGCCGTCTTTGTCGTAGAGCATGACGAGATTCACGTCGGGATTATTCACGCAGGCATTGATGTTGCCGCCACAGCGTTCAGCGATCCATACGCTCTCGCCGTCAATGTCGATGTCGACCGTGCTAGTTGAACCCCAAGTGCGGCCGCCCGGCATTTTGAAGAAACCGGATTGCGTGATGTAAGGGTTTGGCAGGTCGTTGACCGGCTCCATGTCAGCCTGCGCGAGCGCGAGTGGGCTTGCGAGCAGTGCGCCCAACAGCAGTCCCTTGGGTGCAGTGATGAATTTGTCTAAGTCCATTTTTTCCTCTCTTTTAGTTTTAATACATCGTGGTTGTTCGATTCTGCAGCATTCTTGCGACTAGTTCATAGTCATTGCGCCGACACACGTATGCCGAAGGTATCAACTTCGACCAGCACATTCTTCAGGCCGGTGATGTCGATCGGTTTGGCATCTGCACTGTCATGATAGGCAAACACCATGACTTGCAGGGCTTCGCCTCGACGCTCCGGCAGGCTGAGTCGATCGGAGTCGAAGCCCTGCGGGATGAATAAGTTTACTACGTCTAATCCCTTTCCCGCCTTACGCGTAATGTTACGTTTATTGCCGTACCACGCCTTCTTGGTGTCGGGGATTTGATCAATGATAGCGGCGTCGTACACGAAGACGACGTCGATTTCGGTAATCAGGATGGCATTCGGGTCTAGTCGAGAGCGTACGGACACGCTCTCTACGGAAGACGTGGCTGGAGCCGCAGACAGTGTCGCGCTAACCCCCACCAGCAAGCACAGGCTTATTAGTAGCGATGACCCAAAACTCCAAGGTCGACTCACTGTTGTAATCTCCTATTTTAGATCGAGCTTATTCGTCCGTCGCGACCTTGCCCATGCCATCCGCTTTAGGGGTTCCGTCGCCATTCATGCCCATGCTCTCATAGCGACGCCAGCCGGCGAGAATGCCGATGAGGCCATGATTACCCTCGTGGCAGGCATATTCATAGACCGGATCGGGAGAGCGTCGAAGCGGCAGGCGCGCCGACCAACTCTGATCCCAGCTCAAGGGGTCGTTGACCGTGAAGTCGTATTCGAGCACGCCTTCATCGATGTAACGGAAGCGCTCGGTGATTACCGCCTGATCGGACATCCCTCTGAGGTTGTAATCATGGTAGAAATTCTTAGTGGTGACGACAAGCTCGTCGTCCTCCCAGCGTCCTACCGATTCACCCTCCCATTTCGCTTGCTTGCCCGTATGCTCGCTCTCAAGCTTGATAATCCGTGCGCTATGCACCATTTCATTGAGGATCATCACATGGTTCTTGGTCTGCACCAGCTGCATATTATTGTTGTAGGAGCCTGGAATCATGGGCGGTCCGCCGACGAACCCGGTGAGGCAGCGGTCAACCGTCGTGCGGCCTTCGGGACCCGCACTATTGAAGATCATCTCGCTATATTCTGCGCGACGAGCCTTCCCGGCGGCGTTGAGCTCGGGAATGCGGCCATTCGGTGGATCGTAGATGAGTGATGTGCGGCGGCTCTCGATGGTCTCGTTGCCGCGCTCATACCAGAATTCGTTGTAGGAAATGACCCCCGGTGGGTAGCCAGCGCCACCGACGCTGTCGACGATGAGGTCACGATTTTGGCGACGATTTTCGAACGCTTCCCATTCTTCCGCTTCTTCCGGAGTGAGTACTTCCTTATCTGCTAACTCAACTGGTCTGTTGAGTGGTGTGATTGTGCGGAAGGTATAAAAGCCTTGGAAATCGGGCTGGCCGTAGGCGGTGCGGGGAATATCGGCGTCCTGAGCGGAGGCGCTTGTCGCAGTCGCTAGCAGGATGGTCCCTGACAGTGTCGCGGCTACCACCGTGATAGGGGCAGGCCAGAAGCGCGGCCTAATGCGGGAAGAGACATTGCGTGTCATAAGAACCTCTCTTGTCGACTTTTCGTCGCTTTGTTGTTTTTATCGAGCGCAGAGTCGGGCGGTATTCTTAGCCTGTTGAAATTACGCCTGTGGCACCCAGAATTCAAGCATTCGCAAATTGAATTGGCAGTGGCGCTGGTTTATCCTCAGTCGCTAGCATTTCACGGACGACGCACATGGGCAATCCCACCTCGAATTCTACTCAGCCCTTGCCGGCCGGGGACTCCTCGCTTCGCCTAGCGCAGGTCATCGGCAGTTTTAAGTTGCCCATGGCGCTGACCATCGCGATCTTCTTGCTGTCGTTCGTGCCGCGTATCGCCTCGAATCCGACACTAGCGGCCTCTTTCTGGGGTGCGGCGGCGGTGCTGGCGTGTTGGCAGGGTTTCATGCTGTTTCACCTCGCTCGCCGACCCGCTCTGAAGGATTTCACCAGCGCCATCTATTCCCAGCACTATATACAGGTCTTGGTGCAATTCTCTGTGTATCTCTACTGGGGCTACTATTGGCGACCCGTCTACGACCATTTTTGGCTATTAGTCGGGCAGGTGATGTTTGCCTATACCTTCGGCATGTTGCTGTCGTGGTCGCGTCGACGCAGTTATATGTTGGGATTCGGACCAATTCCCATCATCCTGAGCACCAATCTATTCCTCTGGTTCCACGACGATTGGTTCTACATGCAGTTCGTGATGATAGCCGTAGGATTCCTGGGCAAAGAGTTTATCCGCTGGAATCGTGAAGGGCGCAGCGTTCACATCTTCAATCCCTCAGCGTTTAGTCTCGGCTTTTTCTCGCTGATTCTGATCGCGACCGGCACCACAGAACTCACTTGGGCGCCGGAGATTTCGTCGACCCTGACTCTGGCGCCCAATATCTACACATTCCTGTTCGCCGTGGGTCTGGTTGTGATGTTTTTCTTCGCGACGACCTTGGTATCGGGTGCCGCGGCCATCACCCTCTTTGGCGCCAGTGCACTCTACGCCGCCACTCAAGGCGTCCCTTATTTCCTCGATTCGGACATCCCCGCTGCGGTATTCCTGGGCCTGCATCTATTAATTACCGACCCATCGACCTCGCCCCGGACACCGCTCGGCAAGACGATATTCGGTGTGCTCTACGGTTTAGGTGTGTTCGCGCTCTATACGATTCTGGGTTGGCTGGGTGAGCCCACGCTCTATGACAAGCTGCTGTGCGTGCCCTTGCTCAATCTCTGCGTCATCATGATCGACCGAATGGTGCGTCAGATCAGTTCTCAGTCGCTACTCAATCTCTGGAACCCTGCGTGGTTTGCTGGGCGCTCCAACATCGCCCATATGCTGGTCTGGATCACGTTCTTTGGGCTGATGTCGTTGCTGGGCCGAACGGATGGACAGCACACCGGCGATAGCGTGCCTTTTTGGGAGCAGTCCTGCAGTGAGGGCTTGCCGAACGCCTGTGACAGGCTTGTCAGTATCGAGTCGACCTATTGCAACGACAGTGCCGCGTGGGCCTGTAACGAACTCGGCGCACATTATCGCGAAGGCCTCATCGTCGAGCGCGATGCGGATCTCGCCTTCGGCTATTTCGCGCGTGCCTGCGAGCTCAAGTTTCAGGCCGCGTGCGGTAATCTGCTGCAGGAAGAATCCACGCTGCGTGCGCAACCCTTGGAGCTTGATCTTCGACTGATGCTGCGACAAGCCGGATTGAATCTGATGGATTTGTCTGTGCCAGAGTTGAACGCCCGCGCCTGTGACCACGACTGGGCATTCGCCTGTGAACAAAGACAGAATTAAGCAAGAGACGGAGAACAGTGTCTAAAAACAACGCAGCTGCACGGACCGAGGTCGACCCCGTCCTTCAACAAAATCTCGACTATCAGGCGCCGGGGCGCACGGTGGGCATCGTCGTCATGATTGGGTTAATCGCGTTCACCGCGGCGTTCATGACTTATCAGAGCACTCGCTTAGACGGCACGAGTAAACAATCCGATATGCCGGATGGGCTCTCCCAATCTTCAGAGCGCTTCGACGCGGCGCATTTTTCATTGCCGCGTGACGAGCGCTGGGGATTCGTCGCCATACCCGCCGGTGAGTTCACCATGGGCAGCAATCCGCTGCGTGACCGCATGGCTTATGAAAACGAGCGTTGGTCGTCGACACAGCGGCAGGGCAGAGTCGACTTGCCGACGTTCTTTATCGGTCGCTACGAGGTGACGAATGCGCAATTCGCCGCCTATCTGAAAGAGACTAATGGTTCGATGTTGGCGCAATTCACCGAGCGCCTCGCGATGGATTCCCAATCGACCGCTGTGCTGGAACAACCCGTCACCGGAATCACGTTGCCGCAGATGCTGGGCTATGCCCGTTGGTTAGATGCTCAACTGCGACTCTCGGCGGAGACGCCTACGGAATTACGCGAATTACTCGACGCCGACGGCAGGGTCGTGTTGCCGAATGAAGCGGAGTGGGAAAAGGCCGCACGTAGTGAAGATGGCAGGACTTTCCCTTGGGGTATGCAACCCAGCGAGAGCTACGCCAACTTTGGCGGTTCGGCACTCATGCCAGTGGGTTCCATCGACTGTAATACCTGTAGTTATGGCCTGGCGGATATGGCAGGCAACGCGTGGGAGCTGACTCGCAGCCCACTTCAGGATTATCCGTTCTCTCTCGACCAGGCTCCCGAGGCATTACTCTCACTCGATTCCCTGTGGGTGATGCGCGGCGGTTCGTTTCAAGATGGTATGAACAATGTGCGAACTGCGGTGCGTGGTGCGGTGGATCCGAGTGTGCGCAATGCCACGATCGGTTTCCGGGTCGCGATCTCAACACTGCCCTAGGATCGGCGGTAAATAGCAATTCCACGGCAGCGACGGTAAAATACAGTTCCTTCCTATCTGGCTACTTAGTCTCAACAAGAAGAAACTGATTCCATGACCGATTCCTTCAAAGAAAGCGCGCTCCGTTATCACACCAATCCGGTACCGGGAAAACTCGAAATCAGGCCTACCAAGCCGCTTGCGAATAAACGCGATCTTTCGCTCGCGTATTCGCCTGGCGTGGCACATGCCTGCGAGTTAATCGTAGAGAATCCGACCGAAGTCGCATCGGTCACGTCGCGCGGCAATCTCGTGGCGGTAATCACCAATGGCACCGCAGTGCTCGGTTTAGGTGACATCGGTCCATTGGCTTCGAAGCCGGTGATGGAAGGCAAAGCGGTCCTATTTAAGAAGTTCGCAGGCATCGACGTATTCGATATTGAAGTGGACGAGACCGACGTCGACAAGCTGGTAGAAATCATCGCGAGTCTGGAGCCGACTTTCGGCGGCATCAACCTCGAGGACATTAAAGCGCCCGAGTGCTTCATGGTAGAAGCTAAGCTGCGCGAGCGCATGAAAATCCCCGTTTTCCATGACGATCAACACGGTACTGCGATCGTCGCCGCCGCTGCGATTTATAATGGTCTGCGCATTGTTGAGAAAAATATTGGTGAGGTGAAACTCGTCGTCTCCGGTGCGGGTGCAGCGAGTATTGCGTGTGTCGACCTCCTCGTGAGCATGGGACTGCGCAAGGAAAATGTGCGCATGATCGATCGCAACGGCGTCATTTATGCGGGCCGCAATGAAGGCATGAATCCTTGGAAGGAGAGTTATGCGATCGAGACGAGTGATCGGACGCTCGATGACGCTATCGAGGGCGCAGATCTTTTCATGGGGCTGTCGGGCCCCGGCGTGCTTAACGGTGAACAAGTTAAGAAAATGGGTGATAGGCCAATCATCCTCGCTATGTCCAATCCGCTGCCGGAGATCATGCCGGAAGAAGCGTTAGCCGCCCGCCCCGATGCAATTCTGGCGACGGGTCGCTCCGATTATCCGAATCAAGTAAATAATGTTCTTTGTTTCCCGTTCATCTTCCGTGGCGCTCTCGATTGTGGTGCGTCGACGATTAATGAAGAGATGAAGATGGCGGCGGTGCGTGCGATTGCCGACCTCGCGACGAAGGAGACTTCAGATGTTGTCGCCGCAGCGTATGCGGACGAACAACTCCGATTTGGTCCCGAGTATCTGATCCCTAAAGCCTTCGATCCGAGACTCATCGAAGTGGTTCCGCTGGCGGTTGTGCAAGCTGCGATGGACAGCGGTGTCGCCACTCGACCCATTGAAGACTTGGAAGCCTATCGTCAGAAGCTGCATGAGTTCGTGAATCAGGCTGGGCTGTTTATGCAGCCTATAATCGAGATCGCGAAGAAGTCGCCGGCGCGCATTGCCTATGCTGAGGGTGACCACGAAGATGTGCTGCTGGCTGTGCAGGCCGTCATCGATGAGAAGATTGCTACGCCGATACTCATCGGTCATCGTCCTCGCATGGAGAGCAAGATCGAGCGACTCGGACTTCGCATTGATTTAGAAAAAGATGTCGAAGTCATCGACCCTCGCGACTACTCACAGCACAACGATTACTCGATGTATTATCACGATGCCGTTGGTCGTCACGGTGTGTCAGTGGATGCTGCAAGAAAGTCGATGCGAACCGACTCCACCGCGATTGCGGCGGTCATGGTCGCGCGCGGTGATGCAGATGGCATGATCTGCGGTAAGGTCGGTCGCTTCGAATTGCACCTCCGAGAAATCATGAATCTTATCGGTCCTGATAATGCGCGTGGCAGTCGAGACAATTTAGTGTCTTCGGCCGCGGTGCTGTTGTCTCCAGACGGTCCATTGTTCCTCGCCGACACTTTGATGAACGAAAACCCGACCGCTGAAGAATTAGTGAAGATTACCGAGGCAGCCGGAAACTTTGTTAAACGCTTCGGTATAGAACCCAAGATTGCGCTGGTCTCCCATTCAAACTTCGGCACGGCGAACAACGCTTCTGCGCGTAAAGTACGCCATGCCGCCGAGATGCTGCGGGCGGCCAACCCGGATTTGCAGGTAGATGGTGAGATGCATGTGATGAGTGCACTGAATCCGAAGATGCGGGAATCGATCTATGCGAACTCGACTATCAAGGGACGCGCAAATTTATTGGTGATGCCGAACCTCGACGCCGCCAACATCGCCATGGGCTTAATTCGTTCGATTACCGACTCGCTATTGATCGGGCCATTTATCAATGGCTTCAGCAAGCCGGCTCACATCGTCATCCCTTCGGTGACAGCGCGCGGAATATTTAATATGACCGCACTCACTGTCGCCGACATCCACGCGGCCGAAACGGTCAGCGCTACCTAGGGTAGCGCGAAGGTGAGGATGAGGTCGCCGCCACGGCGGCCTCGACTGCCGCCGCCGGAAGCAACGCTGACATATTCTTTGCCATCGATGACGTAGAGAGCGGGGGAGGCGAAGACGCCGGAGCCGGTGTTAAATTTCCACAACTCCTCTCCCGTCGCCGCGTCGAATGCGTAGAAATAGCCAGCGGTATTGTCACCAGCCCCTACGAATACTACACCTCCCGCAGTCACCACCGATCCTGCTTGTCCATAACCGGGGAAGATCTTACGCCAGACGAGTTCGCCGGTGCTGGGATCGTAGGCCGAAAAATAGCCCATGGGGTCGCGGCCGGAACGAAATGGCTGATCGATGGCATTCACATAGAGCAGTCCCGTCTTGGGGCTGTAGGAGATAGGCGCGAAATTGCTGCCGCCGCTGTAGCCAGGCGCGAAGATCTGATTCGGACCGATCGGTGTAAATTGTTCTACGATGTGGTTTTCCACCAACTGCTCGGCAGGAATATCGATGGGGTAGACCGGCGAGACCGGTTCCATGCGTTCGCCGTTCGCCTTGTGCGGAATGGGTTGCGTTGGCCAAGGCTCTTCACCCTCGGTGTCGGTGTCTGTCGACACTGCGACTTCCGGGATCGGGTGTACAGGTTCTCCAGTCACGCGATCTAGTATATAGAGCCAACTATTTTTACTCGCCTGTGCGAGTGCCTTGACGGATTTTCCATCGACGGTCATGTCGAACAACACTGGCTGATTTCCGGAATCGTAATCCCAGACATCGTGATGCACTTGTTGATAAAACCATTCGAGTTTGCCGGTATCTAGCGAGAGCGCGATTATGGAATTGGTGAATAGATTAATGCCGTCTCGCTTTGTGCTGTTGCCGAAGGGATTGCCGACGGCGAAATACACGAGGCCTAATTCCGGATCGATCGAAGGCGTTTCCCAGATACCGCCGCCATTGCGTTCACCGCCCACCCAAGTCGGGCCAGCGAGCTCCCAGCCCTGATCTGTCTCATCCTGCGGTACTGTGTTGAAATGCCATTCGACTTCACCTGTCTTCGCATCGACAGCGAGCACATAGCCGCCGGCTATGTGACTCTCGCTGCGAGTCGTGCCGATGTAGAGCATACCGTTATACACCTGCGGCGCGGTGGTGAACCAATAGCCGACGGAAATCGCTGTCTCGATACTGGGATCTTTTAAGTGCAGCACGTCGAGTATGACTGAAGCCTTACCATTGTCGCCGAAGCTCTCGATGGGTTCGCCACTCTTGGCGTCGAACGCAAAAATGAATGAACCAGCTGCTGAGTAGACGATGCCATCGTCATACACGACACCGCGATGCCTGAAAATATAGCCTTCTCGGCGGCCTCCGCCGAGATCGCCGGTGACATTCTGTTCCCACAATAAATGCCCATCGATCGCGTTCATCGCGTAAACACTGCCGCGCGCGTCGGTGACATACATGATGCCGTCGACGACGATCGGAGTTGTCTGATTGCTGACGCCATCTATCACACCATGTTGGAATAGCCACTCGGCTTTTAAGTCCGCGACATTGTCAGGCGTAATCTGATCGCTAGGGCTATAGCGCGAACCAGCGAGGTCGAGGTTGTGTAGCGGCCATTCCACCTCGCGTACGCTTGATGGGGCAGGCTTATAGTTAGCAACTTCGACTTCTATTTCTTTGCTGCAGCTCGCGATCGACGCCGTGAGCACTAGGCCGAGAATTTTGATTGCGCGAGTCTGATTCTTCATTGTTCTTATCAACACGGTTCTTCCTCCGCGGATTTAAATTTTGTTAACGAATAATATTAAAAAACTCGATGAACTTTTTCATATTCGTTTCGTCTTGGGAGATGAGTAATGAATGATCTCCGCCTTGCACTTCGACATACACATGTTGCATGCCTCGCTCCGCCATACCCGCGACCCAGCTGCGGGTGACGTCGACTGGCACAAGCTCATCTTGGTCTCCTTGTAAGACTAGGATAGGCAGGTGCGCGATGCTGTCCAAGATCTCGTCCTTCGGCGCGGAGATAGCGGGAGCCGGTGCGGCGACGCCCAGACCGGCGAAAAGGTCAGGGTGTTTCGCGGCGATATGATAAGTGCCGCCTCCGCCCATCGAGTGGCCCCACAGGAATATGCGTTCTTCATCGATGCGGAGTTCGTCCTGTACCAACGCGAGGACGTTGAGCACATCCTGCTCGCTGTAGATGCCGTCTTGTGGGTCTTCGGCGGGGCGCGAGCCGTACCAACCTTCGCGGATATAACCTAGCGGCGTGACAACGGCATAGCCATGGAGTTCTGCTTGATCGAGCAGACCGTGATAGCCCATGAGCCAGTCATAACTGCGGCCTAGTCCGTGAAGCGAGACCAATAAAGGTAATTTTCCGTCGCCATCTTTGTCATAGCTAGTGGGAACAAATATCGCGTAGGGCAGGGTTTCGCCGGTAGCGTCGAAGACGTAGCTGCGATGCTGAACTCGAGGATCGCTAATATGGCTTTCGTCGTCGGAGGCCTTACGCTCGGCGAAGGCCGAAGGCGAAACGGCAAGAAGAGAGCAAAGGAAAGAGAGCAGTAATGTGCTTACCCTGGCTGGCGGACGTGCAGACCTTGTTGTTCGCATAATGGTGGCTTCCTTTTTATTATTTTCAGCCCAATGCGGGCTCACAAAGCGATCTCGATGACTAGTTAATGGAAGAGTGAAATGAATCGTCCTCGGCCATGATTCGAATCAGACTGATGGCGTCTGTGTCGAGTTGTCGATAGGCGGCTTTTAGGTGTTCTGCAATATCGACATTCGCATTCGCCTCGGGCATCTCACGGCAATACCTGAACCTAACAAACAAATAACCCTCTTCGGGTTCTTCGATGCTTGCCTCACTAGCCGCATAAATTTGTGGCTTGTCTTTGTGAGTCTCGGTGAGAATTCTCGACTCGTGTTCGAGCGTAACGTCTTCGTAGAAATTAGATTCGCCTGCTCTGATTTCTCGCACGAAGCAAGAGTCGTTTTCTGGGTGCGAGTGACAATCGATACCCTCGAGGAATCGCTGCGGGCAGCGCGCACGCAGTACCAGACCCTGCCAAAGTTGCGAGCGAGTGATGTCTGCAATCTGGGGGTTCGCTGGGTCGTTCACTTGAACAATGTGTTCGAAATCGAAGGTGTCAACTGACACAGGAACACTCCTATTTCGATAGACTCAATCCCCAAGACTCGACTTCTTCAATCATTTCGTGTGCCGTCCAGTCGAATTTGAGGGGGGTTAACGTGGCGTAGCCATTTTGGTACGCATAAGTGTCGCTCTTCGGATTCGTCGCTTTCTGACGGATGTAATGTGTTTCATAAACACTCGAGTTTCCTTCAGTGCTTTCTAGTGCGAAGGGAGAGGAGGTGATGTAGGCCTCGCCCATAGGGCGCACCACAACGCCCTTGAGTTCGCCGCTAGGGACATTGATCGAGACTACAACGCCGTCGGGTGCGCCGTCACGCATATAGCGGACAACTAGTTGGCGCGTGAGATCAACGGTGACCGAGGTGTCGACCCCCGAGGTGTCTTGTGAGACCGCGATCGCGGGGACGCCGCGCATGATTGCCTCCATCGCCGCCCCGACTGTGCCTGACAAGTGGGAGACATCACCGACATTGGATCCGATGTTTATACCCGAGACGACCAGGTCGAAGGGCTTGTCCTTGGCGAGGTGTAAAAGTCCGAAGCGGACTGCATCTGCGGGGCGACCATCGATCGCGTAAGTCGTGATGCCGCCGTCGAAGCTAGACTGTTTGACTGTGCGGCTACCTCCATCGGTGGATTGGCTGCTGCCCGATCTATTGCCATCGGGAGCGGAGACTGTAATTTCGACACCGGGCAACGTGGCGAGCCCCACGCTCAAGGCATGGATCAACGGAGAGTCTACGCCGTCATCATTGGAGATGAGGATTCGGTAATCTTCTGCGGCCACGAGCGCCGAGCTGTTTACTAAAGAGATGAATAGGGCGCAGGCTGCGAGGGCTTTGAAGAATGAGGCTTTCATGAGATGTCCTTGTTTTGCTGTTGTTGCTCATGGGAGGCAGACTCGCAATGTCGAGGCTTTACCAATCCAATAGCAGCAATATAGACCATAACTGAGTAATATGACCACCTACGTGAGTCTATGGAGAGATGTGTTGTTCCAGCTTATTTCGAGTAAAAAACGTGTGTTAGTTAAGGGCGTGATGTCGTTCGTCCTGTCATTCTCCTTCTTCGGATTGCACGCATCCGCGGCGGATTCGGATGAATTACAGAATCCTCTTCTGTACGCGATCGCGTGGCGCCAAACCGCGGCAGAATATCGTGCTTTGTATTATCAGGGCTTTGCATTGGCGCGTTTGCGTGTCGAGGAGGCGCTTGCGAGAGGGTCACGGAATGGCAGGCCGCTAGCAGTGATCTCGGATGTCGATGAGACGATGTTGCTCTCGAACGCCTACTGGGGTGAGCTTATCGCCTCGGGCAGGGATTTCTTCGACGATGCGACATGGGATGAGTGGGTGCCGAAGAATGAATTCGTGGCGAGCCCCGGCGCGCGTGAGTTTGTTGAATTCTGCGAAGAAGAGGGCGTTCGAGTCTTCTTCGTGACCAATCGCGACCAGGGAGAGAAAACTTTCGATTTCGCGTTGGAAAATCTCAGAGCGGCTGGGTTCGGCAATGTGGAGCCAGCGGACCTACGTGTGCTCCGAGAGACGTCTAATAAGGAGTCAGTGCAACAACAGATCCGCGCCGACTACGATGTCATCGTGTCTCTCGGTGATAATCTCAATGACTTCGCGCGGCGATATTATGTGACCGACGTAGAAGAGCGTGCCGCGTTAATGCATGAAGACGCCTCACATTTCGGTGGCGACTATATTGTTTTCCCCAATCCCACGGACGGACATTGGATCCGTGCGATTTTCGGGGAATCGGAGCCGGCATCGAGTGACGCCAATCGACAGACTTTGCGTTCGGCGGCGATCGGTCGGTGAATTAATAATGCAGCCCAGCGCTAGACCCAACGGCATTCGACACCTAGAATGCCTACAAACTTTAAATCGTGAGACTGATTAATGAATCCTGATATCCTCTTTACTCCGTTCAATAGCCCCAAACTCTCTCTAAAAAATCGCATCGCCATGGCGCCGATGACGCGCCAGTTTTCGCCTGACGGTATTCCGGACGATAATGTCCTGCAATACTACAAGCGTCGCGCAGAGAATGAAGTTGGGTTGATCATTACGGAAGGTACGACTGTCAATCATAATGCTGCATCCAATCAAGTAAAAATCCCTACGTTCCACGGAAAATCCTTAGACGCTTGGCAGAAAATTGTTGAGTCTGTACATGAATCGGGCGGTAAAATTGCGCCGCAGTTATGGCACCAAGGGGCGATGCGTCGTCCGGGTGAGGGGCCTCATCCTGACTATCCATCCGCAACGCCATCGGGCCTAGTCGGACCCGACAAGAAAGTGTACGAACCTCTCAGCAACGCAGAGATTGATGACATTATCGCGGCATTCACACAGGCGGCAAAAGACGCTGTTGATCTCGGCTTCGACACATTAGAACTCCACGGAGCGCATGGTTATCTTATCGATAATTTTTTCTGGGAAGGAACGAATCAACGCGATGATCAGTTCGGCGGCTCACTTGTTAAGCGCACGCGTTTCGCGACGGATATCCTACAAAGTATTCGCGCCGAGATAGGCGAAGACTTCCCGATCATTCTTCGTTTCTCGCAATGGAAACAGCAAGACTTCACGGCACGCCTCGCGCCATCGCTCGAAGAACTCGAGCAGTTTCTTGCGCCTCTTTCCGACGCAGGCGTCGATATTTTCCATTGCAGTACACGTCGTTTCTGGGAACCGGAGTTCGAAGGCTCTGACCTCAATCTCGCCGGTTGGGTGAAGAAGATTACCGGCAAACCAACGATTAGCGTCGGCAGCGTAGGTTTGACTGAGGAATTCATCGCGACATACCGTGGCGGAGAAGCCGAAGTCGCGGGAATCGACGATCTCATTAAGCGAATGGAGGCGGATGAGTTCGATATCATCGCAGTTGGCCGCGCATTGATCGCTAACCCAGATTGGGCCACAAAAGTGCGTGCCGGGAAGTTCGATGAACTCGTCACCTACAACCAAGAGATGCTGACCACCTTAGTGTAAGAAATAGGTGTGAATTAAATCGGAGCGAGATGATGCGACAATTGCAAAAGCGAGCACTGATTAGTTTAGTCACTGTACTCATTTTGGGTGCAGTGATTTGGTCTTTCACTGCACCACATCCTGTCGACCAGTCCGCCCAGTTGCTTGCTACTCCGGAGGCGATTGCTCGCGGCGAATATCTCGTCACCGCGGGCGGTTGTGTCAGTTGCCATCTCGCTGTGAATGACGACGGTTCTACTGACACATCGGTGCTAAGTGGCGGCCATGCCCTCACGAGTGAGTTTGGTACGTTCTATGTACCCAATATCACACCCGATAAGGAAACCGGACTCGGTAATTGGGATGCGCAAGACTTTTTGATCGCGCTGAAACAAGGGCGGTCACCCGATGGCTCGTTCTATTATCCCGCATTTCCCTATCGATCCTACGCTGGCTTAAGCGATGAGGATGCATTGGATATCGCCGCATACCTGATGTCACTAGAACCGATAGAAAAAACAGTGCCGGAGCACGAGACAGCCTGGTGGTTAAATCGGTTCGCGCTCGTTGGGTGGAACCTGTTGTTTGACTTCTTTGGCGGGGAACTGCCAGCGGTCGAAGTGGATGGTTTAGAAAAAGACGAACAGGACTTGCTTGCGCGTGGCGCCTACCTCGCGCGCAACCTCGGCCACTGTGGCGAGTGTCATACGCCGCGTAATGGCTTGGGAATACCCAAGTTCGCCGAAGAATTTTCTGGTGCGACCTTGGGAGACGAAGTGATAGAGGCTATCAATTCAGAAGCGCTCGCCGAATGGACGCGCGATAGTTTCGATCTCTTTTTGATACTAGGCATGAAGCCCGATGCGGAATTTGTGGGTGGTGATATGAACGATGTAATCGAACACAACACCTCCCGTCTCAGCGACGAGGATCGTCTAGCACTCGCCGCATTTTTCACTCGGTAGTTTTTAGCCTCGGCTAGTCGTCGTCGAGTCTGAATGTGTCGTGGCAATTTCCGCATGATCCGCCTAGTGCTCTGAATGCACCGAGGGTCTGTGCGCGATCACCGGTTGCGGCTTTGTCAGCGAAGGCGTTGGCATTGTTCATCAGCGCCATCGCTTTCTCTTCGAATTCCGCTTTATTTTCCCATATGACGTCGAGTGCTTCGGTCTTCACATCGAAGCCACGTGTGTCATGCATGAAAAGATCGGGGATAGATGGCGCGAGAGCCGCAATGCGGCGGCCGTTTTTTTCTGCGATGGCGGCATCGAAAGGAGCGCCCTGCGCCATGCCAACCAGCGGCACGAGATAAAAACGCAGTAGCTTAAATACTGATTTACGTGTGTCCGTGGCGGCAGCAGCCTGCTGCTCTGGAGTAGGTGCATCTTGTGCGCTTGCCTTATAAATCATTCCGCTGCTTAAAACAGCCGTGGCCGTTGCGATCGTTAATGCTTTTCTGATCATTATTATCTCTCCGAGACGACGAAAGGGTTATTGAACGGGAATAAGTCTCGCCTAATGTGTCGGGATTCGCAAGAAAAATGCCCCGCGGCACAGCATGCGTGGCCGGGGGGCATTGGCGGACAAGCGGGGATTCCGCCTAAAAAGGTGCGGCACAGAAATTAGTAGCGGTGATAGCTTATGAAATCATCGCGGGGTTTTAGCGGCGCCAGGAAGAAATAGAACACCCATGCGAACCAGGAGAGTGCGACCATAGCGATGAGCCACGCGATTTTTTCGAAGCCGGTGGTGACATCGGAAGTGGCGATTATCCAGAATGGCGCGACCCAGATTAGGAAAATCATCAGCGCACCAAATAATGAGAACGCGACGGAAAGGATAGGAATCGCGATCACAAGGCCGACGAGAGTCAGGCCAAGTAGCCCAAGAGTTGAGAGAATTTTCATAGTTACTGCTCCTCGAAGAACGTCTTCAAGGAGAGTAATGCGAGGATCGTGCCAGGAAATTATTTAGTTAATAAACAATGAGTTAGATTTGTGCAGAGTGAGAGTTTGATGGCAGTCGCCAAACTATGGCGAATTTCACTACCCCTGGCGCGAATTTTAGCAGCCCCTGAGTCGGCGATGACCAAGAAAGGTTCGCCGACTCAGGATTTCGAAAGCTACCAGATACGGACTCGCTCTTCGGGTGCTAGATAGAGCGCATCGTCAGCTTGCACATTGAATGCGTCATACCATTCGTCGAAGTTCCGCACCACGCCGTTCACTCTGAATTCTGAGGGTGAATGGGGGTCTGAACTGAGGCGCTGAATTAGCGCATCCTCACGATATTTCCTTTGCCAAACTTGTGCCCAGCTAAGGAAGAAGCGCTGGTCACCGGTGAGGCCATCGATGATGGGCGCTTCTTGTCCGTTGAGTGCGCGTTGATAGGCTCGATAGGCGAGTGAGAGACCGCCAACGTCACCGATGTTTTCGCCGAGGGTGAAGTTGCCGTCGATGAAGTAACCAGGTACTGGTTCGAAACTGTCGTATTGCGCGGCAAGCGCAGTCGTGAGTTTTTCGAAATTGGCTCGGTCTTCGTCGGTCCACCAGTTGCGCTGCACACCGAGTGAATCAGACTTGGAGCCCTGATCGTCGAAGCCGTGACCCATCTCGTGCCCGATTACCGCGCCAATGCCACCGTAGTTAACCGCGATATCCGCCGCTGGGTCGAAGAATGGAGGTTGCAGAATGCCTGCGGGGAAAACGATTTCGTTGAACGAGGGGTTGTAATAGGCGTTCACTGTTTGTGGAGTCATGCCCCACTCTTCACGGTTTGTCGGTTTCCCGAGGCGACTAATTTCATCGGCGTAATTGAACTCTCTCACGCTGCGCGCATTGGCGTATAAATCATCTCGACTAATCTCGATGTCTGAGAAGTCTTTCCATTCATCGGGATAGGCGATCTTAGGACGGAATGATTCGAGTTTTAATTTTGCCTCTTCCTTGGTCTCATTCCCCATCCACTCGATTTCCGTGATGCTGTCAGCTAGTGCTGCACGAAGATTTTCGACGAGCGTTTGCATTTGTTGCTTAGCCGCTTCGGGGAAATGTTTTTGTACATAGATTTGACCGACCGCCTCGCCGAGACTCTGAAGTGAACCTACGCGCGCGACACCGCGTTCCCAGCGCTGGCGTTGCTCTGGTACACCGTTAAGTACGGTGGAATAGAAATGAAAATTTTCCTTATCGATCTCCTCGGACAGCACGCTCGCCAGATTTGAGATGTGTTGGTAGCTCATATAGCTGACCCAATCATCAATCGAAATCGAGTCAAGCAGGGAGATGACCGGAGCCATCGCACTGGGGTAGGACACATTCAAATCGGCGAGTTCGGGGATGCCCGCCGCTGAAAAATAAGCATTCCAATCGAACTCGGGATAGGCGGCGACAAACTCTTCGTAGCTCATCGGATTGAAAGTCAGATCTCGATTTCGGCGATCGGCGCGTGGCCAAAGATTTTCGGCGACAGCGGTTTCTAAAGCGAGCACCGCTTGCGCCTTTTCCCCGGCGTTCTCGATGTCGGCGAATTGCAGCATGCGTTCAATGTGGGCGACATATTCGCTTCGGACATTCTGGTACTCCTCGGTATCGAGCAAGTAGTAGTCGCGATCTGGCAGACCGATGCCGCCAAGTCCAAGCACCAGTTGGTGGCGATCAGGGTCTCGACGGTCGGCACCGACGTACCACGTGAATGGACTCGCTGTGGCTTCGAGCTGTGCACGCCCGAGGGCTTCGATAAGCTCCTCCCGGGTATCTATTTCAGCGAGTCTGGCGAGACTCTCTCGGAGAGGGCCGATACCGCGCTCATTCAGCGTCTCGGTGTTCATGTAACTCAGGTAGTAGTCGCTAATTTTTTGCTCGATTGTTCCAGCTGGAGGCTCTGCTGCGGAGAGTTCGTCGATGATGTCATTGACGCGTTGGTCAGAGCGATCACCGAGCACGGTGAAAGAGCCGTAGTTGCTTCGGTCCGCCGGAAGTTGGAATTCATCGAGCCATTTCCCGTTGGCGAAGCGGAAGAAGTCATCGCCGGGCTTGGTGTTTGGATCTTGTTGGCTGAGATCGACTCCGAAACTACCGAGTTCAGGGGTTGCAGCCACCGTGTCAACGGTGGTGGCTTGCTCCGTAGCGGGCGCCGTCGATTGTTCACTGCAAGCAGCAAGTCCGAGGCTTATGAGAATAAGAGAGGGGAGAATTTTTTTGCGTAAGTTCACGGCGAGCTCCAAGCATCAAGAATGTTTATGCAGGGAGTATAACGAAAAACCCCGACTCGGTGACAAGAACGACGTTCGTCTTTGCCACCGAGCCGGGGTTTTAGGGGTTTACAATAAGCGGCGCTTAGGCCGCTTATTGTAGAGCGACTGGCCGACTTAGAATGACCAGAGTGCCCTCGCATACCATCGCTGGCCACGACCTTCGAAGACAGACGCATCATAGTTGAGCGAGCTGAGTTCTCGGTATGGCAAGTTCTTGTTGAGTGCGTCTAACAATCCGATGGTAAATGTCGTGCTACCAAAGCGTGAATTTTCCCAAGCTTTGTTGTAGTTGTACTGGATATCCCACGTGTTGTAGCTGCCGATTTCGCGTGACAGCAATGGGCGTGTGAAGTCGTTAGCCACCGTGAGAGCGCTTTCGTAGCCGAGATCACGATATGAACCAATGTGACGATTAATCAGCGTCACGCCGTGATCGTTTTTCTGCCAGTTGAGTACCAGGGTACCTTTATTATCAGGCATTGAGCGAACGAGGTTGCCGTCACCCGTGGTGCCAGCCGCGTCGTAGACGCCCGTGTCCAACAGACCATTGATCATGCCAGGCACGTTTGCGAACACATATTGACGAACATGCGTGTACGTCAGATTCGCACTGAACATGCCGAGGTCATTGCTCCATGAGTAACCTGCTTTCAGATCGACGCCGTCGGCAGTAATTTCACCGGCATTAATCGCACTGAGAGTTAGTGTTACGAGGTCACCATATTCATTGCCGACAGGGCGCTGAATATTGGGCACGATGTATGCAGACGGCGAGACTACACAGTTCAAACGCTCGGCAGAATCGCGGCCGAACTCGGCTTCAAGGGCCGAAGGCGAACAAGGCACGTTAACCACCGGTGAATCGAGTGAGATCGAATCGTTGAGCACGTAGTTTGCTTCATTCTGAGAGGCCGCGATGAATGCATCGATTTCAGGTTGCAAAGCATTGATTGGCGGTTCAGGCAAAACACGATCGCTAACTTCGAAACGCCACAGGTCGGCGCCGATCGATAAACCATCGAGTGCACCGGCAGGCGTCCATAAGAAACCTAGGTTGTAGGTATCTGCGTACTCGTTACCCACCGTTGGGGCAGGGCCACCGAGTGTGTAAGTCGATTCGCGCTCACCATTTTGAATCGTAGGCGGTAACAATCCTGCACGGACTCGTTGATTTGAAATTGGATCGAGGAACGACACTGAAGAAGACTGCAGACCAGTTTCAACAATAGCTATGTTCGGCGCGCGGAATGACTGCGAGTACGAGCCACGAACCAAGAGTTCTTCGAATGGACGCCAGCTCATCGCGATCTTGGGAGAGAGTTCGCTACCGATTTGGCCTCCGTAGTCTTCGAATCGCAAGGCGATCTGAGTCTCGACGTTTTGAATGAACGGGAGAGATAGCTCCATGAACGCCGCCGATGTTGTGCGATCGTTGTCGTAGTTAAACGCACACATGGCACATTCGTAGTTGTTGCTCACGCGGTGGAATTCGTTGGGAACACCATTCGCATCGTAACCGAGGATGCGGTTTTGCAAGCCTGGGTAATGCAACTCGTTCGCGATCTCTTTGGTGTTGCGATCACGATACTGGCCACCTAGCGCGAACTGCGCGGTGCCGCCCTTCATCTCGAACAATTCCCCAGACACGACTGCATCAAAGACAGCCAGCTTGTTGCGCTTGTCGGTACGGCGAACGTCCTCGAGGATGTAGTCCATCAACACCGGATCGTTGGCAACATTCGGATTGCTCAATGACGTGAGGAATGGGTTGTAGAACATACAACCGCCTTGCCCTTGGTTGTTACTGGTCAGGCCAAGAGAGACGCTTTCACGAGTGGTGAAGACGAAGCCAGGGAAGAAAGTTTGGTTGAACGCTGCTGC
>JALQUB010000059.1 GCA_023268635.1 Pseudomonadales bacterium
GCTATTCCGCCAAGGACTCATGAAGGGAATGCCTCGCACGCAAGCGATGATTACTAGCCTGGCGCACAATCTTGTGCCGATCACCCTCGCTGCTCTCACGACGGCGATTGGGTTTGTCTCGCTATTACTCAGCTCCTCACCGGCGATCAATGGCTTCGGCACCATCGTCGGTATCGGAATCGGATTCGGATTCCTACTGACCTTCACCTTCCTTCCTGCGTTGCTAATATTTCTCGCACCGGAAAAATCAAGAACAGCGGAGGAAGAATATGTCGCGCCATTACTCGAAGGCATCGTCCAGCTCGGCAAGACTCATGACGGGAAAATTTTTTGGGGCTTTACACTTATCGCCGCGCTAACACTAGCCCTCTTGCCACTCAACGAATCCGATTTCAATCGGCTCGATTTTCTCGGCAGTGATCCAGAACTTTCTGGATATTATGAGCTCGTCGACGATCACATAAATCGCGGCCCCTTGCTCAATTATGGTATTCAAACCAAACAGAGCGATGGTGCGATTGAACCCGAATTTCTCGCACGCCTCGACGACTATATTCAGTGGGCCCAGTCTCTAGAAGGCGTAGAATCTATCGCCAGCATCATCGACATCGCGCGCGCGGTGAATCGCGCTCAGCATCAAGACAAGCCAGAATTTTATCGCATCCCCGAAACGACAGATGCAGTGGCGAATTCATTGCTCGCCTACGAGGTCGTGCAAAGTGACGATTTCCCATTGTTTGGTTTCATCAGCAGCGATTTTTCGCTGACACAGCTGTTCATCAACGCGAGGCCATCGAGTAACAAAGAATTACTCAACACGGATGAGCAACTCAGCGAAGAATTCGCGCGACGCTTCCCCGAGGCTAAGCTACTGCACGGCTCGCGACTCATCCTCTTTGCACGCATGGACGATCTAGTCACCATCGAATTACTGCAAGGCTATTCGCTCAGCCTCAGCTTGATCACCTTATGCTTAATTGTCGGACTGCGCAGTGTGCGTTACGGCCTCCTGAGCGTCATCCCCAACCTTCTCCCAGCCACAATCATTTTTGGCATCTGGGCAGTCACCGTCGGACAGATTAATCCCTTCGTGATGATGCTCTTCAGCATCAGTATCGGACTCGTCGTGGATGACAGTGTGCATCTTCTGACGCATTATTTGCAGGCACGCCGCGATGGCCTCGGCAGCGATTCTGCCATCGCCGAAGCGATTCGCACTGCAGGCCCCGCATTAAGCATAACCACCTTGGTATTGGCACTCGGCGCGACCGTGCTTATCTGGGCGAACACGCTTTACTTCCAGCAGGCCGCGCAATTACTCGTGCCCATTGTCTTAATAGCGCTAGTGCTTGATTTTTTGTATCTCCCGAGCATACTCAAACGTTTCGCGGCTTAGTTGAGTTAGCAACATAGCGAGGGCGCCGTGCTATGCGTTTATTCATCGGCAACAAAAATTATTCCTCGTGGTCGATGCGACCATGGGTCTTGATGCGAGGACTGGGCATAAGCTTCGAGGAAACAATGCTCTACTTCGATTCCTTCGAGCCCGACTCAGAATTTAAACAGGCGATTCTCAAAGTAAACCCGACCGGACGCGTTCCAACCCTGTTAATCAATGACATCGCAGTGTGGGATTCACTCACCATTGCCGAAACTTTGGCCGAGAATTTCCCCGATGCTGGAGTATGGCCCACCGCAGGGGATGACCGCGCACTAGCTCGCAGTCTCTGCGCAGAGATGCACTCTTCTTTTTCGTGTCTGAGGGAATTGTGCCCGATGAATATCGAAGCAACTTTTCCCGAGGTGGGGACTAGACTATTACAAACCGAGGCTGGCTTAGCCAAAGACATCGCAGCTTTGGAAGCATTACTCCTACCGCCGCTTAACAATTCTGAGGGGGATTTTTTATTCGGTGATTTCTGCGCCGCGGATGCGTTCTATGCGCCCGTTGCATCGCGGTTAAAAACCTATCAACTGCCGACTTCACCAGAACTCGCAGCCTATTTCGACCGCTTAATTAAACATCCCGCAGTACGCGACTGGATAAGCGATGCCCTCGTCGAGCACCGCTTCGTTCCATTCGACGAACCCTATCGGGACTCGCATTAACAAACTTTTATTCGCTACCCTGATCCGTGTACTTCCATTGTACAGCGCCGAAGAACATCTCATCCCAGCTCTGCTCTCCCCAAGGGACATTCCTATCCGGATCGGGGTTTGCAGGATTCTGCGCAGAATTATCGAAAGCGCCGACTGCGGTTATTTTAGTACCGGCCGGTACAAATTTAGGCTCCGCATAGGTGTAGCTTAGCTGCCAAGCATAATTGTACTGAGCGATATTGATGAGTTCTTCCTGCGTACCGTCCGGGTAGTCAGCGTAGAAACGCATATACTTGCCACGGAAATGCATGTGCGGGAGAAAGCTAAATAACTCCGCATCCTGCTTGATAACGATAGAAGCGACCTGCTCGAATGCTGGGTCGTTCGCAGGAATCGTTGTCCATGTATTCGGGAAGATGCATGCACAAGCACCAGACATGCGTTCTTCCGGCACCTCACCCTCGGGGTAGAACCACAACCCGATCTCACCGGCATCCACGCTCTCTTTTCCATTTGTGGTGTAGTGCAAATTCAGATTCAGAGTCGATCCCGCCTTGATCAGTCCGCCAGTGTTTGGAGGATTCATGCGCGGAGTGGCGCCGGGAATATAAGCAGTAATGCTCGCCTTATCGGGATCACCCCTGCCTAAGAAAGAGCCTCGAGACTCACCAGGGAAGTCAAGACGATTAATCGTGTGATGTAGCACTGTTCGGTCGCCGGCAATGTATTGACTGCCTCGCAACCAGCGATCTTCTGGAATATCGATTTTTACCGCGACATCACGGTAATCCAGTACGCCCGTGGCGGGAACCGTTTGTGGTGGCACTTTTACGATGTAGTCGGGCTCACCGAATGCCCATTTAGTTTCAGGCCAAGTCAGCTCGTTGAGCAGATCATTGCCATCATCCTTCGGCGCACCAGCCTCAACCCATGCGATGATCTTTCGAACTTCTTCATCGTCGATCAACATATCGTTAATAAACTCACCGATGTGTCCATCGATCTGACCCGGCGGCATACGCTTAGTCATCAAGACTTCGCGAATCATCGGCGACCAGCCCTTCACCATCGTGTAGCTATCCATCGCGAAGGGAGCGATTCCGCCTTCACGATGGCAAGCAGCGCAATTTTCAGCAAGAATCGGCGCGATATCTTTCGAATAGGAAGGTGCCGCAGCCATGAGATCATAATTCACTAGCGAGCCATTGGTCTTCGTCACCGCGACACTGACCGCTTTCCCCGCCAGGATTTCATCGATTGCAACCTGCGCTCCGGCAACCGAACCCCTGTAATCGACCGTGAACGAGCGAGGACTGTAGAGCAGCACTTCTCCCGTGCGCTCAATGCCCAGCGCTTCAGAGATCACTCGTGCATCATCCATTAACACGGGTATGTCGACGCCATATTCGGCGAGTTTCGCCTTCACTTCTGCACGATTCTTTTTGCCCATCGGGTTGATCATGAAAAACTCAACACCGGCATCCTCATAGCGCGCGTGCAGCGCTGCGAATTCGGTAATGGCAGCCGCGGTGGCGGCACTGTCGTTTGACTGCACTAAGAGGGCAATAGTTTTG
>JALQUB010000088.1 GCA_023268635.1 Pseudomonadales bacterium
ATCTGTAATGCATTGAGCGCGGTTAAAGAGCCTTTCACATAGAGCACGAGGGGCGGACATTCTGTCTGTTTTAAGCGAAGCGGGTAGTGCTCAGAATCATAGCTGACCAAGTGGTGATGCTCGGTCTCGGCCCACGCTAAATCCGCTTCAACCAATGCGATATTCTGCTTGTCTTCCGTGAAATGAAGTAGTTGACCCTGTCCCGGCGCAGGCGCTGCTCCCCCGTCTCGCTTCAGTCTCTCTTTCGCCGTTCGCAATATCTCGCAATGCGACTCACTCACTCCCGCCCGCAACATGTCTTGCTCCGTCTTTGTTAATAAGCCTTGAAGAGAACCCTGCTCTCTCGTCGCGCGGGACAGGGCGGGCGCTCCGCCACCGCGGCAATGGAATAGTGCGAGGGTTAAATTAAGAAGCTGTTCCGGAGACATAGCAGGCACCAAGGTCGCGACCCCCCTCACTAATCCCGTGGGCAAGTCGAGTAAATGCGACAATCCGCCGCCAAACTATGGAATAATAGACATCCGGCCCCATATCTACGGGACGAAGCACTAATAGAATTTTGAGGTAGACAAGCATGGCGTTGCGACCCATATTGGAATTCCCAGATCCGCGTCTGCGCACCGTTGCCAAGCCAGTGACGGCGTTCGACGCCGAGCTGAAAACCCTCACCGAAGACATGATCGAAACGATGTACGAGGCAGAGGGTATCGGCTTGGCCGCCTCTCAGATCGATGTTCACAAGCGGGTACTGGTTATTGATGTCTCTGAGGAAAAAGATAGTCCACAGGTGTTCATCAATCCAACTTTCGATATTCTTGATCAGGAAACCCAGGACTACGATGAAGGCTGCCTGTCAGTACCCGGCTTTTACGAGACTGTCTCGCGTCCTCGGCGCGTGTTGATCAAGGCACAGAACGTCGAAGGTGATGCGTTCGAAATCGATGCCGATGGCATCCTCGCCATCTGTATTCAACATGAAATCGATCATCTCGACGGCAAGCTGTTTGTCGACTACATCAGCAAACTGAAACGCGATCGAATCCGCAGCAAACTCGAAAAAGCGCATCGAAAAAGCGCATAAACCGAATTCCCTACCCCCGAGAAAGCGAATGAAAAAACTGCGTGTCGTCTTCGCTGGTACACCCGATTTTGCCGCCGCACATCTCGCGGCGCTTATCGACGAACAGGCGAGAGCAGAGGACTCGGCGTTCGAACTAATCGCCGTTTATTCCCAGCCAGATCGTCCCGCAGGCCGTGGCAAAAAACTCTCGCCCAGCCCTGTTAAACGCGTCGCCGAATCCGCTGGTCTTCCCGTCTTCCAACCAATTTCCCTACGCAATGAGGAAGCGCGTGAACAACTCGCGGCGCTCAACTGCGATGTCTTGGTCGTCGTCGCTTACGGCCTCATCTTGCCTCAGGAAATTCTCGACACGCCACGACTCGGTTGTGTGAATGTGCACGCCTCACTGCTGCCACGGTGGCGAGGCGCCGCGCCGATCGAACGCGCATTGCTCGCGGGTGATGACAAAACCGGCGTGACGATTATGCAAATGGACGTGGGACTCGACACTGGCGCAATGCTCCTCAAAGCGCCTGTAGTTATCGATGCGAGAGAGACCCGACTCAGTCTAGAGGAAAAACTCACCACCGCCGGTACAGTCGCCCTGGTGTCAGCGCTGAATCAACTCGAAGCGCTGCAGGCAAGTGCCGAAACGCAAGGCGACGCATTGAGCACCTACGCGAGTAAAATCGAAAAAACTGAGGCACTCATCGATTGGTCGCTCTCGGCGAGCAGCATCGATCTCTTAATGCGAGCAAGCATTGGACGCAATCCTGCCTACACTTTGCTCAATGGCGAGCGCGTTCGTCTTTTAGAAGGTGACGTGGCGACGAGCAATTCCGGTGACGCACCGGGCACAATTTGTGCGAGCGATAAAAATAGTTTTAGCGTTGCCTGTGGGGAGGGCGTGTTGACTATTAGTCGCGTGCAACTACCTGGAAAGGCGGCCATGGCTGTGCGTGATATCTTTAATGCGAAACCCGAAACCTTCGCGCTCGGCACGCAATTCGACAGCGAGTCTACCTAGATGGCCGCTAAGGGCGCACGCGCAATCGCGGCGAAGGTCCTCAACACACTCCAAAGTGGTACGAGTGGATCGCTCGGCAATTTATTGGATGACTATCGTGATCGTGAGGATTTTTCGCTGATTCAGGAACTCTGTTTCGGTACCTGTCGATGGTTTCCCGCGCTTGAATTTCTTCTCCACAAATTACTCAGCAAACCACTGAAAGCGAAAGACGGTGATGTCCGCTGGCTATTATTAGTTGGTCTTTATCAGCTACGCGAACTCAGCATCGCCGACTATGCGGCGATCAATGAAAGTGTCGAGGCGAGCCGCAGTCTCAAAAAACCCTGGGCGGCCGCTCTCGTCAACGCGGTCTTGCGCAACTATCTGCGTCGCAAAGACGACTTAGAGAATGAATTACTCTCGGGTGGCTCTGCCGCTCGCCACGCGCATCCGCAATGGCTCGTCGATGCCATCGAAAAACAATACGGTTATATCGCTCCGGACATTTTCGCAGGCAATAATGTCAGACCGCCGATGACTCTCCGTGTTAATTTAAACAAGTGCTCGCGCGAGGAATATCAAGAGAAGCTAGCAGAAATTGGCCTACTCGCTTCCGCAGGGCAGTGCGCCGATACCGCGTTGATTCTAAATGAGCCTTGCCACGTCGATGAGCTGTTCGGCTTCCGCGATGGTTGGGTCAGCGTACAAGACGAAGCCTCACAACTAGTACCGTCACTGCTCGAACTCAAGCCAGGTCAGCGCGTCGTCGACGCGTGCGCCGCACCCGGCGGCAAGACCGCCGCAATACTCGAGCGCGAACCCGAACTCGCTTCGGTGGTCGCGATTGATTCCAGTGCCCGTCGTCTCTCCCGTGTGACCGAAAATTTAACGCGCCTCGACATGGCTGTATCCTCACCTGACGCCTCGTCAATTCGCAGTGACGCGACGGTCCGACTCGTCGCCGCGAAGGCCGAAGAATTAGACGCTTGGTGGGACGGAGCCCCAATAGATCGGCTGCTACTCGATGCGCCGTGTAGTGCAACGGGAGTGATCCGCCGACATCCAGATATTAAAGTGCTGCGCACTCCAGAAGACGTCGCGCACTGCTGTGAGAGCCAGGCGACTCTACTGCAGAGCCTGTGGCCGTGCCTCGCAGAGGGAGGCCTGCTACTCTATACGACTTGTAGCGTGTTAGCTGAAGAGAATCAAAACACTCTCGAAAACTTTTTGAATAGCACGTATAACGCTAAATGTGTGCGCATCGTGGCCGATTGGGGAGTAGAATGCGTGGCAGCTGATGGCCGCAGCCTCGGACGACAGCTCTTGCCGACCGATGCAAAAGGGCCAGATGGGTTCTTTTTTGCGCTACTACGGAAAATAACGTCTGCGAGTAAGTCTGAATGAAAATTATTATTCTTGGAGCTAACCAAGTCGGTGTGACGCTCGCCGAAACGCTCGCCAAAGAATCGAACGACATCACCATCGTAGATTCAGATCCCGAACGCCTGCGTGAGCTCAAAGACCACATCGATGTTGGTGTGGTCCCTGGCAACCCCTCGCATCCCGATGTTCTCGAAAGGGCCGGCGGACAAGACGCCGACATGATTATCGCTCTGACCGACAACGATGAAGTGAATATGGTGGCCTGTCGGGTAGCTTATTCCTTATTCCACACGCCGAAGAAGATTTGTCGCATCCGCGCATCTGCTTACTTTTCGAGTGAAAAATTACTCGGCAAACACGGCATCGCTGTAGACGTCGTGATTTCACCGGAGACCATCGTCTCTACCGCCATCGCGCAATTACTAAGCTTACCCGGTTCACTTCAAGTGCTCGACTTCGCGGACGGCAAAGCGCAGCTGGTGGCGGTCAAGGCATTCTATGGCGGACCGCTCGTTGGGCAAGAAATTCGCTTGCTACGACAACATATGCCTTCGGTGGATACGCGCGTCGCGGCAATTTTCCGCAAAGACCGACCCATCATTCCAGAAGGCTCCACGGTCATCGAAGCAGACGACGAAGTTTTCTTCGTCGCCGCGAAGAACGATATACGCGCCTGCATGGGCGAACTGCGACGCTTAGATAAGCCCTATAAGCGCATCATCATCGCCGGTGGCGGTACGGTTGGCCTCCGCTTAGCAGAAGCGATCGAATCCCTCTACCAAGTGAAGGTGATTGAACGAAATCCGGAGCGTTGCAAGGAGTTAGGCGAGCACCTGAACCACGCCATCATCCTGAATGGAGAAGCATCTCAACGAGACCTCCTGATCGAAGAAAACATCGCCGATGCGGATGTCTTTATCGCGCTCACCAATGACGATGAAGCCAATATCATGTCTTGCCTACTGGCAAAGCAGCTCGGGGCACGCAAGGTCATGTCGCTCATTTATAACGCAGCCTATGTCGACCTTATTCAAGGTGGTGAGATTGATATCGCCATCTCGCCCCAGCAGGTGATGATCGGCAGTTTGCTCACTCATGTACGACGCGGCGATGTGGTGCAAGTCCATTCACTGCGCCGGGGGGCCGCGGAAGCAATGGAGGCGATTGCTCACGGAGACGCTTCTTCGTCGAGGGTCGTTGGCCGCGCGGTGCAGGATATTGATCTCCCTGAAGGCACTACTATTGGAGCCATCGTCCGCGGCGACGAAGTACTTATAGCTCACGATGCGACAGTCATCGAATCGGAAGACCATGTGATCCTCTTCCTTGTTAATCGCAAACACATTCCTGAAGTAGAACGATTATTCCAAGTCGGACTCACGTTCTTCTAGTGAACCTGCGCTGAGAGAACGGGACCCAAACGATGCATTTCTCACTCATTGCAAAAATCCTCGGCATGCTTCTCATGCTCTTCGGCACGATTGCCACCATGCTGCCTATCATGGTCTCTCTATATTATGCGGATGGCTCGGTCGTTGCCTTCGCCCAGTCTTTTGTGTACATGTTTGTCCTCGGCTTTATCATGTGGGCGAGCAACTACCGGTCTAGGGGGGGGCTGAGCACTCGTGATGGCTTCCTGCTGGTCACTCTCTTCTGGGCAGTGCTCGGTTCCGCGGGAAGCCTGCCCTTAATTTTTGGTTCAACACAGCTCTCAGTCGTAGACGCCGTGTTTGAGTCGATCTCTGGGCTGACGGCGACGGGGGCTTCGGTAATCTCTGGCCTCGATGCCTTACCACAATCGATTCTGTTTTATCGTCAACTACTTCATTGGATGGGAGGCATGGGGATTATTGTCTTGGCAATGGCGTTACTACCCATGCTCGGCGTCGGCGGCATGCAACTTTATCGCGCCGAAGCACCCGGACCTGTTAAAGACACGAAGCTTGTACCGCGCCTGGCCGAAACAGCGAAGGCACTCTGGATTATTTATTTGGCGTTGACCGTCACCTGTGCGGCCGCCTTCTGGCTCGCGGGTATGTCGCTGTTCGACGCGATCGCCCATAGCTTTTCGACCATCGCGATCGGCGGATTCTCTACCCACGATGCATCTTTCGGTTATTTCGATAGCAGGGCAATCGAGTTCGTCGGCATACTTTTCATGTTTCTCGCCGGCGTCAACTTCGCGCTGCATTTCGTCGCCTGGCGCGGGCGTAGCCTCTCTCATTATTTGCGCGATTCGGAATTAAAATTCTATCTGTTGATCTTATTAGTCGTTTCCACCGTCACGATTTCTGTCCTCAATCTGTTCGAAGTTTATCCGACGGTTTTCGAAACTTTCATCAAGGGACTGTTCCACGTGGTGTCTTTCTCGACAACGACGGGTTTCAGCACCGGTGGCGTCAACGACTGGCCAATATTCCTCCCTTATCTACTCGTCTATATAGGCATGGTGGGAGCGTGCGCGGGCTCGACCAGCGGCGGGATAAAAGTGATTCGCGTTCTGCTGTTCTTTAAGCAAGGACTGCGGGAGATAACACGTCTCATCCATCCCCATGCCGTAATTCCCATTAAACTCGGCCGGGTTCCTGTACGAGATAGTGTGACTGATGCGGTGTGGGGCTTCTTCGCCGTTTACATCGCTTCGATAATGGTGATGATGCTCGCACTGGTGGCGACGGGTGTGGATTTGATTACCGCATTCAGTGCCGTAGCTGCTTGTATCAATAACCTGGGTATTGGCATAGCTGGTGTTGCGGGGGGCTTCGGGGTTTTGACTGATTCGGCGAAGTGGATACTCAGCTTTGCGATGTTATTCGGACGCCTCGAACTCTTCACGCTCATCGTCCTGTTCACACCGATGTTCTGGCGCCGTTAATAGAACTCGGAATCGTCGGGCTGTCGCCGGAAGCGTTTATATTCCCACTGATATTGCTCTGGTGCGAGTTCGACACAGGCTTCGACACTACGATTTATGGCCGCTGCTGATAGTTCTAAATCCTTGTCATAAACGTCTTGATCCGCTTCGTGGACGATGAGTTTAAAACCTCGTCCCTTAGGAAGACGTTGGGCGAAGCCACAGAACACTTTGGGGTTGCCGCGCTGGGCTAGGCGACTCGTGAGTGTCATCGTGAATGCCGGCTGGCCGAAGAAATTTGCAAATACTCCTCCCTCATCGTTAGGCACCTGATCCGGCAACACCCCGACCAGCTCGCCTTTCTGCAACGCGGAGAGCAATATGGCAACGCCTTTCCGATTAGTGGGCGCCAACTTCACACCGGTTTTCGACCGCACCCGCCGCAGCAAGGCGTCCATCTCAGGTATCTTGGGCGGTTGAAACATGAAATTTGCCGGTATGCCTTCACACACGTAATAGCCGAAAATTTCCCAATTGCCGAGATGAGGCGCGAGCAGAATGACGCCGTCTCCTGTCTGCGCGGCCGCTCGCAGGCGCTCTATCCCCTCAACCTCGGTAACTAGGGCGAGGGTTTTCGCGGTGGGGAGAATCCAGGCCTTGCCCATCTCGAGCGCGGTACACACCATGCCCCGCAGACTCTGGCGAACGAGGGCTTCGCGCTCTGGTGGAGAGAGCTCGGGAAAGCAGGTGTCGATATTCCGACGGGTCGTCGACGCAGAACGATTGGGTAATACGGCAAATAGCCAGCCAATGAGGCCCGCGAGCCCGTGCAGGACGCGCAGGGGTAGCACCGAACTTATCCGTAAGAAGCCGACGAACAGGCCATGTGTGAGTGCTCCGGCCACTCGCTTCGAGAGGCTGCGGTCTTGTTGGCGTGCCGTCATTGTTCCTTCTTCTGTAATAGGGCCGTCCGCCGCATTATAGTCTAGCGAGACCTTTTGAGGCAGAGGCGATTGTTGCACACGCCGCCGGTGGATAACTCGCGGGGAATCGAGGATAATTGCCGCCCTCTAAGTGACTGGTAACATGGCATAAACGTGAATAAAGCATCCGACCTCAACACCTTTCAGGGCCTCATCTTCGCACTCCAACAATTTTGGGCGGAGCAGGGCTGCGTCGTCCTGCAACCGCTCGATATGGAAGTGGGTGCGGGAACCTTTCATCCGGCCACCTTCCTGCGGTCGATAGGCCCTGAATCTTGGAGCGCTGCCTATGTTCAGCCCTGCCGTCGACCCACTGACGGTCGTTACGGTGAAAACCCGAATCGTCTACAGCACTATTATCAATTCCAAGTCGTGCTCAAGCCGTCACCGAAGAACATTCAGGAGCTTTATCTAAAATCGCTCGAAAGCCTCGGCATCGACATGTCTATCCATGACATTCGCTTCGTCGAGGACAACTGGGAATCTCCGACCCTCGGTGCTTGGGGCTTGGGCTGGGAAGTCTGGCTCAATGGCATGGAGGTCACTCAATTTACCTACTTCCAACAGGTGGGTGGACTCGAGTGTTATCCGGTGACGGGTGAAATCACCTATGGCATCGAGCGCATCGCGATGTACCTGCAGGGCGTTGATAGTATTTATGACATCGTCTGGACCGACGGCCCGAATGGCAAAGTTACCTACGGCGACGTGTTTAAACAAAATGAAGTAGAGATGTCGGCTTACAATTTCGAGCATGCCGCGACCGAACTTTTATTCGGTTATTTCGATGACTGCGAGAAACAATGCCAACAGCTCATCGAGAATAAGTTAGCGTTACCTGCTTACGAACAGGTCTTGAAGGCGTCGCATTATTTCAATCTGCTAGATGCACGCCATGCGATCTCGGTGACGGAGCGCCAGCGATTCATTCTCCGCGTGCGCACACTCTCTCGCCTCGTTGCGGAAACGTATTACGCAACTCGCGAAGCACTCGGCTTCCCATTGATCGCCGACGATTTTAAAGAAGACTTTATGCGGAACAAGGGCAAGGAGGCTACGTCATGAGCACTCGTGATTTCCTCGTCGAAATAGGCACCGAAGAGCTGCCACCGAAAGCACTGGCAAACCTGTCAAAAGCATTCTCTCAGGAAGTGCTCGCCGGCCTGAAAAAGCTAGAATTAAATTTCGACGCCTCAGAATCTTTCGCGACGCCTCGTCGTCTCGCGCTTCTGGTCAGCGGACTGGTCGAATCGCAGGCCGATAAAACTATCGAACGTTTTGGCCCGGCGGTTAAAGCTAGTCTGGATGGAGAAGGCAAGCCGACAAAAGCGGCGTTAGGCTTCGCGAGCTCCTGTGGCGTTGAATTTGACCAGCTGCAAACCGCAGAGAAAGACGGGGTCGAAAAACTTTACTACAAGGCGACCCAAAAAGGTCAAGCGACGAGTCAATTATTGTCAGCGCTCGTCAATGAATCTCTCGATAAGTTACCCATCCCTAAACGCATGCGTTGGGGAAATTCGCGCGCGGAATTCGTGCGTCCGGTTCACTGGGTTGTTCAGCTTTTCGGCGACGAGATTGTTGAAGGTGAATTCTTCGGCATCAAGGCCGGCAACGAAACTCGCGGCCACCGCTTCCACGCGAATCATTCGATCACTATCGAAAAGCCCGCACAGTACGCCCAAGTCCTAGAAGAGGCTGGCCATGTCATCCCTCAGTTCGATAAGCGAAGGGATTTAATTCGTTCGCTCGTCATCGCGGAGGGAGAGAAGGCGGGTGCGCGCAGCATTATTGACGAGGCGCTACTTGACGAGGTGACTAGTCTGGTCGAGTATCCTGTCGCGTTAACTGGAAAGTTCGAAGAACATTATTTGGAAGTCCCACCCGAAGCGCTCATTCTGGCGATGAAGTCTCACCAGAAAACATTCTACTGTGTCGATGCTGAAGGAAAATTGCTTCCGCTCTTCATCGCCGTCAGCAATATCATCAGCAAGGATCCCGCACAGGTGATCGAAGGAAACGAGCGCGTTATTCGTCCTCGCCTAGCCGATGCAAGTTTTTTCTACGAGACCGACAAACAGAATCCACTTGAGAGCCATCTCGATGCTCTCAAGAAAATTGTTTTTCAAGATAAGCTCGGCACTGTTTATGACCGCTCAGTGAGAATAGCGAGACTCAGCAGAGAGCTCGCAACTCAATGTGGCGCAGACCCCGAGCTTTGTGAGCGCGCTGCGATGCTGTCTAAGTGCGATCTCATGACCAATATGGTTGGTGAATTTGCTGACCTGCAAGGATTGATGGGTCGTTATTACGCGCTCAATGACGGTGAACCAGAAGACGTTGCCGAGGCGATTGACGAGCAATATCGTCCACGTTTCGCGGGTGATAATTTGCCTGCGACGTCTACCGGCGCCGTACTTGCGATCGCCGAAAAACTCGACACCTTAGCGGGTTTGTTTGCTATCGGTCAGCCACCAACGGGCTCGAAGGATCCGTTCGCTCTGCGCCGAGCCGCGATTGGCTTGCTGCGCATCATGATCGAGAAACAACTCGACTTGGATTTAGTGAAGTGTATAGACAGTGCATTCGATGGGCTCGACTCTCTTGATCCTAGCGCGGTAAATCGTAGCGACGAAGTAAAGCAGCAAGCCGTGGAGTTTTTGATGGATCGCTTGCAAGCGTGGAGCGCGGATCGTGGCATTAACCCAAATGTGTTCCAGTCTGTTATGGCGCTTCGCCCCACGCGCCCTGTTGATTTCGATCGACGAGTCCAAGCTGTTGCTCATTTCCAATCCTTGGAGCAAGCCGCAGCGTTGGCGGCCGCGAACAAACGCGTTTCTAATCTCTTAGCTAAGCAAGAGGTTGCGGAAGGCGCGGAACTTAAACCTGATCTCCTCGTCGAAGCCGCAGAAAAAGCGCTTTACGATAATTTGCTGAGTGTTGAATCAGAGGTGACTCCACTGTTCGCAGCGGGCGACTATAAGCAAGGCTTGGCAACGCTAGCGCAACTCAGGCAAACGGTCGACTCTTTCTTCGACGACGTCCTCGTGGTGAGCGATGATCTTGGTCTCCGTGCGAATCGGCTCGCGCTATTGGCGCGACTCCGTCGTAATTTTTTGCTGGCTGCGGATATTTCCCATCTATCAAGCTAATTACGAGTTATTAATTAACTAGGCTTCTGTGGGGCTAACGTGCCAGTTTTAATTCTCGATCGTGACGGCGTCATCAACCATGATTCTGCGGATTTCATCAAGTCCGAAGAGGAATGGTTGCCGCTGACAGGCAGCATCGAAGCGATTGCCCGAGCGAGTAAGGCTGGTTGGCAAATCGTCGTGGCGAGTAATCAATCGGGCTTAGGCCGTGGGCTTTTCGATGAGTTCGCGCTGGCACGGATGCATGAAAAATTTCGTCAGTTGGTCGAGGAAGCCGGCGGAACAATCGAGGGTATTTTTTATTGCCCACACACTCCGGATGCCGGCTGCGACTGCAGAAAACCGAAGACGGGGATGCTTAGCGCGATTGAAGAGGCGCTCGACGTCGATCTCACGCAGGCTCCGTTCGTGGGCGACAGTCTGAGAGATTTACAGTCTGCATTATCATTCGGCTGCAAGCCGATCTTGGTTAGAACGGGGAAAGGGGCGGCAACGGAAGCCCAACTCAAATCTGAACCGACTGTTCTAGATCCTCATACGATCGCTGCTGACGAGATCGCCGTGTTTGACGACCTCGCTGCAGTGGTCTCTTCGCTGCTCTAAATGTCGAGGTTTTCCGCGGCCATCGCATTCTGTTCAATGAACTCACGACGCGGATCGACCTGATCCCCCATAAGCGTATTAAACAATTGGTCAGCGTTAATGGCATCGTCGATGGTGACCTGCAACATACGTCGCGTTTCTGGGTTCATCGTAGTTTCCCACAGCTGATCGGGGTTCATTTCACCCAGACCTTTGTAGCGTTGTAGGTAATGTCCCTTCATCGCATCCTGTGTGAGCCATTCGATCGCTTCCGCGAAACTCTTCACCGGGCTCGATTTTTCACCGCGCTTCACAAAAGCGCCTTCTTCGATCAGGCCGTCAAGTGTTGCACCGAGTCCCGCCAAAGCACGATATTCACCCGAGTTGAAGAAATCGATATTGAAGCTGTAGTTGCGCTCCAGACCATGCTGACTCAAGCGTGCTTCAGGGAGATAGAGATTACGCTCTGCATCGTGATACACAGAGAGTGTTAAGTTAGCGCTCGCTCCCGGATGAAGCTCCGTCAGCTTAGCTCGAACCTTCTCTAACCATGCACTCGAAGACGCTTCTGTTTGTAACTGCTCACTATCAACAAGAGGCGCAAATATTAAGGACTCCAATACCTCAGTCGGATATACACGCGCTAGGCGACTGATGATGGCATAGGCCTCGTGGTAAGACTTCACCAGTGACTCCAGTGCATCTCCCGCAATGCCAGGCGCATCGGCATTGACATGGAGGCTCGCGCCTTCGAGGGCGACCTGGGTTTGGTAGGCGGCAAGTTCAGCTTCATCTTTAAGATACTGCTCTTGCTTACCTTTGCGGATTTTATAGAGCGGTGGCTGAGCGATGAAAATATGACCACCTTCAACTAATTCACGCATCTGCCGGAAGAAAAAGGTCAGTAGCAGGGTTCGAATATGTGAGCCGTCCACGTCCGCATCCGTCATGATGATGATGCTGTGATAGCGAAGCTTTTCCGGATTGAACTCATCTTTTCCGATGCCGCACCCTAAGGCCTTGATAAGTGTGCCAATTTCCGCGGAGCTCAGCATTTTATCGAAACGCGCTTTCTCTACGTTCAGGATTTTTCCCTTCAGAGGGAGGATCGCCTGATTCTTTCGATTACGGCCTTGTTTGGCAGAACCGCCCGCCGAATCACCCTCCACGATATAAATTTCAGAGAGGGAAGGGTCTTTCTCCTGACAATCCGCCAACTTGCCCGGCAGGCCGGCAATATCGAGCGCCCCTTTGCGACGCGTCATCTCTCGCGCCTTCCGGGCCGCCTCTCTGGCTCTTGCAGCATCGAGCATTTTACCGACAATTAGCTTCGCATCGGCAGGATTTTCCAGAAGATAGTCGTTAAATTGCGCAGCCATTTCCTGCTCAACAACACCCTTCACTTCGGAAGAAACAAGCTTGTCCTTGGTCTGGGACGAGAATTTAGGATCCGGAACCTTGACCGAAATAATCGCCGTCAGGCCTTCTCGAGCATCATCGCCGGAGGTCGCAACCTCTTTACCTTTTTTCGCCGCAACTTCTTTGTCGATATAGCTCTTGAGGACTCGCGTCAACGCCGCCCTAAAACCCGCTAAATGCGTACCACCGTCTTTTTGTGGAATATTATTGGTGTAGGGGAAGATATTCTCGGAGTAGGAATCATTCCATTGCAGGGCCACTTCGACGGTGATGCCGTCCTCTGGGCGCTCATGCGCAAAATGGAAAATCTTATTGACCGGTGTCTTATTCTTATTGAGATACTCTACGAACGCTTGGACCCCGCCCTCGTATTTGAAATGTTCTTCTTTGCCGCTGCGCTCATCGATTAGTCGAATAGACACGCCGGCGTTAAGAAAGGCGAGCTCCCTGAGTTTCTTAGCCAATATGTCGTAATGAAACTCGACGCTGCTGAAAGTCTCAGCGGAGGGCTTAAAATGACATTCCGTGCCTGTAGTTGTCGTCTCTCCTACGACCGCGAGTGGTGCCTGCGGCACACCGTGAACATAATTCTGCTCCCACAGCTTACCATCACGGCGGATAGTGAGTTTCAACTCCTCGGAGAGGGCATTAACTACCGACACTCCCACACCGTGCAAACCACCCGAAACCTTATAACTGTTGTCGTCGAATTTTCCACCCGCGTGCAAGACGGTCATGATGACCTCGGCCGCCGAGACTCCCTCACTATGCATTTCAGTCGGGATGCCACGGCCATTATCTGACACACTGACCGTCTCTCCGACATGAATGGTTACTCGAATCTCATCGCAATGTCCTGCGAGCGCCTCGTCGATTGAGTTATCGACCAGCTCAAACACCATGTGGTGTAGCCCAGTGCCATCATCAGTATCACCGATATACATCCCGGGTCGCTTGCGAACCGCATCTAAGCCCTTGAGAACCTTGATACTATCGGAATTATAATCACTGGCGTTTGCTTCGTTATCTACGCTGCTACTGTCGTCGGTCATGCATGCTCTCCAGGGGCTTTCCCAGGGTATTACTTCCTAAACTGTTATCGGACAATTCGGTGATTTATCAAGCTGTTATTCTACCATGTTCCACGTGGAACTGCGCCTTCTCACCCCTACCCAGATTAGCAAAAAGTGAGCCCCCCGGCGCATGTACCAAGCTCCCTAATTCCACACACGTGACGAAGAGCTGGCTATCCAGTGACAGTAGAGCATCGAACACGCGGGCACGGTTTTCTGCGTCTAATTCAGAGGGCAGGTCGTCGATTAAATAAAGACAATTAGCACCAAGACAGTCGGAGAGGAGGCGACCTTGGGCAATCTTCAATGCGCTCACCAAGATCTTTTGCTGACCACGCGACAAGACCTCAACTGCGGGGGCTCGTTCCAAGCGCACGATTATGTCTGCACGCTGAGGGCCGACTTGGGTTGAACCATAGCGCCGATCCAAATCTCGCGACCGCAATAGCTCTTCAGCGAAACTCCTGTCACTCGCCCAACCTCGCGAATAGCTCAGCGCTAATTCATCCCCATGGGCGCCCTCCAGCTGCGAATAGACTTCGCGGAAGATCGGCAGGAATTTCTGCATATAATCTCGACGATGCCCATCCATCTGTTCCGAGGCGGTCACGAACTCCCGATCCCAAGCCTCGAGTTGAGCGAGATCGAATCGGTCCTGCTTCAAAAGGGCGTTACGATTGGCGAGACATTTGCGCGAATCCCGCCAGGCGGAAATAAACCCTTGTTCCACGTGGAACACTCCCCAGTCTAGGAAGCGGCGTCGCGCCTTGGGGCCACCCTCAAGAAGTTGGAACGCAGTCGCGTCGATTATCTGTAGGGGGAGGCTACGGGCTACGGATTCCCAGTTTCTTTGCGTCTCATCCTGCATACGCAACTGATGTCGCCGCCGCCGCGACTTACTCAAGCCCAGTCGAATGCCATCATCGAGCTGCGCGAACACCAGCGCCTGATCGAGCTCGTAATTGATGAGGGGATCGAGTTTGCTGCTTCGGAATGAGCGCCCGCTAGAAAGTAGGTGGATGGCCTCTAGAAGGCTAGTTTTGCCCGAGCCGTTCTCACCATATATCAGGTTTAGTCTCGGCGCGGGCGAGATCTCTATGCCTTGCAGGTTGCGAAGACCCGAGATCTTTAAAGTTTGTATGCGATTCATAATTACTGGCACAAAGCCCGGCGGCGAATAATCCCGCCACCAGGAGCCATTGGGATGTCTATCCTTATAGCCTCATCGGCATCACGACATACATTGCATTGCTGTCGTCGCAGGACTCAATCAATGCGCTGCTATTCGAGTCAAGCAGAGTGATCTTTGCCTGCTTGCTACGCAGGGTAGACAGGACATCGATGAGATAGCTCACATTAAAGCCCATCTCTAACTCATCGCCTTGATATTCAACGGTGACAACCTCTTCAGCCTCTTCCTGCTCAGGATTATTGGCGAAAATACGGAGCTCGCCGGCTTTTAATACGATGCGAACTCCCCGATATTTCTCATTAGAAAGAATCGAGGCGCGGCTGAAGGCTTGGCGCAGCGCCTGACAATCGCCCGTCACCACCTTGTCACCCCCTTTAGGCAAAACACGGTTGTAATCTGGGAATTTGCCATCAACCAGCTTCGAGGTAAAAGTGAAATCCGCCACGGCAGCACGGATATGGTTCTGCCCGAACACGAGCGTGATATCCCCTTCTTCGCCCAATAAACGCGAGAGCTCCATCACCCCTTTACGCGGCACGATCAGCTGCTGGACGCTGGAAATATCATTATTCACCTTGTGGGTTTCCATGGCGAGTCGATGACCATCAGTCGACACAACCCGGAGGTAATCTGGAGAAATCTCAAACAGCATCCCGTTCAGATAATAGCGGACATCCTGCTGGGCCATCGCGAAACTCGTGCTGTCGAGCAGCTCGCCGAGCTTAGCTTGGGGCAGGGTGAGGGAGAATGTATCCGCCTCTTCCTCAACATTTGGGAATTCCGACGCCGCCAGCGTAGTCAATGAAAAGCGGCTGCGACCCGCCTTCACGGTGAACTTGTTGTCCTTCAGCGAAATTTCGAGCATCGCGTCATCGGCGAGGGACTTGCAGATATCAAGCAGCTTACGCGCAGGCACCGTCACCGCACCATGGCTATGCGCCGAATCCACCGCCACTCGTCCTACCAACTCAACTTCGAGGTCTGTTCCGGTAAGTGAAAGCTCATTGCCATTCAGCACCAAAAGCACATTCGACAACACAGGGAGTGTTTGTCGTCTCTCAACTACACCACTCACGAGTTGAAGTGGTTTAAGTAGTGCTTCACGCGATATCACAAAATGCATGTCTGTCATCCTTATTCTTTCTACCTTGCCACTAACTCGACAGTAGGCGCAGTAGGTTGTTGTAATCTTCTTCTATGTCGATCGAGCTCTGACGAAGTTTGCCAATTTGCTTACAGGCGTGCATGACCGTCGTGTGGTCACGACCGCCGAACGCATCACCAATTTCGGGCAGGCTATGATTCGTCAATTCTTTAGAAAGGCACATCGCCACCTGACGTGGCCTCGCAACCGAGCGATTGCGCCGCTTAGACAGCATGTCCGACATCTTAATTTTGTAATACTCGGCGCAAGAACGCTGAATATTATCGATGGTTACCAGCTTATCCTGTAAGGCGAACAAATCCCTGAGAGCCTCTTTAATTAGGTCTACACTGATAGGCTCTCCCCGAAAGCTGGAGTGGGCGATCACCCGCTTCAGCGCGCCTTCGAGTTCCCGCACATTCGATCGCAGGCGTTGGGCGATAAACATGGCCGCATCATTAGGTAGCTCGACATTCACTAAGGCCGCCTTATTCATCAAAATGGCGGCACGCGTTTCAAGCTCCGGCGGCTCTACAGCAACCGTCAACCCCCAACCGAATCGAGACTTAAGCCTCTCTTCTAGTCCGTTAATCTCTTTATGATAGCGATCGCTCGTCAGAATGATTTGCTGGCCACCTTCGAGTAGCGCGTTAAAGGTGTGGAAAAATTCTTCCTGAGAGCGTTCCTTGCCCGCGAAAAACTGAATATCGTCGATCAATAGTGCATCAACGGAACGATAGAAACGCTTAAATTCATTGATTGAATTAAGCTGCAAGGCGGTCACCATGGTGGCGACAAACGTCTCAGAATGTAGATAGACCACCTTCGCATCAGGCTTTTTCTCGAGCAGGTAATTCCCGATCGCATGCATTAAGTGAGTCTTACCTAATCCAACACCACCATAGATAAAGAGGGGGTTGTAAGCGAAGCCTGGGTTTTCCGCTACCTGCATAGCCGCCGCTCGTGCAAGTTGATTCGACTTACCTTCGACAAAATTCTCGAAGGTGTTTTCTCTGTTCAATGCGCCCCGGTGGCTTAACTTCCCTTCGATAATCGTATCAACATTCGATCTCTTTTGGTTTGAGGGAAGCACAAAGGCGGGAGAGTTTCCCGCCATAACACCCGATAGTAAATCTTCACTCTCTTTGGGGGCTATATTAAGAGGCGCCTCCTTAAATGTGCTGGAAAATTCGGCGCTCTGAGTCGCCTGTGTGGCTCGAGAGGGCTGTGAAGCTTGCGGCGCCGGTGCGAGTTGGGTTGTCTGGGCGTAATGATCAGCGACCACAATGACGGGGTTTTTCTGAATTTCTAGTATTTTCTGGGTTTTTTCGGAGAAGATGTCGCATATTTGCGAATAAAGTTTGGTTTTCACCCAATCTTGGATAAATCGGTTAGGGGCAATCAAGCGAAACTCGAGCTCGGTGCCGGTCATATTATCGGTCGCCGGCATAAGTAGCGGTTTTAATGGGCGGACCCAGGTATTGAATGCCTGAGTAGGGATCTCACTTCGAAGGAGGTCTAAACAATCTTGCCAGAGTGAGGTGGCATCGAGCTCAGCAGCCTGATTTTCGACGCAACTCTGTTCTACGAAAATTTCGCTTGTCACACTTACCCCTGAATTTTCCTGCGACGCCTTTTAAATACAGCTCAGAATACAGTTCAGTACTCTTCGCGTTTCAGCACATTTCTTTCGACTCTTATTCTGATCGATCTGTACTTGAGGCTTTTCTTTATTAGCGTCGGAGTGTAGCGAGGAACAATAAAGTTATCCACCGATTCCTGAACTTTTAATAAAAGATAAAATATTTTAAATTCATGTAGTTAACAACAAACAGTGGTTTTAAAGATCCGATCACTAAAAATTACCCACAAAAGAAGCAAAGAGTTCACAGGGATAAGTTGTGGATAATTTGTTATCAAGCTATGACTAGTCGGAACGTCTAGGAAAAAGTTCTCGTTGTGCTGTCCTTGTGGCGATACTCATGAATAGAAACAGCGATTTAGGCGCCTTGAATAAAGGGTTTTGCATGCTAATTTACTGCAACAAGACATTGCATATTGGCGCCAAACCCTCTACTATTCGCCTCCCTTTCTCTGTGGGTAAAAATCCGCAAAGAGAAAACCGTCAATATTTTAGGTGTTAGTCATGAAAAGAACATTTCAACCAAGCGTACTTAAGCGCGCTCGTACACACGGTTTCCGCGCTCGCATGGCAACAAAAGGCGGCCGTGCCGTTATTAATCGCCGTCGTGCAAAAGGCCGCGCAAAACTGTCTGCATAATCTTCGCTTCGAACGTCGCAGCTCTCGTGCGATCCAATCACGGCCTCAATATTAAGATTGAGGCCGTAATAGAAGACAGCAGACGTCCGCGCTAGCCACTTGCTATGACTACTCAGTCCTTCCCCAAGACAGCGCGATTACTCAACGCCCACGACTACAAATCCGTCTTCGATAATTCACGCTATAAGGTCTCCTGCAGAGAGTTTCTATTCCTCGCTACCCCCAGCAAGGGAATTCGCCCCAGACTCGGGCTGGTTATCGCCAAAAAGCACATACCCAAAGCCGTTAATCGCAATAAGTTGAAGCGTGCCTTGCGAGAAGCCTTCCGACTGCATCAAGACCAACTGCCTCTATTAGATATAGTCGTGCTCGCTCGCAAGGATGCTGATAGACTAACGCCCGCAGCCTTAGTCTCTACTATTAATAAGCTAATCGCCGATCTCATTACTCGTGAACAAAATGATAAGCGAAAGGCACAGGCTAATACTGATAGTAAATCCAATGAAAACATTCACCGGTAATAGGATGAGCCTACTCGATCGATTACTTTCGCCAATCATTCTGGGGCTGATTAAGATCTACCAGTTGACGTTGAGTTTATTCATTGGACAACAGTGTCGCTTTCATCCCACCTGCTCACACTATATGGCTGAGGCAATACAAATACATGGTGTTATAAAAGGTGTGAAGATGGGCAGTAAACGTTTAAGTCATTGCCATCCTTGGCACGAAGGCGGATACGATCCGGTGCCAGCGAAGAAACAATAGCCTTTTGTAAGCGCACGAATTAAACCGGTTTTCGAGCTACGCTTAAAACCGACCCAAGATTAACCGAACTAAAAAGTGGTACAGAATGAATCTCACCCGTTTTGCACTCTATAGCGCCCTCGCCGTAGTCTCTTACTTGATGCTTCTACAGTGGCAGGAAGACTATCCTGACGAAAAACAGCAAGCGGGACTCGACACACCCACTCTAAACGCTCCGATCGAAGAATCGATGACCACGAGCGCTACGACACAAGTCGCTAACGACGTGCCAAGTCTGCCTGGCGCTACCCCTACTAACGACACCTTAACGATAACCGAACAGAGCTTCATTAAAGTTGCGACGGACACACTTGAATTGCAAATAGACAGCCATGGTGGAGACATCGTGTATCTCGCTCTACCGCAACATCTGACCAGTCTAAATGTGGATGCAGAACCATTCGTGATTTTGAGCAGCGCTCCAGGCCGTAGCTATACTGCACCTAGCGGCTTAATTGGGCCCAATGGCATAGATTCGGAACGCCGTGCAATTTACTCGACAAGCTCTCCTGAATATACCCTGGCCGATGGACAAAACACGTTACAAGTAGATTTAACAACGAGTACTGAATCCGGCGTCACGATCACAAAGCGATTTGTGTTTACGCGCGATAGCTATCTCATCGACATCAGTTATTTAATCGACAATAAGAGCCCAACCGAATTTCGCGCCAACCCATTCGGTCAGATCAAACGAGATAATTTCGACGATCCGAGCAATGCCGGTGGCTTTGGACGCACGTATTTAGGTTTTGTGACTACAAACGAAGAAGACCCCTACAATGAAGTGACCTTCGACGATATTGACGATGACGGCTCAGCGAGCGTTAAATCACTCGGTGGATGGATAGCCTTCAGTCAGCATTATTTCATTAGCGCTTGGATTCCTTCGGCAAACTCAAACAATAATTTCACCACCCGAAAGAACTCAGCCGGGCAATACTATGGCGAGTTCACTGGTGACACGATTGCTATCCCAGCTGGATCGACAGGTAGATATGACACGCAGTTCTATGTCGGCCCTAAAGACCAATACAAACTCGCCGAGGTCTCACCGAACCTAGACCTCACTATCGACTACAGTTTTTTGTGGTTCATCGCCGCACCAATTTACTGGTTACTCACAAAAATCAATTCGGTGATTGGAAATTACGGTTTCTCGATTATCTTGCTAACTATCAGTGTTAAGGCATTGTTCTACAAACTGTCAGAAACACAGTATCGCTCTATGGCAAGCATGCGACGCTTGATGCCAAAGATCCAACAGCTTAAAGAGCTGTACGGCGACGACCGGATGAAATTGCAGCAAGCGACGATGGAGCTTTATAAAAAGGAAAAAGCTAACCCTTTGGCAGGCTGTTTGCCTATGTTGGTTCAAATGCCTGTGTTTATCTCACTCTATTGGGTATTACTCGAAAGTGTTGAGTTACGACATGCACCTTTCATTCTCTGGCTGACTGACCTTTCTGTCCGCGACCCTTATTTCGTTTTGCCACTACTGATGGGCGGCACAATGCTCTTGCAGACTTCATTGAGCCCTGCACCGGCGGATCCGATGCAAGCAAAAGTAATGAAATTAATGCCCATTATGATGACCGGTATTTTCCTCTGGTTCCCAGCGGGTCTCGTTCTTTATTGGTTCACAAACGCGGCTCTCGGTATCGCGCAACAATGGTATATCACCCGTAAGATTGAGGCCCAATACGAAGCGAAGAAAGCCTAGGTCTTGAGGCTCTAGCCAACAAGTGAACACATGGACCTACAAAACACCGACACGATAGCAGCACTCGCTACCGCACCAGGTAAAAGTGGTATCTGCGTCGTTCGTGTTTCAGGTCCCGACGCTTCCCGTATCGCGGAACAAATTCTGGGCTTTGCTCCCAAACCTCGTATCGCCCACTTCACCGCGTTTTTAAATTCAACAGGTGAAACCCTCGATAAAGGGATCGCATTATTTTTTAGTAATCCGGCCTCTTTTACCGGCGAAGACGTGCTTGAGCTACAAGGTCACGGTGGACCCGTGATACAGAAATTAATCCTGGATAGAACACTAGAGCTTGGTGCGAGACTCGCAAATCCTGGTGAGTTTTCAGAACGTGCGTTCTTGAATAATAAAATAGACCTAGCCCAAGCAGAGGCGATTGCCGACCTAATCGATGCAAGCTCGGTTCAAGCAGCAAAGTCCGCCATGCGGACTCTTAACGGAGAGTTTTCAAACAAGGTAAACGCTTTTCTCCATGAATTAACCAAAACTAGAGTCAATGTTGAGGCCGCTATTGATTTTAGTGACGAAGACATCGACATCATTAGCGATACAGGCGTCTCTGCGAGTCTGCGTTCATTGTCAGAAAAAATCCAAACCGCTCTCGATCAAGCAAACCAAGGCGCGCTATTAAAAGAGGGGATGCAAATTGTCATCGCGGGAAAACCGAACGCAGGCAAATCTAGCCTCTTAAATGCATTGTCCGGAACAGAATCCGCTATCGTCACCTCAATCGCCGGTACCACAAGAGATTTGCTCTCAGAGAAAATTCAAATCGACGGCATGCCGGTTCATATCACGGACACAGCGGGCCTCAGAACCAGTGACGATGTTGTAGAACAAGAAGGCATCCGACGTGCCGCAGACGCGATGAGAGCCTGCGATAAAATTCTTCTATTAATTGATGCGAGTCAGATAGCTATTGATCATCCACAGGATGCTGAAATTTCGCTCAATGAAGCAATATTGCCCGACCTCATCACAGTAGAACCCGAGCTCCTCGATAAAACTTTAGTCATCTTAAATAAAGCAGATTTAGTAAAAGACTTGATACCTGGAAGCACGACATCCATCCTGAGGATAGGCGACGCAAGGCGAGACATTGAAACCATTATCATCTCGGCCAAGGAACAGTTGGGACTAGATCTTTTAAGTGAGGCCCTGAAACGCAGTATCGGTTTTAATACACTGATTGAAGGTGTGTTTACCGCTAGGGAGCGTCATCTTATCGCTCTTAAGAGTGCCGCTGCGTTAATAGATTCTGCTCAACAAGGGATTGCGACAAACCTACCGTTCGAATTGATTGCGGAAGATTTACGTCTCGCTCAAAGAGAACTCAGCAAAATAACCGGTGAATTTAGTAGTGACGATTTGCTCGGCGAGATTTTTTCCAACTTCTGTGTTGGGAAATAAATTATCCACATCCATTCCACAGCACATCATCACCTTACTCGTTGTGTATAAATCAGTGATAACTGCGGTAAAACCCCAAATAACTCGTATTTATCCTTATAAAAGCTGTGGACATTTTGGGATAAAAAAACACTCTCACGGAAGACTGTTTTTTATCCACAGCTATCCAGAGCATTTACTCACCTCAATCACAGGCTATAGTGACTTTTATAAATTCAATAACTAATTGATAAATAATACGAAATATCACTAACTCACAGAAATCGCTTTAGCTATTAATATCAGTATTAAACAACTATTCCCTCTCTCTCAATTGCCATGTGATATCAGGGGTAGGGTTTAAATGATTTATTATTTTAAAAACAAAAATTAATGAATTGATCGACAAAGCAATTCACTAATACGCTGAATTCTATATACTTCTCCCCCCGTTTAATTAATCTGTCACTGTTTTAGCCTTGTAAAAAGAATTTCAATATGAGCGACAAGACGACCGCACACATGGAATACCCAACTCGATTTGGCGTTATCGTCATTGGTGGTGGCCATGCTGGAACAGAAGCCGCATTAGCCTCTGCGCGGCAAGGTGTGGCAACGATGTTGATTACCCACAGCATCGAGACGCTCGGTCAGATGTCATGTAATCCGGCGATTGGCGGTATAGGTAAAAGCCATCTCGTTAAGGAGATTGACGCGCTTGGTGGCGCCATGGCTCGGGCGATAGACAAAGGTGGCATTCAATTTCGTGTGTTGAATGCGAGCAAGGGTCCAGCAGTGAGAGCGACTCGGGCACAGGCAGATCGGACACTTTATAAAGCAGCTATTCGAGAGATCTTAGAATCACAAGATCATTTGAGTCTTTTCCAACAAGCGGTGGATGATCTCTTAATCGAAGACGGCGAAGTTCGTGGTGTCATCACTCAAATGGGCGTGCTTATCCGTGCTGAGAAAGTAGTGCTCACAGCGGGGACTTTCCTTGGCGGTAAGATCCATATAGGACTCGAAAATAGCGCGGGGGGTCGTGCTGGTGATCCCCCCTCCATCGCTCTGGCAGAAAAACTACGTAGTCTTCCTTTCCGGGTAAATCGACTCAAGACAGGCACCCCTCCTCGGATCGATGCGCGCTCTGTCGATTTCAGTGTGATGCAGACACAGGCGGGCGATGAACCGTTGCCGGTAATGTCCTATCTTGGTAGCGAAGAAGATCATCCCGAGCAGGTGAATTGTTATATCACCTCGACCAACGAGGAATGTCACGAAATTATTCGAGGAGGTCTCGATAGATCTCCTATGTATGCCGGAATCATTGAGGGCACGGGGCCTCGCTATTGTCCTTCTATTGAAGACAAGGTGATGAGATTTGCCGACAAGAATTCCCATCAGATTTTCGTTGAACCTGAAGGCTTAAATACCAATGAGCTTTATCCAAATGGGATATCAACCAGTCTGCCTTTCGATGTCCAAGTCGCCATGGTTCGCAAGATCAAAGGCTTTGAAAACGCGTTAATCACTCGCCCTGGTTATGCGATCGAATATGATTTCTTCGATCCACGAGATTTACATTACTCACTGGAGACAAAATTTGTCAAAGGCTTGTATTTCGCAGGTCAGATAAATGGAACAACTGGTTACGAAGAGGCTGCCGCTCAGGGTTTATTAGCCGGTCTAAATGCTGGCCTTTCAGTTAGAGGACGAGAGTCTTGGTGTCCTCGTCGTGATCAGGCGTATCTAGGTGTCTTAGTTGATGATCTGATTACTCTGGGCACGAATGAGCCTTATCGCATGTTTACCAGTCGCGCAGAATACCGACTGACTTTACGCGAAGATAACGCAGATCAACGTCTAACACCGATTGGCAGAGAGTTGGGTGTCGTGGATGAGACTCGTTGGCAGTTCTATTGTGATAAGCAGGCGCATATACAGCACAGACTTGTGTGGCTACGAAAAACATGGGTACAGCCCGGTACGATAGAAGCAGAAAAAATTAATGCCTTATTGGAAAAGCCACTATCTCGTGAATACAGCCTCGCCGATCTTCTCGCGAGGCCGCATGTGGATTATGCAAAACTCATTGATGCGTTAGAAGGAAGCGATAAGCACTTCGATTCTTTTGTCGAGCGAGAGCCGGTGCCGGGATTATCGGGAGCGCTTTCAGTTAACTTAGAAGACGCCTTGATTCGACAAGCTGAAGAGCAGGTGAGTATTCATATTAAGTATCAGGGCTATATCGACAGGCAGCAGGACGAAATCGAAAAGCTGAAGCGACACGAGGAGACTGAGCTACCCATTGATTTCGATTATGGGCAGATGCAAGGACTCTCTAATGAGCTAAAGCAAAAGTTAATTTCCGCTAGACCTGAAAATCTATCGCGTGCCTCTCGTATTCCAGGCATGACGCCAGCAGCGATATCACTGCTTTTGGTATATCTTAAAAAGGCGAAGTCATCGACGAATGTGACTAAGCCCTCATGCCAAGTAGGTTGAGTGGTTGAGCACTGATATTATGGCTGATCGAATTGAGCGAGCATTAGCACAGGGAATCAATGAGCTTGGACTTGATTTGTCAGCAGATGAGCAAGAGAAGCTTTTACACTACTTACATCTCTTGGTGAAATGGAATAAGAGTTTCAATCTTTCGGGTGTGACGGCGATTCAAGATATGGTGCCCTTACACTTACTCGATAGTCTCGCGGTGCTGCCCCATTGTGGTTACCGTAAGACATCGATTAATCCTGATAGACCGGCAAGAATTCTCGATATTGGGTCCGGCGCTGGCCTACCCGGGATTCCCCTGGCTATCACGAACCCAGAGACGAAGTTTGTCTTATTAGACAGTAATGGGAAAAAAACGCGGTTTCTCTTCCAGGCGAAGCTGGCCCTTGGCCTAGACAATGTCGAAGTTGTAAATGCGAGAGTTGACGAGTATTTGACCTCTACGGAGGATGAATTCGATTTAGTCACTTGTCGTGCATTCGCTACGCTAAAGGTAATCGTTGATATGATTCCTACTCTGTTGATGGGGGGGACAAAGTTATTGGCAATGAAAGGCGTATACCCGCAAGATGAGATCGATGAACTTGATGAAAGTGTAAAAATCGAAGAGGTCATTGAACTCGTGATTCCTAACATAGACTCTCAACGCCATCTCGTGCTCTTATCAAGAGCAGAGTTAAGCTAAGAACATTTAAAGGGGAAAGAAGGTGAGCAAGATATTCGCCGTTGCGAATCAGAAAGGAGGCGTTGCCAAGACAACGACTTCCGTCAATCTTGCTGCTTCGCTTTCGGCTACCCGTAATCGAGTCTTGTTAATAGACCTCGATCCACAGGGTAATGCGACCATGGGGAGTGGGGTTGATAAATCCGAACTAGAGTTAACACTTTATGATGCATTAGTTGATGGTGTTCCCTTTGAGAAGGTCGTCGTTACTGCGGATGAGGCTGGTTATGATTTACTTCCGTCAAATAGTGATTTGGTTGCCGCAGAGGCGCAACTCTTCACGATGGAAGAACGAGAATTTCGACTCAAATCCCTGCTTGATGAACAAAGCGAAAATTATGACTACATGATTATCGACTGCCCACCGTCGTTAAATATGTTAACGATTAATGCGCTGGTCGCGGCACAAGGTGTTCTCATTCCTATGCAGTGTGAATATTACGCGCTCGAAGGTCTGGCGGCATTGATGGATACGATTGAAAAAATCGCGGAACACCTTAATCCAGAACTCCATATCGAAGGCATTATTCGCACAATGTACGATCCTAGGAATAGGCTAACGATCGAAGTAAACCGCCAACTTTTCCAACATTTCGGTGATCGAGTTTATCGGACAGTGATTCCTCGAAACGTCAGATTGGCCGAGGCGCCCAGTTTTGGACTACCAGTTATAAAATACGATAAGTCATCTCGAGGCGCGATTTCCTATCTAGCGCTAGCGGGCGAGATACTCCGTCGGAGCGACCAGCTCTCGAATGAGACACCAACGACACAGCAGGGTTAAGAGAACATGGCAGAAGGCAAGAGAATGGGTAAAGGTTTGGATTTCCTCCTCTCAGCAGGAAAAAAGAACAAGCCCACAACAGGCGCATCAAAAGCAGACACCACTAAGGCGGAGGGTAATGAGTCAAACACCCCTCTCGATGGTGAGCTTCGCCACATCCCTGTTGATCTCATCCAGCGCGGAAAATACCAACCACGCACGGACATGCATGAAGAAGCATTGAGCGAACTCGCTGCATCGATTAGACAACAAGGTGTTATGCAACCCATTGTTATCCGTCCAATCTCCTCTTCGCGCTATGAAATCATAGCGGGCGAACGCAGGTGGCGAGCGTCTCAGCTAGCCGGATTGGATTCGATACCTGCGATTATTAAACCCGTGCCGGACGATGCGGCGATCGCCATGTCGCTTATCGAAAACATACAGCGTGAAAACCTCAATCCAATTGAGGAAGCTGTCGCTCTCAAACGCCTGCAAGACGAATTCGAACTGACCCAGCAGCAAGTTGCCAATGCCGTAGGAAAGTCACGGACTACAGTGACTAATCTGCTGCGCCTTATCAATCTCAGTCTAGATGCGCGAGTTATGCTGGAGCGGGGTGATTTAGAAATGGGCCACGCACGCGCCCTACTCGCCCTGCCGCAAGCTCAACAAACACAGGCCGCGCGTAATGTGGTGGGAGGCGGGCTTTCGGTGCGCCAAACTGAAGCCATGGTGCGGAAGCTGCTTGCGGGTCCTTCTAAAAAGACAGCAGCGCCGGTCAACGCCGATATTAAGCAATTAGAGCAAACACTGGCTGAAAAGCTGGGAGCCAAGGTATCGGTACAGCACACGGCCAAGGGTTCTGGGAAATTAATCTTAAATTACAATAGCCTAGATGAATTAGACGGAATTCTCGCGCATATTAAGTAATCGAAAGAGGATATTTTGCGTGAGAACAAGAAATCGCTGGAATTGCCCAATTTTCCTAGCTCTCACGTGTATCTGAGTTGAACAAAACGCCTAAGCTCTCTATAATACGCGCCTTGGTTTAGCTTAAACCCGGCCGAATCTCGCCCCAAGCTAGTGTTATTACTCGTAATTTTGAGTTTTTTTGTTGGGGTTTTGTAAGGGCCGCGCAGTAGTGAAAACCTGCGCCACAAGAGAGATTAGGGCTGTGTCGACTATCAAGCCGCCACCATTTACCCGAGTGATAGTGCTTCAGTTTACCGTCGCAGTTGTAGTTGCTGTACTGGTAGGGGTAACGGCGGGTGACGACAAGTGGGTTAACGCCTATTCAGCCTTCCTGGGAGGCTTGGTTAGTGCGATACCCGGCGCGTATTTCGCGTACAAAACATTTGAGCACCGTGGCGCACGTGCTACGGAGCAGATGATCTCCTCTGTCTTTAAGGGAGAGGCGATTAAGCTAGGGTTGATGGCAGCAGGGTTTGCGCTGATCTTCACTAGTATCGAGCCCGTTTCACCCATTTGGGTGTTTGCAGGCTTCTTAGTTGTACATTGCGCGGGTATTTATGGCGCCTACAAACTAACAAAGCAGTAAACGAAACTAAGTAACGAAAATTTATCGACTCGAAACGAAGAAAGAGTGACTTATGGCTGAAGCACACGGCGCTGCCGTCGCCCAGACGGGCACTGAGTACGTCTCTCACCACCTAGGTTTCCTCACCTATGGCAAAGTAGATGGCCACTGGGGTTTTGCACATTCTCCTGAAGAAGCTGCAGAAATGGGGTTCTGGGCGATTAACGTAGACACGATGCTCATCTCGATGATTCTCGGTGTGTTCTTTATGGTCTTCTATTATCTCGTTTCTCGGAAGGTCACTTCGGGTGTTCCGGGCGGAGTCCAAAACTTCGTTGAGATGATTGTAGAGTTTGTGATCGACAGCGTAGATGGCGCCTTCCACGCTAAGAATAAATTTGTTGCGCCACTGGCTTTAACGACGTTTAGCTGGATCTTCTTAATGAATGCGATGGACCTTGTGCCAGTCGATTGGATCCCCCTCTTCGCTCAAACAGTTGCCGGTGATTCCCACCTCTTCTTCAAAGCAGTACCTACAACCGACATAAATATCACGCTAGGATTTGCGACTGCTGTATTCCTAATGGTGATTTATTACAGCCTTAAGATGAAGGGACCTATTGGTTTCGCTAATGATTTCTTAATGCATCCTTTTCCAAAATGGTATCTCGCGCCTCTTAATCTTTTGCTCGAGTTGCCAGGATTCTTCGCCAAGCCGGTATCACTGGCATTACGACTCTACGGCAATATGTTTGCCGGCGAAGTTATCTTCTTAGTAATCGCCCTGCTCGGCTGGTATCAGTTGCCCCTACATTTCGCTTGGGCTGTATTCCATATCTTGGTTATCACGCTACAGGCTTACCTGTTCATGATGCTCACGATTGTGTACCTGAACCAAGCACATCAGGTTGATCACTAAAAAAGAGTAATTTAAGTAAAGAAAAAGCAAGACCCAAACCACTGAAACCCGGAGCCAACTGGCTCCACAAGAAAGCAAAACTTGGAGACAAACATGACCATTGAAGCAATGACTCTACTCGCGGCAGCTATTATTTTCGGTATCTGTGGTGCTGGCACCGCGGTAGCGTTCGGTAGTCTAGGCGGCAAACTAATCGAAGGTTCAGCTCGTCAACCAGAGCTCGCGCCAAAGCTACAAACACAATTCTTCCTCGTTGCGGCGTTCGTGGACGTTATCTCCATCATCGGTGTTGGTATCGCGTTCCTGTTCATCTTCGCTAATCCTTTCATCGGGTAATTAACCGTATCTAGGTTGGGACTAAGCCCCCACCAGAAAGGAGCGAAAGAATGAATTTAAATGCAACAGTTATAGGTCAAAGCATCGCATTTGCGGTCTTCGCCTACTTCTGCATGAAAGTGGTATGGCCACCTCTGGTCGCTGTACTCGAAGAGCGTCGTAAGAAAATTATCGATGGTCTTGAAGCAGCTGAACGCGCACAGCTCGATCTCGCCGCCGCTCAAGAAAAGGCTGGTGAAGATAAAGAGATTGCGAAGCGCGAAGCCGCTGAGATTGTAGATCAGGCGAAACGACGTGCGAACCAGATCGTCGAAGAAGCCAAAGATCAGGCCCGAGCAGAAGGCGAGCGTTTGATTGCTGCAGCGAATGCGGAAATCGAACAGCAAGCGAATCGTGCAAAAGAGGCGCTGCGTGAGCAGGTTGCCACTATCGCGATTGCGGGTGCCGAGAAGATCTTGCAGAAGTCTATCGACCAAGCTGCTAATGAAGAGCTGCTCAAAGGACTTGCGTCAGAGCTCTAGTCGCTCTGTAGTTCATTAAAATTGAGTTGCTAACGCGCCGACTGTTTAGAATTTAGGAAGCGCTGAGCCAAAGCCCAAGAGAAAACTCTTGAGCACAACTAGGTTAAAAACCAGGTTTCACACATGGCAGAACCAATAACTCTCGCACGGCCCTATGCGAAAGCCGTGTTCCAAGTCGCCGCAGAGAGCAACGATCTCGCGGGTTGGTCGAAGATGCTGAGGCAGATTGCGTTTGTTTGTAAAGACGAGCGCGTTGCCACTTTGCTTTCTTCGCCTGTTATCACGGCAGAAGAGCAGGCTCAGCGTCTTATCGATTTGTTCGGTGATGAACTGACCGCTCCGGCGCAAAATGTAGTGAGGGTGCTCGCATATCACGGCCGCCTTACGTTGATCGCCGAGATCGTCGAGTTATTTGAGGCGCTTCGCGCTCAGCAAGAGAAGTCGGTGGACGCAATGGTCACTACCGCCTTCGAGGTAAATAGTGCGACAGTGGACGCACTTGCAGCCGCGCTGACGAAGAACCTGAACCGAGAAGTGAAGCTGGTTGCCAGCGTAGACCCAAGCTTGATCGGAGGCGCGATTATTCGTGCCGGCGATACCGTTATCGATAGCTCGGTTCGTGGCAAACTCAAGAAATTAGCCGAATCAATAAATTCCTGAACACGTCAGGATCTAGGAAATAAGCATGCAAGAACTGAATCCCTCAGAAATCAGCGAAATTATCAAACAGCGCATCGATAACCTCGACGTTTCGGTTCAATCGAAAAACGAAGGCACAATCGTCAGCGTATCCGACGGTATTATCCGCATCCATGGTCTAGCCGACGTGATGTACGGTGAGATGATCGAGTTCGAAGGCGGCATCTATGGTATGGCACTTAACCTCGAGCGCGACTCTGTCGGTGCCGTGGTTTTGGGTGACTACCTCGCGCTTGCGGAAGGTCAGACTTGTCGTTGTACGCAGCGCATCCTAGAAGTTCCGGTTGGTCCAGAACTGGAAGGACGTGTTGTCGACGCGCTAGGTAAACCAATTGATGGTAAAGGTCCTATCGAAGCGAAACTCACCGCGCCGGTTGAGAAAATCGCACCGGGCGTTATTGCGCGTAAATCAGTTGACCAACCAATTCAAACCGGTCTCAAGTCTATCGACTCCATGACACCAGTTGGACGTGGTCAACGTGAGTTGATTATTGGTGACCGTCAGGTTGGTAAAACAGCGGTTGCGATCGATACGATTATTAACCAAAAAGGCAAAGGCATTAAGTGTATCTACGTTGCTGTGGGTCAAAAGGCTTCGTCGGTAGCTAACGTTGTGAAGAAGCTTGAAGAGCATGGCGCTCTTGAGTACACGATCGTTGTTGCTGCGACAGCATCCGACCCTGCTTCGATGCAGTTTATCGCTCCTTATGCGGGCTGTTCGATGGGTGAATACTATCGCGACCGTGGTGAAGATGCGTTGATTGTCTATGATGACCTTTCAAAGCAAGCGGTAGCTTATCGCCAAATCTCACTCTTGCTTCGCCGTCCGCCGGGTCGAGAAGCATACCCTGGTGACGTCTTCTACTTACACTCACGCCTACTCGAGCGCGCATCACGAGTAAGTGCAGAGTATGTTGAGGCGTTTACTAATGGTGAAGTTAAAGGCAAAACAGGCTCATTGACTGCATTGCCGATCATCGAAACGCAAGCGGGTGACGTTTCTGCGTTTGTACCAACCAACGTAATTTCGATTACAGATGGTCAGATCTTCCTCGAAACCGACCTTTTCAACTCAGGCATTCGTCCTGCGATGAACCCAGGTATTTCGGTTTCACGTGTGGGTGGTGCAGCACAGACTAAGATTATTAAGAAACTCGGTGGTGGTATTCGTATTGCCCTCGCTCAATATCGTGAACTTGCGGCGTTCGCTCAGTTTGCATCAGATCTCGACGAAGCAACTCGTGCACAACTCGAGCACGGTCAGCGCGTTACTGAGTTGATGAAACAGAAGCAATATTCGCCTCTATCAGTCGCCGAAATGGGTATCGTAATTTACGCCGCGAACAACGGTTATTTGAAAGATATCGAACTCAATAAGGTACTCGACTTCGAAGCCTCACTGCTGTCTTACATGAATAGCGAAGAAGCGGCGTTGATGGCGAGCATTAACGAGAAAGGCGATTGGAACGACGATTTCGAGTCACAGTTTAAAGCGGCTCTCGAGAAATTTAAGTCGACTCAAACTTGGTAAGCCCTGCGGTGCTCGCGTTTTAGAACGCGAGTGATGCACTCACTGTCAACTAAGAGAAGCAACTGAGCAATGGCTGTCGGAAAAGAAATACGAACGCAGATTTCGAGTATTAAAAATACTCAGAAAATCACTAGTGCGATGGAAATGGTCGCAGCTAGTAAGATGCGCAAGGCACAAGATCGCATGGAACTGGGCAAGCCTTACGCTCAGCGCATCCGCGCGGTAATTGGCCATATTGCGAACGCGACACCCGAGTATCACCATGTGTTTTTCGACACGCGAGAAGTTAAGCGCGTCGGTTATATTGTGGTTTCAACGGACCGTGGCCTGTGTGGTGGCTTAAACACTAACCTGTTTAAGACAACTATGCTGGCAATGAAAGCGAATAAAGAAGCGGGAGTGGAAGTGGATATTTGTGCGATAGGCGCAAAATCCATGAACTTCTTCAAGAGCTTCGGGGGCAATGTGCTTGCCTCTGTTCGTGATATTGGTGAATCACCTGAAGCGGCGGATATCGTCGGCGTGGTTAAAGTCATGCTCGATAAATTCGAGAATGGTGAGCTCGATCAGGTGCACGTCGTGAGCAATGATTTTGTCAACACGATGACTCAGAAGCCTATGGTTCAGCAGTTACTGCCCTTAGAGCCTTCAGACGATGACGCGCTTAAAGGATATTGGGATTATCTCTACGAGCCCGATGCTCAAGAGTTACTCGATGGCTTATTAGATCGCTACATCGAGTCTCAGGTTTACCAAGCCGTCGTAGAAAACAACGCCTGTGAACAGGCCGCGCGAATGATCGCGATGAAGAACGCCACTGATAACGCGGGCGACCTTATCGATAATTTGCAGTTGGTTTATAACAAGGCGCGCCAAGCGGCGATTACGCAAGAACTTTCAGAAATCGTCGGTGGTGCATCAGCCGTTTAAAGGCGTGTACGAACTGATTTTTTAATTAATAGAATTTAGTGCTTAAGATATAGAGGAACCGAACATGAGTAGCGGTCGAATCGTTCAGATTATTGGAGCTGTTATTGACGTCGAGTTTGCACGTGAGAGCGTGCCTGCGGTCTATGATGCCCTTACGGTTAATGACACCGAGATTACACTCGAAGTACAACAGCAGCTCGGCGACGGCATCGTTCGCACGATCGCTCTGGGTAGTACAGAGGGTCTGCGTCGTGGCTTGAACGTCCAAGACACAGGTGCTCCTGTTACTGTACCGGTTGGTCAGGAAACTCTGGGTCGAATCGTAGATGTACTCGGTCGTCCTATCGACGAGCGCGGTGAAATCGGTGAGAAGGTACGCATGCCTATTCACCGTAAGGCGCCAACTTACGAAGAGCTCTCTGCTAACAACGAGATCCTCGAGACAGGCATTAAAGTTATCGACTTGATCTGCCCATTCGCGAAAGGCGGTAAAGTGGGATTACTCGGCGGCGCCGGTGTGGGTAAGACGGTAAACATGATGGAACTCATCAACAACATCGCAACAGCCCGTGGTGGTTTGTCGGTGTTCGCAGGTGTGGGTGAGCGTACTCGTGAAGGTAACGACTTCTATCACGAGATGCAGGAATCTGGCGTTATCGATCTCGAAGGCGAATCTAAGGTATCGATGGTTTACGGTCAGATGAACGAACCACCCGGTAACCGTCTCCGCGTTGCACTCACGGGTCTTACCATGGCGGAACAGTTCCGCGATGAAGGTCGAGACGTACTCCTGTTCGTCGACAACATTTACCGTTATACACTCGCGGGAACAGAGGTTTCGGCTCTCTTAGGTCGTATGCCATCTGCGGTGGGTTATCAGCCTACTCTCGCTGAAGAAATGGGTGCGCTACAAGAACGCATTACATCAACGAAGGACGGCTCAATTACTTCAATTCAAGCGGTATACGTACCTGCGGATGACTTGACTGACCCATCACCAGCAACAACGTTCGCTCACTTGGATGCGACAGTTGTACTCTCGCGTGATATCGCATCACTCGGTATTTACCCTGCGGTGGATCCGCTTGATTCGAACTCGCGTCAGCTCGATCCTCTGGTTATCGGCACAGAGCACTACGAAGTGGCTCGTGGCGTACAAACAGTTCTGCAACGTTATAAAGAACTAAAAGATATTATTGCGATTCTCGGTATGGACGAACTCTCTGACGAAGATCGCCAGACAGTGGGCCGTGCACGTCGCATCAGCCAGTTCTTGTCACAGCCGTTCACGGTTGCTGAGATCTTCACTAACGTACCAGGCAAATACGTGTCCTTGAAAGACACTATCGAAGGCTTCAAAGGTATTTTGGCGGGTGAATATGATCACCTTCCTGAGCAAGCGTTCAGCATGGTCGGAACGATTGAAGAAGCTGTTGAGAAGGCGGCGACTCTTAAGTAGAGTCGTTGCTCAGCGAGCGCAAGAATGTTGAGAGAGCTCAGAAGAGCTTAAAGAGAGCATAAGATTATGGCCACAACCCTACACTGCGATATCGTTAGTGCTGAGAAGAGTATCTTTTCCGGTTCTGTCGAGATGATCGTGGCAACAGGAGTGCAAGGCGACCTCGGTATCGTACCTGGACACGCCGCGCTGTTAACGCAGCTCATCCCCGGCCCTGTTAAGCTAACGATGGAAGGCGGCGAGGAAGAAATTTTCTACGTTTCCGGTGGTTTTCTAGAGGTACAGCCGGGCGTTACTACCTTGCTGGCGGATACAGCCGAACGAGCTGAAGATCTCGACGAAGCTGCAGCACTGAAGGCAATTGAAGACGCTGAACAGGCAATTGTAGATCGCCAGGCCGACTTCGACTACGGTAGCGCTGCTGCGCGAATCGCAGAAGCCGCGGCTCAGCTCAGGGCTTTACGACAGCACAGACGCTAATTATCGAATGCATTAGCCAAGAAAAAATCAGCAGAAAAGGGTAGCGAGAGCTACCCTTTTTTCGTATTGGCTTTTATTCTTCTCCTATTATTGTCATCGTTATCAGCGTTAGTGCCGATAAACTAAGGCAGAGAGAACCGAAATTAAGTGAGCATGTTATGAGACTCGATGTAGTCATCCTTGCTGCCGGCAAAGGCACACGAATGAACTCGGATATTCCGAAGGTAATGCATCGCATTGCAGGCAAACCCATGGTTGAGCATGTTGTCGATTGCGCATCAATCTTGAAGGCCGACGCAGTTCATCTCGTTGTGGGTCACGGCGCCGAGATTATCGAGCAACATTTCGCTGACTATGAAAGCGCAGAAGGCTTGAGCGGCGACGCAATCCAATTTGTTTGCCAGGAGCAGCAGCTGGGAACCGGTCACGCGGTGCAGCAAGCGATGCCAAATATTCCGGCATGCGATGATGAAGATCGTGTGCTCGTGCTCTATGGCGATGTCCCGCTGCTGAGTCACGAAACTTTGTTGGAGTTGATAGAAGCAAGCCACGGTAGTGCCCTAGGGGTGCTCACGTTGTTTACCCAGAATCCGGAAGGACTCGGTCGGATCGTGCGAGATGCTGATCATAAGCTACAGGCTATCGTCGAAGAGAAGGACGCTACGGAATCACAAAGAGGCATCAACGAAGTGAATAGCGGCATTCTCGTTGCTTCGAGTAACAGAATGAAAGACTGGTTATCTCGTCTCGGCAATGAGAATGCACAGGGCGAATACTATCTTACTGACATCGTTGCGATGGCCGTGGCCGACGGTATGACCGTGGAATCAATCACGACAGGAGACGAATACGAGGTGCAGGGTGTGAACGACAAGCTCCAACTCTGTGTCCTCGAACGACACTATCAAATGATACAGGCGCAGGGCCTACTTGCCACCGGTGTGACCGTTATGGATCCAACTCGTGTGGATATACGAGGAGACCTAAGCTATGGCAAAGATCTCAGCTTGGATATCAATGTCCTCATAGAGGGGAAAGTGGTTATTGGTAATGGCGTGACTATCGGTGCAAACTGCATTGTTAAAGATGCGACATTAGGTAATGGCGTCACACTGCTGCCCGGCACGATCGTCGACGGCGCGATAATCGGCGAGCATGCGGTAATCGGACCCTATGCGAGACTCCGACCAGGAACCGTTTTGGAAGAATCGGTTAAAGTGGGAAATTTTGTGGAGACCAAGAAGGCCCATATTGGTAAAGGCAGTAAAGCGAATCATTTGGCGTATATCGGTGACGCAGAAGTAGGTTCTGGAGTTAATATCGGAGCGGGTACAATTTTCTGCAATTACGATGGAGCGAATAAACATTTAACAACATTGGGTAACGATGTGTTTGTGGGTAGCAACAGCGTGCTGGTCGCGCCAGTTGAATTAGCGGACGGCGTATTCGTCGCTGCAGGATCTGTGGTCAATTGCAATGTCCCTGCTGCCAATCTAGCAGTAGCGCGCACCAAGCAACGAAATATTGCTGGCTGGAAGAGACCAACAAAAACAGCTGTAAAAAAGGATTAAATTATGTGTGGGATTGTCGGTGCTATTGCCGAGAGGGAAGTTCGCGAGATTTTACTCGAGGGACTTAAGCGCCTCGAATATCGCGGCTACGATTCCGCGGGCATTGCACTAATCTCACAGAAGAAGAATGGCGATCCTTTTATAGACACCGTGAAAACTGTAGGCAAAGTGAATAAGCTGCAAAGTGCGGTTAAATCATCGAAGCTCAGTGGTCGCGTCGGCATCGCTCATACGCGTTGGGCAACGCACGGCAAACCCTCTGTCACTAACGCTCATCCGCACCGTTCAGGCGAAGATATCGCACTTGTGCATAATGGGATCATCGAAAACTTCGAAGCTTTACGTAGCGTACTTGTTAAAGAGGGCTACGGATTCGAGAGTGATACGGATACTGAGACCATTGCGCATCTCATTCATCAGAGACGCGTCAAAGGCGATTCCTTATTGGAGGCGGTGAAAGCAACAGTTAAACGCTTGGAAGGTGCATATGGCTTGTGTGTCATCGACAACAATGAGCCCGATAAGCTTATCGTCGCCCGCAGTGGGAGTCCCTTGGTTATAGGCGTGGGCATTGGCGAAAATTTCGTCGCATCAGACCCGCTCGCTCTGGGTCAGGTGACTGATCGCTTCATTTATTTAGAAGAAGGCGATATCGCGCAGATAGAGCGTGAGGAAATCTCTATCTGGCACAAATCGAAAAAGGTGAAGCGCGAAATTACTACCGTGTTACACCAAGCAGGCGATACCGAGAAAGGTCAATATCAACATTTCATGTTGAAAGAAATATTTGAACAGCCACGGGTGATTCAGGAAACCCTAGATGGGCGCGTCAGCAAAACGTCTGTTCTTGAGCAGGCATTCGGTATAGAAGCGCCGGCAATATTTGATCAGGTGCAGTCGGTGCAGATCGTCGCTTGTGGAACCAGCTCTCACGCGGGCCTAGTGGCGAAGTATTGGTTAGAATCCATCGCGAAAATTCCTTGTCAGGTCGATATCGCCAGCGACTATCGCTATCGCGATATTATCGTGCAACCCGGCACGCTGTTCGTGACTATTTCTCAATCGGGTGAAACGGCCGATACGCTTGCCGCATTACGCTATGCGAAGAAATTGAAATATGTCGCATCGCTCGCTATTTGTAATGTCGCGACGAGTTCATTGGTGCGTGAGTCTGACATTAGTATGTTGACGATGGCGGGTCAGGAGATAGGTGTCGCATCGACTAAGGCATTTACTACGCAGCTAGCTATTCTATTGGTCATGGCGATTGTGCTTGCTCGGCGTACAGGGCTTAGTGCGGAGAAGGAAAAAAAGCTCGTCAAAGAATTACATAAATTGCCACACGTCATCGAAAAGACGCTGGGTCTTCATCGACAGATCAAGACTATATCGAAGCAGTTCAGCGATAAACATCATAGCCTCTTCCTAGGACGCGGAATTCAATATCCCGTCGCCAAAGAAGGTGCGCTGAAATTAAAAGAAATTTCTTATATTCATGCGGAGGCCTACCCCGCGGGCGAGCTCAAGCATGGACCTCTCGCCTTGGTAGACAATAAAATGCCGGTTGTCGCAGTGGCGCCGAATAACGATTTGCTCGGTAAACTCAAGGCGAATCTATCCGAGGTGAGTGCGCGCGGAGGGAAACTCTATGTCTTCGCCGACGAGAGCATTAAATATCAATCGGAAAAGCGCATTAAAGTAATCAACGTACCGAGCTGTTCGGAGATTCTCGCGCCTATCGTATTCACGGTACCTTTACAGTTGCTCTCTTACTATGTCGCGCTTACTAAAGGAACGGATGTCGATCATCCTCGAAATCTGGCGAAATCTGTGACCGTTGAATAAGAGAAGTTAGTGGCAATAAATAATAGTTTTATTGCAGCGCGGCATCGACGGTGCTGTAATTAAATATAAATTAAGCACACACAATAAAAACAAAATTCGATAGTTGCCCGTTTAAGAGAAGTAAGTAGTTCTGTAGCAGTAATGAGGTAGAAGTAAATTCTGTTTTTAAATTTTAGTTTCTAAGGTTTAAAAATATGAGCGCAGTAATACCACTCTTTTCTAATCCCGTCATGGTCTGTAGCGCCCGCTATCCGCTAAGCTCGGAAGAAAGAAAATTCATTAACGAAGCTGAATATACAGACAATATTGGCAATTCGATGAGTAAGTCTGACGATATACTCGAGGCTGAGTCGTTAAAAAATATTAAAGAATTTATCAATAAAAATATTCAGAGTTATACCAGAAAGCTGCTAAAACTAGATGAATCGATCGAGATCTATATCACGCAGTCTTGGCTAAACAGGGCCAGTTCCTCCCAATTCCATCCTATGCACTGCCATCCTAATAGTCTGATAAGCGGTGTGATGTTTTTGAGTGAGGGAGAGAATCATCCCCCCATTCGCTTCCACCGCACCAATTCGCTTTTTCCACTCGAACTTAATTATTCTGAATTAAATGATTTCAACGCGAATTGCCGCTGGTTCGATCCGGTTTATGGACAGCTGATTTTATTTCCTTCTAGCTTACAACACGATGTGGGTAAGAATGAGGCGGAGGACGAGCGCATCACTTTGTCGTTCAACACCTTCCTACGAGGACCTGTGGGCAACGCGAGCGCCTTAACCGCGGTGTCTGTGTAAGAACTTATTGCAGAGGTGTTTTATCCGCGCCTATATCGATTACTTCTCGTGAGTAATAGTCGTTATCACCGATTCTGGGTTATGGGGTAGACTAAGCGGATAAATTTGAAAACAAATGAAGAGGTAGACCATGTTTAGTCATATCATGCTCGGCGCAACAGATATCGAAGAATCGAAAAAGTTTTACGACGCGACGCTTGGGGCGCTCGGCATAGGCCCGGGTTCCCCAGACACCAGTCCATCGGGCACGTTGCGCTATTTCTATGTTACACCCACCGGCGTTTTCTCTATCACCCAACCTCTCGATGGTAAGCCGGCTACGGCTGCTAATGGCGGCACTGTGGGCTTCTCTGTAAAGAGTGAGGAAGAGGGCAACGCATGGCACGCCGCAGGTCTCGCGGCGGGTGGCACAAGTTGTGAAGATGCTCCGGGCATTCGTCAGGGATCTACGGGCAGCATGTACCTCGCTTATCTCAGAGATCCATCGGGCAATAAAATTTGTGCCCTGCATCGGATTCCAGGATAGAGCGCTGCTCAGTGACGTTTGATACACAACCAAGGCTGAGCGGAAGTCTGCTCAGCATGCGGCCGTTGGCGGAGGCTGATTTCGAAGGCCTCTACCTTGCGGCGTCTTCGCCTGAAACTTGGGCGGGCCATCCGAAGCATGACAGGTGGCAGCGTGAAGTATTTGAGACCTATTTTAAATACCTTCTCGATACCGGCTCGACCTTGGTTGCGATCGATAACTCAATAGATGAACACCTTGGCAGCAATATTATTGGTTGCTCGCGTTACTATCCTGCGCCGGATATCGAAAATTCGATGTCGATAGGCTTCACATTTCTGAATTATCATTACTGGGGTGGCGAGTGGAACCTCGCGATGAAGACGCTCATGCTGGATCATGCATTTCAGGTTTTCGATGAGGTTTGGCTGCATATAGCCCAATCAAATATTCGTTCCCAAAAAGCCGCCGCAAAAATAGGCGCTGAATATCGCTATACTGCGACTCTGCCTATATCAGGTGCTCCTGCCGAGACGCAGTGCTATTCCATCAGGCGAAGTGATTGGCAATCTCGTTAGCGTGAGTCCAATTTAATTTCGCTGCTGCCGACAGGGAGAGTCACCCTAGTGCCATCTTTAGCCACGGTCCAATCGTCGGGGCGTACTTTTATCGCATTCCTCAAAAGACGTTTCTCCATCAGCCAATTACGCGGAGCCGGGGTTAGATGGTAGTAGATGAGGTGTTTTACATCAGCTTTATTTGCGATGTCAGCCGCCTCTGCCGGTGTGGAATGATAGCTCTGAATGTCTTCAAATAATTGTGCGCTAGCGCTAAGCGTCTTCTCATTCGCGGCGTTAATCATCAGATTTAACATTTCATTCGATTGCGCTTCGTGAAACAGTACGTCTGCCCCACGGCTCTGGTCTATCATCGCCTGCGTTTCTTTGGTGTCTCCGCTGATTACCAAGGATCGTCCCTTGTACTCAAAGCGATAGCCATAGGCCGGAATCACTGGAGGGTGATCGACGAGAAACGCGGTGACCTTGAGACCGTCTTCGTCGAGGAGGGTTAGGGCATTATCGTCAATTGGGTGCGCATCAAAGCCGGCATTTGTTAGGGGCGCGATAGAATCGCCATGGTGTGAATTTCTCAATCGATAATCGATGCCATAGGCCAGCTCGAAACCGTCGGTAATTTGTTGTATTCCCCTTGGGCCATAGACCGGAAGCTTACCGGGTCGGTTCTGCAATACCCATGTGGCGAGATGAAGGTCGGCGAGATCGGAAATATGATCGGAGTGAAGATGCGTAATGAAAACGGACTCTACTCTATTAAAAGGGATAGCCCATTGACGAAGACGAGCCACACTGCCGTCCCCCGTGTCGATAACGAACAGGCGTTCACCGGCCTCGACTAGGATGCAGGCCTCAGCTCGTTTTGGATCCGGAATAGGAGAACGTGAACCACATACAGAGGCGCTGAGGGCGTCGGGTTTAGGTGCTGAATTCATGTTAACTGAGGCCGAGAAAAAAGCGCGGCGTAATACCCAATCCTGTACGGGCTCGAGCTGGACGGTAAAGTAAGCGAGGGAAAAAAGAATCACTGTGCCAAGGGCGATCTTCGAGCTGCCGTTTTTAATTCGCATTTTATTAGACTTATTATTAGTTAATTGAAAAGACTTTGGAGACTGTGCCACTAATTATTAGTGCTGTCTACGTTCAATAATGCGGACAGCGCACAGCATTTCTTATAGCGAATTATTTGAGTTCAGGGACAGCGGCGGAAATTTCATTCGATGCGTTTCTTAGGGATGCGGTAGATAAATGCGCATAACGTTGAGTCGTTTTTATCTGTGTGTGCCCGAGCAGAGTTTGCACTTCGTACAAGCTTCGACCTGCGTTAACTAGGAATGAGGCAAAGCTATGGCGAAGGTCGTGTATTCGAACGTCTTCGAGCCCGGCATCTCGCCTCGCCGAGTGCCAGGAATAGTAAATGCTTTGAAAAGGCTTCCGCGTGTTGGGATTTGCGAAGGCATAATCGCAGCACTTTTTGTTTTGAAGTTTTCTTAATAATTCTACAGCGGTATCCGACAGGGGAACTATACGCGCCTTGCCCGCTTTCGTATTAGGGATTCTCCACAACGCCCTGTCGAGATCTATGTCTTCCCATTTGGCATCCAGCACCTCGCGCTTCCGAGCGCCTGTCAAAATGAGCATGGGGACGATGTGCTGTAGCATTGAATTGCGGGAGTATTTTATTGCTCGCAGCAGCGCTTTGGCTTCGAGCGCTGTCAGGAAGCGTTCAACTTGATTGTTCTCTTTCAAAAGGGGAATGCCGGCGGTCGGATTTTTTGTGACCCCGACGACCTCCCATTTGATGGCGAGGTTATACATATACCGCAACAGGATAATGACTCGATTAATACTGCCGGGTTTGTAGTTATTAAATTTGTGATTAATGAGCTCCACGACGTCGTGCTTCGTGAGGACGTTCATTAAACGCTCACCGAAATGCGGGAGTATGTGATTACGAATACGCGAGATATCCATATCCCAGGATTTTTTGTAGGTTTTTACATAGGGTATGTAGTCGTTATAGGCAAATTCTCTAATAGTTGGAGTACATGCGATGACGGCGGTAGTGAAGGGATCGATCCCCATGCCGATTTCCGCGAGATAGCGCCGCGCTAAACTGCGTGCTTCACTAAGCTTGAGAATGATTGCGTTGCCAATTTTGCGCTGAACGGTGGTGCCACCGTGATCTTTGAAGCGGATATAGTAAGTCTTGCGACCACTATTGAGGATTTTGAGCAGCATGCCGGGTAAGCGCTGGTCATAGTAATCGACGCTAGCCGCGCCTGTTCTCACACTGACATTTTTTACGAATGCTTGGGTGAGCATCAATTTGGGCATGAATAGTCACTCCTCTGCACTGACGCCTCCCGTGTTAGTAATGGGTGCGTTGCTAAAGTGCTTTTAGAATGTGCTATTCGAATTTCAGCTTAGTCTTCGCTAGTTACTTCATTCTATAGATGTGTTGCGCGTCTATCATTGAAGCCTACTCGTCCCATGCTTACTTTATCGTTAGTACTTCTAGAAGCAGAGATAAAAATTACCTGTAGTTTCCGAGGAGGATATTAGTAAGTTTTTCCATCACCCTCCCAATTTGTATCGTCAGAACTTCGATTTCTAGAAACATGCGAGGAAGGACTGTAGAGGAGAGGACAACGATAGGCGATGGAAGAGGTTTTCGACAATTTGCAAAAAATACTATCAATTCAGGGAGTTGTCAGAATTAAAACAAGCGCTAGAATGGCGTCCCAATTTTGAAATCGATGCAAAACGATACAAATTTCTCAATAACCAGACTAGTTCTGTCCCGGTTTTATTCTCACGACACGACCTTTTCGAAGAGTTCGCTGACTCGTCTCTAACTTCTGTAGATGATCTTTGAGAGGTTGTTTTCGCTTGAGAGCGACACCTGTCGCTATAACGTCGATGACGACCAAGTGCGCGATACGAGACGAGACCGGCACGAAGGCCTGGTGGTCTTCTTTCATGTTGACGTGAATTGGGATACTACATTCCTGACTTAGCGCGGTGTCACGAGGAGCGAGACCGATCACCGTGGCACCAGCTTGCTTCGCCAGCTTCACACTCTGCAATAGAGCCGCGGTTTGACCAGACTGTGAGATTGCTACCACGACATCATCTCGGCCAAGGGAGATAGCCGACATATGCTGGATGTGGGGGTCTGTGTAAGCAGCGGAAGAGACCTGCAGTCGGAAAAATTTGTGTTGGGCATCGGCCGCCACTGAGCCGGAGGCGCCGAAGCCATAAAACTCCACGCGTTTAGCGCGAGCAATGACATTGATCGCCCGCTCTAAGGCGATGGGATCGAGCTCATCCCGAACCGTGATGAGCGTGCCAACGGTCGTGTCGAACACCTTGTTGCGGAGGTCGAGCACGGTGTCTTTGGCGGTTACCTCGAACTGCGCATAAACACCCCCGCTTCCGAGTTGTTGGGCGAGTTGTAGCTTGAACGCCTGAAAGCCGTCGAAGCCGATAGCGCGGCAAAAACGGATGACGGTGGGCTCACTGACTTTGGAGCTACGCGCTAGGTCGGCGATGCGCATTTTAATCACATCGTGTGCGTGGTCCAGTACATAGCTCGCAACTTTGGCTTCCGACTTACTGAGGGTTGACCCTTCGTCCGTGAGGCGGCGTATTAGATTCGGTGATTCCACGGAAGTTCTCTTTATTAGACTCTGTGAGTGATGCTAGCGAATTCGCGGGGAGCTTGCATTAAGC
>JALQUB010000023.1 GCA_023268635.1 Pseudomonadales bacterium
AGCTCTCCAGCTCGGGCGACCAGAGGTTCGCTCACCATATCGGCGGAGAGAAAGCCCTGGGTTCCAAGCCCCGCATCGAGCACCGTGCCCACGGTGTCCTGCAGCCACCCGACCATCTGAGCGCCGCGATACAGTCCAACACTGCTCTCATGCTATCGGCGCTGGCCACCAGCGCTGTCCCTGGTTTCCAAGCTGTGAGTGCACAAACTCTCTCGAGTGCAGAAAAAGATGTCGCCCTGGTCCACGACGTGAACCAAAAAGCCTGGCTCGTCGAGTTACCCACCTCGGCCTCAGCCGAAAAGGCCCATGGTGAGAATCTTCGGGCCATCAAGTCGCTCAGCGAGGGGCTTTGGTATAAAGAGAATTTTTGTGCTCACCACGGTTGCGGCGCATTGGTTTATCGATCACGGCTTTAAAGAAGGCGCCCTCGCGGATCTGCCCGAACAAAGACAGGCACTTTATAATCTGCAGCGTAAGTCTAAAATTTTTCTGAAGGCCGTTTAATTTTTTAGACGCGTTCTAGAAGACAGATGCTATAAGCGAAGGGGTTATCCCCTTCTGCCTGAAACTCCTCTCTATGTATTTCTCGCCACTGTGATTCATCGAATTCGGGGAGGCGTGTGTCTCCTTCGACTTCAGCGTGAACCCGAGTTAGGTGGAAACACTCCGCTTGCAGCAGGGCATCGGCATAGAGTCTAGCACCACCTATGACGAACGCTTCGTCGACACCTAATTGTTCACTAATTTTTTCTGCCAATGCTTTTGCTGCTTCAAGACTAGTGACTACATCGGCCCCTTCCGCTCGATAATCCGGGTTCGAACTCACCACTATCGATCGGCGATTCGGCAGCGGACGCCCGATCGACTCCCAAGTATTGCGTCCCATGATTATGCAGTGGCCAGTTGTTGTTCGACGAAAATATTTCAAGTCTTCGGACAAATGCCAAGGCAGAGTGTTGTTGCGACCAATAACACGATTCTCAGCCATGGCGACGATTAGCGATAATTTCATTTCGATAAACTCAAACAGCGTCTAAACGGAGAATGGATAAGCGATAGGGTCGTGATGCTGATATCCCTCGACAGAGAAATCGTCTAGCGTAACCCAAGTCTCTATATCTTCAAGGCTCTTTATGTCCGGATTAATCTGCAAAGTCGGCGCGGGGAACGGTTCGCGCGCAAGCTGTACGTCGCGCATTAATTCCAGCTGATCTTCATAAATATGTGCGTTTACAATTTTATGATACGCCATACCTGGCTTATGACCGGTAATTTGTGCCATCAAGGCCAGTAAGGTGAACACTTGTATTTGATTGAAGTTAAGTCCTAGCGGCACATCGCAGGAACGCTGGTAGCTTGTAAGATAGAGCCTCCCAGCCAAGAGCGAGAATGTATGTGTGTGCATACAGGGACGTAGACAGCCGAGCTCAAATTCGCCCGGATTATAAAAGGTCAGTATCTCACCGCGATCGTCTAAGCCATTCGACAGGTCATCAACTATCTTGCGCAGTTGATCCAGAGGCTCACCATTGGGCCGCGTCCAAGCCCTGCCCTGCACACCATAAACTCGGCCCATATCGTCTTCGCCACGACGCACAGGATTGGCGAGCCACGCTGCATTTTCATTCGCGTTCGCGTCCCAACTCTTCGTCCCTAGCGCGCGAAAATCTGCGGCATTGTCGTAGCCGCGTAAATAGCCAAGGAGCTCGGCTATCGCCGCCTTCCAATAGCTCTTACGCGTCGTAATAATTGGAAATTCATTGTCTTCGACCGAGTATGCGAGGTCGGCGTTAATTACCGTCAGGCAGCGCTTACCGGTTCGTTCGTTCTCGACCCATTCACCTTTTTCGACAATGCGTCGGCAGAGGTCTAAATACTGTTGCATACTCGATTCCGTCTTTTTTTACACTGGATGCTTTCGGTAACCGTAAACGATCATGGCCATACCAATAATAATCATCGGCAGGGAAAGGGATTGTCCCATGGTAAGCCATCCGAACGCGATGAAACCAATATCGGCATCGGGCTGACGTACAAACTCAACCATGAAACGGAACAGCCCGTAGCAAACACCGAATAAGCCGGTGACACTACAACGCGGCCGAGGCTTCGCCGAGAACCACCAAAGTATCGTCATTAATGCCACGCCTTCGAGGGCGAATTGGTACAGCTGAGAGGGATGTCTGGGCAAAGCATCGACATAGGGGAACACCATTCCCCAGGGTAAATCCGTCGGTCTACCCCAGAGCTCACCGCCAATAAAATTACCCAATCTGCCAGCACCCAGACCGAATGGTACCAGGGGCGCAACAAAATCCATGGTCACGAAAAAGGGTTTATTGATCTTGTGCGAATACCAAGCGAATGCCGCGAGCACACCGAGCAAGCCGCCATGGAAGGCCATGCCTCCTTCCCACACCCTGAAGAGCCAGATCGGGTCGGCGAGGAATCGATCAAAATTGTAGAAGAAAACTGATCCTAGACGACCGCCGAGGACCGCGCCGAGTGCTCCGTAAAAGACTAAGTCGGCGATCTGTTCATCGCTCCATTCACCCGGTCGGCGATGCGCACGATAGAGCGCCAAGCGCCAGATACCAGCGAAGGCGACGATATACATGAGGCCATACCAATGAATACTCAGCGGACCTAACGAGATTGCTACCGGATCGAACTGTGGGTGCGTGAACATGAAACTCCTGATCTACTAGCCGTAGCAACGATGGGTCGGCCAAATTTTTCACTAGCCGAGAGCATAACGAACTGGTGCTGCCACGCCAAGCGCGTAAAATGATGCGATGTGTCTTATCTTCATAGCCCACCGCAGTCATGACCAGTTTCCACTGGTTGTCGCTGCTAATCGCGATGAGTTCTTCACTCGCCAAACTACCCAAGCACACTTGTGGCCGAATGGTGTGCTCGCGGGCAAAGACGAGCTCGCGGGAGGCACCTGGCTGGGCGTCAACAGGAAGAATCGCCAACTGCGATTTGCCGCCATTACCAACAGGCGTGGAAGAGCCGACGCTGCGAGCACCCGAAGCCGCGGAGAACTCACCACACAGTTTCTGACGAGCAGTGTTTCGGCACAAGACTATGCAGACTCACTCTCCTCGCACGCGCAAGATTTCGCGGGCTTCAATCTGTTACTCAGTGACGGCAACTCGCTCTTATATGTCACCAATGATGAGACAAACTCCGGCCCTATTCTTCTGAATCCAGGCATCTATGGACTCTCAAACGGTGTGCTTGATGAGCCATGGCCAAAGCTCGTACGAGGAAAACAACGATTCACAGAACTCATCAGCAATGCGCATGACCTAGAGACGGATGCGCTTATTCGGCTCATGGATGATCGCAGCAAACCGGCAGATGAGGACCTTCCTTCGCGGGGCCTCCCGCTGGCGCTCGAGCGGCGCCTGTCATCACTATTCATCGAAAACGAGCCGGCAGAGAATGATCTGCGAGACTATGGCACGCTCTGTTCCACTGCCTTAGTCCTAGATCAGCAAGGATTATTGCGTTTTCACGAACGAAATTTTGACTCCCTAGGCCGAGCGAATCGTAGCCGATTCTTCCACATGAGCTAACGCAGGTAATATATGTATACACCCACGTCTTTCCAAGTCGAAGATGAACACATCATCGATGACTTCCTAAGAGCCAATGCCTTCGGCCAGTTGTTGAGCACTCACAATGGACGAATAAGCGGGAGCTATCTTCCCTTTCTCTACGACAGCGAAGCGAAAACTCTCTTAGGCCATCTCGCCCGAGTGAACCCCCAAGCTATTAATGGCGACAGCAACGACGTTCTCGTTACCTTCGAGGGAGCACATGGCTATATCAGTCCATCTTGGTATACCAAACCCGGCGTGCCGACTTGGGATTATCAAGCCGTCCATGTCTACGGAACTGTCAGCTATTTCTCGGAGCCAGCTCGCCTTGCAGAAGTCGTCGACGCACTCAGTAATGAGTATGAACGCCACGAGAAAAACCCATGGATACCCGATTATCCTGTGAGCATGTTAGACGCCATCGTCGGTGTTGAGATACAGATCAATGAGATTCAAGCAAAGTTCAAACTCAGCCAAAATCGCTCGCAGAAAGATATCGAGTCAGTATGCGAAGCACTGGATGAGCGAGGAGGATTGGCGCTAAGCAGAGCTATTCGTGAAGCGAATAACATCCGTTAGTACATTTATGATTTAGTGCGTGCGAGAGGTACGCAACAGTCGATCTACGCCGGCGTTGTAGAGCGCCATATCAATAGCACTACGAATTGTCTGCGCATCATCTAGCTCACTCACCTGTTCCAACAAGTCCTTTGTGATTTCCAAAGAGACGCTGCGAACAACCGCCTTCACTTTGAGTAAGGTCGATGCGTTCATCGACAAGACATCGAAGCCCATGGCAATCAACAGCATCGCAGCGCCGGGGTCTCCGGCCATCTCGCCGCAGATGCTGACAGGCTTACCTTCTGCCTTGGCGCCCTTCACGACTTGCTTGAGCGCCGCTATGACGGCCGGATGGAATGCCGAATACAGATTCGCCACTCGCGGATTATTGCGATCGACCGCGAGAAGGTATTGCGTCAGATCATTGCTGCCGACCGAGACGAAATCCACCATGCGTGCAAGTGTCTGAGTTTGATAAACCGCAGCGGGCAGCTCGATCATGACGCCGACAGGAGGATAAGAAACTTCCACCCCTTCCTGCACCAATTCCCGATACGCCTTTTTAATCAGCTGCTGAGCTTTCTCTACCTCTGCCACATTACTAATCATAGGCAACATGATCTGCAAATTATTGAGACCCTCACTCGCTCTCAGCATCGCCCGGACTTGTGCCATGAAAATTTCTGGATGGTCGAGTGTCACGCGGATGCCTCGCCAACCTAGGAAAGGATTTGCTTCCTCGATAGGAAAATATCTTAAAGACTTATCCCCGCCTACATCGAGAGTCCGCATGGTGACAAGCTTTGGAGCGAACGCAGCGAGTTGCTCTCGATAAATTTCATACTGCTCCTGTTCACTCGGGAATCGCTCACTCAGGAGAAAGGGAACTTCGGTACGGAATAAGCCGATGCCTTCAGCTCCCTGATCCAATGACTGCATTACATCGGACATCAATCCAGTATTCACCCAGAGTTGCACTCGATGGCCATCGAGTGTCTCACATGGCTCATCCTTAATACCCTCGAGACCTGCGACGAGTTGATCCTGCTCCTTCAATATTTCGCGATAGCGTGCGCGTAACCCCTTCGATGGACTAGTTATCACCTCTCCACGGTAACCGTCTACCACAATGCTTTTGCCTTCAAGTTGGGCATAGGGCAGGTCAACGGCGCCCATGACGGTGGGGATACCCATCGTACGAGCAAGAATGGCGACGTGGGAGTTGCCCGATCCCTTCACGGAAATCAGACCCTTGAGCTTGTCCTTCGGCGCCTCTGCGAGCATCGACGGAGTCAGTTCTTCACTGACGAGAATTGTATTTTTATCGTATTCGATCTTTACAGGTTCACGCGCCTGCAAATAGAACAAGACTCGACTACACAGGTCCTTAATATCAATCGCTCGTTCTCGTAAATACGCATCGCTCATCGCTTCGAAAGTACGTACGTGTTCATTCGCCACATACGCTAGTGCACCCTGAGCCCAGTAGCCCTGACGAATTCTCGCAACCACCTCATTGCCAAGAGCCGCATCGTCTAGCATGCGCGCATAAACACTGAAGAGCTGCCGCTCCTCCTCCGCAACTTGGCCGGCTATTTTTTCGTAAAGATCGTTGATGTCCTTTCGCACTGCATCGAGACAATCCTTAAAAAAGGTTACCTCGTGCTCGATATCTTTCGCCGGACGCTGCGGGATCTGACTCAAATCTGCGTGTGGAAATACTACGACAGCCTTACCTATCGCGACACCGGATGAACCTGACACCCCGGGAAATACTGTGTCCTCGGTCTTTTGTCCTGACGGACTTAGGCCTTGAATAGCACCAGTCGCCTCGGCGAGAGCTATGACACCAGAGAGCTGCGCAGAAAGCGTAATGAGAAATGCTTCCTCACCCTCATCGAATTTTCGCCGTTCACGCTGTTGTACAACGAGCACACCTAAGACTGTGCGATGGTGAATAATTGGCACGCCGAGAAAGGAATTGAATTCTTCTTCGCCGGTATCTTGTAAGTAAAAGAAGCTAGGATGCTTGGAGGCATCACTCAGATTGATGGGTTCCGCGTGCTTTGCAACGAGACCGACGAGACCCTCTCCGGCCTGCAGACTCACGCGGCCGACAGACTCAGCCTTTAGGCCCTCAGAAGCCATCAGCACATGACTGTTAATGTCACTGTCGAGCAGATAAACCGAGCAGACTTGCGTGTTTAAGGCAGTACGCACACGCGAGACTATAATATCCAACGCGCTCTTAAGATCGCGTGCGGAATTAACCTCTTGTACGATGCTGCGCAATTGATCGAGCATACTGAGAGTAGCCCCTGGCGTGGTGAAAAGTATGTCGAGAAAATTCGCTTAGCGTTTAGCCGCTGCCACATAACGCTCGAGAGGCGTCTGAAGTTGCTCAAGCGCTGAACGATAAACATCCCTCTTGAATTCGATAACTTGCTCGACCGGATACCAATAGTTCACCCATCGCCAGTCATCAAACTCAGGTGTGCCGGATTTGCTCAGCACGATCGAGTCTTCATCACTCTCGAGTCCGAGCAAAAACCATTTCTGCTTCTGCCCTATGCACAGAGGATCTTTGTGCCGTCGAATATAATTTTCGGGAAGGCGATAATGGAGCCAATCATCGGTCTGATGCAATAAGCAGACGTGCTGTTCTTCGAGTCCTACTTCTTCCTCAAGCTCGCGATACAACGCGTCCTCCGGGGACTCGTTTTCTTTGATTCCACCTTGAGGAAATTGCCATGAGCTTTGGCCAATGCGTTTCGCCCAGAGTAATTGGCCCTTCGCATTACAGATCACTATACCGACATTGAGTCGAAAGCCTTCAGAGTCGATCACGGGTATCACCTTATAAAATTTTATTCCGCCATTGTTTCACACAAGCGCCCGACAGATCAATTCACGACTCGCGTGGAGTTTAAAATACCTCAATAAATACAGTGAGATAGATTGATGAGCGGCGCGATATCGGTATAATGCGCGCAGACGAACTCGCTTTAGGAATTAACATGAGCTCCGCCCCACCCAAATTGGCACTCTTCGACTTAGACAACACCTTGCTCGCTGGTGACAGCGATCATGCTTGGGGAGAATTTCTCATAGCCCGAGGGTTGGTCGATGAACAGGCCCACAGAGCGGAGAACGATGCCTACTACGAGCAATACCTTCAGGGCGAGCTAGATATCCACGGCTATGTGGCATTTACACTCATGCCTATCTTGGCAATGTCACCTACGGAACTCGACGCTTTGCGCGACGAATTTGTGGCGACTAAAGTGTCTTCGATCATGTTGCCGCGAGCCAGAGATCTCGTAAACAGCCATAAGGAAGCGGGCGACGAATGCGTGATCATTACCGCGACCAATGAATTCATCACGCAGCCGATCGCTAAGGCCTTCGGCGTTGAGCACTTAATCGCGACAAGTCTAGAACAAAGCGGACAAGGTAATGCCCGACGCTATACGGGTGCGATTGCG
>JALQUB010000024.1 GCA_023268635.1 Pseudomonadales bacterium
GAGTGCGAGCGGCACTGCTTGCCCTGCGATACTCTTAGTCTGCGAATCGACCGCACTAATTATAGGATGTACGTGAAGCGTGATATTGCCGTTCGCGGAAATTTGCGGCGTGATGTCCATCGATATCCCAGAGAAAAATTGCTGCAAATTATTATTGGCGTTTGTCGTTGTGTTATTGACCGATGCGATAGTGGTTGTATCCGCCTGTGTCTGGAAAAATTCCTGTGCGCCATCTTGGAAAACAGCTTTCTGATTATTCAATACGCGCAGCTGGGGGCTCGATATGACCTGAGTAGTACCTCGAGTCTGGAGCAACTGAAATACTGCATCGAAATCACTGAAATTGGTGCTAAATTGCAGCGGATTAGAGATCCCCTCTATTCCCGCATCGCCAGAGAGTAGCTCAGCTGCTTGTTGATTATTGCTGCCGAGCAAGCCATCGGCGTCGCCACGAAACGCACCGGAACCTGTAATCGGATCATTCGCCTGGCGGCCGAAGGTATTGAAGTCGAGTGCGTATTGAAATCCCTTATTCAACACTACTTCGAGGAATTGCACTTGGATGATGACTTCTCGCCTCAGGCTGTCTTGCGCGGCGTTGATAAACTGCTCTACACGCTCGAGCTCTTTCGGCAATGCCGTCACGATCACAATACCGGTCAGAGGCTGCACCAATACACTTTTGCCTTCCTCGGTCACCGTAGACTGATTGCGACTGCCCGATTGTCCGAATTGGCCAACACTCTGCGAATTGGTAGAACCCGCACTCTCGATGCCGATAAGATTCGTGATTGCCGTTTCTAAATCCGACCAAAAATCGGTTGAAGTCGAGGTCGAGATTTGTCCGCCAGCGCCACCCCCAATGCCGCCCTGACCTATTCCACCATAGCCACCGAGATTTTGATTCCCGACACTGTTGAGTCCGGTAAGCCCGCTTATGGTACTGCCATTGATCCCAGCTAGCCCTGTGTTTATACCCGCGTTATAGCCACCAATATTAGAATTCTGGTTATTGCTCTGATTACTGCCGCTGTTCACCGTGATATTGGAATTGCCGAAACGTTGAACATTCAGGTAATCAATCGTGAACTGTTTTGTTCGCAATCCCCCGGGACGGACGGTGTAGATATTGCCGCGACGGGTGATGTCTAAGCTGTATAAATCTGCGACCGTGTCCATTGCTTCCTGGATTGTTACACCAGGCAAGCTAAGGTTGATAACAGCATCTACATCTTCACTGATAGCGACACCCAAATCGGTACCCGCCACGAGTGAATTAAAGAATTCGGCCGCTGGCATGTTGGGAGCGACTATCGTGATCCGCTCTTCAATCGGGGTGAGTAACGTTTCATCCAACGACAGTGATGGCATGAGTTCTGCCAACAAATCTGTTTCACCTTCGTGCGTTCTTACTTCGGGTTGTTGGCCTTCAATCGCATCATCGAAGACTTTCTGAATTTCGCCAATAATTTCCGTGTCCGGCGTTGAGGCTGGATGGGTCGCACAGCCAGCCAGGATCAACCCAAGCAGAGCCAGCCCCATGGCCGCTGAGTGCTTATTCACAAACTCAGCCTGTCGGTTTTCAAATCCGTTTTGGGTCATACTTTTTCTTCTTAAACCTTTTATTCTGTTCACAGCAGACAACTAATTGTCGTAGGACTCGAAACTCGAAACAATCGACCCATAGGGTGCCACTAATCGCTCTTTTCCATCGACATTGAGCATGACCCCGTTTGCGGTAATTGCAAGGACAGTCGCACCATCGACTTCATCTCCGACACCGACCGGTACGCCATTTACTATCGCGATAGAGGACTTCGAACTCACCCGCACAAAGCCTACCGCATAGACCTTCGCTTCTACTTTTCTCACCGCTTCCATTTTTTGCGAAATCGCCTGCTTCGTAGCATTAATCGGCCGTGTCGGATCGTTCAGCAGCTCCCCATCGATCTGAACTTGGGCATTCCCGGGCATCGTGGCTGCCATTGTGAGCACGAGAAACATGGCTGCCGCCCATACTCGATACGCGCTCATTTTGTTTCGCTCATAGTGATGCATTTAGCCACCGATAAATCCCTCTTCAGTACTCAAGGTATGTATCTCGAGCTGCACGTGAGCTAGCGGCCAATCGAGCTCCTCATAACTCAATGAATCCCAGAAGAAGCTCTCGGACATCTCCTCCAAAAACAGCAAATACTGGAGAGTCGAGAAATAATCGCCCTCAAAATCTATTCTAATGCCGTGTTGGTAGATGATGCTCGCCAACGGCCTGACCTCTCCTTCGGAAGGGAACCGATTGTCCACGGGGTCTTCATTGCCATCTAGACTGACAGCCTCGACCTCTAAATTTTCAAAGCCCACTAAATTGAGCCCCTGCTGATTCTCAAGCATCGAAATCAGCAGTTGAGTCATCGCCGCAGGCTGGATCAGATCTCTCGCCAATCCCGATATGTCTTGATCTAATCTTTCTTGTTGTTCGAGAACCACAAGCAATCTAGCACGAGACAACTCATTAGGATCCTTGTCCATCAGAGACAACATCTCTTGATAGTTGCTCTCTGACACTCTTAATTTTGCCGCGACGGCTAAGTCATCTGCATTATGCGCCGCAATCGAGACCCGCAGCGGCTCAATCACGAATAAAAACCCGAGGCTCCAGATAAACACGAAGGAGAGTGCGAGCAGGATCGCGCGCTCGGTACGCGATCTCGCACCGAGGTTGTTTTCGACTCGCTTTCTCAACAATTTAATTCTGGCTTGCATCCCCGCCTATCCTGCCTTACTGATCTATTCCCGAGCGCTTCCGATTATTCAGAGTTCTTCATCTCGCTGTGCGTCCAAGCTGGTGAGCTCAAAGGTATACAACGACACGTCGCGCCGCTCTATACGGGAGCTGAAGCGCTCATTACGAAGTCCGCTTTCACTCCCTTCCAGACTTTGCACAAATCGCGGCACCGCATCAGATGTGATCGATTCGCCGCGCAAAATAACCGCAGATCCACCGTTAAAAATTTCGAAAGAGGTCAATCGCAGCCCTTCTTCGGCCGCCCTAGCTAAGTCTTTCAACTGAAAAGAGTAGCCGAGCAAATTATCCGTCTGCAGATTGCTCAAAAATTCTCGAATAACTTGGCTCGAGGCGAGCTTTGCTTCAGCCAAAGCGACTGTCGAACTCAACGATGCCTGCCGATTGCGCACGGAGAGTTCATTCGCCAATTCACTGCTTTTTTGTGCGTGTTGAATGAGCTCATTATCCGCCCGCTTAACACGCTGTGCAGCGCTGTAGTTAACCGCTTCAAATCCCAATGCAACGACGAATAAAACCCCCGTTGCCGCCACAATAGACTTGAGGATAATTTCGGGCGTGAAGGGGTCGTAAGGTTTTTTAAATTCATCTTGATAGAGATTGATCTGTTGCATCAGGCGGCGACCTCATCGTCTCGAGATGACACTGACTCTACCGTTATGTCGCCCAGGTCTCCGAATTGCCGCAGTGTAGCCCCAATAGCTATGCTCGCGACCTGTTGCAAACTGGGCGGCATGCTGACATCACTGCTCAGTCCCTTCTCTAGGTCCAATATTTGGACCTTGGTATTAAGCTCGTCGCTTAGCGCTTCAGCCAACGCGACTCCGTCGTACCGACGCTGCACCAGTATGAGCGTCTCGATAGCCGGCATTCCCATTTGGCTTTCGTAATAATCCAATGATCGCTGTATCTCTAACACCAATCGCGATTTAGTCTCTGGCCACTTAGGAGACTGCATAATATTCGCATCAAGCTTGGAGTTGATTCGGCGACTCAAGTAGACCTCACCACCACGCGTGATATTCATGGTGCTGCCGTTGTTGCGAAGATCCAAAAACGCCACGCCACTCTGATCACCGACGAACTGTGTCGCTAGATTGCGAATCACCAGCTCGGGAATATCGATACTCTCAATTTGAAGATTGCAGCGTTCCAGCATATCCACAATGGCTTGAATCCTCACCTTAGGAGAAGCAACCACGTAAATCATGTCTCGACCATGGTAGGCCTGGTGTGGCACCCGAAATAAGTCAATGACTACGTCTTCGGGCTTATGATCGAGGAGGTCTTTCACTTTCCATCGCGCCGCAGCTCGCAGCTCAGAATCATCAACGACTGGTGCTTCGATGAGATGCAAATGATAATCGCGGGATGCCAACACAAAATTACAGAGCTTACCCTTAAGGTTTAGGTCTGACACAAGTCGGGCGAGAACCTCGGCGGCCGGTTTCTCAGCTCCCGAAGGCGCACTGATACAATTCAATAGATGCGGGCGGCCTTGCCTATTTTCGACGTGCGCAAGAGTGACATGATCGGCACCAAGGACTATGCCGACCCGACTCTGCTCTCTAGACTGTTTTTTTAACCACCTCATGCGCAGCTTCGCTTTCTGTCTGTTTGAAGATTGTAGTATTTTCTATAGGATTTTTCGCCTATGAATTGCTCTAGAAGCAAAACGAATAATCATTGGAAATCCATGAAATCCTAACAATTTTTCATGCTCTACTTGTAAACTAGCGGGCCGACAATAGCGACCCTTTAATGGGGCAATTTAGGGTAAATATCGAAATGCAATTTGATGCGCAGGCCAATAGATGATCAATCTCGTATTATTCGAACCCGAAATTCCACCAAACACCGGTAATATCATAAGGTTAGCGGCGAACACCGGCTGCGGTTTACACCTTATCCAGCCTATGGGTTTCGAGCTCGATGATAAGCGGCTACGCCGAGCTGGGCTGGATTATCATGAATTCGCCCACCTAAAATTGCACAAAGACTGGAGCGCCTTCCTCGAAACGGCTAAGAATGGGCGAATCTTCGGTCTGAGCACCAAGGGCACTCGCCGTTATCATGAAGTCGAATACCTCGAGGAGGACTATCTAGTCTTCGGACCAGAGACCCGGGGTCTGCCCATTGAAATAAGAGAGAGCCTAGGACAAGAAAGGCTCCTGCGCATACCGATGAAGACAGACAGCAGGAGCCTAAATTTGTCGAATTCAGCTGCGCTGGTTACCTATGAGGCATGGCGACAGCTGAATTTCGAGGGAGCAGAACGCTAAGTCTAGTTGGCAGGCTCGGAAGCCGCTTTTTGCTCGGCCTGTGCCTGCAATTGTTGGGCATAGAGCGCATCGAAGTTAATCGGTGAAAGCATCAGAGCAGGGAAACTTCCCTTAATCACTAGGTTATCGACTGCCTCGCGCGCATAGGGGAAGAGGATGTTCGGGCATACTGTCGCGAGCAGTTGAGCGAGCTGCTCATCGCCAAAATCCTTCGCAGTGAAGACTCCCGCCTGCTGCACCTCGACCACGAAAGCTGGCTGTTCTTCGAGCTCGGCTTCAACCGTGAGCACCAAAACCACTTCGTAAACGCCGTCTTGTATTTTCTCACTCTTGGTCTTGATGTCGAAATTGATCTTCGGCTGCCACTGGTTCTGGAAAACGAGTGGACTGCGCGGCGACTCATAGGAAGCGTCTTTGAGATAAATACGCTGTAATGCGAACTGAGGCCCCGCAGCTTGCTGGGCGTCGGCGGCGGCTTCGTTAGTGACTTGAGTGTTCTCTTCGTTCTCTGCCATGTCTGATCCTACTTGGTCTAAGTCATTGATACTGGATTAATCTGGAAAGCGCGCCCTTAAGGCGCCACTCCGGCTTGATCTTACTTATTTGCTTACCACAGGCAGTGACTGCGCTCGCCACTCCGCCATGCCGCCGATGAGCTTATAAACTGGGTCATGCCCTGCGGCCTCGAGAGCCCTGACGGCGTCCCCAGACTGTTGGCCATGCTTGCAGGCGACCACTATCGGCTTGCCTTGTTGCTTCTTCAACTCAGCCACACGCTGCGTAATCTTGCTCAGCGGCATGTGAATCGCATCGACAACATGCCCCTCGTCGAATTCCTTTTTATCGCGGATATCGACGACGATAGCCTCACTTCGATTAATTAACGCGACCGTTTGCGCAGCGCTGACCCCCTTGGTGCCAGTCCGCATCTGATACACAACGATCGCCGCAAAAGCAGCAAGCCAGCAGACTGCCAGAATAGGATGATTGCCTAAAAACTCTTGAAACTGCGCCATGATTAACTCGTCGTAGTGGGGCAAATAAGGTGCGCAAGTATACACGCCCCGGCATCCCATAAACAGTCGACGGTGGCGCCGACTAGAAATAAGCTTTTGCGTACCCGAAGTAGAGAAGCAGAGCGCTTTAACAGATAATAGGCCCCAGCCAAGCGCCAATTTCTCAAGAACCCAATTCAGAGCCCACTATGACAGCGAACAAGACCGCACTCCTCCTCATCCTCGATGGTTGGGGATACCGAGAAGCCACCGACAGCAATGCGATTCACGCAGCCAACAGCCCCACCTGGGATAAGCTTTGGAGTGAGCGGCCCCATACACTGATCCGTACTTCGGGGCTCGCGGTAGGTCTACCCGAGGGGCAAATGGGTAATTCCGAGGTTGGACACATGAACCTCGGCGCCGGTCGCATCGTGTACCAGAATCTCACTCGCATCGACAAAGACATCGCGGATGGCTCTTTCGCATCGAATTCCGTACTTACGGCAGCGGTTGACGCGAGCATCGCCAATGATTCGGCCCTGCACGTCTTCGGCCTACTCTCACCCGGAGGCATCCACAGCAGCGATGAGCAGATCAACGCCATGTTGGCGCTGGCGCTGGCAAGAGGCGCGAAACGCGTCTATATGCATGCCTTTTTAGATGGCCGCGACACGCCGCCACGCAGCGCCCTCGAATCACTGCAGCAAACTGAAGCCCTGCTCGCTGCGAGTGGCCGCGGCCGCGTCGCGTCTTTGTGCGGACGCTTTTACGCCATGGATCGTGACAATCGTTGGGAACGGGTCGAACCCGCGTATAAATTACTCACTGAGGGTAGTGCTGACTTTAACTTCGCCACCGTCGAGGAGGCCCTGTCGGCAGCCTATGCCAGAGACGAAGACGATGAATTTGTGAAACCCACCGTAGTCGGCGGACAACCAGCGATTGTTGGAGACGACGACGTGGTCGTGTTCATGAATTTCCGCTCCGATCGTGCTCGAGAACTCACCCGCGCATTCCTGCACGAAGACTTCGAGGGCTTCAGCCGCGCACGCAAACCTAAGCTCGCGAGCTTCGTCACCCTCACCCAATACGCTGATGATATTGCCGCGCCCTGTGCCTATCCTCCCGAGGCACTGGTCAACGTGCTCGGAGAGACTCTGGCACAGCAGGGTAAAACCCAACTGCGCATCGCCGAAACAGAAAAATACGCACACGTGACTTTTTTCTTCAATGGGGGACGAGAAGAGCCCTTCATCAACGAAGAGCGTGAACTGATCGCCTCGCCGGATGTGAAAACCTATGACCTCAAGCCAGAAATGTCCGCATTCGAGGTCACCGACAAATTAGTTGAGGCGATAGTGTCGCGACGTTTCGATGCAATCATCTGTAATTATGCGAACGGCGACATGGTCGGCCATACCGGCGATTTCGAGGCCTCGGTAAAAGCCGTCGAAGCCCTAGATCAATGTCTCGCGCGCATCGTCGATGCGATTCAAGAAGTGAATGGCGAGCTGTTAATCACCGCCGACCATGGCAACGTAGAGCAAATGCTCGACCAAGAGACTAAACAACCGCTGACATCGCACACGAATGGCCCTGTGCCACTCGTCTACGTCGGAGGCAGCGGCAAAGAATTCATTGACGAAGGCAGCCTTTGCGACCTCGCCCCGACCCTGCTGTCACTGCTCGAACTCGAAATACCTGCCGAAATGACTGGCAAGGATTTACTGCAGTAATGAGTGCGGCGATTGCCACGACCAAGCGAAAACGCAGCGCGTGGTTCTCAGCGCTTTTATTGGGCGTCGCCACTTCGACCGTCAGTTTGAGCATCGCGGCCGCCGAAGCCGGCGCTGATGAAGCTAGAGCGCAACTCTCCGCAACCCTGACAGCAATCAAAGAAGTTGAAGTTTGGCTCAAGGACGCTAACGCACAGCAAAGTAAAGAAGAGAAGGCGCTCCAAGCGGCGAGCACACAACTCGCAGCGACAAGCCGCCGAACCGCGGAACTCGACAGCGAAGCTGCGCAACTTGAGCGGCGAGGCAATGAGTTGCAACGCCAAAAACAAATCCAGCAGGAAGGATTAGAGCGCCGCAAAAATGAACTCAGCGAAGTCTTATTGACGCTTCACAAGCAAGGCAATATGAGTGCAGCGCGCGCCTTCCTCAGTGGTGAAGGACCGACCTCCGCGGCCCGACAGTTGCAGTATCTCGGTCGCATCAGCCAAGCCCAATGGGCCACACTGGCAGACTACGAAGACGCACTCGAAGCCCTTCGGCAAAGCGATATCGCCCTCGCGGAACAGTCTAGTGCGCTTCAACTTAAACGTGAAGAATTGGATCGAGCGCTCGCCGCCCTCGTGCAGGATCGTGCCAAACATGAATCTGCACTCGCCACTCTCGCCAAAAAAATGACCGCGCAACGCAGTGAGAAAGAGCAATTAGAAATGGACAGGGCCAGCATCGAACAACTTATCGAGCAGATCGATCAGTCGCTTCGTCGCATCCCCGTAGTCTCCGAAGGAACGCGCTTCGCAACATTGAAGGGCAAGCTGCCGCCTCCAGTTGAGGCGCCTATCGTGCGCAAGTTCGGAACCGACGCCAATGGCATCAACCACCGAGGAGTCAACTTTGGATCGGCACAGGGCGACGAAGTCATCGCCGTACATTCGGGACGAGTCGTATTCTCGGACTTCCTGCGCGGTGCAGGCTTATTGCTTATCCTCGACCACGGCGATGACTACATGACGCTCTATGGCGGCAATGAATCCTTGCGCGTCGAAGCGGGCACGTCGGTCGCTGCCGGCACGCTCATCGCAACGGCGGGCGGTGGTAGCGCCAATCAGCCGGGACTCTATTTCGAAATACGGAAGAGTGGCGTCTCACAAAATCCGGCCAGTTGGATACGACAATAAAAACCGAGATTGCCAATTGATTCGTAAGCTGAAACTATCGACTACTGAACAATCATTTATGCACTATTTATGCACTAGGAGCGGGACATGCCTTTTATTGCCAACCTAGCAATTCACTCACCCACGAGCGATGACTCGCAGCGTTCAACTTCGCACTGCTTACGGCTGGTGAGGGCCTTCACAGTGACTGGAGCGTTGCTCGGAGCAGGCGCATCAATCGCGCAGGAAAGTGACGCCCCCCTCCCCCTGCCTCTGAATGAAGTCCGCATGTTCACCCAAGCGCTCGATCATATTCGTCGCTCCTATGTAGAAGACATCGACGATGAGACACTGCTCGAATACGCCATCGAAGGCATGCTCTCTGGTCTCGACCCTCACTCAGCCTATATGGCAGGCAGCGAGTTCGATTCCCTACAGGACACGACGACTGGTGAATTCGGCGGACTCGGCGTCGAAGTGAGTCGCCGCGATGGCTATATACTCGTCGTCGCGCCTATTGATGACTCACCCGCCGACCGTGCGGGCGTGCTCGCAGGCGATCTGATTATCGAAATTGATCACAAACCTATTCGTGAAATGCAACCCGATGAAGCTGCCAAGATGATGCGCGGCGCACCCGGTTCTCAAGTCTCCATCACCATCGCACGTGAAGGCGAAGAACCCTTCGATCTGACCCTCACGAGAGAAATCATCGCCATTTCGAGCGTGCGCAGCCGAGTACTCGACCCCGGCTATGCGTATCTACGCATTTCGCAATTCCGAGGCAACACCGGTGAAGAATTTGTCGAAGAGTTACAAAAATTGATGGATGGCGAAGAAGAAATCAAGGGCCTAGTGCTAGACCTTCGCAATAATCCCGGCGGCGTATTACAGGCCTCCGTCCAAGTCGCGGATGCATTTATCGAACGCGGCGACATCGTTTCCACCAAGGGTAGACTCGCGGCCGCGCAATCCAGCTACGCCGCATCGCTGCAAACCGTTGCGCCCGATGTTCCGCTTGTTGTGCTGATAAATAATGGCTCGGCCTCCGCGAGTGAAATCGTCGCCGGCGCATTACAAGATCACGGTCGCGCATTGATCATGGGGACCGACAGCTTCGGTAAAGGCAGTGTGCAAACCGTCTTACCACTCGCCGCGGATAAAGCGATCAAACTCACCACGTCTCTCTACTACACGCCCAACGGACGTTCGATTCAGGCACAAGGAATCTCGCCCGACATCGTCGTCGAAGAAGCCTTCGTGACGCGTCGCTCACGTAGCGTAACGCAATATAAAGAGGCAGATCTCGCAGGTCATCTCGCGAACGGTAACGATGGAGAAGAGGTCGAGAGTAAAGAGGGTCAATCGGGATTGACCGATGAGGAACTCGCCCAGGTACTCATTAGCGCGGAAGAAGTCTTAGTCAATGACTATCCACTCAACGAAGCGTTAAATGTATTGAAAGGAATTAGCGCGTATAAATCGTTATTTTAATAGCGCGCAGAGCCAGCTCAGACGAGCCTGACTTCTACGCCTTGCTCGGCCATATAGGCTTTTGCCTCTCCGATAGTATATTCCTGGAAATGGAAAATACTCGCGGCTAACACGGCATCAGCCTCGCCCTCGATCACGCCGTCTACGAGATGCTGGAGATTCCCCACCCCTCCTGACGCGATGATCGGTACCGGCACTGCACGACTCACCGCACGACACAGTTCGAGATCGAATCCATTCTTGGTGCCATCTCGATCCATGCTGGTCAGCAAAATTTCACCTGCGCCGAGCTCCACCATCTTGCGTGCCCAATCGATTGCATCTAAACCAGTAGGGTTGCGTCCACCGTGAGTGAAAATTTCCCAGCGCAACGGCTCTCCTTCCGTAGAAACACGCTTCGCATCGATCGCGACGACGATACATTGTGAGCCGAAACGTTCCGCGGCGGCGCGTACGAAATCTGGATTGGTCACCGCCGCGGTATTGATCGCGACCTTATCGGCACCCGCATTGAGCATGGTTCGTATGTCTTCGAGTGTTCGAATTCCCCCGCCAACAGTCAGCGGAATAAAAACCTGACTCGCGATCGCCTCGACAGTATGCACCGTCGTCTCACGACCTTCATGGCTCGCGGTGATGTCTAAGAATGTGATCTCATCCGCGCCAGCATCGCAGTAGCGTTTCGAGACTTCGACGGGATCGCCAGCGTCACGAATGTCGACAAACTGAACGCCTTTGACGACGCGTCCGTTCTCACAATCTAAGCAAGGGATAATACGTTTCGCGAGACCCACTGTAATTCCTCTACTGCGTATTAACTGAGTTAATCAGGATATCCATCCGCTAACTGCTGCGCGAGCGTCAGATCGATAGTCCCCTCGTAGATCGCGCGACCGGTGATCACTCCCATGATTCCTGCGCCCGTTTCCGTATCCGCCGCTTCACGGATCGCTGCAACGTCGGCAAGTTTGCTCAGCCCGCCGGAAGCGATAATGGGAATCGCTGAATCCTGAGCCAGCTCTTGAGTTGCCTCAATGTTGACTCCCTTCATCATGCCGTCGCGGGCGATATCCGTATACACGATCGCCTCGACACCGTAGTCGGCGAATTTCGCGACTAAATCTACCGCCAAGACTTCTGAGACATCCGCCCAACCATCAGTGGCCACCATCCCGTCGATCGCATCGATGCCGACAATAATTTTGCCTGGAAAGGCTTCGCAAGCTTGGCGGACAAACTCCGGATCTTTCACCGCCGCAGTACCGATAATGACCCAGCTAACACCCGCGTCTAAATAAAACTGGATACTTTCTAGGTTACGGATGCCGCCGCCGATCTGAATAGGTAGGTCGGGATAACGTTCGGCAATCGCCTTCACAATTTCTGCGTTGACTGGCGTACCAGCGAATGCACCATTCAGGTCCACAATATGTAAACGTCGCGCCCCTTTCGCCTCCCAGATGCCAGCCATGCTGACAGGATCGTCAGAAAAGACTGTCGAGTCTTCCATACGCCCTTGTTTGAGTCGTACACATTGTCCGTCTTTAAGGTCAATCGCGGGTATTACTAACATGTTGGTTACCGATTTGTGCTAAGCAAGCACGATTATTAATCAATGATTCCAATTAAACCTGCCCATCCCACTGCAAGAAATTTCTGAGCAGCGTGAGGCCCACTTCCTGGCTTTTCTCTGGGTGGAACTGCGTCGCGAAGAGGTTCTTTTGCGCCAACACCGCGGCTACATCAACACCATAACGCGTAACACCCACGACTCCGCGCTCAGCGCTTCGAGAATCGTGAGGAAGATAATAGCTGTGCACGAAGTAAAAGCGACTTCGATCAGGAATGCCCTGCCACAGAGGATGCGGAGTGAGTTGCTCGACCTCGTTCCAGCCCATGTGGGGAACTTTGAGCTTTTGGCCGTCGTCCTTCAATTCTTCGCCGAAAAACTTCACCTGTCCTTCGATGATGCCCAAACAATCGACGCCACCGTTCTCTTCACTCCGATCCATTAACGCCTGCATGCCAACACAAATAGCAAACACGGGTTTGCTCAAGACAGCTTCGCGTACTAGCGAACCAATATTGAGACGGTTAATCTCGGCCATGCAATCCCTAATCGCACCAACGCCTGGAAAAATGACGCGATCGGATTGAGCGATAAGCTGCGGGTCCGAGGTAACAGACACTTCTATCTGCTGCCCGAGTTGAGCCCCGACGTGTTCGAGGGCCTTCGCCACGGAGTGGAGATTGCCCATGCCATAGTCGATGACGGCGATTTTATTCATAGAATTGACTTAGAAGAGTTAGCTAGTCGTTGCGCTACAGCGAGCCCTTAGTAGACGGCACAACACCGACCGAACGCGGATCGAGCTCGATAGCCATACGCACCGCGCGGCCGAATGCCTTAAAAATCGTCTCAATTTGGTGATGCGCGTTCTTCCCGCGAAGATTGTCAATGTGCAAGGTAGCGAGCGCGTGATTCACGAAGCCCTGAAAGAATTCGTGAAACAGATCGATGTCGAAGCTCCCGACACTGCCACGGGCGAATTGCACGTGGTATTCGATACCGGGACGCCCGGAAAAATCGATAACCACTCGAGAGAGGGCCTCGTCCAATGGCACATAGGCGTGTCCATAGCGACGAATCCCCGTTTTATCGAGCGCGATGGCGAACGCTTGACCCAACGTGATACCGATGTCTTCCACCGTGTGGTGGGCATCAATTTCGAGGTCTCCCTTCGCCTTAATCTCAATATCGATGAGTCCGTGACGAGCGATCTGATCGAGCATGTGATCAAGGAACGGCAGGCCAGTCTCAGCGTCCAGCTTGCCAGTGCCATCCAGATTGATTGCCACGCTTATCTGTGTCTCGTTCGTATTACGCTCGACCCGTGCCGTGCGCTGCTTGTTGTCGCTCATTGTGACATTCCTAAAGCTGGCTCCCGACTCTTGCCGAGGCCGCTTCTGTGGGGGTGAATTCTCTGGGAGCATTATAGAGCTCGGCCCTAACTATTGAAAGCAGGCCGATGCCCTCATCACTCAAGCCCAACAAGTGCAGCATTTGGGGGAATCCGGTATGATGCTTCGACGATCCGCTGCCACCCTTAGCTAGAGACGGATGAACAAAAAACCTCTCATAAAACTCATCAGCTACCTGCTCATCGGTATTGCTCTCTTGGCGCTGCTTTTGACAGTGCCCCTCACGCTGATTGGTAAGAATCGATTCCGATCATCTCTGGAGAACGCGTTTCGAGAGGAACTTGGCTATGAATTAACCATTGCAGGCGATCTTTCCCTAAGCCTCTTCCCCCGCTTGGAGTTCAGCCTCGACGATATTCGCTTAGCCAACCCTGCCCACTCACAAGAATTAGCCTCCGCCCGCCATGCAGTTCTAGTAGTAGACCTCGGCGAGCTCAGCAACAATCGCCTACGCATCGACGAATTGGGTGTTCGTGGCCTTCACATCAATCACCGGGTGGGAACAGACGGTGTCAGCACATGGAACACCCCAGCGCTTTCTGAAAGTGTGAGTGTCGATCATGACAGCGAAGACGGCGCAGACTCAGCCGGGCTCTCCATAGGTCGTATCACGATCGAAGATTCGTCGGTAGACTTCCAAGACCTCCACCAAGGCCGCAATTACTCACTCCGTGAGTTAAACATGGAAACACTCGAGGCCAATGACTTTGGCGAGGAATTTCATCTGAATGGTCGGGCGACGCTCGCGAGCTTCAGTCCGCTCCACGGCGACAATCTTTTACTCCCGCTGACACTTGGCGCTGATATAAATTTCGACTCAGAGGCCAAAGAAATCGAGATTTCTGAACTACAACTCGGACTCAGCCCAATGTTAGCCCTACTGAGCGGCAAGCTAAATTGGGACAGCGGCGAGCTTGTCGCATCAGGTTCGATCACTGCCGATACCTTCGACTTGAACGATCTACTCCGCAGCCTAGAACCAGAATCTCTCGGTCAGTTCGAAACCTTACCCCTAATCGGTGTACCCGTCGTGGAATATCCAACGGCCTTCGAATTTGATTTCACCAGTGACCGAACTGGATTCAGAATTCAGGACTTTGATGCCACAGTGAACTCTGCTGTCGTCGATGCTGATTTTGTATTTACTACCCAGCAAAATTCCTTACCCGCCAATCTAAACTACTCACTGAGAGCTTCCGATCTCGACTTCAGCTTTTTGACTCTGGCACGTGCAAATTTCTGGCAGGGCTTTCCGCTGCAATTGTTAAGCAATGCTGGTCTCAATACCACGGCCGCTATCGATGTCGACTCAATTAAATGGGGGCAGCGCAATCTTAACCGACTCAAGCTCTTCATTAGTGAAGAACGTGGAGTACGAAATATAGAGCTCCAAAGACTCGGCATCGATACCGGTTCTATCGAAGGCTCATTGCGCATCAACGCTCAAAACGCGCAGGCAAATTCATACGTAATCGATGCAGCCCTAAGAAGGGTAGATGTTGCCATGCTGCAAAAATTTGCCCCATGGGCGAAATCGCTCAGCGGGCAAATCAGCGCCGATCTCGTACTCACGGCATCGGGTAATACCTGGCCCGCCGTCGCCAACTCCTTAAACGGCGACGTCACCTTCGACGTCCAAAACAATCTTGCCGACATCAGCCTAATCAAACAGGTATTCAGCTCTATCTCCGCACTCAGCCCAGTCGGGGGTTCGACCGAATCTTGGCCGAATCAAATGCACTTCGCGCAACTCGGTGGATTTTTTACACTGACAGACGGTCTAGGTTCACCGCATACAATCAATATTATCCTCGACAATCTAGAATTGGACGGACAAGGGCAGGTCGACATTATGACCGGAGATTTTGACTACGACCTGACCTTCACGCTCCTCCCCGACGCTCGCACGCAGTCACTCCAAATTAACAAAACTCATGTAGGCAAACCCTGGCCAGTGAAGTGTGCCGCGAATATTAATTCATCCACCTCTCAATTTTGCAGTCCTGTATTCGCCGCGGTGCGCGAGTTGTTCGCACAAACAATAGAGCCCCTGGCAAATCCTACGACTCTTTCACCTGACGCTTCCAACTAATGCCCAGCGCGTCAAAGACATTCCACCGACGTGTTTTACATTGGTTCGATCAATATGGCCGCCACGATCTGCCATGGCAGAAAGACCTCTCACCCTACCGAGTCTGGGTCTCGGAAATCATGCTGCAACAAACGCAGGTCGCCACCGTCATCCCCTATTTTGAACGCTTCATGCAGAGTTTCCCGACCGTTGAAGTACTTGCCAGTGCGAGTGAAGATTCGGTGCTCCACCACTGGACGGGATTGGGTTACTACGCGAGGGCTAGGAATCTACACGCGGCGGCCAAGACCGTAGTTCGCGACTATGACGGTGAATTCCCGCGCAGCGTCGAGGCGCTCTGCGAACTCAAAGGTATTGGAAGGTCGACCGCTGGCGCCATCGCCGCGATAGCGATGGGGCTTCACGCGCCGATTCTTGATGGCAATGTGAAACGCGTACTCGCGAGGCACAATGCCATTCGAGGCTGGCCTGAACAGAACAGTGTGAAGAATAAGCTCTGGGACATCGCGAACACTCTGACCCCGAAGCGACGTATAGGCGACTACACCCAGGCCATGATGGATCTCGGCGCAACACTATGCACTCGCAGCAAGCCCCAATGCCCTTCCTGCCCACTCAGCGATGATTGCCAAGCGCTGCAGCAAGGCATAACTGGGGAAGTGCCTGGCAAAAAACCGAAGAAGGCAATCCCCGTCAGGGGGATCACGTTTTTCATCTTCGTGAATAGCGCCAAAGAAGTCTTGCTCGAAAAGCGTCCTCCCAATGGCATCTGGGGATCTTTATACAGCTTCCCGGAAGGCGACAAGACCGAAGACATTCCGACCACTCTCATGAATTTTGTCGAACCCGTCTCCGCGGTGCGACTCTCTCCCCTACGCCACACCTTCTCTCATTTCCATTTAGACATCCAACCCGTTCTCTTCGAGATAAAGCGTCTACCCACAGTCGCGGAGTCCGATCGATGGCTATGGTATCCATTAGATAACTCGGTTCAGGTTGGATTAGCTGCACCGGTAAGCAAAATACTGAAGTCCTTGCCTACCAATTAAATCTATTTACTCGGATTCACACATAGGGACAAAAAGGAATAACAATCGCGTATACTGAAAACACTAGCATTTCGACTTATTGAGATTGAGAGGCATCCCATGTCACGTACCGTTTTCTGCCGCAAATATCAGAAGGAACTTCCCGGCCTCCTCGCACCTCCCTATCCCGGAACGAAGGGTGAAGAGATCTTTATGAACGTCTCCCAGCAGGCTTGGAGCGAATGGTTAGCCCAACAAACCATGCTCATCAATGAGAAACAACTCAGTATGGTGAACCCTGATCACCGTAAATACCTGCAAGAACAAATGGATAAATTTCTATCGGGCGAGGACTTTGACCGCGCAGAGGGCTATATCCCAACCGAGTGAGGTGGAGGTCTTGACTCATCTCGGCCGTGAGGGTTTAATACGCGCCTCGCGTGTAGCCGAGCAATTCGACTAATAGCGCAGCATCCTACATGCCCAGATAGCTCAACGGTGAGTATTAGGTATGTATTCATAATATAGAGTCGTTCCAGTTGAGTTATAAAGCGTATGTTATGCGCAAGCCAAACTAAGCGAAAGGGTCAGTTAGTTTGGCGCACAGCGATTAGGCCTGATCAGAATAACCCAATTTGTCGCCCAAAAAGTTGTTCCATCGAGTCGCCAACAAAACCAAGTATCGCATCTGCGATCGGCTCTATTTGCCTCTCAATATAAAACTCATAGTCGGGCCTTTGTGTAGTGAACCTAATCGGCTCAGCACCAGTGCACGTCATAATGTAGTCAATCCACCCCAACTCGCCCTCGCTTACACCAAGCCCTTGCTCCGCGATTGCTCTCTGCGCCTTACGCGCCGCCTGAATGTGAGGAGGCACATTTTTTACATAGTCGTCTAAGCGACGCCTCAGCCGCTTACGAAAAACCAATTTGTCATCAATACGCCCAGCACGCAGATCGTCGACGAGGCGATACAAATACTCCGCATACTCTTCGCCTAGAAAAATACGACGGTAGAGTTCTCGCTGGAATTCCCGTGCCAGTGGCGACCAGTCAGTCCTCACGGACTCAAGCCCTTTGAACACCAGTCTGTATCGATCAGCCATCTCAGTGTCATCTAATGCGAGATCGGAGTCGTCTCCGTTAGCAGTTCGAAAATTGTTACCACGCGTGTCGAGTATTCTGACCATACCCGCGTAGCGCTTCTTACTGCCCGCCTCTGAACCTCGAATAGTAGGCATAAGAAATTTCGTAAAGTGTGTTTCGAATTCCATCTCAAGATAGCTGTCGATACCCTGCTCCGTCATTATTCGGTCTCGCCACCAGTCAGTCATGCTAGTTGCTAGCCGCTCGCTTATTCTTTCAACAGCCTGTGCGCGCACTATAGGCAAATGACTGTCGCGTGCTTCAACATCAATTGCTTTTTCGGGAATTAATACAAACACAGAGTCGGTATCGCCATAAATCACACGAAAGCCCTGTTCTTCGATAAACCGCTTACTGTCGAGAATTATCTGATGACCACGTTTGGTGATTGAACTAACTAGACGAGTGTCCAAGAATCTACAGCCGCTCGTACCGAGAACGCCATAAAACGAATTCATAATAATCTTAATCGCCTGCGACATGATCGCGTCGCCCGCACGCTTTGCTCTATCCCTCGCGGCCCAGAGGGTTGCGATCAACTCAGGAAGAATTGCCCCCTCACGCGCAAACCTGCCACCGTCGAATCCCTCGATAGGCTTCGGCTCATCGTTGGCAAGAGCAAGGGCTAATGGATCGACATGAAAGGTGCGAATAATACTCGGATAAAGGCTTTTGAAGTCCAACACCACCACATTGTCAAAAATACCTGGGGCAGAATCGAGCACGTACCCGCCAGGACTTACATTCGTTGTATCACCGCTGCCAAGGGCGGGCGCCACAAAGCCCTTACGGTGGAGCCGAGGAAGGTAAAGAAAATCGAGTGCGGCGACTGAGCCGCCGTAGCGATCGAGAGCGAGTCCGGTTAACAAACTTTTCTCAATTGCAAATTCGAGCAGCTTTTCCTTAGTAAAGATATCCCAGACCAATTTACAGTCTTCGAGGTTGTAACGCGCGAGCGCCTCTTTGTCCTGCTCAAACAAAGTGCTTATTTCTGCCCCACGCTGCTCGACATCCTCAACCAGCTTGCCACGCCCAAGCACTTCACGCGACACGGTTTCCAACGAAAAATCCTCAAAGGCATAGGTGGCCGAACGCATCAGTTCAATGCCATCTAATGCGCAGCGTCCCGGAATCGTCGCATAATAACGCTCCGCCTTCTTCGCGCTCCCTCTTTCACGCGATTCGCGCCATACGACAGTGTGTTGCTCACCACTAGCGGAACGCCCAAGAGTCAACTTCATCTTCAGTCTGTCGCAGATTCTCTGCAGACAACGCAGATCGAAGTTCACTACATTCCATCCAATCATTACATCCGGATCTACCTCGGCGACATGATCAAGAAACGCCGAGATGACAGCACGTTCGCTTGGTAGCACCTCGATATGAAGCGGGGCAATGGCGCCCGCGCGGGCATTGAGCTTTTCGCGCCACTCTGCATCACCAAGCATAAATACCCTCGAGGCCTGTGTTGAGTAAGCAGCAATGGAATAGAGCTTTTCGGCCTTCATATCGGTTTCAATATCGAAGGAGAGCGCGCTAAGGGTTGGCCTAAATTCGGCTGACTTGACCCTAGGATTTAAAAGGGGCTCACAAGTGGACGATTGTGCCTTTGTAGATTCCGCAGTCTTTAGCAATCCGGTCTCGCATTCAAATGCCAGTGACCCGGTTATAAAACGTTCCATCAAAAATCTATCTGATGCACGTACGTCGGCTTCCGATAGCTCAACACCTGCAGCAATTAGCTTTCGGCGTATCTCCCCCATCGCTTTAGTTGTCTTAACATACAGCGCTAGAACCTGCTCATGGGAAAAATTTCTAAGCTTAGTTTCTGCGACGCGCCACGCCGATGTGCTGCGCCGAGAAAGCAACCCGCCGGCGTTTGAAGGAGATATCGAGATGCCTGCCTTCTCGGCTAGGCCTGCACTGGAGTATATTGAGGGACGCTGGTGGGGGCTAGAAAGACCCAAGGTTGATTCAAGCAGAGCGAGCTGCCTTGCAGGAAAAAAGCAGACGGCCTCTTGCTCTTCGAATAGGAGGCAGCGCGGGCCTTTCTCTGTTGCGAGCCAATAGGTAAGCCTTATGCCTGTTTTGGTATCGCTAGACTGGCGCGAGAGGATGAAGCCGGGCGCGACTCTTACTTGCACCGCGACTCTCTCCCACTCGCTGATGATTAGATTTTGACCGTGCGCGGGAATTGTGCGAAGTCTTCCCAGTAGCTTGACGCCGGTTTTTCGGGCATTTCGGCTTCTGTCAGTTGAACATTACCGTTGATATCCGTAACGCGCGAGACAATCGTATGCTCTCCCGGTGTTGCATCAGTCCAATCGAAGCTAAAGAGTTTCCACGCGTATTTAGTGGAGCGCGGATTGATCTGAGCACGGCGCCATGGGCCGTCATCGATTTTTACTTCACTCGACTCAAGCGGCGTGCCGTCGTTAAGCGCGAAGCCTTGTATGGTGTACTGACCCCCGTTCTCGACAACTCTCACAATTGTCGACTTTAGGTTCATCTCTGCGACAGAATTTTCAACCCAACGCTCAATTCCGCCTACGTTTTCCTTTTTGAGCGTCACGTAGTCACGGCCCATAAAGCGGCCCATGTAACGCGTATCTTGCACGTGGATCTGCGTTAGCCACTTTACGTTTGCGACACCGTACCAACCAGGGACAAGGAGACGCACCGGCTTGCCGTGGTAATGCGGTAAGGGTTCGCCATTCATCTCGTAAGCGAGCATATTCTCGGGACGCATGGCGTCTTCGATAGAAAGGCTGCGTGCGAAGGCCTTCTCGACCTCGACGCCACGCGCAGGGACTTCTTGGGTTTGAATGTCTGCTCCAAAAAACACGATCTCTTTCGCGCCCGATTGAATGCCCGCTTCTTCGAGAAGACGATGCAGAGTGACACCACGCCAGTAGGCGTTACCGACCAAACCATTAAATAACCTGCGGCCGTTTCCTCCGCACTCGAAACCAACCTGTTGCTCAAATACATCGCGCGCCATCAGATCTGACAGAGATAAATCGAGCTCCTTGTCGACCATGCCGGTCACACGCAGGCGATATGAATCGTTATCTATCTCAGGCTGCCCGTAATGCTGAACGAGGTAGAAGTCGTCGTTATCGGTAAAATAGGAATCAATCTCGCGCGTGTCGAGATAGTGCACTGCGTTAGGTCGCACCGGGCCGACTTTAAAGGTATCTGGCACATCGGTAAAAGGAACAAGACGTTCGCCCTGCGCGAGCGCAGGAAAAACGAAACTAGGAAGCGAGGCAGCTCCGGCAGCACCCATAATGCCCGCGGCGCCTTTTAGCAGCGAGCGTCTGTTTATCGTCGAGCCTGCGTCGGGCAGGTGCGAGAGATTAGCCTCAGTACGCTCGTCTTTATTGTTATTGCTGCCATCGTTGCTCATTGATTCTCTCCTGAATAATGGTCTTATTTTTATACCTGCTTTATTTTCGCGTTGGTTCGTCATTTAACAACAGTTGACAGTGTCTGCCAAACCTTAGTGATGATGCCCGCCGGGGCCATGCACATGCCCGTGCGCAATCTCTTCTGCACTTGCATCTCGGATGCCGACAACCACTATCTCATAGTAAAGAGTGCGCCCTGCAAGCGGATGGTTAAAGTCGACATCGGCATTGAATTTACCCACCTTTGCGACCACTACATTCCTCACGCCTCTGTCGGTTTTAACTGCTGCAAC
>JALQUB010000011.1 GCA_023268635.1 Pseudomonadales bacterium
TGCCATTTTTGATCCGCTAACCGGAAACCAGCTACACGAGCTGGAGGCACACTCTGCAATCGACGTGGCCCAGTTCTTTGCCAACGCTCGAGACTTCCAGGTTCAGTGGAGCACGGTGCCGGTTGGCCAGAGGGCGGCACTGGCGGCAAAGCTGGTGGATGCCATGATCTCTCGCCAGGACGAGTTGATGGACATGCTGCAGCGAGAAACCGGGAAGAGCCGTGCTCACGCCTTTGAAGAAATCACCGGCGCCCTAGCGGCAATTTCCTACTACGCAAAAGTCGCACCGAAACTAATGCGTGGTCGCGACTACGACACCCTACTTGCCGCCGTAGACGAATTACAGAATCCACGAACAACAGCACGGCCCGGTACAACCAAAAAACCGTTAAGTCCGACTGCTCAGGCTTGCACAGACCTCCTGGCCTCCGCTGAGGGTTGTGAAGACATTATCACCCAGCTCATCGAGACACATCCTCGTCTTGAAAGGCAAACTCTGCGCCAACTTACCCGCGCCTGCTTCGCCGCGGACAAAAAACAGGACGATGCCGCTAGCAAACGTTCCAGAACAAAACTCTCACACTACGTCAGCCAAAACCTTCACTAGAGAGGATCTATACCTAATTTAAAAATCAGTGCTACTATCGAGAACACTAAGGCCACAAGAATAATAAGAGGGCAACCATGTCTAGAAAAAGCGCCAACTCCTATTGGAAAGCAAACCTCAAAATCCTCTCCATCCTACTTTGTATTTGGTTTATTGCATCATTCGGTGCGGGCATTCTATTTGTAGACACTCTCGATTCAATTCGATTTGCTGGGTTCAAGCTAGGATTTTGGATGGCACAGCAAGGCTCCATCTTAGTCTTCGTCGCGCTCATCCTTGTCTACATCCGACTTATGGACAAACTCGATGCGCAGTACAGCGATGACTCTGCACAAGAAAACGAGGAGACGGATCGATGAGCGTTCAAATTTGGACTTACCTTTTTGTCATTCTCTCGTTCAGCCTCTATGTGGGCATCGCGATCTGGTCACGCGCCTCGTCGACTAAAGAATTTTATGTCGCCGGTGGCGGCGTGCCACCACTCGCGAACGGCATGGCGACTGCCGCTGACTGGATGTCCGCAGCCTCTTTTATTTCCATGGCCGGCTTGATTTCATTCTTAGGTCGAGATGGCACGTTCTACTTAATGGGATGGACGGGCGGCTATGTCCTACTCGCGCTCTTACTCGCACCCTATTTGCGCAAGTTCGGCAAGTTCACAGTGCCAGACTTCATCGGCGACCGATACTATTCACAATCAGCACGTTTGCTCGCGGTATTCTGCGCTATTGTCATTTCCTTCGTGTACGTTTGTGGACAGATGCAGGGAGCCGGCATCGTCTTTTCTCGATTCCTAGAAGTAGATATTGAGACCGGCGTCATCATAGGCATGGCGATCGTCTTTTTTTACGCGGTGCTGGGAGGAATGAAGGGCATCACCTATACACAGGTCGCGCAGTATTGCGTTCTCATCTTTGCCTTTACTGTCCCAGCCATCTTTATCTCTCTAATGATGACCGGGCAAGCCATTCCGCAAATTGGCTTCGGCGCCGAGCTCACCGAAGCATTCGGCGGAGGCTACCTGCTCGACCGCCTAGATGGAATGAGTTCCGAGTTAGGTTTCCCAATTTATACGGAAGGCCATCGTAGCACCCAGGACGTCTTCTTCATTACCGCCGCGCTCATGTTCGGCACCGCCGGCCTACCCCATGTGATCATCCGTTTCTTCACAGTCCCGAACGTCCGCGACGCTCGTCGTTCCGCTGGCTATGCACTAGTCTTTATTGCGATTCTTTATACGACGGCACCAGCAGTGGCGGCCTTCGCGAAGACCAATTTAATCAACACTGTAAATAATGCCGAATATACATTGATGCCCGAATGGTTTAAAAAATGGGAAACCACTCAACTCATCGCCTTCGATGACAAAAATGGTGACGGGAAAATTCAGTACGTCGGCGATCCGGCGGTGAACGAACTAGAAGTCAATCGAGACATCATGGTGCTGGCAAACCCTGAAATTGCAGGATTGCCTAATTGGGTCATCGCCTTGGTCGTAGCAGGCGCACTCGCCGCAGCACTATCCACAGCTGCAGGCCTCTTATTAGTAATCTCGACATCTGTAGCCCACGACATGATGAAGCGGAGCTTCATGCCGACGATCACCGATAGACAAGAGCTGTTATATGCGCGACTCGCAATCTTCGTCGCCGTACTCGTCGCTGGCTACTTCGGCATGTATCCGCCAGCTTATGTCGCGCAAGTCGTAGCATTCGCCTTCGGTTTGGCTGCCGCCTCATTCTTCCCCGCAATCGTCCTCGGTATTTTCTGGAAAAATATGAATAAGGAAGGTGCTATTGCAGGGATGGTGATGGGCTTTGGATTCACCGCCGCCTACATCATCTATTTCCGCTTCGTAAACCCGAGCGTCGATAATGCGGATCACTGGCTATTTGGCGTTTCACCAGAAGGTATAGGGACTTTGGGCACGGTGGTGAATGCGGCGGTTGCCATCGTCGTTGCTCGTCTCACACAGGCGCCTCCTCGCGATGTAATCGAGATTGTCGAGAGGATACGCCTTCCTGGGGAGTAAGCTTAGGCTCTGTGCTTGCCGTGTTCAGTTTTTTCCCAATACTCGTTCACGGTCTGCTTCATTTCCTTATGCATATACAGCAACCCGAATAAATTCGGCGCCGTCATCAGCACTATAGTAATCAAAGCGAGATTCCAGACGATCGTCGTATCTGCGAACGCTGCATAGAAGAAGCCCGCGACATAGACTAGTCGATACGGCAACACTGATTTAGGTCCTAGGAGATAGGTCATCGCGCGGTCCCCATAATAGGACCAAGCGATGGCCGTCGAGAATGCAAACAGCATTAGGCCGATAGACACGACGTATTGACCGTATTCACCCAATAAGCCCTTCTGGAAGGCCTTCGTGGTCAACGGCACTGAGTGGATGAGCGACCTCCCTGAGACAGAGACCAACACATCGTCTAGCCGCCCTTGGCTCACCTTCAGCACACCATCGAATGCAATCCCTTCACGCTCAAATTGGAAATCTTCAGCGAAAGAACGGGATGCCATAAGGGTGAAGTCATCATTATTCGTCGCCCTGCCTTGCCTCACCAAAATTTCACCTGTGTAAAGTTCGGCACTCGTCTCATCACCATTCAGCAGAGCAAACATAGTCGCCACATCCTCAGGTTCCTGCTCGCTATAGACACCTTGGACGAAGCGCATATCGGCGCGCTGGAAATCGTTATCGAATTTTTCCTTCCAGACTCCGGAGGACAGGATAACAAGGCCTGTGATCGTACAGATCACGATCGTGTCGATGAAGGGTTCCAGAATCGACACCATACCTTCATCAGCGGGCTGGTCCGTACGGGCGGAGGCGTGCGCGATAGGCGCCGAACCCTGACCCGCTTCGTTAGAATAGAGCCCACGATTCACGCCTCGGTCGAACACATACGCGAACGTTGCGCCAAGGAAGCCGCCAGAGGCAGCCGAACCGGTAAAAGCATCGCTGAAAATCGCGGCGAATGAGGGACCAATATTCGCGATATTGGGAATGATTACGGCAAAGGCACCAATCACATAAAAAAGCGCCATCGTGGGCACGATGGCGGCGGCAACTCTCGCAATACGCTTAATGCCACCGATGATAACGAGAGCCAGCAATATGGCCATCACGGCACCTGTCACGATGGGCTCCACGTTGAACGTACTTTTAAGACCAGCTGCAATGCTATTGATCTGCGGCAAGCTACCGGTTCCGAATGAACTTAGGACTGTCGCCATTGCGAAAATGACGGCAAGCCACTTCGCATTCATGCCCTTTTCCATGTAATACATCGGACCACCAGCCATCGTGCCGTCGGCCGTTTGCTCACGATATTTATGAGAGAGCGTGACCTCGACAAACTTACTGGTCATACCAAAAAATGCCGTCACCCACATCCAGAAAAGCGCTGCCGGGCCACCGAGGTGAAGAGCCAAAGCAACGCCACCGATATTCCCCGTCCCCACTGTACCGGACAAGGCCGTGGCCAGTGCTTGGAAATGCGAAGTATCCCCCTTCGCTCCCGCTTTATCGAAATGCCCCGTGGTAACGCCTACTGCATGCTTGAAATAGCGAATCTGGGGAAACCCTAGATACAACGTAAAGAACACACCTACGGAAATAAGTAGGAAGGGAAACCAAACGGCACTCCCCAGATAACTATCGATGAGAATGAGAAGGTCGTTGACTGCGTCCACTGAAAGTCCCCATATTGGTCTAATTATTATTCTGCAGCTGCACCTTCAATCCGGATCGGATTGACCAATCAATCATTGTCGACTGAGATTACCGGTGCTGCCGCTTGTTGAGCTTCGCCTGCGAGGACCTGAGCGTGCACCGCTCGAGCCAAAGCCTCATAGGTCTCGCGAATTTTTTCATGTGACTCTGATGCTACCACAGGTACACCGAGATCGGTCTGTTCCCTTATCCCGATATCCAGCGGCAAACGGCCAATCACATCCACACCATAGTCCTGCGCCAGACGCTCACCGCCACCACTACCAAAGACAGCCTCTGCGTGACCGCACTGTGAGCAAATATGAACACTCATATTTTCAACGACGCCGAGTATTGGCACTCCCACCTTATTGAACATTTCTATCCCCTTTCGTGCATCTGAGAGAGCAATGTCCTGGGGCGTCGTCACGATAACCGCACCACTCACTGCGACCGTCTGCGCGAGGCTGAGCTGAATATCGCCCGTTCCGGGAGGCATATCGACAATGAGATAGTCCAGGTCAGACCATGCTGTGTCGCTCAGAATTTGAGTAAAGGCTGAGATAACCATCGGAGCACGCCAGACCATGGCTGTGCGCTCATCGACTAAGAAGCCCATAGAATTGCATTCAATACCATGAGCGACTAGAGGAATCATCTGGCGCTGATCCTTCACCTCTGGTCGAGTCCCTGCTGGAATACCCATCAAAAGTGGCAGACTCGGACCATAGATATCGGCATCCAGCAAACCCACCGAGAAGCCTTGTACCTTCAGTGCTAAGGCCAAGTTAACCGCGGTAGTAGATTTTCCGACGCCGCCCTTGCCCGACGCTACGCACACTATGTGCTTCACCTGTTCTAACTTCTTCAAAACTGACTCCTTGCGCCTAAGAGGGTAACTCCTTGGCGACTTCGCTTCGAAATATTACGATGCCTAACTCAGTGGAAGCTTAGCAAATTTGTGCTCCGTTAGCGTCGCCTAGCTAGCAGTTGTTCGCTAAAAAAGCTGACAGTGTCGACGACAGGCCATAGAATCGTACAATGAACTTGCAAAAGACTCATCGGTTATCAATGGACTTCACTGTCAGATCTATTACTGCAATCATTGCCGCCTCATTTTCATTTCAAACACTCGCCCAAGATCAACTGGCGGTAGATGAAACTATCAAATTCGCGCTTTTTTCGGCCGCGTGGGGTGAAAACACCGACGATGGACTCAAGGTGGTCGTGCAAAATTTATCTGAGCAATCAGTGCGCCTAGAGCGCATCGACTTCCTTGATCTTCCCGAAAAGGCTGCCACTGTCGAATTAGAACTCAATCTGGAATTACCCGCGAATAAGTACGCGCAGCGAGAGCTCGCTCCTGTTGACTTGCTAAGCGGAGACGACTGCGTCGCTCGGACAATGGCAGAAAATTGGAAACTGGTTGAGATCTCAAATTACACATTAAATCCATCAGTGCGTAACTTGATCATCGAGGACACTAACTCTTTTCGCATTTATCAATGCGTACGTTCAGTTCGCCTACACTGGCTCGAACTCAGCGATCATTCGGAACACGAATCCGAAGGGTGGGTGCTTTACCATTTCGAGAGCCGCAGCGACGGCTAGCAAAATGCTCGCATAAAAAAGGAGGCCAATGGCCTCCTTTTTTGTACAACGTGACAGCGGTTAACCTAGCAGGATGCCGCCGTATTGTACGAAGAATGGTGCGAAGACAACGCTTAAGATCGCTGACAGCTTGATCAGGATGTTAAGTGAAGGACCTGAAGTATCCTTGAGCGGATCACCAACAGTGTCGCCTACAACCGCAGCTTTGTGCTCTTCAGAGCCTTTGCCGCCAAGATTGCCTGCTTCGATGAATTTCTTCGCATTGTCCCATGCCCCACCACTGTTGGATGATGAAATAGCCAACACACCGCCACAAACGAGTGAGCCCGCGAGAACACCTGCTACTGCTTCGACGCCGAAAAGGAATCCGATGACTAGCGGCGTACCCATAATGAGAATACCAGGAGCGATCATTTCCTTAAGAGCCGCCTGAGTAGAAATCGCTACGCACTTCGCGTAATCAGGCTTACCAGTGCCTTCCATGATGCCTGGGATGTTGCGGAACTGATGACGTACTTCTTCAATCATCGCGAACGCAGCCTTACCCACTGACTTCATAGTCATTGCAGTGAAGAGGAATGGTAGTACTGCACCGATGAACACACTCGTGAAGACCATAGGGTTCAGGAGACTCATCGTGATTGGCTCGCCCGCCAGTTTCTCAGAGATAGTGATGAATGCCGCGAACAATGCGAGTGAAGTAAGGATTGCCGCGCCAATAGCGAAGCCCTTACCGATCGCCGCAGTGGTGTTACCCGCTGAGTCAAGAATATCAGTGCGACGACGCACTTCAGACTCAAGACCAACCATCTCCGCAATACCACCCGCATTGTCGGCTACTGGACCATACGCGTCGATCATAAGCGCGATAACTAACGTACCTAACATGCCGAGGGAGGCGATCGCCACACCGTACATGCCAGCCAGTTCCCAAGAAACAAAGATGCTGATAGCAATACAGATGTAAGGCAGCACAGTACTCTTATAACCAAGCGCTAATCCGTAGATGATGTTAGTGGCTACACCCGTTTCGCAAGACTTCGCTACTTCCTGTACCGGAGAATATTTTTCCGAAGTGTAGTAGCCAGTGAGAAGCCCAACTGCGAGGCCCGAAATCAGCCCTGACAAGAAACACAGATAAACACCCATGTTTGTGTAGTTTTCACCATCGAGGTTAAACGATTCAGGGATAAGAGCCATTGTGAAGAAATACATCACGATGCCCATCAGCACGCTCGAGATAACGAGTAATTTCATGAGCGCTGGCGCCACGTCGTCTTCAGTCTTCACTGAAACAACGAGCTTTGTGAGCAAGCTTATGGGGATACCCACTGCAGAAATGAGGATTGGATAGAGCAGCGCGTTAGGGTCAGCTGCAAAGACTACCGCACTGATTACCATCGCGGCACACGTACTCTCCGCACATGAACCGAACAGGTCAGCACCCATGCCCGCTACGTCGCCCACGTTGTCGCCCACGTTGTCGGCGATAACTGCTGGATTTCGGGGATCGTCTTCAGGGATTCCCTGCTCGACCTTACCGACGAGATCCGCTCCTACGTCAGCAGCTTTAGTGAAAATACCACCACCCACACGAGCGAATAACGCAATGGTTGAACCGCCGAGACCGAAGCCTGCAATCACTTCCATGAGGATGTGATTGTTTTCAGGGCCGAGCTCAGACATGAGTGACGACATTACGACATAAATAACGACGAGGCCGAGTGTAGCGAGACCGACCAGCGCAAAACCCATCACTGCACCAGAATTGATCGCCACATCGAAGGCCTTCGAAATGCTCTGCTTCGCAGAAACAGTTGTACGCGCATTACCCTGAGTCGCAACCTTCATACCGATGTAACCGGAAGCAACCGAAATAGCACCACCGAACAAGAATGCGAGGGCTGTGTAGAGGCCTTCGTGATATTGGGTAGTGTGGGCATCATCGATGGCAACCGCGATGAGGACACCAAATGCGATCATGAATATAGTGAGGAATTTGTATTCCTGCTTAAGGAATGCCATGGCTCCATCTGCGATAGCAGAGTGAATAAACTTGAGGCGCTCTGAATCTTTTGCATCGAGACCCATATCGACTGGAATGTCGGTCACTCGCTTCATATAGAATAGAGCAATCGCCAAGCCCAGCAGCGACAGCGCCACCGTTATTAGAATTGTTGTACTCACTAAAATATCCCCCTAACAGGACTGTTTATTTAAAGGCGCGGACTTTACCACAGGAGCCCCTCTAATCAAAGCCGGAGAGCGCCTATCCTCGCCGTTTTCGGGCTATCTGACTGCTTTAGCAAAATTTAGTAAGTTTGCGGCACGACTAGCGCGGAAGCTGTGCGGCGAGCGCATCCTTGCGGGCTTGAAGCTCCTCCAATCGTTCCACGTTCAATGCCTCGAGCAATTCCCCCGCCTCACTCAATGCCGAATACTTCGCCTGCTCTTCGAGCAGCGCATCTCTCAATGCCGTCGCCGCCACTAGGAGGCGCTCCACAAGTTCATTTTCCAGCTCGACCTCGTTTATCTGACGACTTAACACACTTAACTGAGCCTCGAGACTCTCTATCCTCACTAGCCGCTCACGCTGTTCAAGCTCGCGCTGTCGCGCCGCGGCGAACATTGCAGCGCGACGCCTAGATAGCTCGCTCGGTGAGGGTTCAGACGTTTCGTCCGCATCCTCAATAGCCGGGTCAGCTGGGCTCTCTACTACGTCATTCGTTACGGGCTCTTGTTGTACAATTCTTCGCTCGATGCCATCCAACACCTCGTCTGACCGCTGCGAACCGGAGTTCTCGTAACTTGCCACGGTAGCACCTATTGGAGCTCCATCCACTGAAGGTTCTTCGGCAGGACTTTCTGAGATGGGGGTTTCGATCTCGGGACTACTGGCGCATGCTGCCAGCACAGTAATGAGTATCGGGAGCAAAACCCGTGCCCCTCGACGAGACCTACGCACCAGAGCGCTGATGGCACACAGGAGAGTACCGTCTGACTCCGTTTTGAATACACGATCAAGCACCCGATTCGACCTTTTTGTACGTCAATTAGGTCTGAGTCTATCGCGCCCTATCGCTAAGCGGAACCTGAGACTGACCGCTGACGTAAAATATGGCACGTGACAGATCCCAAGAAACTCGTAACAATGACACTCACGCAGTAAACCAGAATTGAGAATGTGATCATGCAGCGACACAGCTCGAACTCAGCCACACAGGGTGCGTCAAAACCTGCCCCTTTCCGCGGTTTGAGGGCGTCGGGCGGTGTCTTAATCGTATTGATCATCCTGAGCGCCCTACTGATTGTTCAATGGCGCACCCCAACGCCCATTCTCGACTCTAGCGCTAGCTCAAGATCGGAATTGAGCCTAGGTGATTTGCTCTCACTCGCTTTTAACGATCCAACCGATATCAATAATGATTCTGTTGAATTACAACAACTTACCTTGAATCAAGATGAGTTAAACGCTGCTCTACATGCCGCCACACTCCTTGCCATGCCTGCCCAAACCGGGTCTAAGCAAAGTTGGAGTGGAGCCTCGAAATTGACCGATGGCGCTGTGGAGCTCGTCTTCAGCTTCTCCCCCACGCCGGCGACAAACGACCAGATCGCTCCGCGTTTCAATTTCTACATCATCTTAGATGACACCAAGGCAGGCGAATTGCCTAGACCATCCCATATCCGGCTCGGTCACCTGCCCCTACCCGCCAGCCTAGTCCCGTGGCTTAGCAAACGGATTGTCGCTGACCTGCCACCTCGTCGTCGAGAAGCCCTAACCGATGCTATCGATGAATTCCAACTGGCGTTCAAAGGTCTCAGCTTCGAATCCAACATCGCAACAGTGAAATTCTCATGGCAACGCGCAGCGTTAGATAGACTCAGCCAGGATCTACAGCGAGGCTTCGTTTCGCCGCAGGCGCTAGCGGCGAGCGAAATTTATTATTCGCTATTACGAGACTCTCTTAATACCCTCCCTGCCTCAGTACGAGCCGTCGCTCTAAGTGATTTGCTCCCCCCACTGGCAGCGGAGGCGGCGTCACGCTCCGAGACTAGGGACCCCCGGGTTGAAAATGCCGGCCTGCTTTATGCCGTCTCCACGCTACTCGCCGAGGCCACAGGTGTAATACCCAGCCCATCAAATGAAGTCTATTTACAGAGTTCTAGCCCTGTCATAACGCTGCAGGATCAGCCAGAGATTCGCCTCCAGCGCCGCCAAGATCTTGCCGCACATGTCATCAATTCAGCTGCAATTGCAGCGACTGCGGGAGTGGAAATCGCGAGCATCATTTCTATTGGCAAGGAGGCCTTCGACGCACAGTATTTGTCAGGATTCAGCTTTTCGGATCTTGCGGCGAATAGAGCCGGCATAAAACTGGCGAAGCTAGCCTTGCAAGACGAGGCATCGGCGCGCGAATTTCAACAACGACTTCAATTATTGAATAATGATGATGATTTAATCCCCAATATCGGGAGTAACCGTGATGGGCTGTCGCGAACTGAATTCGAATCTCAGTACCTCGATCGAGCAAGCACTGAATACAAGCGGCGACTACAGAGTATTGATCAACAACTCGCTCAATTGCCCTTATTCGCAGGCCTGGAGCTTTAAAGACACGTGGTGCTAGTGTATAAAGCGCAGCCAACTCAACTCTAAACGTTCAATCAAATTAGGTTCTCATCGATGAGCAAAAAGGGATTCACCACCACGAATCTACACTCGGATCGAAGCGATAAGCCCGAGCATGGCGTGCTCCACAAGGCAATCCATACGTCTGTAGCCTATGGCTATGATGATGCTCGCGAGCTAGCAGAGGTGTTTCAAGGCAAACGCGCCGGTTACAATTACGGTCGCCAGCTAAACCCTACTGTTACGGCCTTACAGAATCGAGTCACCGCGATGGAAGATGGCATCGCCACAGCCGCGTTCGCCACAGGCATGGCTGCCATCGCTTCCACCATGCTCTCCCTGCTTCGTGCGGGTGATCACATAGTGTCGAGTGCCTTTTTGTTTGGTAACACCAACAGCTTCTTCGGCACCCTGCAAACATTGGGGGTGGAAGTAAGTTTTGTCGACGCGACTGAAACTGCTCAAGTCGAAGAGGCTATTCGAGAGAACACTCGGCTTGTTTTCGTCGAAACGATCGCGAATCCAGCCACTCAGATTGCGGACCTAGCCGGCATTGGCCAGCTTTGCAAAGAACGGGGCCTGATTTACTGTGTCGACAACACGCTGACCTCTCCTCATCTCTTCCAACCGAAGACCGTTGGCGCGTCACTCATTGTCAATTCACTCACCAAGTACATAGGCGGCCACGGCAACGCACTGGGTGGAGCCATCACCGACTCAGGTCTTTACGACTGGACGAATTTCCCCAACATCTACGACTCCTATAAAGGCCAGGACGCACGCTTGTGGGGAATTACCCAGATTAAGAAAAAGGGGCTGCGAGACATGGGCGCCTCTTTGGGCCCCGAAGCCGCCCATCATTTGGCTGTCGGCTCAGAGACATTGCCTCTGCGAATGGATCGCGCCTGCGCGAATGCTATGGCGCTCGCACAGCTCTGCGAGGCGCATCCCGCTGTCAATCGTGTCTATTACCCGGGCATAGTGTCACATCCACAGCATGCTCGCGCATCGGAACTCTTCCGCCATTACGGATCGATTATGAGTATCGACCTCGTCGAAGGTGTCGACTGTTTCGACGTGCTTAACGCAATGGAAACCGTCATTGCCTCTAGCAATCTCGGAGACACACGGACACTCGCAATACCTGTCGCCCATACAATTTTTTACGAAATGGGTGCGGAGCGTCGAGCAAGCATGGGAATCTCAGATTCTATGATTCGCTTCTCCGTAGGCATCGAAGATCAGCAAGACCTGTTGGATGATTTCTCTCGCGCACTCGATGCAGCTCAAGAGAGTATCCGCTAATGCTTATCCCTCTCTTTCGTACGCACGACGTCAGATGATGATTCTGCAAAAAGCAGGCCTGGCTCATTCGGAAACAGCGAACTAAGTCCTTCAAGTTTCGTTGTCACGACGGGAAGGCCAAGTGCCATGTACTGAAGCACTTTGTTTGGGAGCGCAGCGTTAGACACAAGGGAAGGTTTCATCGGGTTTATAAGAATATCGGCTTGAGACAACACCATCGGGAGGTCTCGAAATTCAATAACGCCACGGAAATCGACCCGGTCGTTTAGACCAAGGCTAGTCACCAAAGCCCTAAGTACTTGTTCCTTTTCGCCGCCGCCCACCAACACGAGAGTCACGTTTGGAAAATTCATCAGGCTCTTAATCACATCGTCGAGACCGGAGAAGTAGAAAAAGCTCCCCATGTAAGCAAGTATGAGGCGCCCAGATGGGGGCTCGGAACCGGTGGTCGCGTCCTTTTTGCTTGTTGGGCGAAACAATGACAAATCCAGAAGGGGAAGGTCTACCGAGGATTTTTCTTCGCTTCCCCCACGCTCCACGCAATAACGCCGTAACGAAGGATTGTTGCATGATATCCAGTCGGCATTTCGGTAGATAAACTTCTCTGCGACGAGCACGGCGGCGCTAAACTTGGTCTGACGAATTCTATGGCTAACGTCCAACGCGCGAAATAAATAGGGAATACCCGTAAATTTAGCAACTAAAAGAGCTTGCCATCCCGAGGTGGGAACAGCATAACTCACAATTACCTCAGGCTTGAATTCTCGGATTACTCTCCAAACGAATAAGGGTGCCGTAATGACCGCCAATAGACGTCCCAGCATGTTTTGGAAGCCCCCCGAGTGGTGAAAAAGCTTTAGAGTAACGTCCGTCAGAACTCTTCCACTCACCTCCTCGGCTCTTTGCCGGTCCATGCTTGGCTTGCTCTGCTCCGGGAAATCAATAAAGGCTACGTCATGCCCTAATTCTGCCAAGTGCTCAGGAAACTCATGCATCTCAAAGATTGGTTTTTCAAGATAACCCACCTCATGGACAAAAAGTATCTTCATGTGAACTATCTAGTTAACCTCTAGGACCTGATACCCCTCTCCCTCGAAAATCGGTATCCGCCCCCCTTCAAGCGTGAGGCCTGCCATTACAACAACAATCTCAGTACCCTCCGGAATTATGGAGTCATCAATGACGCTTCCAGAAAAAAACAGATCAAACTTGAGCTCTACATTGTCAGCCCAAATCGCCACGTTTGTTGCTTCGAAACGATTTGTGGAGACAACCCACACCCGAGAAAGCTGGTCCTCTTCAAGGTTCTGACGGAGAAGCTGACCTACATTGTCGGCAGGATTATTGAACGCTCTGAAGAATTGATATTGCGCTTGCGTCTGAAATCCAGTTGCCACCATTGTGAGCGGGAGAAGCATGACGAAAACCCATTTTGCAAAACGAGGGAACGCTGCGAAAGTCAGCAGGCTGGCAAAACCAATTAGAGCTGCGGCCTGAAATACATTTTGATTTGTGATCAACCCTGCGAGCGCTGGCGCGTCCGCAATCTGGACCGTAAGGCTGGCAAAAAACCCTGTGAATGCCGGGGTTATAAGCCCAAAAAAGAATGCAGCGAGTCCCCAGCGGAACAACGCGTTCGTCTTTTCACCAAGACCTGCTGATAAAGCACTAACTCCCGCTAGGGGTACTACTACAAAAAGAAAATCGTAATATCTAATTAGCACACGTGTTGAGTGATCATCGCCGCTTCCGGTGACCCAACCGGTGAACATGACGATTTCTAAAATCATAGTCGCCAACCAAATAAGGGCGAACAAACTGAATGCAGTTACAGGCTTTAGCTCTCCTGAACGGAAGATTTGGAGGACACCGGCAATTGCCCCAACTACGCCAATCGCCATCAATGAACTGACCGTTAGCAGATGCGTATTTAGTTGAGGTACAAAGAGCTCGACTACTCCTCCCAAAGGTGTAATCCCGGACGAGCCTTGACTGCCACTACCCGACAAACCAACTCCGTCAGAAACGTCTTCGAGTGTCGAACTCCCCAGATACTGACCGAAAAACGCGAGGGCTTTGGGGCCCGCAACAATAAATCCGAACACTATTCTTCCAAGTGCGGCCCCAAAAACCAGGGCAGCCGATGCCCGAAAAGTTCTTTGGATTCGATTCTGGCTACTGCCAAGGCCGACGACTAGAAGCGCAATTCCCACTGCAACTGCGGACAGCCATGCATGAGGCTTGACAAGTGAGGCCACGCCAATTAGCACACCTGCTAAAGCCCAATTTTGCCAATTGAAAATTTCCATTGCTCTCAAAACCGCGACCAAGACTAGGCCGATCAGGAAAAAATACATCGATTCTGGCAGGAACATGGAGGTGTAAATATTGAGGGGGGACAGTGCAGCAGCAACCATGTACCCGTAGGCTGCCCAAAATGGGAGAAACCTACACGCGACTACAAAAAGCGTCAGAATAAAGCCAAGGAAAAAGACAATGTTGAAAACTTTTCCGCAGGTATAGAAAGCCTCACCGCAGAGATTCGTTCCTTGATAAACAAAGTTGAAAAGGTAGTTTGAGAAATCGCCAGCGACTGGAGGGTCCCAAGGTCCGACTTTCCTCGCGTTCATCGAATACAGGTACTCGTCACCAAGAATTGCTGGATTAACCATCCAAACTCTACTAAAGACCCAAGCCCCAATTACTGGGAGTGTGCCAAGAGCAAGCAGGTTCTTCCATGAACCTAGGAATTCTCGGACTTTAGAAGTCGCAGGTGTCAGCATTATTTATCTTCTCTGTCTTGGGATTCTTGGTTCTGACTGAACATCATAAGAGAGAAAGGACAGAAGTAGCTGGACGCCTAGAATCAACGCAACCGCGCTTCCCGTGACCTGCCCTGCCGTTGTCGGCAGGCCAGCTGCCGAAGCACTTAGGTAGCTACTGATGCCAAACCAGGCACCGAATACCACCAAGAAGATTCCTAGGGGAAACTCAAAGCTGCCTACGTTCCACTCACGAAGGTAATAACGGTAGAAAATGCGCTTGTAGAAATTGACTGTATGCCGCCAAGGAAACTCAAACAAAACTTTCAAAATACTCATGCTGCTTTTTTCGGACCCGTACACCGCAGCCATGGGGACATCCGCAACGACGCAGTTGGCGATGTTTAGCCGAAACAAAATGTCGGACTCGAAGAAGTAACTCTTTCGGATCTTGTCCAGGTTCATCGCTCCGAGAGCCCTTCGATGAATCGCTGTGAAACCATTGGTTGGGTCAGTCATTGACCAATAACCAGTTGAAAACTTGGCCCACGAGGAGATGTCCCTCGTCCACGACCCCTCGCCGACCGAATGCTCGGAC
>JALQUB010000003.1 GCA_023268635.1 Pseudomonadales bacterium
CAATTTTTCTCTGGGATATCGATGGACATCACGCCGCAAATTTCCGCGAACGGCAATATCACGCTTCACGTACATCCTATAATTAGTGCGGTCGATTCGCAGACTAAGAGTATCGCAGGGCAAGCAGTGCCGCTCGCACTCACTTCGACCCGTGAGATCGACAGCGTGATTAAGGCAGAGAATGGCAAGATCGTCGTGCTGGGTGGTCTTGCATTCGAACGCAATGTAAATGAAACCGCGGGACCTCCAGGATTGAGCCGAGTGCCTTTACTAGGTGACGCGCTAGAACAGAAACAAACTCAATCGGTGAAGAGCGAATTTATAATTTTGCTTAAGCCGATCATTGCGAATGAACTCGGTAATCGTGAGGTGCTCGAACAGAGCAATGGACGGTTTAGAGAACTAAACAAAGCTATTGATCCATTTCTTGATAATTAGCTCGAGCAAGGACTAGGTCATGTACCTGCAACATTTTGGGTTAACAGAATTACCCTTTACTCTCACGCCAAATACGCATTTCTTTTTGAATATGGCGAGCCATCACGAAGCATATAACATGCTTCTAGTTTCGATCATGAATGGCGAAGGCTTCCTTAAAATAGTCGGTGAGGTGGGTACTGGCAAGACCATGCTCTGTCGAAAAGTGCTCAATACCCTGAGTGAGGAAGAAGCGAAATACGATACCGCCTATATCCCAAACCCAATTCTAAGTGCGAAGGGATTGTTTTTGGCTTTCGCTGAAGAGTTGGGCGTTGTTCTCCCTGCCGATGTTGACCACCATAATCTTCTGAAGGGCATTACTCAGAAATTGAGCGAACGGGCGACTCAGGGTAGAGCAGTTGTATTATTTATTGACGAAGCGCATGCGATGCCTGAGCAAACCCTCGAGGCGCTTCGCTTATTAACTAACATAGAAACTGAGCACTCAAAGTTGTTGCAAGTGGTGCTCTTCGCCCAGCCCGAATTAGATGTCATTTTAAATAAGTTAACACTGCGGCAGTTGCGGCAGCGAATCACCTTTTCATTCAACCTCGAAGCGCTCGACGAGGGAGGGGTGGAACGTTACATAACTCATCGTTTAGCAATGGCGGGTCACAACGGTGGATCCTTGTTCTCATCGAAGGCTGTAGATCTCGTTGCAGCGGCGAGTGGGGGAGTGCCCAGACTGATTAATATTCTCGCGCACAAAGCGTTGATGGTGGCGTTTGGCAAGGGAGATAGAACGGTCGATGTGAGCCATGTCAAAGCGGCGATCGCCGACACCGAGGGAGTGGAGATACCGCCTATAAATTGGGCGCCTTGGGTAGCCGTTATTGGGGTAGTGCTCGTTGCGGCTGCCGTATTCTACATTGCTAGGGATTATTTATGAGTTTGGTTAATGACATGTTGCGCGACCTAGACAAGCGTCGCGCGGGTGGAATGGCCTTATACCCGAAGGCGGGAGAGCTGACGCCTGCCCCCGGTAATGATCGAAAGAAACGCAAAAGCAATTTCGCATTACTGCTCTCAGTGTTGATTGTGGTGTTCGCCGGTCTGTCCTATATGTGGGTGAATGGTCGCGGTGAGAGAAGTGCGCAGCTAGCTATTGATGTGGTTCCAGTCGTGCCGAGCGCAGCACAACAATTACTCGAGGAGGCGACGGGGAGAACTCTCGAGCCGGAGTCGCGTGTTGACTCTAATGTGACTGAGTCGGTGAATTCAGTTGTCACATCGACGTCCAGTAATGAAGCACTCGTCTCACAGGCTCCCATAGTGGTCGATGAGCCTGAGCGAGAATTCGACACCGAGCCAACGCTAACAGCGAATGAATTGGCATCGGTGAATGACGCGATACAAGCAGCTAAGGGTGATGTGCAGAGTGCTCGTGAAAATGTGATTCAGGAACCTGTGCGAGAGCCAGCGCAAGAAACTATAGATGAGCCAACTCAGGCACCTCTTCTAGATGCTGTTCCAGTCGAGCCTCTCATCGACCCTCCCGTTGCGGTTGCAACACAGGTGACGCGCAGCATTAATGAATTAAGTCCGGCCGAGAAGGACGTGGCGAAGGTACAGGAAGCGCTCGCGTTACTCGCGAACAATGATGAGGCTGGAGCATTCGCTGTTTTAGGCGCTCATGTTACCGAGGCACCGCTCGCGCATCAGTCTCGAGAAACGTTGATTAAACTGCTGATAAGCCGTGGAGAGTCAGCGCGAGCGGAGCGATTGACCGACGCGGGGCTCGAATTAGTGGCCAATCATTCTGGCTTTAAAAAGGCTAAGGCGCGCTTATTAATCGAACGATCAGAATATGCGTTTGCCGCCAGTGTGCTTGCAACAAGAGCGCCTGATGTAAACACTGATCAAGAATACTTTGAATTACTCGCGAGTGCACAATTGGCGGGCGGGGATTATCAGGGGGCTGCACAAAGCTATCGCCAACTCATCGCGGTCGATGGTAATCAATCGCGGTGGTGGTATGGCCTGGCGGTAAGCCAGGATAGATTGGGGAACCTAACAGTCGCCTCTCAAGCCTATAGGCAAGCGCTCGTGGGCACTGGTCTAAGTGCGAGCCTCCGGCGCAGGAGTGAGGATCGAGTACGGGAACTTTCCGCGCAATAACAATTTGACGGCCACAAGGGGCCTGGTTGCGAATATGGTAATAGCACGACTAAAAATACGGCTAGGCGAATTATTATTGCAGCACGGCTTAATCGGCTCGGAAGAGTTGGATATTGCCCTGCGCCAGCAAAAAGTGAGCGGTGGTCGTATCGGCAAAGTGTTGGTTGAGTTGGGCTACGTCAACGAAGAAACCATGCTCAGAACGCTCGCAGAGCAATTACAAATTCCCTACGTCAATTTGCATGGTTATGAATTCGATGCGGCGCTTGTGCAGAGCCTCCGTGAAGTGTCAGCGCGTCGTTTCGAGGCGATTATCCTAGAAGACCGTGGTGTCGATTTATTGGTCGGCATGCTAGATCCGATGGATATTTTTGCCTGCGATGAGCTGGAAAGAATTTTACAGAGAGCAATCTCGCCGGCTGTCATTAAGCCTTCTGAGCTTTATGAAACACTCGATATGGTTTATCGCCGTACTGATGAGATCGCTGGCTTCGCAGAACAGCTCGACGATGAGTTGGCGGATGGACAATTCGACTTGGCAGATCTTGCCCTCGGCGCCGATGATAGTGAAGCACCTGTTGTTAAGCTGCTGCAATCAATATTCGAAGATGCTGTGCAAGTGCGAGCCTCGGATATTCACATCGAGCCGGATGAACATGTTCTCCGCATCAGGCAACGTATTGACGGGGTTCTGCAAGAGCAGGTCATGAAGGAGAAGCGTATCGCTTCGGCATTAGTCCTGCGACTAAAACTTTTATCTAATCTTGATATCTCTGAGAAACGTATGCCGCAAGACGGCCGTTTCAGTCTGTTGGTAAAAGGCCGCACACTAGACATTCGACTTTCAACTATGCCGATCGCTCACGGCGAGTCGGTGGTGATGCGTATACTCGATCAGACGGAGGGCAGCACCGAGCTCCAGGCGATCGGAATGTCACCAGAAATGTTGGAACGATTTCGCCATCTGATCTCGATGCCGCATGGCTTAATTCTGGTCACGGGTCCGACCGGTAGTGGTAAAACAACAACACTCTACGGCGCGCTCAATGCACTCAATGTAGTTGATAAGAAAATCATCACGATCGAAGATCCTATTGAATATAAATTAGAGCGTATTAATCAAGTGCAAGTGAACGAAAAAATAGATCTCGATTTTGCGCGAGTCCTTCGCTCGGCCTTGCGCCAGGATCCCGACATTCTCATGGTTGGTGAGATTCGCGACAGTGAGACGGCAGAGATCGCGATGCGTGCTGCGATGACGGGCCACCTTGTTCTCTCTACGCTGCACACTAACGACGCACTTTCTAGTGCGATGCGACTCATCGATATTGGGGTGGAAGGCTTCCTCGCCGCGTCCGCGCTGAGGGTCCTCATCGCGCAGCGATTAGTCAGAAAATTATGTGACAACTGCACGCAGGAATACGTGCCGGATGACGCTAGTTTGTCGTGGTTGAAATCATTAATAGGAGGAGAGTCTCCCAAATTTTATCGCGGCGAGGGCTGCCATCGTTGCAATAAGACCGGCTATAGAGGCCGCGTTGGCGTATTCGAGATGCTCGTGATGAATCGTGAATTAGCCGACGCCTTAAGGCGAGAGGATGAAGCGGAATTTATCCGCATCGCTCAAAGTGCGCCAGGCTATGTGCCACTGGTGCGAAGCGCACTCGATTTTGCGAAGCAAGGCGTGACAAGTTTAGAAGAAGTTTTAAGAGTCTCTGAACAGGTTGATGATTCAGCGGACTTCATTGCGACTACACACTAATTTTCTTTAGGATAAAAGTCCTTAGGGAAGAATAATGGCCAATTTTCGATACAGCGGAAGAAACAGTAGTGGAGCCCTGGTGGCTGGCACTATGACTGCTGGGTCATCGGATGAAGTTGTGGCTGTTCTCCAGAAAGACCACATCATTCCCATCGACATAGCGAGAGTGCATCGGGAAGAGAACAAGGGCAGCAGGCCTAGCCGAGCACATACTGTGGCTAGGCGTCGTCGCACAAGCCAGAAAACGGATAGTGGGGATGTGTGGGAAACCTTCAAAGCGTTTCTCAATATTGCGCCTGTCAGCCTCGACGAACTGATTATATTTTCGCGCCAGATGTTTAGTTTGATTAAGGCAGGATTGCCGCTGAACAAAGCACTCAAGGGCTTGGAAACTTCGGTGACGAACCTAGCCTTTAAAAAGGTCCTGGCGGATATTTTAGTGTCGCTTGAGAATGGCTTAGATCTGGCAACAAGCCTAGGCCGACACCCCGAGGTTTTCCCTCACCTCTTTGTCAGCCTCGTTCATGTTGGTGAGAATACCGGTCGCCTAGATGAGGCCTTCGAAGAGGTGAGTCGCTATTTGGCATTAGAACAAAAGACGCGCAAATTAGTTAAGAAAGCGACGCGTTACCCGTTGTTCGTACTTGCCTCATTGGTGATTGCGGTTGGCGTGATCACCGTGTTCGTTATCCCAATTTTTGCGTCCACATTCGAACGACTGGGTGCCAATCTCCCATGGCAAACGCAGCTTCTTATTTCGGTGTCTGATTTTGTGGTCGGCTACTGGCCACTCCTACTGATGGCCTTGGGTTTTGGAGTGTGGGCGTTCCAGCGAGTCGTCAAAACTATTGACGGACGCTTGCTGTGGGATAAGCGTAAATTACATTTACCATTAGCAGGTCCGATTCTCGAGCGCGTGGCACTCGGACGATTTGCACGCACCTTCTCTATGGTAATGGGTTCGGGCGTGCCTATCGTGCAAGGTCTCACGATCGTCTCGGGCGCGGTGGGCAACGCGTACGTGGCGAGTCAAGTGCGGTCGATGCGCGAAGGGGTGGAGCGCGGCGAGTCGCTGTATCTAACGGCTGCGGCGAGCGGCATGTTCACTCCGCTCGTGCTGCAAATGATTTCGGTGGGTGAAGAGACAGGTACAATTGATGAACTGCTCGGTGAGGTCGCCGAGTTCTATGACTCGGAAATCGAATACCAAGTTGAGAGTTTGGGTGATGCCATCGAGCCGATATTAATCTCTCTTATGGGCATCCTAGTGTTGATTATGGCGCTAGGTGTCTTCCTGCCAATTTGGGACCTCAATACTGCGGTGCAGGGCTAATGGTTTCCCCTCGCCCTAAATATTCTCAGCAACAGCGAGGATTTTCGCTGTTCGAGCTTGTGGTTTTCATTCTCTCGGTGGCGATCATCTATTCCTATGCGGCTCAGCGTTTTTCGACTTACCCCAGCGATGCTGAGAAAGCGAATTTCGAGGCTGTGACGGCGCAATTGCAAAGCAGCATTACGCTACAGTCGTACAATGCTCAAGTGCGAGGTGATTTGGACGGCCTTAGGCAGAGTCTCGTGGGAGCAAATCCGATGCTGCTTATGCTGCGGCCGCCACGCAATTATCTCGGAGAGATCAGTAATGCCAATGTCGAGACGCTGTCGCGACGTTCTTGGTATTTCGATGTTGATAAGGGCGAGCTCGTCTATCTTATCGGCAGTGGAGAGCACGTATTGCTAATGGGGCCGAATGGACTGCAGGTAGCTGATGAAATTCGCCTCTCGATAGTGGCGGAATATTCAGAGATCGAACGCAGTACTGGGCTGCCAGTTAGCCTCATCAGGAGCCGGAGTGACAGGCTCTCGAGAAGGGACATAGTACTGCGATTCGATGGTTTGATACTGAATCCTGTGACTCCCTTTAAGTGGGTGGGAGATTTAACGGATGAAGAGCGGTCCGGCTTAGCGGTTGGCCTCTCTCGGTCTTTATAGGAAAATGAGCTAAGCTAATGAATTTAAGGATGTTATTGCTTGTATTTTCAGCTACTATACGATGAGTATTAGGAAAGGGACGAAAGGGACAAAGAGGGAACAAATCGCATCATTTTCTAATAAGTAGATGTATCTGATGGGATTCTTCGCGACAATACGGTATCTATCCGATGGTCGATGTTTCTCAGTTTGAATTTCGAAAGCCTCTCAGGGGGCGGGATTACCAGAAGGTGAAGTATTTATGTTGTATCCGGTAGTAGGATGTTCAGTAGTAAGTGATCGCAACAAGAATCAATACGGATTCACAATTATCGAATTAATAGTCGTCATACTCCTATTGGGTATTTTGACTGCTACGGCGCTGCCACGGTTCCTCGATGTGACCGATGAGGCGCATGATGTGGTGGTTGACGCGGCATTGGGCGGTATCAATACGGGTGTCACGCTATTCCACGCTGCCTATACAGCTCAAAGTCAGCCGGCGGCAAATACTGTCATCACTGGCTATCGTGGTGGGAATTTACGAACTAATGTGGCTGGCTATCCGATCAGCACGACTTCAGACACTGATGGAGTGGTCGATGAAGTGGCTGACTGTGTCGAGATTTATAATTCAGTGCTGCAGGCAGGGCGAGCGGCGATTGACAGCACCGGCGTCGAAGTAACAGGAGCATTGGCCGCGACTAGTATCACGGGTGGAACCGGACCGTTCCAGGCATTGCATGCTTCGGGGGCATCGACGACTTGTTACTACGCCTATATAGGGCAATATAAGACGCACGCGGCTGCGAATGCGGCCAGTGATACGGTACCTATTATTAGCTATAATTCGACTACGGGCATTGTGACCCTTACAAATTCTGGTGCCTTGTAGTTTGCACCTAGGCGACGAGCGGAAGCTGAATAATGACTACAATGTTTATCCGAGATTCTCGCTCTAGCGCATCACTTCAATCACGGTTTCAACAGCAGGGTTTCACGATCGTCGAGTTGATTATCGTGATTCTCTTGTTAGGCATTCTCACCTCAACTGCGCTTCCACGATTTCTCGACGTAACCGATGAGGCGCATGATGTGGTCGTCGATTCAGTATTCGGAGGCTTGAACACCGGCGTTATGCTGTTCCATGCTGCGTACATAGCTCAAGGGGAGCCCGCGGCCAATACGGCGGTTACTGCATTTGGCGAAGGTACTCTGCGAACAAACGCGACGGGTTATCCGGTGAGTACGACTTCGGACACGGACGGTGCCGTCGATGAAGTGGCCGATTGTGTTGAAATCTATAATTCACTGTTGCAGACCGGCAGGCCCGCCATCGATTCTGCCGGGGTAACTGCAACAGGGACAGGCCTTGTGGCGGCCAATATCACGGGGGGAACGGGTCCATTCCAAGCCCTACACTCCGCGGCGACATCGACGACGTGTTATTACGCTTATATCGCGCAGTATACAACTCACGCCGCGGCGGCAGCGGTTTCGCCCTCTGACACTGTGCCCATCATTATCTATAATTCGACAACGGGCGCTGTAAGCCTCTCAAACTCAGGCTCATTCTAGGAACTCGCTACCTGGTCGAACTCCTTGAGCTTGCGCGTCAGTGTATTCCTCCCCCAACCTAGCAAATCGGCAGCATCGCGTTTTCGACCCGCGGTGTGTTTGAGTGCGATATCGATCATCGTCCTCTCGAACATCGGTGTCGCATTATTCAGAATTCCTTTATTGCCTAGATGGAGCTGGCGATCAGCCCAGGACTGTAATGCTTCCGTCCAATCGTCGGGCGCAGATTCACAGGTCTGGGCGCTGAACTCTGGCGGGAGGTCATCGATGTAAACTTCGCGGGTGGACGCCATGACGGTTATCCAGCGGCAGAAATTTTCGAGTTGACGGACATTGCCAGGCCAGCTGAGTCCGGTGAGATATTCTTCAGTTTCTGGGCGGAGCACCTTTGCCTCAGTCCCGAGTTCCTTCGCCGCGGCGTTTAAGAAGTAATGGGCGAGTCGCGGGATGTCCTCGCTCCGATCGCTGAGTTTTGGAATGTGAATTCGGATGACATTAAGGCGGTGGAAGAGATCTTCACGGAACAGATGCTGCTCGACTAATTGCTCTAAGTCTTGGTGAGTTGCTGCGATGATCCGAACGTCCACCTTGATCGATGTCGTCCCGCCAACGCGATAAAATTCACCATCGGAAAGCACGCGGAGTAATCGTGTTTGAGTCTCAGCGGGCATGTCTCCAATTTCGTCGAGAAATAGAGTGCCGCCATTCGCTTGTTCGAATCGCCCAGTCCTTTGAGTCGTCGCGCCTGTGAAGGCTCCCTTTTCGTGGCCGAATAATTCTGACTCAATCAATTCCTTGGGGATAGCCGCAACATTGAGCGGGACGAAAGGTCTGTCACTGCGAGGGCTGTGTTGATGCAGCGCGTGGGCGACGAGTTCCTTGCCGGTGCCGGATTCCCCATTAATCAATACCGAAATGCTCGACTGTGAGAGTCGGCCTATGGCGCGGAAGACCTCCTGCATCGCAGGCGCTTCGCCGATAATTTCCTGCGTCTTTGTGTCCGACTCGGGCACGATCGTGCTACGTGTTTCGCGTGCATGTGCGAGTGCGCGTAAAGTCATCGCGACGGCTTCATCGATATCGAAAGGCTTGGGCAGATACTCGAACGCACCGCGGCTATAAGATGAGACAGCGCTGTCTAGGTCGGAGTGGGCCGTCATGATGATTACAGGAATCTCCGGGAATCTCGCGTTCACCGTGGAGAGTAATTCTAAGCCACTAATTCCCGGCATGCGGATGTCACTAATAATAGCGTCCGGTCGTGCGTGTTCCAGTCTGTGCAAGAGGTCGTCGCCATTGTCGAACGACTCTGTTGCGAGTCCGTTCTTGTTTAATGACTTCTCTAGAACCCAGCGAATAGAGCGATCGTCGTCGAGTATCCAAACTGAATCGTTATGCTGTGTCACTTTGTTCACCTCAGCCTCTGCTTCGTTAAGAGTATTACTTGAGTGGTAATGTGATCGAAAAACAAGTAGCCCCTGGTCGTGAGGTGCATTCGATCAACCCGTTATGTCTGTTAATAATGTCTCTCGCAATCGAGAGTCCTAATCCAGTTCCTTCCGCTCTACCACTAATCATCGGATAGAACAGGGTGTCTGTTATCTGTTCTGGAATGCCCGGCCCATTGTCGATGATGCGGATATTCGCCGCGAGACGATGGAATTTCGAATTCAGTGTGGCGTTGCGCGTAATTCGCGTTCGTAAAATAATTTTACCGAGATTGTGGTCGACACTCGGGCTCGAGAGAGCTTGTACCGCATTGCGGACGATATTCAGCGTTGCTTGAATCAATTGTTCCGAGTCCGCGGGCAAGGCAGGTATCGAGGGATCGTAATCGCGATATAGCTGGATTGCTCTGTCGGTGAACTCAGCTTCAACAAGGCTGTGTACGCGTTCGAGGACTTCGTGAATATTCGTCGGCGCCAGTTCTGGAATTTTGCGAGAGCCCACAAGCCGGTCGACGAGATTACGCAATCTGTCAGCTTCCTCGATGATGACATTCGTATAGTCCCCGAGCTCCTTATTCGGCAGTTCGGCGGCGAGCAGTTGAGCGGCGCCTCGGATGCCTCCCAGAGGGTTTTTAATTTCGTGTGCTAAGCCGCGCACGAGCTCGCGCGTAGTCGTGTGTGCCGAATTCAAGGATTCTTCTCGGTTAATCTTGTAGGCATGTTCGAGGGAGCTGAGTTCGATGAGTGCTCGCGATCCCTCGCCGTTTCTAAAAGTAGTTACCGTGTAATCTAGTTCAACTGACCTTCCATTACTGAGCACGAGGCTCGCTTCTCGTTTGGTGAAGCTCGTGCCGGCGATGAGTGCTTCGTGAATTTCCCTCAGGTCTTCCTCAGCAGCGATTAATAAAGAGCCAAGGTCAGTTCCGATGGCTTTGCGGCCACTGACCTCGAAAAGCTGTTCAGCGGCGAGGTTGATGAACAGTATCTTTAATTCACTGTCGAGCAAGATCACACCGGTTTTCAGGTGATCGAGGAGTTTCATGTGTAGGCTGTCTAGATTCATGGTCTACAGGTCCTGCTCACTGGCTTACCTGCCTTGCTCGTTGTTAGTTTTAATGTGCAAGTTCTAAGCCATGTCTTGTTGCTTGGTGGTGGTGTCGCTAGTTGGGACGAAATGTTAGTGCTTAGGGCGAAATCCCTGCCTGCACGCTGTCTTATAGAGTCCTCGAACAGATTCAATCGTCCGTCGACCAGATCGAGGAGGGTGCGCGCGGAACTACTGTGCACCATTTTGGTGCATATGACAATAAGACAAGTGTGAGCTGAGGAGGCAGGCACAAAAAAGCCCAGCTATGCTGGGCTTTTTTGTTTTCATTTCAGAGCGCTTCCGCGCTCTTGCTAAGCTTAGGCTAGGGCCTGCTTGGTTGTCTTGATAATCGCCGCAGCTACCTTGTAGGGATCCGCGTTTGATGCGGTGCGGCGGTCTTCCAAACGTCCTTTCCAGCCGTCTTGAACAGTGCTGATTGGGATGCGGATCGACGCGCCACGGTCAGAGACGCCGTAGCTGTACTCGTCGATTGATTGAGTTTCGTGGAGGCCCGTGAGGCGTTGGTCGTTGTTAGCACCGTAAACACTCATGTGGCGGTCGATGTGCTTGCCGAATTCTTCACAGATCTTGGTGAAAACGGTTTCATCACCGTTGTCACGCATTGCTCCATTGGAGAAGTTGGCGTGCATGCCAGAGCCGTTCCAGTCTGAGTGCTTACCGAGGGGCTTGGGCTCGTAATCGATCGCCATGCCATAGCTCTCAGCCGTGCGCTCGAGGAGGTAGCGAGCCACCCAGATTTGATCGCCAGCTTCTTTCGCGCCCTTCGCAAAGATTTGGAATTCCCATTGACCCGGTGCAACTTCGGCGTTGATTCCCTCTACATTGAGGCCGGCCTCGAGGCAGATGTCCATGTGTTCTTCGATGAGCTCACGACCGAATGTGTTGCGAGCGCCGACAGAGCAGTAATAAGGACCTTGAGGGGCAGGGTAGCCGCCCTTAGGGAAGCCAGGTGGGAGTTCTGTTTTCAGGTCCCACAGGAAGTATTCCTGTTCGAAACCAAACCAGAAATCGTTATCGTCGTCTTCGATAGTCGCACGGCCATTAGTGATGTGCGGTGTGCCGTCAGCATTGAGGACTTCGCACATGACAAGGTAGGCACTCGCGCGGTCTGGGTCTGGGTAGATTGCCACAGGCTTAAGTAGGCAGTCTGAATCATTGCCCGACGCCTGGTTGGTTGAACTGCCATCAAAGGACCAAACAGGGCACTCGTCGACCGTGCCACCGAAGTCATTGCGGACCATAGTTTTGCTGCGAAGGCCTTGAGTTGGCTCGGTGCCGTCTAGCCAGATGTATTCGAGTTTGGATTTCATTGTGTCGGATTCTCCTGATCACGTTCGACTGCTTTGCTGTATAGATCTGCCGAGGCTAGGCCGCGGAAGGTTTGCTGTAGGTTGGCTAAACGAAGCGGATCGCTTCGCATGCTTTCCTTGCATGGGTAAAGAGGGAGCAAAATATATGCCATTCCACTTCGGACTGCAAAGAATGTCGCGGAATGGCGCAAAATGGGGCGCTTGGCGCTAGAGCTTACTGTTTAGCTAACTAAGCGCACACAAAAGCGCACCATAGTGGTGCTAAATTATAATGAACGCACCATAATGGTGCATAAGCACTAATTCAAGCGCGATTTAAGCCTCTGCCGGCGGATAGGCCGTCTAATGAAAAAGCAGGGGAAAATTAGCCGCTTAAGGTGCTAATACTTTCGATCGAGTCTCGTGTATACTCGCCGCCTCGCGCAAGTCTGAGGGATGAAATGCCTCGGCCTCAGCGCGGATTCGAGTGTAGCTCCTCGACTCCTCGGCAGTAGCCTAGGGCGTAAGCTCCACCTTTGCAAAGTAATCAGCCGCTCTAACTTACCTAGATCCTTCTCGAGCCGACATGCTCAGAGCGATCTACCTGTGAGTGGCAATAATTGAGTGCCATTCATCGTGATTGAAAACATTCGCAACATCGCCATTATCGCCCACGTCGACCATGGTAAGACCACCCTCGTTGATAAGATGCTGCAGCAGTCAGGTACGCTCGAGTCGCGCGGCGGCAACGTCGAGAGAGTCATGGACTCGAATGACCAAGAAAAGGAACGTGGGATCACGATTCTTGCTAAGAATACGGCGATTAGTTGGAACGGCTATCGAATCAACATCGTTGACACGCCTGGACACGCAGATTTCGGTGGCGAGGTGGAGCGGGTGCTATCTATGGTCGACAGCGTGCTTCTGCTGGTCGACGCGGTTGACGGCCCTATGCCACAGACTCGCTTCGTTACACAAAAAGCTTTTGATCAGGGGCTCAATCCTATCGTCGTGATCAATAAAGTTGACCGAGATGGTGCACGTCCCGATTGGGTTGTGAACGAAGTCTTTGATCTGTTCGACAAACTCGGCGCGACCGATGAACAACTCGATTTTCCTATTATTTACGCCTCTGCACTGACCGGCATCGCCGGTCTAGATGTCGATGATATGGCTCCGGATATGGAGCCATTATTTAAAGAGATCGTCGAGAAAGTTCCACATCCAGACGTTGAAGTTGACGCGCCTTTGCAGATGCAAATCTCTGCCCTCGACTACAATAGCTATGTCGGCGTCATCGGTATCGGTCGTGTGACTCGCGGAACCGCGCGCACGAATCAGCAAGTTGTCATCGTCGACCGCGAAGGCAATCAGCGCAAAGGTAAAATCTTACAGGTTAAGAGCCATCTTGGTCTCGAGCGCATCGATGTGGACGAGGCGCAGGCCGGTGAAATTATTTGTATTTCCGGCATCGATAAATTGAATATTTCGGACACCATTTGTGATCCGGAGAAAGTCGAAGCGATGGCGCCACTCACCGTGGATGAGCCAACGATAAGCATGACCTTCCAAGTCAATGACTCGCCTTTTGCGGGGTTAGAAGGCAAGTTCGTAACGACGCGTAATATCAAGGATCGTCTTGATCGCGAGTTGCTATTCAACGTAGCTCTGCGTGTTGAGCCCGGTGATACTCCGGACAAATACAAAGTCTCTGGCCGCGGAGAATTGCACCTGTCAGTGCTGATTGAAACGATGCGCCGCGAAGGTTTCGAACTCGCCGTTTCTCGACCCGAAGTCATCATTCAAGAAATTGACGGTGTGATGAGTGAACCGTATGAGTCGCTGGTTATCGATTGCGATGATCAGCATCAAGGTGCTGTCATGGAAGAGCTCGGCAATCGTCGTGCTGAATTACAAGACATGATGCCGGATGGTAAAGGTCGTGTGCGTTTGCAATTCCTCGTACCTACGCGTGGCCTGATCGGATTCCGCTCACAGTTTTTGTCACTGACATCGGGTTCGGGTCTCATGACTCACGTATTCAGCCACTACGACGAATACAAAGACATCGAGCTCGCGGCGCGTTCGCGTGGCGTACTGGTGTCCATGGTTCGAGGCAAGACGTTAGGATTCAGCCTGTTCAACTTGCAAGATCGTGGCAAGCTTTTCGTGCCACCTAACATCGAAGTCTATGAAGGAATGATCATTGGCCTCCATAGCCGCGAGAATGATTTGGCGGTTAATCCGACTAAGGGCAAGCAGCTCACTAACGTGCGTGCGTCAGGCACCGATGAAAATATTGTGCTCACGCCGCCGGTCCGACACACACTCGAGCAGGCGATGGAATTCATCGCCGACGACGAACTCGTCGAAGTGACACCTGAAAATATTCGGTTGCGTAAGCGCTATCTCACAGAGAACGAGCGCAAGCGTCACAGCCGCGGCAGCGCTGCGCGCGGCTAGCCTGTGACGTGTTTCGCGTCGTAAAGGTAGCGAGGGAAGTGCTGGTAGCATAGACTCGGGTCTATGCTGCCGAACAAACTTTTCGCGATAGGTTAACGCCATGCTAGTCCTTTTCCCCGAGATCAAACCCTATGCCCGTCACGAGTTGCGTGTATCGGAGCTCCATACCCTCTATGTCGACGAAGCGGGCAACGCAGAGGGTATTCCCGTTCTCTTCGTTCATGGCGGTCCCGGCGGTGCGTGCGATGCGAGCTCACGTCGCTTTTATGATCCCGAACATTTTCGCATCATCACCTTTGATCAGCGCGGCTGTGGTCGATCCACTCCCCATGGTGAGCTACGCGACAATACCACTGCGCACTTAATATCAGATATAGAAGCGATTCGTGAATTTCTGGGCGTGGAGAAATGGGTGTTATTCGGAGGCTCTTGGGGATCGACACTCAGCTTACTGTACGCTCAAGCGCACCCTACGCGGGTGCAGGCGATGGTGCTGCGCGGGATTTTCCTTTGCAGGCAGCGCGATCTGAATTGGCTTTATCAGGAAGGCGCCTCGCGTATTTTCCCAGATGCGTGGGACACGTTCATCAATCATATTCCCGAAGACGAGCGAGTAGAGTTGATCGAGGCATATAGTCGCCGATTGTTAGGAGAGGATGAGCTTGCACGCATGTCGGCGGCGAAACACTGGTCGGCGTGGGAGGGCAGCTGTTCTCGTTTGCGGCCAAGTGCTGAAATGTTGTCGAAATTCACCAAGCCACATAATGCGATCGCGTTGGCGAGAATAGAGACTCATTATTTCTTGAACAAAGGCTTCATCAGCGAGAATCAAATCCTGCGGAATATGGTGCCTATCCAGAATATTCCGGCGGTCATCGTGCATGGTCGCTATGACATGGTCTGTCCACTCGACAATGCTACCGAGCTGCACAAGCATTGGCCTGCGTCCGAGCTGCAAATTGTGCGCGAGTCGGGTCATTCAGCGTCGGAGTCCGGAACGATTGATGCGCTCATACGCGCAACAATGGCGCTCGCAAAACGTCTCGGAGATGCGGGCTAAATGATCTGTCTAATTCAACGAGTACGATCTAGTCAGTTGCATATCGATGGACAGTTGCACGCCGAGATCGGGCAGGGGCTACTCGCGTTAGTGGGCTTAGAAAAAGGTGACGATGAGGCGAAAGTGGCCAAGATGCTCGACAAGCTTCTCGCCTACCGTGTGTTCTCTGATGCAGAAGGGAAGATGAACCTCAGCGTGAAAGATATCGATGGGGACGTGCTGCTCGTTTCACAGTTCACGTTGGCCGCCGACACCCAGAAGGGTCTCAGACCGGGGTTTTCTAGCGCTCTCGAACCGAGTCTTGCAGAACCACTTTTTGATAAGTTATTGAATGCTGCACATCAGCGCCACAAAAAGATTGCGAGTGGAATATTTGGTGCGGACATGCAGATCTCTCTGCTCAACGACGGCCCCGTCACGTTTATTTTGCGAGCCTGATTAGAATCGGTGGCTGAATTTACTCAGTCTCTTCGCTACGCTTTTTCGCCATGCGTCCCGCCAAAACTCCTAACTCGAATAGCGCCCACATCGGAATGGCCAGCAGCGACTGCGTGAAGGGGTCAGGAGGGGTGATGAGCATTGCAACAACGAAACAACCGACGATGATATAGGGTCGTTTCGAAGCGAGGTCTTCGGGCTCCATGATGCCTGCCCATATGAGCAAGAATACGGCGACGGGGATCTCGAAAGTGACTCCGAAGGCGAGGAAAATCGTGAGAGCGAAGCTGAGGAAGCTATTAATGTCCGGTGCGACTTGGATGCCTTCCGGTGCTACCGAAATGAAGAAGGCGAACACGATTCCGAATAGGAGATAGCGTGCGAACGCGATGCCACTGTAGAAAAGTATGACGCTGGAAACGAAGAGCGGTATTGCAATGACCTTCTCATTTTTATAGAGGCCCGGCGCGATAAAGGACCAAACCTGATACAAAATATAAGGTGCCGCAACGAGGAAGGCTACGTAAAACGTTAGCTTGAAAGGCGCGAAGAAAGGAGCCGTAGGATCGATGGCTATCATGCTCGTGTTTTCAGGAAGGGCGCTGACGAGAGGCTCCGCGACGTAGGTATAGATTTCGGCGGAGAATGCGATCAGGGCGACAAAACACAGTACTATGGCTGCGAGACTCTTTAACAGGCGGTCGCGCAGCTCGACTAAATGGTCGATGAGAGTGAGTTCTTTTGCTTCTTCTGCAGACGCCATCGGCTAGTCCTCTCGCTCTGGCGCGAGCTTAGGATTAACTCCAGTGCCGTAGCTCGTCTGCTTGCGTGCAGAGGTTGGTTTTTTTTCCTCGTCGCGTTCCTCAGTGTCAGCGATTTCATCGCTACTCTCCGTCGCCACTGGCTTGGTTGAAGTCATACCGGGCGCGGAATTTTCTGACGCAGGGGCATCGGCGATGGAGTTTCGCTCGAGTTCAGCGACCGCTTGAGATTCAGTGGCACTGGAGGCGCCGGGATCGAAGTTGGCGCTAGTGACCAGAGAGTCGACAGACACCTTGGTCTCGTCGGCGATCTTCTTCACATGTTCTTTCGCAGCCTCGATCTCTTCGAGTACCGCTTCGTTATGCAATTGACGTTTTATTTCGTCAGTGTTGAGTTCGCGTTCTATCTCAGATTTTACTTTGTTATAGCTGCGTCGAAAACGGCCTATCCACAAGCTAGCCGTTCGCACTGCGCCGGGCAATTTGTCGGGGCCGATAACGATCAGGGCCACAACAAAGACCAGCATGAGTTCCATGGGAGAGATATTAAACATTGGTGGGTGCCGAAGCTCCTGAGCAGACCCCAGCTCTGGTATGGACGGGCACTACTGGATTGCTATCGCATTCAGTAGCACCCAAGGGTGTCTTACTTCTTGTCTTCTTCAGACTCTTCAGTCGCGACTTTTTCTTGAGTCACGGATTGTTCTTCATCATCATCCTTGATGGCTTTCTTGAAACCCTTCATTGCGCCACCTAAGTCGCTGCCAAGGTTAGCGAGTTTCTTCGTGCCAAAGAGCAAGACTACGATGAGTAGTACGATGAGTAGTTGCCAAGGTCCGATAGCCATATTAATTCTCCTCAGGGTGCTGCGTTAGGGTGCCACTTACCCAGATGTCGATGAGCGGGAGGCCTTCTCGGCCAGACCCGATAGTGTAAAGCGTTTCCTCAGCTCCTCCAACACTTCATCGTGGCTGAGGCCAAGGTGGCTAAGCATGACTAGTGAATGGAACCACAGGTCGGCTGTCTCACCTATCAGCGCCTGGCGGAGTTCGGCAGTTTCTGGCCCCGTGCCAAGGTCCTTTGCGGCGATTATCGCCTCGGTAGCCTCTTCGCCCACCTTTTCGAGGATTTTGTTGAGCCCCTTATGGTGAAGGCTCGCCACATAGGACGTGTCTGGGCTCGCCTGTTTGCGTTCTTCTAGTGTTGCGGCAAGTTGGTCTAGTACATCACTCATGATTATTTCCCGCTATTTCGAATATATCTGGTCGGGATCTTTTAAGATCGGGTCTACCGTTTCCCACTGATCTCCATTGAGGCGACGATAGAAGCAGCTTCGGCGGCCAGTATGGCAGGCGATATCGCCCACCTGCTCGACGCGATAACACAGGACATCGGCATCGCAGTCGAGGCGCATTTCGACGAGTCGTTGGACATTGCCAGACTCTTCACCCTTGCGCCATAGTTTCGCCCGTGAACGCGACCAATACACAGCCCGTCCTTCAGCCGCCGTTGCCGCTACCGCTTCGGCATTCGCCCAAGCGACCATTAACAATTCCTCCGTCGTGGCGTCTTGCGTCACGATAGGCACCAAACCATTGGCGTCGAATTGAATGTCATCGATAAATGAAGTCATGGCCTAAGTATCCTCTCTCAACGTCTAAAACACAAAAACGCGACGAGGAGTGTGGCGGCGATGACGGGTAGTGATGGGGTTGCCGTGATTGTGTCGCGGGTGATTGGGGCGACACTCGCCAGCGTCGCAACTGCGACGAGTGCCGCTAGGAGGCGGTCGCTGCGTCGAGCCCGCAAGCGACGCAGCCCTTCGCGCTCCTCACGTTGTCGCAAGGTGGCACTGATGTCGGCGAGTTGCTTGCTTTGTGATCCCGCATTCGCGAGCAGCTGCGGTAGATTCGGTAATTCTTCGAGCAGGTCCGGTAAATTTTCACGCAGTTTTCGAAGCAGCGTGAGTGGGCTGAGACGCTTGGCATTCCAACGCTCTAAGAACGGCAGTGCAGTCTGCCATAGATCTAATTGCGGATAGAGTTGTCGACCCAGCCCTTCGACATTGAGTAGCGTTTTTTGCAAAAGCACGAGCGACGGCTGCACTTGCATGTCGAAGCGTCCTGCAGTTGCAAACAATTGCACCAAGATTTGACCGAAGCTGATATCACTCAGCGGTTTCTCGAAGATGGGTTCGCACACACTGCGTATAGCAGATTCGAATTCGTGGACGCGTGTGGTCGGCGGAACCCAGCCGCATGCGACATGGAGCTCAGCCACCTTGCGATAATCTTGTTTGAAAATAGCGAGTAAATTTTTAGCCAGATAATCCTGATCTTGTTCGGTAAGTGAACCAATGATTGCGCAGTCGATGGCGATATAGTTTGGCTTGCTCCCGGTCTTGGCAACAAAAATATTTCCTGGGTGCATATCTGCATGGAAAAAATTGTGTTCAAAGACTTGGGTGAAAAAAATGTTAACGCCGGCTTCGGCGAGGTATTTTAAATCGACGCCACGAGCGTTCAGCTCTTCGATATCCGCAACGGGTATGCCGTCGATGCGTTCCATTACCATCAAGTTTGATCGCGTGAGTTCCCAATATACCTTCGGGACATAGAGCTCGGCTGATCCATCGAAATTGCGTTTCAATTGTGTAGTATTGGCGGCTTCTGCTTGCAGGTTTAGCTCGTCCAAGATGATTTTTTCATAATCATCGATGACTTCGATGGGCCGAAGTCGACGGCCGAGTGTCGATGCACTTTCAATGAGGCGTGCTAAGCGCTTTAGCAGCTGAATATCGGACTTAACGACCTTCTCAATGCCCGGCCTTACGACTTTGATGACGACGTCACTGCCATCTAACAAAGTGGCTCCATAAACTTGCGCGATTGATGCAGAGGCGATGGGCTCATCATCTATTTGAGTGAATAGCGCGTCCACGCTCTCATCGAGAGTCGATTCGATGACTTGCTTGATGGGGGGCATGGGGAAAGGCGGCACATCATCTTGCAGACCTTGTAGTTCGTCAGCTAAAGCAGGATCGAGGAAGTCACGCCGCGTCGAAATCAACTGGCCCAATTTTATGTATATCGGACCCAGCTCTTCTAACGCTTGGCGCAGGCGGACATTCTTATCTCCTGCGCGTTTGCTGGAGATGAGCGTCAGCGCCCGATAGGGTAGGAGCACGGTGCGTATCGCGAGTGTGCCTGAGCCGGCTGGCAAAAACTCGTCGAGCCCATATTTGGCAGCGACACTTAGGATCTTATTCAGGCGAATGATGGATGACACAGCGGCTCGACGCAGGGCGTCCTTAGTAATTCGAAGGGCCGCAACGATAGCATTGAAGCGAGGTTTGGACAAATGCCTAAGGGCTAGGCGGTATCTCGCTCAGCCTCTAGACGACTGAGACGGGCATCGGCACGATCCATGCGTAGCCGCAGAGAATCGAAACGGTCGCGGAGTTCGGTGACTTCGTTGGCGCTTGGAAGAATACGAGCTTCTTCGGTGAGGTACTCGTCTACACTCGCTGAGAGAGAAGCGACTGACTCGCGGCGCCATTCGCGCAGTTCGCTTCCCACGCGCGCCAATTCATGACTGGCCACATCGCCGATGAAGGGAGCGAGATAGTCGTCCCATCTGAGATCCAAGTTGGATGCCAGGTGATAGAGCGCTTGCACAAAATTGGCATCGCCGCTCACGGTGAGGTCGGGGTTAGAGAGTGCGCGGTCATCCGCCGCTTGAGTTAAAAGGTTGAGTAGGTCGGAACGACTACCGACGATCTTGGCATCTGGCGTCTGCATCAGAGCCTCGCTGCTGGCGAGATTTAATTTAATACTCGCTCCTCGGAAAGCGATGCAGAGCGCTAGCGGTGAAGAGGATGCTTGTTCGGCGATGATTTCGAGTAGTTTACCGTCGAACCGTTCGACTTGTGCCACGGTGTGTGGGTCATGCGCGATGAGTCGATCGAGCATGATTTCTATAGGGGTGAGTATGACTGTGCCGAGGAAACTCATCGCTACGCAGACTTGAAACCCACGTGGATGGCACACACGCCATTCATCATGTTGTGGTATTTGCAGTCGACGAGACCCGCATCTTGCATCATCGCGAGGAGGGTCTCCTGGTCTGGATGCATGCGGATCGATTCCACTAAATATTGATAGCTCGCGGAATCATTGGCGATGATCTTGCCGGCGATCGGCCAGAGTTTAGAGAATGCGTCGTAGCCCTTGCGAACGATTTCATTCTGCGGCTTCGAAAATTCTAGCACCAGCACGCGCCCGCCCGGTTTGAGGACGCGTCGCATCGAGGCGAGTGCCGCCTCTTTGTTGGTCACATTGCGGAGGCCGTAGGCGATTGTGATGCAGTCGAAGGTGTCATCCGCGAAGGGTAGCGCCTCCGCGTTAACCTGTGCGACTTCGACATTGAAGTCGGCGCCCTTGTCGATGATGCGATCGCGGCCAACGGCGAGCATCGCTTCATTGATGTCGGCGAGTACGACTTGTCCTTCGGGTCCGACAATAGGGGAGAAACGGAGGCTGAAATCGCCCGTTCCGCCCGCGAGGTCGAGTACTTTATGGCCTTTGCGAAGGCCGCTTAGCTCGATGGTGAAACGCTTCATGAGCCTATGAGTGCCGAGTGACATCAGGTCGTTCATGATGTCGTAGCGCTGGGCAACTGAGCGGAAAACCTGTCCTACGCGCTGCTCTTTCTCTGCTACTGGTACGGTCTCATAGCCAAAGTGTGTCGTTTCAGTCGCCGCGTTTTTATCGCTCATGAGCATTCTTCTTTATCGTGTTTGTTAGGCGTCTTGCCTGAGCCTGGTGAAGGTTGGATGGTAATGACTTGTGTGTCGGCTGGCAATGGCTCGCGACTCGCGCCGGCTGCCGCGAGTCTGGCGAGATAGTCTTCCCAGTACGCAGACTGATTTTTTGCGAGGTCGTAGAGTGTCTGCCAACTATAAATGCCCGAATTGTGGCCGTCGTCGAAATTTATCTTTATCGCGTAGTTTCCTACCGCGTCGATCGAGTTTATCGCCACTCGTCGTTTGCCGACTTGCAATATTTCCTGTCCGACACCGTGCCCGCGTACCTCTGCAGAGGGGGAGTAGACGCGCAGCAGTTCAGCCTCCAAGTTGTGGAAGGAGCCATCGGCGTAGTTAAGTTCGAGTAATCCCGACTTCTTATGCAAGGTAATCGCTGTCGGCGTCATGTTTAATTCCACGTGCTAGCTGCAACGATGTTTATAAAATGTAGCGGCTTAAGTCTTCGTCTTGCGCCAGTTCTTCGAGTTGACCGAGAACGAATTCACGATCGACGACAATGCGCCCCTCACCAATGGCGAGGTCAGACGCCGCGAATGAGGTCTCTTCTAATAAGCGCTCCATCACCGTATGAAGTCGTCGGGCGCCGATATTCTCAGTACGCTCGTTAACTTGCCACGCCGTCTCGGCGAGAGTGCGGATGCCATCTTCGGTGAATTCGAGCTCGAGCCCTTCTGTCGCCAGCAAAGCTTGATACTGTTCGGTGAGCGAGGCATTGGGCTCCGCGAGTATGCGTTCGAAGTCGTTCGCTGACAGCGCATCGAGTTCAACTCTGATCGGCAGGCGTCCCTGTAATTCAGGGATTAAGTCGGATGGTTTGCTGAGGTGGAACGCGCCCGATGCGATGAAAAGAATATGGTCGGTCTTTACGCTGCCATACTTCGTCGTGACGGTTGACCCTTCGATGAGAGGCAACAGATCGCGTTGTACGCCTTCGCGCGAGACGCCGGCGCCTCCCTGTTCATTGCGGTTGGTGACCTTGTCGATTTCGTCGATAAACACGATGCCAGTTTGTTCTGCGAGCTCGACTGCATTCGCCTTAATTTCTTCCTCGTTGATCAGCTTGCTGGCTTCCTCTTCTTTGAGTGCCTTCAGTGCAGCCTTGACCGTGAGTTTGCGGGTGCGCTTCTTCGAGTTTTGCATCGATGAAAACATATCCTTCAGTTGGCTCGTCATGTCTTCGAGCCCCGGTGGCGCCATGATGTCTACACCCATGGGTATGTCAGCCATGGCTATTTCGATCTCTTTATCGTCTATCTCACCTTGGCGTAATTTTTTGCGGAATACCTGACGAGCACTGGAGTCCTCGGACTGCTCACCGTCGCTGGCGCGGGGCACGAGGATATCGAGTACGCGATCTTCGGCGCGATCGGCGGCAAGATTCTGTACTTTCCGCATTTCATCTTCGCGCTGCATTTTTACTGCGCTGTCGACGAGGTCGCGCACGATGGATTCGACGTCGCGGCCGACATAGCCGACTTCGGTAAATTTAGTCGCTTCGACCTTGATGAAGGGTGCTTGCGCTAGCTTCGCCAAACGGCGTGCAATCTCGGTCTTGCCGACGCCTGTTGGTCCTATCATCAAGATATTTTTTGGCGTGACCTCGTGTCTCAGTTCTTCGCTCAGATGCATGCGGCGCCAACGATTCCTGAGAGCGATGGCGACTGCTCGCTTGGCGCTCGCCTGACCGACGATGTGTTTGTCTAGCTCGGAGGTGATTTCGCGAGGCGTCATGACTGAAGCGCCGAGCATCTTGGCTTCCTTGTGCTTGGTCGGTTCGATCGCCGAGATTGGGTTTTCTGTGGATGATAGGGACATATTAAAACTCTAGTTCTTCGATCGTATGGTTGTGATTGGTGTAGACGCAGATGTCTGCTGCGATACTGAGGCTCTTGCTCACAATGTCTCGGGCATCGAGCTCTGTGTTCTGGAGTAGCGCGCGGGCAGCCGATTGGGCGAATGTGCCGCCGGAGCCGATCGCCATAATCGAATCTTCCGGCTCTATGACATCGCCGTTGCCGGTAATGATCAGCGAGGCATCTTTGTCGGCAACAATTAGCAGCGCCTCGAGTCGGCGCAGCGAGCGTTCTGTTCGCCAGAGCTTGGCGAGCTCAACAGCGGCGCGGACTAATTTTCCTTGGTGTTTCTCGAGCTGCTCTTCGAAACGCTCGAATAGGGTGAATGCGTCGGCGGTGCCGCCCGCGAAACCTGCGATGACTTGGTTGTTGTAGAGGCGGCGCACCTTGCGGGCGTTGCCTTTCATGACGGTATTGCCCTGTGACACTTGGCCATCTCCACCGACGACGACTTTGTTGCCACGTCGGACCGACACGATCGTCGTTCCTCGATATTGTTCCAAGAGAGTTCTCCTGCGTTGACTGCAAAAATAACGCGCTGCTGGCGCTGGCTGGGTAATGGGTCAGCCTTTTCTTAAGACTAGGTCAGATCTAGGAGGGTTGGGGCATTGTGGACAGATTTCAACGGCTGGAGCGCCGAATGGCGTGCTATTCGACGCCTAGGCGTAGGCTCGAGATGTTATTGCCGCGCAGGGTGCGTTCCGCGGCGGCGAGTGTTGAGCTACTCATATACGGGCCAGATTGCACGAGGAAGAGTGTCCTGCCTGGTAAAGACTCTTGTTTAATAAAGACTTTGAGCCCCATGGCTTGTTGGCGATCCCGTTCTGATTCTGCCAATGTGCGCTGCTGAAATGCGCCGGACTGTAGTAAGTAGCCGGTCGCGAATTGTTGTTCTGGAGGCGTCAGTGCGAGACGTTGTTCCTCGGTGAGTTCTACCTGTTCGTCGCTGACCTCGACTTGGTAGTTAGCCAGCTCTGTGTAGAAATCCATTTTGAGCTCAGGTTCGGCGGTGTCTTGAGGGACGGGCTGTTGCGCCACTTCGGCGATGCCGGTCCGAGTTATCTGTGCGGATTGTGCTGTGCCGGCCTCAGCAACAGCAGGCGTGCTGGCGAGTGGGGGTACGTTGCCGGAAAGGTAGAGCAAGACACAGCCGAATACGCCGATCGCAATACCCACGGCAACGCCCGATAACAGCAGAGACCAACTAGGCGGTGCCTGGACGGGTTTGCGTTCGAGTAGGGGCTCAGGCCGAATTTTGGCGAAATCTTGGGTCATGCTGGGTGGAATCCTTCTCGGCTACTGGTCTAGCTATCGGTCTTTTGGTCGCGCGCTAGAGTCTAATGCTGCAAATTTAGCGGTTAAATCATGTCCTGTGGGTCGACATCGACGCTCCATCGCAGCCCGGGTGGTTTCTTTAATTGTTCACTATTCGAGACGAGATAATTCAGATGATCCTGTAGCGATCCACGCCGCTCACTTTTCAGGAGTAATTGTACGCGAAATTTACCAGCACGTTTTTCCATCGGGGCAGGCAGGGGCCCGATCAGCTCAACGCCCAGTCTTTCATCGCTGCTCAGCTGAGCGCTTAGTTGGGCAATCGCCTCAGCAAACCCTGCGGCGGCCATCGCGTCGCTCGCTTCTACTCGTACGAGTGCGAGATGGGAGAAAGGTGGGAGTTTCGCATTCAAACGCTCATCGAGCTGGCGCGCGGAAAATTGTGCATAGCTTTCATTGCTGAGTGCTTGCAGGGTCGCGTGGGCCGCATGCTTCGTTTGCAGCAGCACTTCACCGCGTTTCTTTGCTCGTCCCGCTCGCCCGGCGACTTGGGTGACTAGCTGCGCCATATGTTCTTGGCCGCGGAAATCGGCGCTAAAGAGACCGCCGTCCGCATCGAGGATAATCACCAGGGTCATATTAGGGAAATGATGACCCTTCGCGAGCATTTGCGTGCCGATCAGGATGCAAGGCTTCTCTTCACCCACTTTTGTCAGCGCCCTGTCGAGGCCTGCCTTCCCGCGTGTAGAGTCTCGGTCGACTCGAATCACTGGGAAAGAGGGAAACTGGCTCTGCAAAAAACGTTCGGCCTTTTGTGTGCCGAGCCCGATCGTGTCGAAGTGTCTCGATTTGCAGTTAGGGCAGGATTTCGGCAGTGCGACGCTAATGCCGCAATGATGGCAGCGCAGTCGCGGTGGCGTGCGGTGGACGGTCATCTGTGCGAGGCAGTCGTCACACTCAGATTGCCAACCGCAGTTGGTGCAATGGAGCACCGGGGCATAGCCGCGTCGATTGATGAAGACCAGACATTGATTCCCGCGTTCTAGGTGCTCTCGCAGGCGCTGCAGGGCTGTTTGCGAGAAGCCCTCTTGCAAATGCTGTTCGGCCACATCCACCAACTCTATCGCCGCGCGTGGCAGTGACGCAGTCGAATTCGAGAGCCGCAGATGGGTGAATTTCCCAGCTATGGCATTGTGCAAGGTCTCGAGACTCGGCGTCGCCGAGCCTAAAACAATGGGCATCCCCTCGGCGTGGGCACGCATCACAGCGAGATCCCTAGCTGAGTATTTGAAACCATCCTGTTGCTTGAATGAGGCGTCGTGCTCCTCATCGATAATCAAGATTCCCGGCGAGGCGAGTGGCGTAAACAGGGCGGAGCGTGTGCCGATGATGACGCCTGCACTGCCGTCTCTCGCCGCGGTCCATGATGCGAGCCGTTCGCTCTCGTTGAGGCCAGAGTGAAGCGTGACCACGGGGCAACGGAAGCGTTCGGTGAAACGCGCGATGGTCTGTGGTGTGAGACCGATTTCGGGGACAAGCACGAGGCACTGGCGACCGAGGGAGAGCTGTTGTGCCATCGCGCGCATATACACCTCGGTCTTGCCGGAGCCGGTAACCCCATCGAGTAAGTAGCTGCCGAACTGAGTGGGGCTGGCGTTAAGCGCGGCGACAGCCTGTTCTTGCTCGTTAGTGAGCTGTAGCCGCTCACCGTCCGCAAGGAAGTCGTGAGAAGAAAAATGTGGTCTCGGAGGGGGGGCGTCGTGGTGGCACTCCACGAGATCGCGTTCCTGTAGCTTGCGCAGAATAGGCCTGCCGAAGCCCTGCTCGGCGATGGCTTCTGTGGACATTTCCCTGTTCTCGGCAATGAGTCGGTAGAGGGCGAGCTGGCGAGGCGAGCGTTTGAGCAGTGCTGTCGCTGACTCTGCTTGGGAATTTTCGAGCGGATCTGCGCTGAGTCGCCAATTCTCTTCGAGTGAGGTCAGCCCTTCGCCAGCACGCAGCCGAGCAGGCAGCGCTGCGGCAAATACCTCGCCGATAGGACTCTGGTAGTAATTTGCCGCCCACTGCAGGAGTGAAAGCATCGCCGAGTTAAATAGCGGCTCACGATCTAGAACCGCATCGACTGGGCGTAGTTTCGATGCTGGCACGTCCGTTTCTGAGACGATGTCCACGATGACACCCGTTACGCGCCGAGCTCCGAAGGGGATACGGACTCTGGATCCAGGATGGGCGGTGGTCGTGTCGGATTTTGCGGGCAGGTAGTCGAAGAGACGCCGTAATGGAGAAGGGACGGCGACTCGGTAGTATTGCTTAGCCGATGTGCTGCGGGTAGCTGGCGAACTCTGAGCTGTCTGGGGCATAGGGTGATTTTCGATTTTTTGTGGCAGAGCGGTGCCAGAGCCCCTAGTTTAGAGCCAATCATGCGGGCTTGCTAGCCGCTGTTCTCGGGAGTGATCTCTCGTATATACTCGCGTCTTAATCACTATCTGTCGCAGTCGATCGAGGAAAATACTATGAACTCAACGTCCGTCCCCGCTGAATTACTGGCGCTACGAGACGGTATCGACGAGATCGATGCGCAAATCCTCAGTAGCCTCGCGAAGCGATTCGAGCTGACACGGCGCGTGGGAGAGTTGAAGGCTTCAATGAATTTAGAGGCATTCGATGGTGCTCGAGAGTCGGAAAAGCTTGCCCGCCTGCGCGACCTCGCGGCAGATCTCGGGGTTAGCGGTGAGCTTGTGGACGAGCTTTTCAGCCGGATTATGCGTGAGGCGGTCGAGAACCATCGCCGTTTGAAGGCTCAGAAGTTGTAGTCAGGCAAGCGGAAAGCCTTGCGTCTAGCTGTCCTTCTGCTAGAATGCGCGACCCGATAACAACCACGGCATCAATGTAGATGTGGTGCAGCGCCGCCGAATTATCCGCCACGCTGTCGCGACATCAATGAGAGGAACCACCATGAAGCCAGAGATTCACCCAACTTACGATGCGATGCAGGCTACTTGCAGCTGCGGTAACGTCATCAATACCCGTTCTACTCTCGCGAAAGATATTCTTATCGATGTCTGCTCGCAGTGTCACCCTTTCTACACGGGTAAGCAGAAGATTCTCGACACCGGTGGTCGAGTGGAGCGATTCAAGAATCGCTTTGGCAGCCGCCGAGTCTAAGGTTTCTGCTTGGGTGCCAACGGTGCCTAGTGATAGAGATCTTTGGAACGCCTCAACGGGAAACCGCTGGGGCGTTTTTATTGCCCGCTAGAAAATTCGTTCTGTTGCGGTGGCGTCTGAATCGGCGTCGCCGGGCTGACCAGTCGTAGGCCGTGGCGCGGCGCTGGGGGCATTCTCAGTTCGGAAAACCTCGAACACGGAATCGGGAGATCCCGGCGTCGCAGGCTCGCCGGTAACCTTATTAATCAAGCGATCTTCTAAGCCATCTGGCCTGCGCATGCTGTTTTCGGGCTTCCCGTCTAAAGCGGCCTTCATGTAATCAATCCAAATAGGCACGGCGATAGTCGCGCCTTGTTCGCGCTCGCCGAGGGGCTGCGGTGTGTCGAAGCCAACGAACACGGTGGTGGCGATGTCCTTATTGAAGCCTGAGAACCAGAGTTCCTGTGGGCCGTTTGTTGTTCCTGTCTTACCCATCAGATCACCGCGGCCGATTTCCCGTTGGACGCGTGCGCCACTACCCTCGACGATGACCGAGCGCAGCATGGTGTTGAGGATGTAGACCACACGGTCTTCGACAATTCGTGGGGCGGCATTGAGTGACGGGGTCTCGGCAGCTGGGGTCGCTTCTGCCAGAGCATCGCTCGACTGGGAACAGGATTCGCAGACTGTGACTGGCTGCGCCTGGAATTGAACGCCATCAAGATTTCGAATTTCTCGGATAAACCAAGGCTCTACCTTGTAGCCGCCATTTGCGAAAGCGGAATAGGCTGTCACGATCTCTATGGGTTGGACATCACTACTACCCAATCCAACGGTGAGGTCATTGCGGGGGAAGTTTTCGACTGGCAGTCCGAATTTCTTGGCGAAGGCGAAAACCTTGTCGGAACCGAGTTGGTCATAGAGTCTTACCGCGGGCACATTGCGCGATTCCTTTAACGCATAGCGTAGAGTCACCGGCCCTAGGAAATTGTTCTCGAAATTATTAGGGCGATAATTGCCGCGAGTGAGAGGCGCATCGTTGATCAGTGTCGCCGCGGTATAGCCTTCTTCCAAAGCGGTGCCATAAACGAAGGGTTTGAAGTTTGAACCTGGTGGGCGCGGAGTCAAGACGCGATTGACTTGGCTGCGGCGGAAATCATAGCCGCCGACTAATGCGAGCAGTTCACCGTTGTTAGGGCGCATGGACACCAAGGCGCCTTGGATTTCAGGAACCTGTCCCAATTCCCAGCTGTCTTCGGTGTGACGAACTCGGATGAGATCGCCGACAGCGACGGCATCACTCGCGACTTGGGGAGGGGGCCACGCTTCGTTGCGACTGCGGAACGTATAGGCCCAACTAATCCCATCCCAGGGCACAGAAATTTCACTGCCATCTTTGAGCATCGCATTGAAGCTGCGCGGTTGCACGGAGGTGACAATCGCGGGTTGCTGATTGCCGTAGACAGGCACGGATTCGAGTTCCGTCAGCCAGCGAGTATTCAGAGACTCCTTCTCTTCATTTGCTGCTGGAGCGAAATTGGCACTTGGGCCTCGATAACCGTGGCGTTTGTCGTAGTAATTTTCGAGCCCATTCACAAGCGCGTCGGTGGCCTCGCGCTGCCGTTGCGAATCGATCGTGGTGATGACCTCGAAACCTTGCGTATACGTTGCGTCACCGTATTGGTCATAGAGCTGCTGACGCGCCATCTCGGCGATATAGGGCGCATTGAGTTCGATATTGCGATTATGTTGAGTCGCGGTCACTGGCTCTGCATCGGCGAGCGCGAATTCTTCTTCGCTGATCATGCCTTCGCGCACCATATTCCTCAGGCGGGTGCGGCGACGTTCGATGGAGCGAGTGGGATTGCTGAGCGGGTTGCAGGTAGAAGGGCAGGGCAGCAACGAAACCATCATCGCCGATTCGGCCAGTGTGAGTTCGGAGGGACGTTTGCCGTAATACACGAAGGCGGCGGCGCCGATTCCGTCTGCCCCCGCGCCAAAATAAATAGTGTTGAGGTAGAGCGTCAGTATCTCTTCCTTGCTCAGCTCTCTTTGTATCTGCAAGGCGAAAGGGATTTCCTTGAATTTGCGAAGATAGACATTGTCGCTATCGAAGGACAGATTATTGGCGAGTTGCATGGTGATGGTGCTGCCGCCACCGAGATTTACGCCGCGGATGAATCCGTAGAAGCCGCGCAGCAGGCTCTGAAAGTCGACTCCCGGATGGGAATAAAAGCGTGCGTCTTCGGTTGCGATTAGTGCGTCGATAAGTACTTGGGGTATTTCTTCGAACTCGACGGGGTCGCGACGATTGCCGATCTCGTCGATGAGCAAGCCGTCGGCGGTGTAAATCCGCAGTGGGGTTTCCAATTGGACGTCACGATAGGTCTCGGCAGAAGGGAGAAGTGGTGCCAGATAGAGATAGGCTGCAGTCGCAATCATGACGACGCCTGCCGTCGCCGAGGTGGCAAGCACGGCGAACCAGCGTAGCGCTGTTCGTAGGCGTCTTCTGCGTTTCTCCGGCGTCATCGGTGGTGTCTATGGCCCTTCTCGGGCTTCTCCCAGGAATTGACAGGTTGTTAATCGCGAGCGAGCTACGGAGTATACACCGGCGATAGCGAAGAATGCCTCTTCTGCCTTAATTCTTGGCCAAAATTACGCAGGCGCCACAATGATTCCTACACTTAGACCATGGAATTAGTCATTGTTCTTCGAGGCAGGGCGCAATGCGAGAGTTTATTAGGCGTGTGCTAAGGGTGATGTCGCGAGACAAGGCTGATCCGTTACTTCTGACAGGGATCGATATGAGTGACCAGCAGATCAAGGTGGTCGTGCTGGGTTTGAGTGAACGGGGAGAGGGAAAGACGTCTCATCGCCCATTGGATCCCCTGTCAGTGGAATACGAGGCTGCCGATTTTCGACTAATGGCCTCTGTCATCGAATCCTGCAACGCGGAAGACATCGTTGAAAATTTGGCGCGGGCAACTTCGATCGGAGGAAAATCTCCTGCGGCAGCGGCTATGAGCGTGGCTGCCGAGGACACTTATATTCGCTCATTGACGGTCGATGCGACGCTCTCGGCGGAGGAGATAGAGGACGCCGTGCTCGCAGAGGCCGAGAGATTCCTGCCCTACAGTCTGGGAGAGGCGTATTTGGATTATGCGCTTAGCTCACCGGATGATCGAGAGCAGGGTGTAGCGAGTTGGTCTTCTGAAATGCTCCCCCCTAAAAGGCTCACCATTGTGGCCTGCCGACGAGAGGTCGTTGATTCAAGAATCGCACTCGCGAAGAAGGCCGGCTTGTCTTTGAAGCTTATTGAACCAGCGGCGTTTGCATCGGCGCGTGCGTTAGAACTCTGCGACTCAGGAAGCACAAATCCTTTTTCTCTGATGGAAGTGGATTCGAAGCTCGATCTTCTGGAAATCGAACAGAATGCGCCCGCTTTGTTAGTCGCCTGCGGATTGGCGATGCGGAGAGCGCCGCGCGATGTTAATTAATTTAATTCCCTGGCGAGCGATTCGCAGGGCGCGAGTGCGACGACGCTTTTTTTCCTTGGCCGGGCTGCTGTCATTGAGCGCTCTGTTGTTAGTTCTGCTCGGCGATCAATTGTTACTTCGCCGTCTGACACAACACTCCGCCGTGACCGCAGAGCTCGAATTGCGAAGTCGGAGCCTCGCAATTGATGTAGATGAATTCGAATCTATCGCGGAGTCTCGGCGTGAACTAAAAACACGTACGGAAGGAATCGATGCGTTACAAAATCAGGTAGCCACACTACTAGAGGTCCTCGAAGACATTACTCGTACCCTCCCCGTAGCGATGTACTTACAGGGCATCGAGCTTGTCGCGAACACGTTGTCGGTCGAAGGCGTGTCTTCTTCCAATGCCGATCTGGCGGAATGGTTAAGGGCTTTGGAAGGCTCTCCGGAAATTTTTAAAGTCGGCTTGAGTTCGATTATTACGGAGCGAACTGATAGGACATCGTCGCACCATCTTTTCCGTCTTGATATAGAGCTGCAAGGATTTCAGGATGACAGCAGTTAATGGTGCGCGTACGGGGTTGTCGTCGGCCCGCGCCGCATTGGACGATCTAGCGAACTTCGATTTTTCTGATCTTCGCAGAGTGGAAGCAATCGGAGATTGGCCGTCATCGGTGCGGCAGCTGCTTTTGTTTTCGCTGTTTTTAGTCACTTTCTTGTGCTTCACCTCAGTGTTGTTGGTTCCAAAATTTTTCGCATTAAGCCGCGAAAAATCTCGAATAGATATAATGCAGGAAGAGTTGACGTCGAGTATGGAAAAAGCGAATCAGCTTCCGAGCCTGAGGTCGCAGGAGAGATTGCTTGAGCGGCGCTATGCTGAGCAGTTAATGAGGTTTTCTGGCTCAACGAAAAAGTCAGGATTACTGAGCGAATTCACAGCGGTCGGGTTAGTCAATGACGTGGGGATCAATTCGATTCATCTGCAGCCGGAACGAGTGAGTGGCTATTATTTCGAACAAACGATCGAAATCAAACTACGTGGCACCTTTCACGACTTCGTGGAATTTCTCCAGGACTTATCTGCGCTTAATCGACTTATTACATTCCAAGATTTCTCTATCGTAGGAAATTCTATTCGACTCGTAGCGACTGTCTATAGGCTCGAAAATGGTTTTGGACGCGTCAATATGCCGTTGAGCAATTCTCTTTCTTCTTCGCAAAATTTGGCTTTGATAAAAAGCCATATCCCCCTCAGTGGAAATGGGTCTGAGGAGCGCGTCGCACCGATCCGAATGCCTGAACCGCTTGAACAGCATCCACTTTCTGAGGTCGAATTCGTTGGGTTTTTCCGAAAACTCGGACGCTATTCAGCCCTCATTGAATTAGAGGATGGAGACCTATTCCTTGTTGAAGTCGGCGACTATCTAGGAGGAAATAATGGCCAGGTGCAAGCAATTACTTCCGACCGAATTGAGTTGCGAGAGAAAGTGATTGTTGCTGACGGGGTGTGGGAAGAGCGGACGCAAATAATTGCGTTGAGAGAGCCGGATGCTTAATTGTAAAGCGTCAGCCATGTTTTTCGGAATTGCATTGACGCTGAGCCTTGCTGTGTCCAGAACTCTTGCTCAAGATGGTGCATTTTCACAATACCGCGGACAGCTTGCAGGATTTACGTTCCAAGATATTTCCGTTCGACGCGCACTTTCTCAACTTGCCGATTTCTATGACTTCAATGTGGTGGCGAGCGACTCGGTAGTTGGGAACATCACCATAGACTTAGATGGAGTGCCTTGGGATCAGGCGCTCGCACTAATTCTTCGAACTAAAAATCTCAGTGCTCGCGTTGAAGGCAAGGTGCTTTACGTTGCTCCGACGAATGAATTGGCCGAGCAGGAATATTTCGAAGTAGAAGCGATGAAGCAGGCTGAAGCTTTGGCGCCACTAGTCACTGAGTTACTCCAAATCAATTACGCCGATGCCGAAGACATCATGCAGTTGCTTGTTGGAGAGAGGCTTACTCGGACATCTCCCGCGGAAGATCTACAGACGGCTGATAATGCGCAGTTGAATCGAGGAGTGCTCTCCATCAGAGGGTCGGCATCGGTCGATCAGCGCACTAATATACTGATTGTGCGTGATACTGAAGAAAAGCTCGAAGAGATTCGAACGTTGTTGGCGACTCTCGATGTTGCAGTGAGACAGGTGCTCATCGAAGCGAGGATCGTGAACGTCGAAGCGAGTTACGGCAAGGAACTGGGGATACGGTGGGGGTTGGGTGGGCACATCGGGAATAGTCGGATAGGTGGCTCTCAGACGACGACAAGATCGTTACTGAATTCGGATTTGGCATTTGCTGATGCGCAGGCGGAGGGCCTCATCGCGGCAGAAACCGCTCGCCTTGAGGCGCTGCAGAATAAGACGGACCCTGGACTAATTCCTGCGATCTCCTCACTTGCGCGAGCTTCGGTGCCCAGGCCGCACCTCGATGTCTCTTTTCCAGAGGCGCTCAATGTGGACCTGGGATTGCCCGCCGCCTCGGCATCCAGCATCGCGCTAGGCTACGCTGGCGATAGCGAATTTATCGAATTAGAGCTGTCAGCATTGGAGAGTAGCGGGAACGCGGAAGTTATCGCGCGCCCCAAGGTAACGACTCAGGACAAGATGCTGGCGCGAATCCAGTCTGGAGTCCGAATTCCTTATCAATCCCAAGCCGGAGGGACGGCTGGAGGTTCGACGACAGAATTCGAAGAGGCGTTGTTATCACTCGAGGTCGTCCCTCAGATCACTCCCGACGGGCGTATCAACATGCAGCTAGATATTCGTCAGGATTCGGTTACGCCGAGCAACGGGGGCGCGTCGGCAATTAATACTAATCGGGTGACGACGCGGGCACTCGTCGATGACGGCGAGACGATCGTGCTTGGTGGTGTGTTCAGAGAGGAGGTGGCCACCATTGAGGCGAAGACTCCGGTGTTGGGAGATCTGCCTTATGTGGGTCGTTTGTTTAAACGCACACAGAGATCGAGCCGGCGAACAGAGTTGTTGATTTTTATCACGCCGAAAATACTTGATAAGGACATCTAGTGCTGAGACGTTTCATCGTTGCCCAACAGTCTCTATACTTCGCAGATGAAATCGCTGAACTCCATTTTTCTAGTTGGCCCTATGGGCGTGGGCAAGACGACTATAGGTAAAGTCTTGTCTGAGACCTTGGGTCTCGATTTTGTCGATTCAGATCGAGAGATTGAGCGCGTCACCGGCGCCGATATCCCATGGATATTTGATGTCGAGGGCGAAGCGGGATTCCGTGCTCGGGAAAGCAAGATGATCGAACAGCTGACTGCGATACCGAATATCGTGCTTGCGACGGGAGGCGGGGCGATCCTCGCCGAAGAAAATCGTCGTTGGCTCAAGGAGCGCGGCTGTGTGATTTATCTGCGGGCGCCAATCAGTCAGCAAATCGAGCGGACCAAGCGCGATAAATCTCGTCCCCTATTGCAGACAGCAGACCCAGCCCAAAAGATTCGCGAATTAATGGCGTTCAGAGAGCCACTCTACAAAGAAGTTGCGGATTTGACCGTGGACACCTATCGCCGAGGGCCGAAAGCGGTAAGTAATGAAATCAGACGGCAGCTTGATGAGGCCAAAGAGTCAGGATTCCTGAGTAATTGAGAGAAATATGTTAACAGTCGAAGTAGAGTTGGGTGAGCGTAGTTATCCAATATTCATTGGAGCGGGCTTGCTGACAGAGTCTGAGCTCGCGGCGAAAGTCGGCGCGAGTGTCTTGCGGCCGGGTAAAGTAGTGATTGTCACGAATGAAGTCGTAGCCCCGCTTTATTTGGCGAAGCTTGAGTCGTTTTTCGCCGGACGTGATTGTGCCTCGATAATTCTACGTGATGGCGAAGAGCATAAGACGCTCGCAGCGGTCAGCGAAATCTATGAATTTTTATTGAGCAATAAATATGATCGTCATACCACCCTCGTTGCGCTCGGAGGCGGTGTCATAGGGGATATCACCGGCTTTGCTGCGGCGACGTATCTCCGCGGCATCGATTTTGCCCAAGTCCCCACTACATTGCTCGCGCAGGTTGATTCCTCCGTGGGAGGAAAAACTGGCGTTAACCATCCCCTCGGCAAGAATATGATCGGCGCGTTCTATCAGCCGCGCTGCGTCATCGCCGACACCGACGTGCTTAAGACGCTGCCCGAACGGGAGGTGAAAGCCGGTCTTGCCGAAGTGACGAAGTATGGCTTAATTCGAGATCGTGACTTCTTCGAGTGGCTGGCTTCCCACGCTGCTGCCCTGAACGACTGTGATCCTGATCTGATGGCGCAAGTGATTCAGACTTGCTGTCAGGTTAAGGCTGACGTCGTCGCAGAGGATGAGCGAGAGACGGGTGTGAGGGCGCTACTCAATCTCGGCCATACCTTCGGCCACGCGATCGAAACCGCCAGCGGTTATGGCACTTGGCTGCATGGCGAGACCGTCGCCATGGGTACGGTCATGGCAGCAGACCTCAGCGCCCGCATCGGTTGGTTGAGTCAACAGGATGCCCAGTTTATCCGGCGAGTATTAGAGGAAAATTTCGGTATGCCCGTTGTTCCTCCTGCCGATATCACTACAGAGAGATACCTCGATCTGATGGCTTCGGATAAGAAAACCGAGGCCGGAAAGCTGCGATTTGTCTTGTTACGGGCGATCGGAGAGGGGGTAGTAGCGAGTGATATCGAACTCGATCAGCTGACCTCTACCTTGGAGGCTGGCGATCGCCTATGTGAATAATGTAAGACAGAGAGTGACGCCGTGATGGAATCATCGAATAGCTATATTACGCGTCTGGGGTTAAGCAAAGACCCATTCAATGACGCAAGCGATGCGTCCTATAGTGTCGCAATCGGAAGTCACGACCAGCTACTGTCTCGCATTGTAGATGATGCCTTTTACGGACGCCCCCTGATTGCCGTTACCGGCGAGAACGGCAGCGGCAAAACTTCGCTCATTAAGCGATTCGTCTCACAGTATGCCGGTGAGGCCGAATGCCTTGTCCTCAATCCGAATGATTTCAGCAATCGCGATAATTTCCTCGATGTCATAGTTTCGAAGCTCAGCCCTGAAGCGGTCGACTATGCGGCAGACTCGCCCCTAATCACCATCGCCGACTATGCCGGCTCGCTCGCAGATCAGGAACGTCTCCTGATTCTGATCGTAGATGATGCAGAGACCATCTCCCCAGCGTTTCTCGAGGTCATTTATGAGCTGGTAGATGAGGCTGATGAGGCTAGTTTGTGCTGCATCCTGGTTGGTGAGTCTTCACTCACTAATATTATCAATCGCGTCGATCCCGACGGTGGAATCGAGGACTTCACTTGGTTTGAGTTGCTTCCTCTGAACGATGACGAGATTCGTCCTTATATTCAGGCGAAACTCGTCATGGCCGGATTTTCCGCTGAATTCCCGCTGGACTCAGCGGCAATTCAGGACATTTTCGAGGCTAGTGGCGGTATTCCCGCGGTCATTAATGGTGTGGCTCGAGAGGCATTAGAGCGAAGTCCCTCCCCTGCGGCGAGTGAACCAGAAGTGCATCTGCCAGAGGAACCAATGGAAGCTCAGGAGAGCGATGCAATGCCGGAGGTGCTGAGTGTCGAACTCGCTGCGCTTAGCGATGACGGCTTCGAAGAGTTGATTGAGCTAGTCGATAACAACGACGGTGACCAGTCACCCGAGGAACAGGAAGCGGCTAGGTTCGAGCAGGAGAGAGCACAAATATCGCCTACTGATCCTAATCACACTGAGGCAATCAGCACCGTGCTAGGCACGGAAGAGGAAAATCTGGATCTGTTCGACGCCCCTATCGGTACGGAAGCGAGTGACGCAGATGACGAGTACGAGCATGACAGTGCTGATGAGCCTGAAGACGAAGACGACTTCGATCGCGATATCGATGGATGGCTAGAAGCCGACGAACAACCCCGTATCGGTGCAATGCCAATTAGCAGCGGTGAGGAGTTGGAATTCGATTTCGATGATGACGACGAGTCTCTAGACAGAGGAAGTGACAGTGCGCGGACACAGGGCCAACGCACAGAACGGCCAGACTATCTGGCTGCAGCGCGTGCTGCGATCGTTGCGCTTCCTGCACGGCTAGCAGCCGCACGCGTGTATTGGTTCGCTGCCGCGGGACTGGCATTGCTGGTTATAGCGGTGATGGTGTTTTGGCGCATTCCTGAAGAGCGCAGCAACGGGACAATCGAGCTCACGTTGCCATTGGCGAGTGAGCCCGAGCAGAGCGCCGCGGTGCCACAAAGACCGCTCGTGAGCAGAAATCAGGTCACAAGGCCGGCCGTAACAAACCCCTTGCCTCAAGCACAACCGGTAGCTCCTACGCCGCCGGCCGTGGCTGCTGCTCAGCCTCTCGAACCGGAAGCCGCGCTCATCGCTGAGCCTGAACAACCCACTACAACGACGCCGGAAGTAAAGCTTGAAACGGTAGAGGCAAGCCCGCCGAGCCGTCCATCGGTCGCCGCGTCGACCCCTGTCGCTGAAGAGCCGCCGGAAGTGCTTGCCGGTAACGCCTTCGAGCGCGAAATTATCGCTGCCCCCGGGCAAAGTTATACCGTCCAAATTCTCGCTGCGGGGTCGGAGGCAAATGTGCAGGAGTTCGTGTCGCGTAATGCCTCGGGACTACGACAGACCTTAGGCTATTATCGATCTACCCGTGCGGGACGCCCCTGGTTCGTAGTCTCCTACGGTGTGTTCGCCAATCGAGCTGATGCACAGGCAACGCTCCGCAGATTGCCGGAAGCCCTCAGTCAGGCAGGGCCGTGGGTTCGTCAATTGAGCGGAGTTCAGGCGGAAATCAGGCAAGCGCGCTAGCATTACTCGTCATTCGTTGGTTCGGTCTGCCGGCTCGTGTAGAATTGGCGGCCTTTAAAACTACCTGCGACCGAGGTCAATGCACGTGACTGAGTCATCCACTCAATTTGCTCCCCTTAAAAACGATCGATTCCTCCGTGCGCTGATGCGCCAACCCGTCGACCGAACTCCGGTTTGGATGATGCGCCAAGCGGGACGCTATCTGCCTGAGTACCGCGCAACCCGCGCGCAGGCGGGTGATTTTATGAGTCTGTGTAAAAATCCGGAACTCGCCTGCGAAGTTACGCTGCAACCACTGCGACGTTACGACTTCGACGCGGCGATCTTGTTTTCCGACATCCTGACCATCCCTGATGCGATGGGACAGGGGCTGTATTTCTCTACAGGTGAAGGGCCCAAGTTCAAGAAAGTCATCCAGACACCGGCAGACGTCGAGGCACTCCCCGATGTGTCGATGGCGAGTGAGCTGTCCTATGTGACTGATGCGGTGTCGGTTATTCGTCGAGAGCTCAATGGCTCGGTACCGCTCATTGGCTTCTCCGGTAGCCCCTGGACGCTAGCGACTTATATGATCGAAGGTGGTGGCAGTAAGGATTTTCGACGTGCGAAGGAGTTCCTCTACAACCATCCCGAGGCGATGCACTTGCTGCTCGATAAACTCGCTGATGCGGTCATCGATTACCTCAATGCGCAAATCGCTGCAGGCGCTCAGGCGGTGCAGATTTTCGACACCTGGGGTGGCGTGTTGACTCCGACGGCGTACCGAGATTTTTCGCTCGCCTATATGCAGAAAATCGTAAAGGGCCTCACTCGAGTGAGCGAAGGTCGCGAAGTTCCAGTCATTCTCTTCACAAAGAATGGTGGCCAGTGGCTTGAATCGATCGCCGCCAGCGGATGTGATGCGGTGGGTTTGGATTGGACTACGGATATTGCAAATGCGCGTGAGCGCGTTGGATCTCAAGTGGCCCTGCAAGGGAATATGGATCCGACTATGCTGTATGCAGCGCCGGCGGCTATTCGAGCGGAAGTGGCTTCCATTTTGGCAGGTTTTGGCAAGCATAATGGGCACGTATTCAATCTCGGACATGGCATTACGCCCGAGGTAAACCCTGACAATGTCGCGGTATTCGTTGAGTCGGTGCATGAGCTTTCAGCCGCTTATCATCAAGAATAGCGACACTCTTGCGGCGGTCGCGCTGGGATCAAATCTCGCATACGGGGGTAAAACTCCCGGGGAATTGGTGGTAGCAGCGGCCGAACGCCTGCAATCCTTATCTCTGAGTCCGATACGAGTATCTCGTCTTTATACGACTCCCGCGGTCGACATGGAGGAGGGTGCCCCGGATTTCTGTAACGCGGTAGCGCTTATTGAGCCGCCTGCGTCGATGACAGCCGAGCAGCTTTTGGAGCGCCTGTTAACAGTCGAGGGCGAGTTTGGCCGGCATCGTCCTAAGCGCGACTCGACCGCGCTGTATGTCCCGCGAACACTGGATCTTGACCTTATCTATTGTCGAGGAGAGGTCTGCAACACCCCTTTCCTGCAGTTGCCACATCCGCGCGCGATGCAGCGCCTTTTCGTCCTGCAGCCCCTTGCTGAACTCTGGCCGAGTTTGCTGCTGTCCGCGCAGGGAATCAGTGTCTCGGAGCAGGCGCGTAAGCTGCAAGGGCAGGGTTAATCGCCTTTTTATTGCCCGAATTGAGTAAACATTTGTCGCAACAGGCATACTTACTTGGGTTTGGAAACCACGACAGTGGTGCTATTATCTTTTACGTACCAATAGCTGTAAGGCATTCGTGTGAAATCCACTAATCAGCAATCAGTCTGGAAAGGAGTCGCCAACGAGGCGATGGCTCAGCCATCGATCCTGTCGAAGGCTGCGGCGGGCGTTTGTCTGATGTCGGGATTCTTAGTTGCCGGGCCAGTGTTGGGGCAAGGTGCTGACCAAGCTGCGGCGTTGCTCAATGGCCTCAATGCGACGAACGAACGAGGCTTTGTGAACAGCGCCAGTTTCAATGTGGCATCGGTGTCTGTTTTGAATGGTGCCGTTCCCGCGTTGAGTATTACTCGCAACGTCGGAGAGACTGGTTTCGAAGGCGCACTGGTTGAGGATGCCCTCAACTTTACTCTTGGGGTTAATGTAGAGCCCGTCGAGGGTCTCAATATCAGCGCCGATGCGTGGTCATTGCAGGTGAATGATTCCCCAGCGAAGGCGAGCCTAGGTCAAGACTGGCAGCCTAGTTTTTCGAATCTCTATATTTCAGACTCTTCACTGAGCGAGTTTAATTTCGACAATGGCGTAGTTGGTTCACAACTCGAGACAAACGGCTTCGGTGTCAGCGCATCCTATGCGTGGGATACAAATCGCTTCGGTCAGTTTACGCTGAAGACCACATCCTCCTATGTACAGGATTTCGAAAATCGCGGGGGTTTGCTCGAGCTGAGTAGCAATGAGCTGGGAGCCATCAATGATCGCTTAGTTGCCCCTGAGTTGCAGAGCAGCATGATGCTGTCTTGGCAGTTCGGCAATCATACGGCGAGCGCGATCACAAATTACTTCGATTCATCGAAGGATATAAGCGAACTCGATATCGATGAAATTAACGACCTAGTGGATAACATCACTACCTTCGACCTGCAGTATGGATATAGCGTGAAGACGGGCGCTAAAGATAGGGCAGTAATCTCGTTCGGAATTCGCAATCTCTTCGATGAGAAGACCGCACAGATTCTCAATTCAAAGACACGTCTCGTTGATCAAAATGGTCGAGTCGCTTACGGGTCGATCAAGTATCAATTCTAGCGTGCTCTATTCCTGCTCGCGCCAGGCACCACACTTCTATCCTAGCCACCCCCGCCGCGCGTAAATTTTTTGAAATTTCAGACACCGTTGCACCCGTGGTGACCACATCATCGACCAGGATGATACGGGGCTGCGCAGCGAGTAGCTGAGCTTTTTTCAAGATAAAAGCACCGACTAAGTTTTTCCTTCGCTCGACGGCGTCCTTCATCTCAGTTTGTGGTGTCGTATTTTTTTGCCGAATAACGAGATGACTCAGATTGGCAAAGCCTGTACGCCGACTTAGCTTCTTGGCAATTTCTCCTGCCTGATTGAATCCTCTCTTCAGCAATCTCCTAGGGTGTAATGGCACGGCAATAATGGCGCCTCCTTTTCTTCGTGATGAAGTCGAAGCATTTAATTGCACAGCTAATTGCTCGCTTAAGGCCGCTCCGATATCCATGCGCTCATTAAATTTGAAATCACTGATTAGCCGATCTATGGGTGGCAGATAGGCAAATGCGCCACGACAAACATCGAAAGGAGGCGGAGAGTCTTGGCAGCGCTGGCACTGACTAAAACCAAAGGGCAAATCCGTCCCTAGACTGACTCCGCAGCGTGCACAGGGACTAGAGACCTCGGGTAAGTATTTTAGGCAGTGGCTGCACAGGGCGATCGAGGTGTCGGAATCCAGCCCGCAACAGCAACATAATCCGGAGAGAGATTTGTTTAAAAACTGCAATGGCGACGAGTGTAACAATCGATTTAGAAATGAAGACAATAAACTCTCGACTAGCAACTAGGATGAATTTATTTATAGGTGTTAACCCCTTTCGCCGCAAACAATCGTGGCATGGAAGCGAGTGACGTCTTCCCCTATACTCTAAAACCTTCACATTCAATGCTGATCAGTTTCTGGGGGGAACATGCATGCCAAGCTATAGAGCACCGATCCAAGATATAAACTTCTTACTCAACAAAGTTTTTGACGCTGATTCACTGTTCGCATCCATGCCTGCTACCGAGGACGTGAACGCGGAATTGACTTCGGCCATTTTGGAAGAAGCGGGCAAAATAGCAGAGGGCTTGTTGGCGCCCATCAATCAATCGGGCGATCAACAATCTTGTCAATTTCGCGATGGTTCGGTGATTACTCCTGATGGCTTTAAAGAGGCTTATGCAGCCTATGCCGCTGGCGGTTGGGCGGGGCTCACCGGCGATGTGACCTACGGTGGACAAGGAATGCCGAAGACTTTGTCGGCACTCATCGAAGAGATGAGTTTCGCCGCTAATTCTTCCTTCGCGCTCTTCATGATTCTGACGACCGGCGCGACACTCACGCTGAGTCAACACGGAAGCGACGAGCTCAAGAAACGTTATCTCCCCAAGATGTATGAAGGCACTTGGACTGGAACGATGTGTCTGACTGAACCCCATGCTGGTACCGATCTTGGCATGATAAAAACTCGTGCGGTTCCCAATGAAGATGGCAGCTACCAACTGACCGGAACAAAAATCTTCATCACGGCGGGCGAGCATGATTTGGCCGAAAATATTATCCACTTGGTGCTCGCCAAACTCCCCGATGCGCCCGCAGGTCCGCGAGGAATCTCTTTGTTCTTAGTGCCGAAAATAATGGTAGATGAGAGCAGTGAATTAACCGGCGAACGCAACGGTGTTCGCTGTGGTTCCATCGAACACAAAATGGGGATTAAGGCCTCGCCGACTTGCGTGATGAACTTCGATAATGCGAAAGGCTATCTAGTTGGCGAGCTCAACCATGGCTTGTCGCATATGTTCACCATGATGAACTATGAGCGTTTGTCGATGGGGTTGCAGGGCAATGGCCTCGCCGATAGCGCCTATCAGATCGCGTCAGAATACGCGAAAGAGCGAGTACAAGGTCGAGCGCCGACAGGGGCGGAACAGCCAGAAGCGATGGCGGATCCATTGCTCGTACATCCGGACGTGCGACGATTATTGCTCACGGTACGAGCGAATGTATTGGCGGGTCGATCACTCTCGATATTCGCCGCGCTGCAACTCGATGTTTCCCGTTTCCATCCCGATGCGGAGGTTCGTGAGCGAGCAGAAAAACTCATCTCATTGCTCATTCCGGTGCAGAAAGCCTATTGCACGGATCGAGGTTTCGAGTCTTGCGTCATGGCGCAGCAGGTGCTTGGCGGACACGGCTACGTCGCTGAATGGGGTCTCGAACAAAACGTACGAGACGCGCGAATCGCGCAGATTTATGAAGGAGCGAACGGCGTTCAGGCTTTGGATCTAATGGGGCGTAAAACCGTTCGTGCTAAGGGCGAGTTGCTCGCCTTGTTGTCGGAAGAGATGGATGGGTTTGTGGCTCAGCAGGATGGCGTGGCCGCGATGCAACCGTACCTTGATGCATTGCTAAGCTGCCGTTCCGCACTGTCTCGAGCAACTGACTTTATCATAGACAGATCGGCTAGCAGCCCTGCCGAAATCGGTGCGGCATCATATGCCTATATGGAGCTGATGGGCCTTACCCTTTACTGCTATATGTGGCTGCGCATGTTGGCTACAGCGCACGGAGAATTATCTGGTGATGGCGCGGAAAATCGAGACTACCTCGATTCTCTCGTGAAAGTGGGTGAGTTTTTCCTCGCGCGCCAAGTGCCAAAAGCACAGTCTCTGCTCGCTGAAATTGAGGCAGGATCGGAAACTTTAATGGCGCTCAGGGCTGATCAATTTTAATCGATTCTGTGCTGATTGGTCGAAATTAAGAATTTGGGCCCGGAAGCAAGAGAGAGAAACCCGTGGCGATTAGGATAATGACGGCCAGTATGATTGCGACGCGAAACTGCTGGAAGAAAGCAGTCAGTCGTTGTGGCGTTCTGAGATGACGAGACTGCACGCCGTGGGTGGGGGCGTCTGAGATATCATCATCGATGTCAGGAAGCTGCAATAATTTATCGAGTAGCCTCGGCGGCGCAGTGACGGAATTCAATAAACCTTCTATTCCACTATCCAGCTCTCGAGTCTCGTGATGCTTTATAGATAGTTCGTTATGAATGGAATTCTGTCCGGAATGTTGATTCATTGCTTAGCACTCAAAAGTGACTGTTCGTTGTGGCTTAGGAGAGATGAGAGGTTTGCGAAGTATTTTCTTTCAAACTTTTTTTGGTTGTCAGATAAGAAAGTTAATTATCCGCACCAGCTAACGACTGAATCGAGTCGAGTAAAGTCGCAAAAGTCCCCTTATTTGTAGTCTTTTAGAGTGTAGCGTATTGGAGAGGGTTTGTTAGAAACAGGCGTGTATCATTTTGTTTCTATTTCCGCAATTGATAAATCTTTGCGCTAGAACAACTAAGGAATGGTGAGTCGAATTTCTATTTCCCCGCCTAATCACCGAGAAGTCCCACGTTGTATTTAGGCTGCGTAGACTCGTTTAGGAGTTATCAACGATGGCGTTGTAGCGGGTGATAATTTTGCTGCGGGCACGGAACAGGCGAGTCATTACGGTGTTGTCATTCAAATCCAAGATTGAGGCAATTTCTTTTCCGCTGAAGCCACCGATGACTTGAAGAAGTAGTGGCTCACGATAGTCTTTCTCCAAAGCATTGATCGCATCGAGGAGCCACTTCCTTTCCATCTTGCTCTCGGGTTCAGCATTCTCGTTCTCGATGACGACTTGTTCATCGATATCGACTAGTTCGGGACGGTAACGCTCATAGAGTCGGGCGTGCTCTCGTCGTAAGATGGTGAACAGCCATGCCTTAGCCGCTTGATCGTTCTGGAGGCTATCTAATGATCGCCAGGCGCGAAGGAAAGTTTCTTGCACAAGGTCTTCTGCAAGCGCTTGACTCTTGCAGAGCCAGAAGCCGTAGCGGTAAACATCTTGATAGAGATCACTGACGAGCTTCTCGTAGCGTTGGCGCTTCGAAAGTTCGCCTGATCTTTTGGTTTCGGACTCTGTCATTGCGGTCTAGCTCTTTCCCTTTAGAATCGGACTGCGCTCATTTTTGCCGCAATTAACCCTAGGAAAATTAAGGTTAATTAGCGACTTCTGTCGTTTTGGGCGGCCGACTCGAAGTTAAATTGTCTCGTGTCATATTGCCATTTCCGCGTTCGCAGTTGTGATGCAGTTCACGTTATTCAGTTTCTAGAAATTCGTTCAGTCCCACAAGCTCAGGGAGAAAAGATACGGGAAAATCTGGGTAAAGAACGCACTATTTATTGTTTAAGCCCACAATCTGTATACTGCGTGGCCTCGATTGTGAGTAAAAAGTGGGATGAAAGATGATGAGGGTAGCGATTGCAGGCGCGGCGGGTCGCATGGGCCGTACATTGGTAGAGGCGGTGTCGCGCAGCGATGCGGCGGTAGAGGTCACTGCGGCGAGTGTGCTCCCCGAGGATCCGACGCTTGGCATGGATGTGGGCTTGTTGTCCATGGGACAACCCCTGGGTGTGCTAGCCAGCGACTCATTGCTTGAACAGCAGGAAGCCTTCGATGTGCTGGTGGATTTCACCAGCCCCGATGCGACGATCGCGCATTTGAAGCTCTGCCGGCAATTCGGCAAGGCGATGGTGATTGGCACAACTGGTTTCAGCGAGGCCCAGAAGGAAGTCATCGAGGAGGCCGCGGAGCATATTCCCGTGGTGTTCGCGCCTAATATGAGCGTCGGCGTCAATCTCTGCCTCCAACTCGTGAAGAAGGCAGCGGAAGTGCTAGGCGACGAGGTTGATATCGAAATCTATGAAGCGCATCACCGCTATAAGAAAGACGCGCCATCTGGCACAGCCTTGAAGTTAGGTGAGGTGGTCGCTGAGACCCTGGGGCGTGAATTGGATGAAGTCGCCGTCTATGGTCGGGAGGGAGTGGAGCCGGAGCGGGATCGTAAGACCATTGGTTTCGCGACTGTCAGAGCCGGCGATATAGTGGGAGATCACACTGTAACCTTCGCCAGCCTCGGCGAGCGCGTCGAGATCACGCATAAGGCGAGTAATCGCATGACTTTCGCGAACGGTGCCGTGCGAGCGGCGGGATGGCTGGAAGGCAAGCCGGCGGGCCTTTATTCGATGCAAGATGTTCTTGGCTTAGTTTAAGCGACTGAGCGATCGATTCTGGGCGGGGTGTATCGGCAGAAATTCTGCAAAATGAATAAGAATCGTAGACAACGCGGGGGTGGCATCTCTATAATACTCGCTCAGTATGACGAATGCTGAAACCTTTGCGAATTCCTAAAAAAGCGGAGTGAAGAGATTCTTCATCCGCTTTTTTTGTGCCTGTATTTCCCGCGCTATCGCCCTTTCTTTTTGGTGGCGATAGCAGCAATCTTAGGCAAGTGCTAGCAGGCGAAGTCGAAGTAAAAACACGAATAATCAAGAGCATAAGGAGTGAGAGTGGCCGCACTAGCCGTATTAGCACTAGAGGATGGCAGTTTATTTCGTGGAGTCGCCCTAGGCGCCGAAGGGTGTTCTAGTGGTGAGGTGGTTTTCAATACCTCAATGACTGGGTACCAAGAAATTCTGACTGATCCCTCCTACGCACAGCAGATTGTTACCTTAACGTACCCGCATATCGGTAGCACTGGCACCAATGAAGAAGACAACGAGTCTGACAATGTCTGGGCTACGGGCCTTGTGATACGAGATCTGCCATTGCTGGCCAGCAACTGGCGCAATCAGCAATCCCTTCAGGAGTATCTCATTGAGAGGAATGTCGTCGCGATTGCAGAGATCGACACCCGTAGATTGACTCGCTTGTTGCGCGATAAAGGGCCGCTGAATGGCTGCATCATCTCGGGTGCACAACTCGACGCGATCGGTGAAGAAGGCGCGATTGCGAAGGCGAAAGAATTCCCCGGACTTAAAGGCATGGATCTCGCCAAGGTTGTGACCACAGAGTCGCAATATCCCTGGACGGAAGGGGTTTGGGATCTGGTCGAAGGCTATAGCAAAGAAGTGCCTAGCCGATTCCGAGTTGTCGCCTATGACTTCGGCGCCAAGCGCAATATCCTCCGCATGTTAGTTGCACGAGGCTGTGAAGTGACCGTTGTGCCGGCGCAGACCCCTGCGGCCGAGGTGTTGGCGATGAATCCAGATGGCATCTTCCTCTCGAATGGTCCCGGCGACCCCGAGCCTTGCGACTATGCGATTGCGGCGATCAAGGAATTTCTCGAGCAGAAAATCCCGATGTTCGGCATTTGTCTGGGCTGTCAGCTGCTCGCGCTCGCCTGCGGAGCGAAGACGGTGAAAATGCAGCTCGGCCATCACGGAGGTAACCACCCCGTGCAAAATTTGCGAGATGGCACGGTATTAATCACGAGTCAGAACCACGGCTTCGCAGTTGATAGCGAGACTTTGCCAGCGAACTTAGTAGCGACACATAAATCTTTATTCGATGGATCCCTGCAGGGAATCGAGCGCACCGATGTGCCGGCGTTTGGCTTTCAGGGTCACCCCGAAGCTAGCCCCGGTCCACACGACGTTGCCCCACTCTTCGATCACTTCATTGAACTTCTGGAGCGGCGCGCCTAGCGCGAAGAGTAGATTTGTCTCGCCGAGTGGCGAGCTAACACAAAATTAGACGACAAGAGAGCAGTAGCGCACATGCCTAGACGCACAGACATCAAAAGTATCTTAATTCTCGGCGCCGGACCGATTGTCATCGGTCAGGCCTGTGAATTCGATTATTCGGGCACCCAGGCCTGTCAGGCACTCAAGGAAGAGGGGATGCGAGTCATCCTCGTGAACTCGAATCCGGCCACGATCATGACCGATCCATCGATGGCGGACGCGACTTATATTGAGCCGGTCCATTGGAAAATTGTTGAGAAAATCATTGAGAAAGAGCGTCCCGATGCGATCTTGCCGACAATGGGCGGGCAGACAGCGCTTAACTGTGCGCTAGACCTCAATCGTCACGGGGTGTTGGACAAATATGGTGTGGAGCTAATCGGCGCGAATTCTGACGCGATCGATAAAGCCGAAGACCGCGAATTATTCGATAGGGCGATGAAGTCGATCGGGCTGGAAACGCCTCGCCATCAGATGGCCCACAGCATGCAAGAGGCCTACGAAGCGCTCGAGGAAATCGGCTTTCCTTGTATTATCCGCCCCTCATTCACTATGGGTGGCAGCGGCGGCGGTATCGCATACAACAAAGAAGAGTTCGAAGAGATCTGCCAGCGCGGCATCGAACTTTCACCGACGAATGAATTACTCATCGACGAGTCTCTAATCGGTTGGAAAGAATACGAGCTCGAAGTCGTTCGCGACACTAAAGATAACTGCATTATTGTTTGTTCAATTGAGAACTTCGATGCAATGGGCGTCCACACCGGCGACTCAATTACAGTAGCTCCGGCGCAAACACTCACCGACAAGGAATACCAAATTCTCCGTAATGCGGCGATCTCAATTTTGCGTGAGATTGGTGTCGAGACGGGCGGTTCAAATGTGCAGTTCGGTTTGAATCCGAAGAACGGACGATTGGTTGTTATCGAAATGAACCCGCGAGTGTCACGCAGCTCGGCGCTCGCCTCGAAGGCAACAGGATTCCCAATCGCGCGCATAGCGGCGAAGCTCGCAATCGGTTTCACGCTGGACGAGCTCAGCAATGAAATTACCGGTGGTGCAACTCCGGCATCGTTCGAGCCTTCTATCGACTATGTCGTCACTAAGATCCCGCGTTTCACATTTGAAAAATTTACTGAAGCCAATGACCGTCTCACCACCCAGATGAAATCGGTGGGAGAAGTGATGGCGATCGGCAGGACATTCCAAGAATCCTTGCAGAAGGCATTGCGCGGACTCGAAGTGGGTATGTGTGGATTCGATCCAATACTCGATACTAAATTGAGTGATTCACGCGAAGTCCTGACTCGAGAATTAACCGAAGTCGGCGCGCAGCGAGTGTGGTATATCGCCGATGCATTCCGTGAAGGCTGGTCGATGGAGACGGTGCAATCCTTAACGGGAATAGATCCATGGTATCTCGTACAAATTGAAGACCTCGTTAAAATCGAACAGGGTCTCGATGGTCGAGCGCTCGACTCTATAGATGCCTACGAGATGCGCCAATTGAAACGCAAAGGATTCGCGGACAAACGCCTCGCACAAATACTCAGCTGTGATGAAATCGAAGTTCAGACGCATCGCCACGCACTCGATGTGCGCCCAGTGTATAAGCGTGTTGATACCTGCGCCGCTGAGTTCGTCTCGGCCACAGCGTATATGTATTCGACTTATGAGGAAGAATGCGAATCGGAACCTAGCTCGCGCGATAAGATCATGGTGCTGGGCGGTGGGCCGAATCGCATCGGGCAAGGCATCGAGTTCGACTACTGCTGTGTCCACGCTGCGCTCGCTATGCGTGAAGATGGCTACGAAACAATCATGGTTAACTGCAACCCTGAAACCGTATCGACGGATTACAATATTTCGGATCGCCTCTATTTCGAGCCGTTGACCTTCGAAGATGTCATCGAAATCGCGACGGTTGAAAAACCGAAAGGGGTGATAGTTCAGTTTGGCGGGCAGACGCCTCTGAACTTAGTGAAACGTCTTGAGGCTGCGGGCGTGCCGATTATTGGCACCACCCCCGATGCCATCGATAGGGCAGAAGATCGTGAACGCTTCCAACAATTAATTCAGAAGCTAGGACTCAAGCAGCCGCCAAATCGCACGGTGCGCAGTGTTGAAGAAAGCTACAGTGCAGCGGAAGAAATAGGGTACCCACTCGTTGTCCGACCTTCGTACGTACTCGGTGGTCGTGCGATGGAGATTGTGTACAACAAGGAAGAACTTAAGCGTTATATGCACGACGCGGTAAAAGTTTCGAACGAGAGTCCGGTGCTGCTCGATTACTTCCTCAATGCTGCGATCGAACTCGACATCGATCTTGTTTGTGACGGTAAGCAGGCTGTCGTCGGTGCCATCATGCAGCACATCGAACAAGCTGGTATCCATTCTGGAGACTCCGCATGCTCGCTTCCTCCGTATAACCTTCCAGTTGAAGTGCAGGATAGGATTCGTGAGCAAGTGAAGGCGCTGGCGTTAGAGCTGGGTGTTGTGGGACTAATGAATACGCAGCTCGCGTATCAGGATGGTGAGCTCTATGTCATTGAAGTGAACCCGCGCGCATCGCGTACTGTACCTTTCGTTTCTAAATGCATAGGTCGCTCGCTCGCGAAAGTCGCAGCGCGCTGCATGGTTGGGACGTCACTGGAAGAACAGGATTTTCAGTCAGAAATCGTGCCTAAGACATTTGCGGTTAAAGAGGCCATTTTCCCATTCAATAAGTTCCCCGGCGTCGATCCCATACTTGGGCCTGAGATGAAATCAACGGGCGAGGTGATGGGAGTCGGGCAAACGTTTGCCGAAGCCTACGCCAAGGCACAGATGGGAGCGGGTGAAGACTTCGCGACTTCTGGAAATGCTTTCATCAGCGTGCGTGAAGCCGACAAGGCTGCTGTCATCGAGGTGGCGCGTCGAACAATTAACCTCGGCTACAACATCGTTGCCACACATGGCACCGCTGAAGTGATTGCCAATGCGGGTCTCCCAGTGACGCGCGTGAACAAGGTGGCCGAAGGTCGTCCCCATATTGTCGACATGTTGAAGAATGATGAGATCCAATTAGTTTTCAATACAACAGAAGGCAAGCAGGCCATCGCGGACTCGTCGATGATTCGCCGTACGGCGCTGCGCCACAATGTGTTCTGCACAACGACAATTGCCGGCGCGCTCGCTGTGTGTGAGGCGTTGGCTTATGGCAGTGAGTTGTCTGTCTACACATTACAAGACCTTCACGCGCAGATTGAAAGCGCGTAGTCTATAACCCTAAATACATAAATAATTTATAAAGGTTTTCAGCGCGGGTCTTGGCACGCCTGACTCGTTTGTAAACCTGAGGTGAGCTGAATGCAAAGCGTTCCAATGACCGTCCACGGCGCGGAGAAATTACGTGCAGAATTAAATGAATTGAAATCTGTGACGCGGCCAAAAATTATCGCGGCGATAGCCGAGGCCAGAGAGCATGGCGATCTGAAAGAGAATGCGGAATATCATGCCGCGCGAGAACAGCAGAGTTTTTGCGAAGGTCGTATCGCTGAAATAGAGAGCAAACTTTCCGGTTCACAGATTATCGACGTGACGAAAATTGAGCCCACGGGCAAAGTGATCTTCGGAGCCACGGTGCAGATGCTAAACCTCGACACCGAAAAAACAGTGACCTATCAAATAGTCGGTGACGACGAAGCGGATGTTAGCAACGGTAAAATTTCTGTGAGCTCTCCTATCGCGCGGGCGATGATGGGCAAGTCCGAGGGCGATGAGATAGTGGTCAAAGCGCCCGCGGGTGACGTCGAATACGAGATCGAGAGCGTCCAACACCTGTAGTAGGGCGCTTAGTGTACTAGCGGCGCCATTCTTAACAGCTTATTTTGCTTGGAAGCGGACCAGATTGGATAGTTTGGGGTCTTGCTTCTTGGCAGCGCGGTAGAGAAGCAGCACGTGACCAATCGACTGCACAGCCGAGCCCCGAGTCAGAGTGCAAATCTCATCAACCAGCGCCGTTTTTTCCGTTTTGTCAGCGGTGACGAGTTTTATCTTGATGAGCTCGTGATCATTGAGCGCTCTTTCGAGTTCGGCCTGAATATTCTCCGTTAAACCTTTCTCCGCAATTGTGATGACAGGCTTGAGTTGGTGGCCAATCGCACGGAAGTGCTTTTTGTCGGCATTGCTGAGGGTCATAATGGGCCTATTGGCTAGAATGTTGGCAGGTCGCGGATTGTAGGGAAGCGCGTGGCGTAACGCAATACGTGCTAAGGAACCGGCAAACTAGCAATGGTAGACAGACTTAGCACGAGTGAAGGCGGGTATGGCGCAGTCGAAGACCAGCAAGCAGTGGCTTAAAGAACATTTCGATGATGAGTACGTGAGGCGTAGTCAGGAGGATGGCTTACGTTCGCGTGCTAGCTATAAGTTATTGGAAATACAAGAAAAAGATAAGTTGATTACGCGCGGCATGACCGTAGTGGACCTCGGTGCTGCGCCGGGGGGATGGTCACAGGTAGCGGCAAATTTGGTAGGTGATAAGGGTCGAGTCGTTGCCAGCGATATCTTGCCAATCGACTCCCTAGCGGGGGTAGAGTTTTTGCAAGGGGACTTCACCGAGCAAGCCGTCTTAGATCAGCTCTTAGAAATGTTGCCAGAAGCAGGGGCAGACCTTGTAATGTCGGACATGGCACCCAATATGAGTGGTATGCGCGACATAGATCAGCCGCGTGTGATGTATCTTGCGGAGCTCGCGCTCGATCTTGCGAGATCTGTGTTGCGGCCGGGAGCGTATTTCCTAGTGAAGGTGTTTCACGGAGAAGGGCTTCGTGAGTATGAAGCGCAGCTAAAAGCCGATTTCTCGACCCTCAAAGTCAGGAAGCCCAAGGCGTCACGCGCCAGATCGAGCGAAATTTATTTGTTAGCCGGTGGATTTAAGGGCTAATAGCGAGTCAGCCTGCTGTGTGATAGTTTTTAGGCTAGCGCAGCTCGAAATGGCAGCTTTGTTTAAGTTTACCGGTCTCGTTAAGCGGTACTCCAATTTATTACAGTGGGGAAATGGCCCTTGAATGATATGGCAAAGAATTTAGTCCTCTGGGTGATCATCGCAGGTGTGCTGCTCACGGTGTTTAACAATATCAATCGTGAACCCCAGTCCGACAATATTATCTATTCCCAGTTTGTCCAAGAACTGCGAGACGGTCGTGTTCAAGCCGTCGACATCCAAAATTTACAGATAACGGGCTATCGCACCGACGGCTCGCGATTCCGCTCGATCATGCCGGCCATCGGCGATCGCGGTCTGATGGATGAGTTGCTCGAATCTAATATAGCCATCAGCGGCACTCAGGAAGAAAAGCCTGGTTTCCTCTCGCAGCTGTTCTTATCGTTATTGCCGGTCCTGGTAATCGTGGGCCTATTCTTCTTTTTTATGCGCCAGATGCAGGGTGGTGGCGGTGGAGGCAAGGGCGGCCCCATGTCCTTCGGCAAGAGCAAAGCCAAGTTGCTCGGAGAAGATCAAATCAAAGTCACCTTCGCCGATGTGGCGGGTGTTGATGAAGCCAAGGAAGATGTTAGTGAATTGGTGGAATTCCTCCGTGAGCCAGATAAGTTCCAGCGTCTAGGCGGAAAGATTCCCCGCGGCATTCTCATGGTGGGCCAACCCGGTACGGGTAAGACGCTGCTCGCCAAGGCTATCGCTGGCGAAGCGAAAGTGCCGTTCTTCTCAATTTCAGGTTCAGACTTTGTCGAAATGTTCGTTGGCGTAGGCGCATCGCGCGTGCGCGACATGTTCGATCAGGCGAAGAAACAAGCGCCCTGTATAATTTTCATCGATGAGATCGATGCGGTTGGTCGCCACCGTGGCGCGGGCCTAGGCGGCGGGCATGACGAGCGAGAACAGACATTGAACCAACTCCTCGTTGAGATGGATGGCTTCGAAGTCAATGATGGCATCATCGTTGTTGCCGCGACGAACCGTCCCGATGTACTCGACCCCGCCCTATTACGACCGGGTCGATTCGACCGTCAGGTGGTCGTAGGCCTGCCAGACATCCGTGGTCGAGAGCAAATCCTCAAAGTACATATGCGTAAGGTGCCGATTGATGACAACGTCAAGGCGAGCCTAATCGCACGCGGTACGCCAGGCTTCTCTGGCGCAGACCTCGCCAATCTCGTGAACGAAGCTGCACTGTTTTCCGCACGCGCGGGCAAGCGCCTCGTGACGATGGAAGAATTCGAGAAGGCGAAAGACAAAATCATGATGGGCGCCGAGCGCAAGTCTATGGTGATGTCTGATAAGGAGCGTCGCAATACGGCATACCATGAAGCGGGTCACGCGATCGTCGGCCGCTTGGTTGAAGAGCATGACCCTGTTTATAAAGTCAGCATCATCCCGCGCGGGCGCGCGCTGGGTGTGACTATGTTCTTGCCAGAGGAAGACCGTTACAGCTTGAGTAAGCGCGGTATCTTGAGTCAGATCTGCAGTCTTTACGGTGGGCGAATAGCCGAAGAGATGACGTTAGGTGCGGACGGTGTGACCACTGGCGCATCGAACGATATCCAACGCGCGACAGAGATGGCTCGTAATATGGTTACCAAGTGGGGACTCTCTCCCGAATTAGGTCCGTTGCTGTATTCGGAAGATGAAGGAGAAGTGTTCCTCGGTCGTTCCGCCGCTTCGCAGTCTAAGAATTTCTCGAGTGACACGGCCAAATCGATTGATAAGGAAGTGCGTAAAATTATCGACTCTTGTTACGCCAAGGCGAAAGAGCAAAGGCCTAGTTTGTCATTCGGGCTTCGCATTAATCCAGAGCACTCCGAAGGTGATGTTCCTCTGTACGATCCCTGCGCACCGGGTTCGCGACTAGGGATTCCCCGATCTCAGTTAACCGAAGAAGCACTCGACGGCATCTCGGGCTTGCATTTTCATACACTGTGCGAGCACCCGTTCGAACCCCTAGCCCGAACCGTAGCGGCGGTGGAAGCGCGCTTTGGAGACCTTCTTCCGCAAATGGATTGGATCAACTTCGGAGGCGGCCACCACATCACCGCGCAAGACTATGATCGAGCGGGCTTGGTCGAATTGGTTCGCTCATTCCAAGAACGTTTCGACGTTCAAGTCTACCTTGAACCGGGTGAGGCGGTTGCCATAGGCACCGGTGTACTCATCTCTGAAGTACTGGACGTAACAGAAACCGATCGCCCTCAGGTCATTCTGGATACCTCAGCGACGTGCCATATGCCCGATACGCTTGAGATGCCCTACCGGGCGCTGATATCCGGATCCGGTGAACTCAATGAAAAGCCCTACACCTATCGACTCGGCGGTCTCACCTGTTTGGCCGGGGACGTCATGGGCGACTATAGCTTTGATCAGCCTCTGCAAGTGGGACAGCGCCTTATCTTTGAGGATATGTCACATTACACGATGGTCACCGCCTACGACTACCCTAGCGCTCAGATTGTTGAATCAGCCGGCGTAGATATCGTGCTGGTTGGTGACTCGGCAGCGATGACCGTGCTTGGTTATGACTCAACCGTTCCGATCAGCGTCGAGGAGC
>JALQUB010000036.1 GCA_023268635.1 Pseudomonadales bacterium
CATCCTATTTATTGTTAACTCGATTTCTTATGAATCGCCAAGCCGCAGGGCTTAGCTTACTTGTGCCCACCCTACGGTGCGAGCAGCTCGACGACCCCTTTAATTATCCGACCCTGTCCAATGGTGGCATTATCTCCACCCTATTTGGAAAGGAGCTCGGTCAGTATAGCTTCTTGCGCCCTATCTAAAACCTCTATGCGAAACGCAGTTGGGCTCAAATATCTTGCTAGAAGCATGCGATCTGCCAATCCCCAGCGCGAAGGTTACCAATATACCCAGGATGTAGAAAAACTGAGTAGCTTCGTAACCAAGCATTGGGATATGAAGCGAATTATCGCAGAGTCCCCGAAATTCGGTGCTCTGCGCCGAATTTCGCGTAAAGACTAACACACTACAGAATCGTATTAGAACCTTTTAGACGACAAAATATGCAGGAAAAATTAACCGCGGATTTTGCAACTGAAAATATCTAAGCGTTAGGCTTACTAAGGTGGCAGCATTATTTGAGCGAGCACAAAAAAAGGGCTTTCGCCCTTCTTTTGTTGTTGCAATTGTTTCGCAATTACCAGCCAGTCAACTCTTTCAGGCCGTTGCCAATTTCTGCCAGGCTGCGTACGGTTTTAACACCGGCATCCTGTAACGCAGCGAATTTGTCATCAGCAGTACCCTTACCGCCAGAAATTATCGCACCGGCATGGCCCATACGTTTTCCAGGAGGGGCAGTGACGCCAGCTATATAAGCGACAACGGGCTTAGTCACATTAGCCTTAATATACGCAGCGGCCTCTTCTTCGGCGGTTCCGCCGATCTCACCGATCATAACGATCGCTTCAGTCTTGGGATCCGCTTGGAACATTTCGAGTATATCGATGAAATTGGAGCCTGGGATTGGATCGCCTCCAATACCGACACACGAAGACTGCCCAAAGCCTGCATCAGTGGTCTGTTTCACTGCTTCATAAGTGAGAGTTCCTGAGCGCGAGACAATACCGACCTTTCCTGGCAGGTGAATATGACCCGGCATAATACCGATCTTACACTCGCCCGGTGTTATGACGCCGGGGCAGTTTGGGCCAATTAAGCGCACACCAAGTTGATCACAGCGTTCCTTTGCTACCAGCATATCCAGCGTCGGAATACCCTCAGTAATGCATACGATTAATTTTATGCCCGCGTCCGCGGCTTCTAAGATTGAATCCTTACAAAAAGGCGCCGGTACATAGATAACACTCGCATCTGCTTGGGTCGCAGCATAGGCTTCTGCAACGGTATTGAAAACCGGTAAGCCTAAATGAGTCTGACCGCCTTTACCCGGAGTCACCCCTCCGACCATCTGCGTGCCATACTCGATTGCTTGTTCAGAGTGGAAAGTACCCTGCGCACCAGTGAATCCCTGGCAGATAACTTTGGTGTTTTTGTCGATTAAAATGCTCATTGTGCGCCTCCTGCTGCTGCAACAACTTTTTCGGCGGCGTCTGTCAGACTCGTGGCGGCGATAATATTGAATCCGCTGTCGCTTAACACCTTGCGCCCTAGTTCTGCGTTGTTACCTTCGAGACGAACCACCACCGGAACTTCGACACCGACCTCGTCCACTGCCCCGATGATGCCTTCAGCAATGAGGTCGCAGCGAACGATGCCACCAAAGATATTAACTAAGACTGCTTTCACATTGTCGTCAGAGAGAATAATTTTGAAAGCCTCGGTTACGCGCTCTTTCGTCGCGCCACCGCCCACATCAAGGAAATTAGCCGGACTGCCGCCATGGAGTTGAACGATATCCATGGTGCCCATTGCGAGCCCCGCTCCATTAACCATGCAGCCGATATTTCCATCGAGGGCTACATAATTAAGTTCCCACTCCGCAGCATGTGCTTCGCGCGCATCTTCCTGAGAAGGATCATGCATTTCGCGCAGCTTTGGTTGACGATAAAGTGCATTGCCATCGATATTTATCTTGCCGTCGAGGCAATGTAAATTTCCTTCATCAGTGATGACGAGAGGGTTAATCTCTAACAGGGCCAGATCGAAATCTTGGAACAATTTTGCGAGTCCTAGAAACAGGCTAGTAAACTGTTTTACCTGTGTAGGATTAAGTCCCAAGCGAAATGCGAGGTCGCGACCTTGGAAAGGTTGTGCGCCAGTCAGTGGATCTATGGTCGCCTTTAATATTTTCTCCGGAGTCTCTTCAGCCACTTTTTCAATTTCTACGCCGCCTTCAGTAGATGCCATGAAAACAATGCGGCGCGAAGATCGATCAACTACAGCGCCTAGATAAAGTTCCTGCGCTATATCAGTGCATGATTCAACGAGAATCTTGCTGACGGGCTGACCGTTTGCGTCGGTTTGATAAGTTACTAGGTTTTTTCCTAACCATTCCTCAGCGAACGCCTGCGCTTCCGCAGGGCTGTCAACCAATCGGACGCCACCCGCTTTTCCGCGGCCTCCAGCATGTACCTGCGCCTTTACCACCCATTTGTCGCCACCTATCTTCTCTGCGGCGGCTTTCGCTTCTGGGCCGCTATCAACAGCAATGCCAGTAGAGACTGGTAAGCCATATTCAGCGAACAGCTGCTTGGCCTGATATTCGTGAAGGTTCATCTAGATTTGTTCCTTTTATAAAGTGAATTCGTTGCTTAACGACGCTTACGATTGCCAATATGGATGGCATGACCGTTCGCAGCAAGAGCCGCCTCATGAACCGCCTCGGATAGTGCGGGATGAGAGAATATTGTGAGACCAATATCTTCAGCGCTCGCGCTAAATTCCATCGCTATAACAATTTGTTGAATCAGATCGGCGGCACTTGCACCAACAATATGGCAGCCTAGGATGCGGTCGGTTGTTTTGTCTGCAAGAAGCTTAACAAAGCCATCAGTGTCATTGGCGGCGAGTGCTCGGCCACTCGCGACGAACGGGAATACGCCAACATTATACTCAACGCCTTCTGACTTTAGCTCTTCTTCATTTTTTCCAATCCACGCGATTTCCAATATTTCTCGTCATACTGTTGATATTCTTTAGACAAAAGCTGCGTCTCCGTATGATGGATATCCGCATTTGAAATGACAATGTCTGCGCGTATTTCTTGACCATTAGTGAGACGAATCCCCACCGCTTGACTAT
>JALQUB010000033.1 GCA_023268635.1 Pseudomonadales bacterium
TGCGGACGCGCGCTACAACTACATCATCGATAGCCTAGTCCTTAAACAAACTGCCGGCATTCTGACGCCGCAGGATGTGATCGAGTTAAACCAATGGCTCGCTGAATAATAGAAAATTGACTTGGTGATTTATTGTTCGAAGAAGGCCGCTCAGCGGCCTTTTTTGTATCCTTCTTACTTTCTCCTGTTTCACTTACTCCTCGTAGTTTCCTTGCTCTTCTTTGCTCTTCTTGCTCTTTTTGCCCTTGTTTTACATTGTCTCTATTTTTAGCCCATTAATGGCCTTTATGGCCAAGGCATCAAATATAGTGCCTTCTGACCAGGTTTTATCCCCTATAAGCCTCTCCGATCCTCCGAATTTGCTTGCCTAGATCATGGACTTAGATCACTCTGTCGGTGCCTCTGAGTCCAAAATATACTTATAAATATTGCAAATATTATTCAGGCAGGCAAAATAGTCTGCCAACAGACAAAAAACCGGTTGTTTATGAATACGTTGATAAGAATCTTTGCTGTGCTGCTGCAACTTACAGCAATCAACATCGCTACCGCCGCTTCTTCATCAATCGCGGACATCAGTTCTGCGTCGACCGACGGCAGTGCCAGTGCCAGCGTATTTTCACTCGCAATTGATGCGAATGTGCCGCCTACAGGCTTAACTACTAGCACCGATTTCAAAATCACATTAACGCTGAAACCGCAGCCGAGTGATCTAAACAAAAGCGCCTCGTTATACACGGTGCTAGTTGCCAATAACCAGTTCTTTAAACTCGAAGCGAATGGTAGCTATGCCTCATGGAATGGTGCGGTCGAGACACTGACCCCGTTTGCCTCCGCCCAACTATTAACAGACTCCCAAACATTTATACTACTCGATGGTACGATGGCCGCTGCTGGTGACTACCTTTACTTCGCTGCTTACAGCATCGACGGTCAAACCACCTTGCACTTCACACCAAGCCCTGCGCAAATTTCTGTCGGCACATCGGCCGAGCTACCAGACGCGACTTCCTCGCAGGCAGCGAAGACTTTTGATCAAGAAATCGAATCCGACATCGTGCAGTCACGTTGCATCGCCTGTCATATCGAAGGCGGTTTAGCACGCACATCAGGCTTGTTATTCCAACGCACCAATACCGCGTCGTCGTTGAATAACTTCGGCGCGCTATCCGCTTATATCGAAAAAAATGGTGCAGACAAATTATTGGCCAAAGTTGCCGGAGAGCAAGGACACGTCGGTGGCGCGCAACTCGCGAAAGAAAGCACTGGCTATGCATCAATAGAAAAAGTCATCGCTGAAATTAATGCCGGCAGCTCGATTACAAGCTACGCCTTTAGCGGCAGTGACGGTGCCAGTACGCGCGAGGCGAGTTTCCTCACTTCGGTGGTCTTAGAACCTCGTCTGGCTACTTTGCGACGTGCCGCCTTATTGCTACAAGGCAGACTACCAACCGACATCGAGGAACGCGCGGTAGTGTCAGATGCCTCACTTCGAAGTGTATTACGAAGCCTTATGAAAGGCGCAGCATTCAGAGAATTCGTAGTGACTGGGGTTAATGATCGCCTGTTAATTAAGGGCTCCGACACCATCATCCAAGACACCATGAAAAATTTTGCCAAACTCCATGCAATCCGAGTTGCTAATTTTTTAGATGAGGATGAAAGCACTGACAACCTCTCGTTATATCGCCTTACTCAGTGGCCAGCCAGCCGAGCAGGCGGTGAATTGGTTGCCTACGTAGTGGAGAACGACAAGCCCTATTCCGAAATCCTCACCGCCGATTATATGATGGTGAATCCCGATCTAAATTACTTACTCGAAGGCACTGCGCAGTTTGATAGCAGCGATGGCAGGGAGGTCTTCAAACCCGCTCGCTTAAAAGGCTATTACTTCCCTAGCTCGCTCAAAGAAACTGTGAGACGAGTAAATTCCAATAGCAGCTATGAAATTATCGGGCCACCGCTTGAAGAATTCCCTCATGCCGGTTTACTCTCTGATTTCGGATTTCTAACACGCTATCCGACTACCGCGACCAATCGCAATAGAGCTCGGTCGCGCTGGACGTTTTATCACTTCCTCGGCATCGATATAGAAAAATCTTCCCAGCGACCGACCGACGAAGCTTCGCTTACCGATCGCAATAATCCGACGATGAATAATCCGAATTGCACGGTCTGCCATACCTTGATGGATCCGGTGGCGGGCGCGTTTCAAAACTGGGACGATTTTAGCCTTTACCGAAGTAATGGCCGCGATGGGCTCGACCGTTTATACAAACACCCCGAAGACGGCAGCGCGACTCTCTACCGCCAAGGAGATCTTTGGTATAGGGATATGCGCGACCCCGGCTTATTCGATCAAAAAATTACAGAAGGAGAAACCACGCTCCGTGAATTGGCAAAACTCATTGTCGCCGAGCCGGGTTTCACCACGGCAACGGCGCGATTTTGGTGGCCCGCGTTCTTTGGCAAGCCGCTCTTAGACAAGCCTGCCGTAGAAGCAGATCAGGGCTATGCGGCGAAATTCGCCGCCTATCAAGCGCAGCAATCTGCCATCAACGAGTTCGCCGATGTCTTAGCGCAACGCATGAGCGCGAAAGACATGTTCGTTGAGATGTTGATGTCACCTTGGTTTGGCGCCGAATCTACCGCAAGCCTAAGCTTCGACGCAGCGCAATATGAAGCACAATTTGGTAACCGCCAACTCTTAACGCCCGAACAACTGGGGAACAAGACTCGAGCATTAACCGGTGTCTCTTGGCGTTCAAGTTTATTAGTTGATGGCTCAACTTATTCCGCTTACGAGAACCTTGGCGTCATGCTCGGCGGCATCGATTCGGACGCGGTTGTGACCAGAGCAACTGAGCTAACGCCAACACTCACATCGGTCCTAATGACTCACGCGACCGAGACAGCCTGCCCCGCAGTCATCCGTCAGTTTGCGAAACCAAAGACAGAACGATCGCTATTATCCGTGGTCGAGGAATCAACACTGCCACTCGTGCTCGACAGCAAAGAATTTACAGTCCCCTCTGAGGAAAAATTTGATTGGAAAACGGTGAATCTGCAGAGTCAACTCAGTGCTGGATCCGTATCGGTGTCGGTCGCTTTTTTAAATCCCTATTGCGATTACGATGGATCCCAATGTGTAGAACAACGCAATCTGTATGTGGACTCCTTAAGCATCACCTCCCCCTCAGGCAAGTTAACTCGACTCAATGCGGCGGACCCGCGTATTTCACTCACCGGCAAGCATTGCTACGCCGAGACACAAGGGCATGTAACATTTTACAGCGGCTGCTCTCTATCCCTTGACCTTGATCTCACCGAATCCGGGCTCTATACCATTGAGTCTTCAATCTCGGCGCAGCTCGCACCCATCAAGGGTGGCTACGCCGAAGTCAGAATTAACATAGCTCAGGCCACCGATGTCCTGTCGGCCACCACGCCAAATGCCGCGGCAATCCGTCAGCAAATCGTTGTGCTCTACGACAAATTGCACGGCACCGAGGTGAAGATCGATTCGGATGAAGTCACCCAAGTTTATGAAATTTTTGCTGCTGCTCTCGGTGTCGGAGCGACCGCACATAATGGTACATTTTACAATTGTAATGTAGGTAGAGACGGTCTTTTTGATGTCGAACATTACACCAAGGAACAACTAGCATCGTTCAGATCCGTAAACCCAGGTCAAAATTGGTATCAAATAGATTGGTCCATTAAGTCGCCTTTGCAAAACACGCAATTTTTAGTAGACAGTTATAGAACAAAATACGCGTGGACTGCAGTGATGATGTATATGCTTAGCCACTACAACTACATCCACGAATAGCACATTGCGAATACGGTTGTTCCTATGAAAACTAGAAGAACGTTTTTAAAACTCGCCGCCTACGCGCCATTCTTTGCGAGCTACCCTTCGCTCGCCTCGGCCGCTACGCCATTCGCGGGCAAATTCGTTGTCACGGTTCAAGCTAATGGTGCATGGGATGTCACCCTCTTCTGCGACCCGAAAGAAAACCAGCCAGGCGAACCGGTCATCACCAATTGGTCGAAGGAAAACGAAACCCAAGCTAGCGGAAATATTCGCTACGCGCCGTTTGCAAAAAACGAGGCTTTCTTTAAGAAACATGCGAGTAAGATGCTTGTGATTAATGGCGTGGACGCACAAACCAATGCCCATGGCATCGGCGAGACCGTTAATTGGAGCGGTCGCACCGCCGCCGGGTATCCGACGCTAACAGCATTATACTCCGCCATTCATGCGCCCAATTTACCGATGTCCTATGTCAGCTTCGGCGGCTACAGCCGAACTGAAAATATTATTCGGAGCACGCAACTAGGTTGGTCGGTGAATCAAGTCGCGGGATTATTACGGCCGAACTCATCTAATGGCGGATCAGTAATTGATACAGAACTTTGGTCACTGATTACCCAGCTACACATTAAGGACTCACAGTCTGCTCTCACTTCGAAAACGATTCTCGCGGGAAATCGAAGCTCGCGCGAGGCGTATTTAAATTCGATGCTGACGATGGACCCCTTGGTGGAATTCGGCGAGAGCTTGCCGACCGGTGATCAAGTAGCTCCTAGAGGAGAAAAAGGGTTCTTAAAACCTCAGGCTCAGTTTGCCGTGCAGGCTTTTAAGTCCGGAGTCTCAGTCGCGGCGGATATGAATATAGGTAGCTTCGATAGCCATGCCGATAATGATGCGGAGCAACTCGCCTACTTATCAGAGCTCACCGAGGGTATCGATTATCTCTGGGATGAGGCCGAAGCGGCAGGGATTGCCGATAGACTAATAGTGATTGTCGGAAGTGATTTCTCACGCACTCCTTTTTACAACTCAGGAGATGGCAAAGATCATTGGCCCTATGGCAGCTATCTCATCATGGAGAAAGGCGCTAGCTATACTAATCGTGTGGTGAATGGGACCGATGCGGTTCAAGAAGCCGTTAAGATTGATCCGACCACTCTGCAACCCAGCGGGTTCGGAAGTAAAATCTTAACCAGCCATGTACACAATGCCTTGCGCGATTATTTGGGCCTATCGGCGTCATCGATTGCTGCGCCCTTCCCACTTGTCGTCAGTGAAAAGTTTAATTTCTTCGCTTAATACGCTAACTCATCGAAACCTAGCCGTCAGGTAAGCGGGGCTTGGTATTTGATTACAAGTATTATGAGTAAGTTAAGCAATAACTCGCCAACCGCACAGGACTCTATGCGGTTTGCGACTTCACAAGGAACTTGCCGAGGGTTTCATAGTATTTCTGCGCGAGCGGGGTAGGCACGACATATTTAATACGCGCGTCATAGTCGTCTTGTTCGACTTGCACCATACCTTTGTCAGATAACTGCTTAAGCCTCGCATGCTTTGTGCGCTGCGAGATCTCCGGCATCGCTTCGAGTACTTCCATCGTGGCGAGCTTCTTGCCCTCATACCACGCTATCGCGCAGGAATTGAGCAAACCTGTCTCGACCGCGTCGAGATAAGGAAACTTAGGCATCTCCTCTAAGGCCTTGGCCAAGTTGAGGAATCGAATATATGGCAGATCTTTTTTCATGGTCATCGCTACAAAAGGTTGGAACGTCACCAACTATATCAGAAGAACTTCAAAAATCATTAAAAATTCAAAAATCTATATCACTAAATTCGAAAATTTATACCACTAAATTTGGGGTAAATATTGACGGGTTTTAGGTGCGTATGTTTATGTGCCGTTGCTTCATGTAACGGACAAAAATCGATAATAAATAGAGCATTAAAAAGGAGCCGATCACATCGCCTAGGAACATCGAAAGCGCCTGGGGCAGTGAATGCTCGATCTGGGGGGCTGCCCAAAAGACCAGGTAATGCGTCGATGCACTGAGCGCCGCGGTGAGGACGGCGATTAGCAAAATCGTCTTAAGGCGGAGACCGAGCAAAGCACAATTAAACTGTGAGGCATAGCTCAGGAGCGAGCTAATCCAACGAATCGCGAGCCATGCCGGTGCCGAGCTGGCGAAACTCACGAGCAATAGGGAAGACAGTGTCAGTGGCTGTAGGGGAAAGGTAATCATTGCCCCCAGAAACAAACCCACAAACCCGGCATTGCCGTAGACAAGAATCGCTAGAGGACGAATCATAGCGGGCAAGAAAATGAGGTTAGCTACTCGAGTGTATTGCGCCGCTTCGAAAACATATTCATTCGCGAAATACATGACCGACCAGACCATGGCGACTAGTGCTGCTCGGCTTAATGAATACGTCATACTACCTACCTCTACATTTTCATAGCTCTCTCTTAGTCCAGTAGCTAGCAGCAGCTAGCCAATTATTCCCACACAAGTCCTAAGACTATATCCCTCTCCGTCTGTTAGACAAGGTTTATTTCACTGCCCGGCTAAAGCGTCTCAGCGGTTCGGCTCAGGGTGCATGTGCGTTACACTTAGCCTCAATAGAAAACAGCCCCTAGGGTTCATCGATGCAGTCAAAACTTCCCCACGTTGGTACCACCATATTCACCGTCATGTCCAAGATGGCCAATGATCATGGCGCGATTAATTTATCCCAGGGCTTTCCGGACTTTGACTGTCCACTGGCTTTGCGTGAGCTGGTTAACACACACCTCAATGGCGGCAAGAACCAATATCCGCCCATGACCGGCGTCCAGCCCTTGCGTGAAGCCATCGCAAACAAGGTCGCCACGCTCTATGGCCACAGCGTGAATCCTGATACGGAGGTTACCGTCACGTCTGGCGCGACCGAGGCCTTATTCGATGCGATTCAAGCCAGCGTAGGCCCCGGCGACGAAGTGATTGTTTTCGACCCGGCTTATGACAGCTACGATCCTGGAGTTAGGCTGGCAGGCGCAATACCCGTACATGTCCCACTAAGTTTGCCCGATTACCGAATCGACTTTGCGGCACTGGAAGCCGCGCTAAACCCACGCACTCGCATGATCGTGATCAACTCACCGCATAATCCCTGCGGTTCCGTAATCGCAAGCGATGAGCTCGATACCCTCGCGGAACTAATTCGCGATCGCAACATTGTCATATTGTCTGACGAGGTTTACGAACATATGGTGTTTGATAGAAGATCGCACTGTAGCGTTTTAGGCCACCCAGAGCTGCGCGAAAAAAGTTTTGCGGTGTTTTCATTTGGTAAAACTTATCACGCCACCGGTTGGAAACTCGCCTATTGTGTTGCACCCACGGAATTAAGCGCGGAGTTTCGAAAAGTTCATCAGTTTGTTACGTTCACGAGTGTCAGCTTTCTGCAGTATGCGATCGCCGACTTTATGCGTGACTGTCCAGAGCACGCCACCGACTTGTCCGCTTTCTATCAAACGAAACGCGATCGATTCTGTGAATTATTGCAAAGCACAAAATTCACCTTCACGCCGTCGGCGGGGACGTATTTCCAGTTGGTCGACTACTCGCAACTCAGCGACAAGCCGGACATGGAATTCGTCACCGAGCTAACACAACAACATGGCGTCGCAGCCATACCGCTCAGCGCATTTTATGAGCAGCCACCCAATTCGCACATCATTCGGTTTTGCTTTTGCAAAGATGATTCAACATTGGTCGCCGCGGCGGAGCGATTGCAAGCAATCACTTAATATTCATCGAGTGTGTTTTAATTTTAGGGCTAGACTCATCCATGCCGGATACACCGCAAAACATGCAGACACTCGCTCTCGACATTAAACGCTGGGGCAAGGAACTGGGATTTCAGGAAGTCGCCATCACCGATGTTGACCTGAGTGAACATGAGGAATACTTGCAAGAGTGGCTGTCGCGCAATTTCCACGGCGAAATGGGCTATATGGCGAATAACCATGACAAGCGCGTGCATCCGGAACTGCTACACCCGGGCACCATTCGAGTGGTCTGTGTCCGAATGGATTATGCACAGCAACGCGATAATTCACTATCGCCCTTAGAAGAAAAAGACACTGCTTACATCGCGCGTTACGCACGCGGGCGCGACTACCATAAAGTGATGCGCAAGCGACTTCAACAACTCGCCGACTCCATCCAATACCATGCAGGCCCCTTAGGCTATCGCGCCTTTGTCGACAGTGCGCCGGTTCTCGAACGCGCGCTAGCGGAAAAATCTGGACTTGGTTGGATCGGTAAGAATACGATGCTAATTAATAAAAACACCGGCTCTTGGTTTTTCTTAGGAGAGCTGTTTACTGACCTACCCTTGCCGACAGACACACCGGACAACCCACATTGTGGAAGCTGCCACGCCTGTCTCGATGTGTGCCCAACGAATGCGTTCGTGCAGGCAAATCAACTCGACGCTCGTCGTTGCATCTCTTATTTAACTATCGAATTGCGGTCAGCTATTCCCGAGGAATTTCGTTCTGCAATGGGGAATAGAGTTTTTGGTTGCGATGATTGTCAGCTAGTATGCCCATGGAATAAATTTACCGAACCCAGCAAGGAGCTAGATTTCACTCCTCGCCATCGACTGGACAACGCATCGCTGCTCGAACTATTCGCGTGGAGTGAAGAAGAATTTTTGCGCAACACCGAAGGCTCGCCCATTCGACGAATTGGTTACGAATGTTGGTTGCGCAATTTAGCCATTGGTCTTGGTAACGCGACGACGAGTGAAGCTGTAGTACTCGCGCTCACCGAGCGATCATCACACCAATCGGAGCTAGTCCGTGAACATGTTGCTTGGGCATTAGCGCAACATTGTCATCCTTGAACTAACCTTTACCCGATGAAGTGCTCACGGTAATAACGCAATTCTTCAATAGATTCACGGATATCATCGAGCGCTTGATGAGTCGCCTTCTTGCGCAATCCTTTTAAAATTTCCGGCTTCCAACGTCGAGCCAATTCTTTCAAAGTACTCACGTCTAAATTGCGGTAATGGAAGAACGCTTCTAGCTCGGGCATATAATTCGCCATGAAGCGACGATCTTGGCAAATGCTATTGCCGCAAAGAGGAGATGCATTGGGGACAGAGTAATCGGCAAGAAACGCTAATGTCTGCCGTACCGCCTCATCTTCGTTAACGTCACTCGCCTTCACTCGTTCGATGAGCCCCGAGCGTCCATGGTGGGTCTGATTCCACTCGTCCATCGCCTCTAGCGCCGCATCACTCTGATGAATCGCGAGTACCGGCCCCTCGGCGAGTACATTCAGATCAGCATCTGTAATAATCGTGGCAATTTCGAGGATTCGGTCCGACTCAGGCTTGAGCCCGGTCATCTCTAGATCAATCCACACTAAATTATTTTCTTTATTCATGTCTCTGCCCTTTGTCTACATGCGATTGTAGTGCAATATTCGGGTGCGGTCAGGTGTTTAAGTCGCGTCGCCACAGTGAACCGTATTGAATAGCACATTGAAAACAAAGCAGACCCTGTCCTCCTCATGGCTAAACGAAAACTTAGCAAGCAGCAACTGAACCGCATCGCGAAAAACCAAGATCTCGATGCCGAGGTGAATGGCGTTGTGATCAGCCATTTTGGGCAGCAACTCGATGTGGAGCCCATCGGCGAACAGGCCGGCGAAGCGATTATCCGCTGTCACCAGCGTACGAATCTTCCAGCACTAGTCACCGGCGATCGGGTCGTGTGGGAGCCCGGCGAAGATGGTGTCGGCATCATCTTGTCCGTCGAAGAGCGCCGTAGTGTATTCGCTCGACCGGTATTTGCCGGAGCTGTGAAAGCGATGGCGGCAAACATCGACATTGTTCTCGTTGTTATCGCACCTATCCCGATGCCATTGGCTAATCTCATCGATCGCTATCTCGTCGCCATCGAGTCACTCGGCTTGCAGCCAGTTATTATTCTTAACAAGGCCGACTTACAGAACGACTGCGAAGATCCCGAGCGTCTTCATAATTTAATTTCGATGTACCGAGAATTAGGCTATTCGCTGCTCGAGGTCTCGGCTGTTAATGGAACTGGCTTAGATGAACTACGCTCGGTGCTACAGGGGCACACGACCGTGCTGGTTGGACAATCCGGGGTCGGCAAGTCGTCTCTGGTTAACGCGCTTGGTGTCGACGAAGCACTCGCACAAGTTGGTGATATTTCTGAATTCCACGAAAAAGGAACTCACACCACCACTACCTCACGCCTATTTCATCTCGAAGGCTTCGATCTGATCGACTCACCAGGTATCCGCGAATTTGGCCTAGGCCACGTGAGCCCGCAAGACGTGTTCGATGGCTTCATTGAATTCAGAGAGTTACGTGGCCACTGCAAATTCCGTGATTGCTCGCATCAAGGGGAGCCCGGTTGTGCGTTAAAATCCGCACTGGAACGTGGCGAAATTCATCCTAACCGCCTAGCCAGTTATTATCAGATTATTGAGTCACTTTGAACTACAATACCCCATGCCTAGCTTATTCATACTCATTCAAAAAATTATTCCCCAGCATTTGATTTCGCGCTTAGTCGGAACAATTGCCGAGAGCAAGTGGTGTAGTAAGCCCTTTATTTGCTGGTTTGCTGCACGATATCAGGTCGACATGAGTGAGGCTGCGCAACAAGATCCTCTCGCCTATGAGAACTTCAACGCATTCTTCACGCGCGCATTGCGCGAAGGCGCACGACCTCTCGCCGAAGCGATTAGTCCTGAGTACGTCGCCGTCCTCTGCCCTGCCGATGGCGTGATTAGTCAGATGGGTCGCCTGACAGAGAAAGGGCTGCTGCAAGCGAAGGGCCGCCATTATAGCGCCGCCGAATTGCTCGCCAATGAGCAAGATGCCTGCGCTTTCGACGGTGGAAGTTTCGCAACGGTTTATTTATCGCCGCGCGACTACCATCGCGTGCACATGCCAGTGGCGGGACGGCTACGGAAAATGACGTATGTGCCGGGCGATCTCTATTCTGTGAACCAACAAACTGCCGAGGCAGTGCCCAATCTATTTGCGCGCAATGAGCGCCTCGTTTGCCAATTCGATACCGAGCTCGGTCCGATGGCTGTCGTGCTAGTCGGTGCGATGATCGTTGCGGGAATCGAGACCGTTTGGACGGGACGTGTCTGCCCAGGTAACGACCGCAGTCAAGTACAAAGCGTCGATTACAGCCAGACTCAACCGGCCATAGAACTCGCCGCAGGCGCAGAGATCGGTCGCTTTTATTTAGGGTCTACCGCCATCGTATTATTCGGGCATGGTGCGATTGAACTCGCAAGCTCTCTCGAGGCGGAGTCGTCCGTTAAAATGGGACAATTACTTGGTCAAGGCCAGCGCAGCTAATGACAATCGTAGCGAGTGTGGAAGTGTCGCGTAGTTGTAGAGCCTTTAAATAATGGAATATGTGTGTGAGGCGCGAAGCGCTCGGAGAATAAAATGAATCAAGATGAACTCAAAAAAGCAGTCGCAGTCGCGGCGTTTAATTATGTCGAACGCATCATTGATGATAACAGCGGTGAGTTTATTCTCGGAGTCGGCACAGGTTCGACGGCGAACTTATTCATCGCCGAGCTCGAAAAAATCAAACACAGCATTACGGCGACCGTGGCGAGTTCAGAAGAAAGCGCGCGCCGCTTAAAAGAGATCGGTATTCCCGTTATTGATCTCAACGCGGCGGGCATCTTGCGCGTCTATGTCGATGGCGCTGACGAAACCGATGATCACTTGCAATTAATCAAAGGCGGCGGAGCGGCATTGACCAGAGAGAAAATTATCGCGGCTGCCTCAGAAGAATTCGTGTGCATCGCCGACGAATCTAAACTCGTCCCATTTCTCGGCACCTTCCCTCTTCCAGTCGAAGTTATACCAATGGCGCGCAGCCACGTCGCTCGTCAGCTTGTGAAATTAGGCGGTGACCCCGTTTACCGAGAAGGCGTGATCACAGACAACGGTAATGTGATCCTCGACGTGCACAACATGAAAATTGATGAACCACGAAAACTCGAAGCGGCGATCAATCAAATCACCGGCGTCGTCACCAATGGCCTTTTCGCTCAACGCGCTGCTGATATATTACTGCTCGCGACAGCAGATGGCGTGAAGACTCTAAGCGCTAAATAGTCCCTACGAGCGCAAACTAAACAATTAAACCTAATTAATCTGACCTAGAAACTGGGCTGATGACACTCAACAAAAGATAAGCAGAGCTATTTAGTAAAAGACAAAAGGCCAGACCCCTGCAACGTATTATTGTTGCAAGCGTCTGGCCTTTCTTTTACCTAGCTGTTATCCAGCTATTATTCAGCTATCCGACTTATCCGACTATCTTCTTATTTCTTATAAATACAAGCTTAGGCGCTAGAAATAAAAAACGGTTGTTCGGTGGTGCTCGTTGTCTCTAACTCAGAGACTAGAGTGGAGTCACATTCTCTGCCTGAGGGCCTTTCTGCCCTTGGGTAACTTCCATGGTCACTTTTTGGCCTTCTTGGAGAGTGCGTCGACCCGAACCATTGATAGCGCTGAAATGTACGAATACATCCTTGCCACCTTCCTGCTCGATGAAGCCGAAGCCCTTCTCGTCGTTAAACCACTTTACTGTACCCTCAACTGTCTCTGACATAATTCTCTCG
>JALQUB010000086.1 GCA_023268635.1 Pseudomonadales bacterium
TTCACGGCGGGCGTATTTCAATTTAAGCGCGAGTCAGAAGATCCTACGCGCATGTTTGCGGGCGAAGGCGATGCCTTCCGCACCAATCGACGTTTCAAACAACTTTCAGAACATTCGGAGGCGAAGCGACTCAGCACGGCATTCGATTCCGTCACGCTGTATGGATTCGACCCCGACCATCAACCCGACATCTATGGCAAAGTCGGTAATTCTGGCGTCTCCATCGCGACTGTCGACGACATTAAGGAACTCTACGCCGGCTTCGACCTCTGCTCACCGAGCACCTCGGTATCGATGACGATTAACGGCCCGGCGCCGACAATTCTCGCCATGTATATGAATGCCGCAATCGACCAGCAAGTCGATAAATTTGTGGCGGCGAACTCAAGACAGCCCACTGAAGACGAATACGCCACACTCCGAGCGAATACGCTTGAGACTGTCCGCGGCACCGTACAAGCCGACATCCTCAAAGAGGATCAAGGCCAGAATACTTGCATCTTCTCAACCGAATTCAGCCTAAAGGTCATGGGAGATATTCAGGAATACTTCACACAGAATCGTATACGTAATTTCTATTCGGTCTCGATTTCCGGCTATCACATCGCCGAGGCCGGCGCGAACCCCATAAGCCAACTGGCATTCACACTCTCGAATGGTTTTACGTTTGTCGAAGCGTATCTCGCCCGAGGCATGAAAGTGGATGACTTCGCCCACAATCTTTCGTTTTTCTTCTCTAATGGCATGGATCCTGAGTACACAGTGCTCGGACGCGTTGCGAGACGTATTTGGGCAACTACCCTGCGCTTCCGTTACGGCGCCAATGAACGCAGCCAAAAATTGAAATACCACATACAAACCAGCGGTCGCTCTCTGCACGCGCAGGAAATGTCATTCAACGACATCCGCACAACGCTGCAGGCGCTTATCGCGATTTACGACAACTGCAATTCACTACACACCAACGCCTATGATGAAGCAATCACTACCCCTACCGAGGAAAGTGTCCGCAGAGCGATGGCTATCCAACTCATAATCAACAAGGAATGGGGTTTGGCGGTCAATGAGAATTCTAATCAAGGCTCCTTCATCATCGAAGAATTGACCGCCCTAGTCGAAGAGGCGGTGTTGCAGGAATTCGAGAGAATTTCTGAACGCGGCGGCGTACTCGGCGCGATGGAGACAGGCTATCAGCGCAGCAAGATCCAAGACGAGTCGATGCTCTATGAACATCGTAAACACGATGGCAGCCTGCCACTGATTGGTGTGAATACATTCCTAGCTGACGGTCCTGCAGAGACTACGGAAATAGAGCTCGCACGCTCTACCACTGATGAGAAAGAGAGCCAGATAAATCGACTAAAGGAATTTAAGCTTCGCAACGCGGATCAAGCTGAGGCCGCGCTTCAGCGACTGCGCCACGCGGCTATCAATGATGAAAACATCTTCGCCGAACTGATGAATGCGGCTCGCGTCTGCTCGCTTGGTCAAATCACCGACACTTTTTTCGAAGTGGGCGGCCAATATCGACGCAGCATGTAAAATGGTCAATAAACACAGCGCATAAAAAAGGGCGACTCTTGAACTGTCGCCCTTTTTTATGGATGAACAACTTTACTCAGTCACATTCACCGTGACATAGCCATCATGATAGAGACCACCATCGTCTGCTCGACCCCAAAGAACATACGTGCCGGGCTCCTCGAAAGTGACATTCACATCATAGATGCCATCTTCGGGAATCGGTGGTGGCGTCCACAGAGCTCCCCATGGTGAGTTCGCACTAGTGCGGGTATCTTCCCACACCTTCGACATCGGTGGATCAAAAGTCACCTTCCCTTTCCCGCGGTAAACATTCCAAGACAGGTACAAGCCGTTCGTTTTACCCACGGTCACTCTGCTCGGCGGGCGCATCATGCGGCGCTTATGGAAGTTCTCCGCAGAAATCGCAGCGGCTTCCTCCGTATCACCGGCAAGCAACGCACGTTCACGCGCTTCTTCATAGGGATTATCCGGCGTGGGCAAGCCGTCATCAGTAACCAAGGTCTTCAGGTTCATCGCTTGACCGACCCGCACGTTGCGAATCTCATCGCCCTGAACTGTGACAACAGGCGCCACGTTCGAACGCGACTCAGGACTACTGGTTCCCGCACCTAGCGAGCCAGTTTCCGATGCGATTACGATGTTATCTACTTGGTAGTCTGTTGTGAGTGTGGCATAGGCCTTACGTTCCACACCATTAACCTTCAGCGTCCAGACTAATTCACGGTCACCCCAGTCTGCTGGCACCTTCACTTCAAAAGTGAAGCGATTGCGGCGAGGCAGAAAATGAGTCGGTTGTCCTCGATCCGGATTGCCGGGTGAGAACATATTTTCCGGTCCGATTTCGACATCAGGCTCTTCTTCCCAGTTCTCATTGTGGTAGCCAAACATGAAACTAAATGTGCCGTCCTCATTGGGACGCCAACCTTCGTAGGCTGGCTCAATATGCTGGCCCCGAGTATAGCTGCCCGCTGCGTTAGCTACTTGCCCAACACTCATCGCCATGAGCGCGGCTAAACTGAAGGACATTAACCGAGCGAATGTCGCCCTCATTGTTTTATTATTTTTAATTAGCATGACTTACTTCTCTCCCTGATCACTCTAGTCTGCGGCTCTTCCTGAGTCTTGCTCATCGCTGCTAGCGATTGGCGCAACAAGGGGTGCTAGGCAAAGCGGACATCCAATCACGTGGTCATTAGGTCCAAGATCAAGCGCTTGGCGCCTCTTCGCCATCTCTTCATGGAATTGCTCTTCGCTCATCGCCACCCTCATGCCAAGATCGATAAACATATTCGTGACTGAGCGATTGCCAGAGCCCTGCCAGTTGCGAGGATCGGGAATATTCGGATTCGTCTCCGTATTATTCATATAACCTACAATATGGAGAATCGTACCCTTAGGGAGTAGCGGTGCAGCATCGTCTTCGTAGGCGTAGCCTCGAACCCAGTTATGGTCGTAGCCAACGCAAGAGAGTGTCTCGACGGTATAGCCCCAAATTGCTTCGAGACACATGCGTTCACCCGGCGCATGGAGATGCGGTTCGAAGGAAATAATCTTCGTGTGTTGTTCTAAAACGGAATAGGCATGCAGTTCTTGGTCAGTCTCGCTACCTGCGATACTGATGTCTACCCCATTGCCCAAACCGACATTGACCCGCTCATATTTTGGCTCGTAGCCTTCGTCATGGAAGCGGAATCCAATCTCCAAATGTCCCGTCGTATCTTTGCCATTGGAATGAAGATGCACGGAGTCAGACACGATGTAAGAGCCCGCCTTCAGAAGACGCGCGGCATCTGGATCAAAAATATCGGGGTTGCGACCCACTTCGTGAACCGGCCAACTCGTGTTTGTGCTGGGGATTCGCTCACCGTCTTCGTCGAGTTCAGCCGTACCCCAGATCATGTGATGGAAGATGAAGCGTCCACCCACCGTATCTCGTCCGGTGCCTTTGTTATTATCGACATCGTTCACTTCGACAATCTCGACTGATTTAACCCAGCGATCTTCCGTGAGTCCGGTGGGCACTCGATCGATTTCTCCCCACCAGTCCGGCGTGCCGGCCAACTTGGTCACATCGTTGGTCACCACGATGAGATCCGGAGTTCCGGCCGTCCACTTGATGCTGTCATCGAAGACTAATGGTTCCGGCGCATCCTTAATGTCTCCCTTCGGAGTCCCACCCCGTGCCCAGGTCGAGATCGCGGCGATTTCTTCATCAGAAAGCGAAGGATCGTTCTTATATTTCTGAATGCCGATGTTTTTTTCCGCGTACCAAGGTGGCATTGCACCGGCACGATCCCGGAGACCCGTCTTATACTCGATGAGACCCGCGAATGGCGCGGTTTCTTCATAGGTGATCAACGGCATTGGACCCGCGCCCCCAGGTCTGTGACAACCCTGGCAGCTGCGCTGAAGTATCGGTTCGATATCTTTGTGGAATGTGATTTCATCCTGCGCAACGGCCGGGGCGCTCAGAAAAACGCTGAGACCCAGCGCCGGAATTAGCGCGATTTGAGGGAGTTTAAAAACCCGTGCAAGCGGTGTAGCGAGGGACTTCGTGAAAACCGGGACAATTCCTTCTGGACTAAACATTGCCTTCTCCTCTTATTATTAGTATCGAAGGATTATTAACCCGAAAGAGACAGAGGTCAAGGCTCAAATAGTAAGACTGCCGGCCCTTCGGCGTCTCGTCGTCTCGAGCCTGCTAGACGAATAGTCAAATAAAAATTAAAGAGTTAACAGCTAGTTAGAACAAAAAAAGGCCGCCCTTTAGGCAGCCCTTTTTCGAATCGATCAATAAAAATTGATCTAAGACAGTCGATTTACGCGCTTGCGTCAGTCGCCATCTCTTGCCGCTCCTCGTCAGAAATCTCTTTCATGCTAAGCTTGATGCGGCCGCGCGCATCCAGATCGAGACACTTCACGAGAATTTCCTGGCCTTCTTCGAGGAAGTCTTCGACGTTTTCTACACGCTCATCGGAGATTTGCGAGATGTGCACGAGACCGTCTTTACCCGGAAGAATAGTCACGAATGCGCCGAAATCGACGATGCGAGCGACCTTACCGCGGTAGATACGGCCCACTTCAGCCTCAGCGGTGATGGCATTCACCATCTCGATCGCTGCGTCGCGTGAAGCTGCGTCTTCGCCGTAGATACGGACATTGCCGTCATCGTCGATGTCGACCGAAGCACCAGTTTGTTCAGTAATGCCTCGAATTACGGCACCGCCTTTACCGATCACATCACGAATCTTGTCTGGGTCGATCTTCAGCATCGCCATCGAAGGTGCGTTTTCAGAAACAGTCTCGCGAGACTTAGAGATCACTTTATTCATTTCGCCAAGAATATGCTTGCGTGCCGCATTCGCTTGGTCGAGCGCGATTTCCATAATCTCTTCGGTGATGCCTTGTATTTTGATATCCATCTGCAGCGCGGTTACGCCTTCATCGGTACCGGCCACTTTAAAGTCCATGTCACCGAGGTGGTCTTCGTCGCCGAGGATGTCGGTCAACACAGCAAATCGATCGCCTTCTTTAATCAGACCCATCGCGATACCTGCGACTGGCGCCTTGAGAGGCACGCCCGCATCCATCATCGCGAGGCTCGAACCACAGACGGAGGCCATTGAGCTGGAGCCGTTTGATTCGGTAATTTCCGATACCACACGGATCGCGTAAGGGAACTCTTCCTCCGTGGGCATCACCGCAGCAACACCGCGACGCGCCAGACGACCGTGACCAATTTCGCGACGTTTAGGGCCGCTCATGAAGCCTGTCTCACCTACCGAATAAGGAGGGAAGTTGTAGTGCAGCATGAATGGATCTTTGCGTGAACCACCGAGGTCTTCGATGATTTGAGAATCACGGAGAGCGCCAAGCGTAGTGACAACCATCGCCTGTGTTTCGCCGCGTGTGAACAACGCTGAACCGTGCGCTTTAGGTAAGACGCCAGTCTCAACTTCGATCGCGCGTACGGTTTTTGTGTCACGTCCATCGATGCGTGGCGCACCATCAAGAATCCGGTTACGGACTGTGCTCTTCTCAAGCTTGCCAAAGGCCGCTTTAACATCAGCCTCTGATACGCCGCTTTCTTCATTCGCTAGGGCTGCAACGGCGTCGGCTTGAATCGCTCCGATTTTTTCATAGCGCTGCATTTTGTCTGAAATTTGATACGCCTCAACCACGGCTGCCTCAAAATTTTCTGCCAATGCGGCTTTCAGTGAAGTGTTCTCTTCCGCCGCCACCCATTCCCAAACAGGCTTACCGGCTTCGGCTTTGAGTTCTTCAATGGCAGTGATGGCAACTTGCATCTCTTGGTGTGCAAATAAAACAGCGCCCAGCATTTCGTCTTCGCTGAGTTCTTTCGCCTCCGATTCCACCATGAGAACCGCACCTTTGGTTCCAGCGACAACCATGTCGAGGAGTGATGTTTCGAGTTCGCTATTAGTAGGATTGAGTAAGTATCCCTTCTCGGCGTCATAACCGACACGAGCCGCACCAATGGGTTCAGCGAAAGGGATGCCAGAGATAGAAAGTGCAGCAGATGCACCGATCAGTGAAGCGATATCCGCATCTTCATTTTTGTCTGCAGAAATCACCGTACAAACGACCTGCACCTCATTCATGAAACCCTTCGGGAACAAGGGACGAATTGGACGGTCGATGAGACGCGAAGTCAGTGTTTCTTTTTCAGTGGGACGACCTTCACGCTTGAAGAAGCCGCCTGGAATCTTGCCTACCGCGTAGGTCTTTTCCTGATAGTTTACTGTGAGCGGGAAAAAATCTTGACCTGGGTTCGCGCTCTTGCGCCCTACCACTGTAGCCAACACCTGGCTGTTTCCCATGGTCACGATTACCGAGCCCGTTGCTTGGCGCGCAACCTTTCCTGTTTCCAGCGTGACTGTTTGATTGCCGAACTGGAATGTTTTAACGACTGGATTAAACATATATTTTCCTATTTTCTTTAAAAAACGCAGGCCAACTCATCAGGCCATACGCTAGTTAATCCGGTTAATTTAGTCTTAATTGTACTGTCTTTTATTACAATTTTAGTCGGGCTAGAAACCAAACTGCGCAGGAAGGCTAGAAGCCCCCTGCGCAGCAGGAATACAAGCTCGTCTCAAAACACAAACGACAAGCTGCGACGCTGCTTAGCGACGCAGACCTAGGCGCTTGATAAGAGAAGAATAGCGATCAACGCTCTTACGCTTGAGATAGTCGAGCAGCTTGCGACGACTATTAACCATACGAATGAGACCGCGACGTGAATGATGATCGTGAATATGCTCTTTGAAGTGACCCTGCAGCTCATTGATATTCGCTGTGAGTAGGGCTACTTGCACCTCAGGAGAACCAGTATCGCCCTCACCTTGTGCATATTCTTTAATGATGTTTGCTTTCACTTCAGCTGATAAAGCCATTTCTTACTCCTTAAATATGCGATTAATAATCGAGACGTCCGTTTCAATCAGTCTAACCACGCATATTAGTAGTTAGCTGAGGTCTTCCCTGTGTGCTTCATGCACGTATTCGAGTCGCTCTCACTAATAGAGAACTCACTCTGAATTCATTGGTCTGTTTTTAGGCTCTTTTGCCTCTTACACCTCGTAGACCATTAGCCGCTTCGGTGCGACCTTACCGTCATTGTCTATAACGCCAATGCCGATAAATTGATCCTCTTCGTAAAGCCTCACCAATCCATCGGCCGGGGGTTTACTCACCTGCACGGCCTGGCCGTGCTTGAGGAAATCGGCGGTAAAGCTCGAAAGCTCAATCCGCGGCAATTCTTCGATCGCCTTATCGATCGGCAAGAGGTGGGCGTCCAATGCAGCAAACCCCTCGTCCTTTTCGGTCTCTAGCGTATCGATCGTCACGCTATCCTCTAGCGTGAAGGCCCCCGCCTTCAACCGTCGGAGCGCGATTATATGCCCTCCGCAGCCAAGAATCTGCCCTAAATCGTCCGCAATTGTCCGAATATAGGTCCCTTTGCTGCAATCGACCTCGATTTCGACCTCTTTTGCCTCGGCATCGAAGTCGGTTAGGGCTATCGAGTAGATATTAATCCTGCGCGCCTTGCGCTCTACCGATTTGCCCTGCCGCGCCAATTTGTAAAGCGGCTGGCCATCCTGCTTAAGCGCCGAATACATCGGCGGCACCTGTTCGATCTCGCCCTCGAATCGCTGCAAGGCCTTCTTCACCGCCACCTCGTCGAGATCGAAATTCTCGACCCGAGCAATGATCTCACCCTCGCTGTCCGCCGTGTCCGTTCGCTCGCCTAACTTTATGCGCGCTCGGTAGGCCTTGTCCGAATCCAGCAAGAACTGCGACACCTTAGTCGCCTCGCCGAGACAGAGCGGTAATACACCCGTCGCGAGCGGATCTAGTGCACCCGTGTGCCCGGCCTTATTCGCATTGTAAAGCCGCTTAACTTGTTGCAGCGCTCGGTTAGAGCTGCCGCCGAGCGGCTTGTCGATCACCACGATGCCATGCACGTGACGACCCCTGTTCTTTTTCCTCGCCACTAGCTCTCGCTTTCGGACAAATCATCGCCATGCTGCGCGAGGTCGGCCTTGAGCGCACTATCGATCAAGCTCGACAATTGCGCACCGTGTTCAATACTCGCGTCATAGCGGAACTGTAATTTAGGCACTGATCGAAGTGCGAGTCGCTTCGCGAGCAGAGTCCGCAAATATCCAGCCGCCTGATTGAGCGCCTTAATATTTTCTTCGATCTCTAACTTGTCTAATTCGCCGGGATTGCTCAGCGAATTATTCGCTTCGTCGCTCGCCGCGGGCGTATTGAGCACCGTGACATACACGCGAGCATGGGCGAGATCTCGACTCACATCGACACCCGTCACCGAAACCATGCCAACACGAGGATCATTCACTTCGAGTTGAATCAGTGTCGCCAACTCTCGCTGAATTTGATCCGCGACGCGCTGGCCTCTTGGGGTCATATTTACCATTGAGCTCTCTTTACACCCTTTTCATCGCGTCATTAAAGCGTACGAGCGATCTCGGTCGTTTGATAAACTTCGATCTTGTCACCGACCTTCACATCAGTGTAATTCTTCACACCGATACCACATTCCATGCCGTTGCGAACTTCATTTGCATCGTCTTTAAATCGGCGGAGTGATTCGAGTTCACCTTCGTAGATCACCACATCATCGCGCAGTACACGAATAGGCTTGCTGCGATACACAGTGCCTTCGATAACCATAGAACCTGCAATCTGACCGAATTTCGGCGATGTGAATATATCGCGAACTTCCGCGACGCCGAGAATTTCTTCTCGAATTTCTGGCGACAACATACCACCCATGATCGCCTTCACATCATCAATCACGTTATAGATGACGTTGTAATAACGAAGCTGTAATCCTTCATTATCGATAATTTCTTTCGCCGTCTTATCTGCTCGTACATTGAATCCGACAATCATCGCCTTTGATGTAGCGGCCAAATGGACATCGTTCTCTGAAATACCACCGACGCCGGAAGACACAATCTTCACCTGCACTTCATCGGTATTCATAGCAACGAGTGATGCCGTGAGCGCCTCAAGGGTGCCACGCACATCAGTCTTGAGAATGAGATTGAGCGTTCGCAAGTTCGGCTTGCCAATACCCGCGAACATATTGTCAATGAGTGAGGCTTGCTGCATCGCCTGTACAGAGTCTTTCAGACGCGTACGACGGAACTCGGCAACTTCTTTCGCCTTCTTTTCATCGCTAAGCACAACGAACTCATCGCCGGCATCTGGCACGCCGGTAAGGCCCAAAATCTCGACCGGAATTGAAGGTCCCGCCGACTTTGTATTCACGCCGTTTTCATCGACGAGCGCTCGGACGCGTCCGTATTCTTTGCCGACCAGTACAATATCACCCGTTCGAAGCGTGCCGTTCTGAACGAGCACCGACGCTACGGCGCCACGCCCCTTATCCAAACGCGACTCAACAACAACGCCCTGGCCTGGCACATCAGTGTAGGCAGTGAGTTCCATGAGTTCGGCTTGCAATAAGATCGCTTCGAGAAGCTTGTCGATGCCTTCACCCGTGTGGGCCGAAACAGGAATAAATTGTGTATCGCCACCCCAATCATCGGGAATGACTTCCAAGGCGGCAAGTTCATTTTTAACGCGGTCGGGGTCAGCCCCTTCCTTGTCCATTTTATTGATCGCGACGACCATTGGCACTTGTGCTGCCTTCGCGTGCTTCACCGCCTCTTCTGTCTGTGGCTTAACGCCATCATCACTTGCAACCACCAACACGATCACGTCTGTTGCTTTCGCACCGCGCGAACGCATCGCGCTGAATGCAGCATGTCCTGGGGTATCGAGGAAGCTCACCATGCCGTGGGCGGTATCTACATGATAC
>JALQUB010000090.1 GCA_023268635.1 Pseudomonadales bacterium
CGAACGCAGCCTGGCTCATGCCCTGGGGTTCGAGAAACTCCTCCAGCAACATTTCGCCAGGATGAAACGGATTTTTCGGTTGTCTGTCCACGGCCTTCACCTACCTGTGATAGTCCACTATCTGTACGTCGTGTGACTGTCCACCGCTCCAGCGGAAAACCAGTCGCCATTGATCGTTGATACGGACCGAGTGAAACCCCTTCAACTTACCTTTCAGGGCCTCGAGCCGATTGCCAGGAGGAACTCTCAGATCCTGCAGGTCCGCTGCATCGTGCAGGTACAGAAGCTTTCGCCTGGCGATTCTGCGAAGTTCATTGGGGAAGGATCTTGTTGATTTGCTCTTCCTGTCATAGAAGAGGTCTTCAGCGAGTGCATTCCCAAAAGACTCGATCATGTTCCTATGTTATCGGAATACGATAACACTGGCAAGGCTGCCTTTCGAGGTGGCTTTTTGGCGATCGCAAGCTGCGGGAGATTTGCGGGACTTGTCGTGATTCGTTGTGCTCTATCGTAGGAAGTACGCTGTGGGTGCTCGAATTTAAGTTATGAAAAACAATAAGTTAAGAAATGCCAGCACGATTCATAATGCTGGGGTCGGTGGTTCAAGTCCACCCGTAGCTACCACTTCTCCCTCTATGCTTCCCTAAGCGGCACTCCCCTAAGCGCTCTTCTCAGCTTCGCTGAACTCTTTCTACGCCGCGGCTAGTAATCCCTTAGAACTCACTGCGCACACCATGTCGACTAAACGATTTAGTGTGCGCGTAGAGATCCAGTCTTGTGCGGACAGGATTATTTTAGGTTGGAATAATCAGTCGAGCTCATCATATAAGCTTCGATGGTGAGGGGAACGTCGTACTTAGTCCGTAATGCTTGCCATTCAGGGTCCTTGGCAAAATCGCTAAACACCTGATCGCGGTGCGCTCGATCTCTATAGGCCAGCATCCAGACCAAAGTGTTTGGATCGTCGAGTCGCTGCCAAGTACCGATTACCTCGGCCCCGTGTTTCTCGAACAAGGCAATCTCGCGCTCGCGAAATCTTTGGTGCAAATTATCTATGCCGCCTTTACCGTCGACGACTTCCTTCGCGGTATACATCCTAAGTTCGAAGCAGCGCGCATTACTGCCCACGTTTTTCGAATATTCCTTAGACAAAGCGCTGGCGGGGCCACAAGGCTGCGGTGCATCCTGGGCGAAAGCAAGATTAACTAGCCCGAGCGCCATGGCAAAACAACAGAGTATTTTTTTCATTTCCACTTCCTATTCTTTGAGGATTATTTTAATAAATAGTCTCGAATGCACTTCTACCTTGGATGATTGAGTCTCATAGTAGCCGGTCAGCAAGTCGAGATCAGTCATATTGAATTTTGAGCGTTTCTATTAACCGGTTAGACTTAGGCTATCAGCAATTTGACTAACTGGCGAATACCATGGCGAAGCACTTCACCGGCCCGAGCTCTCATATCTATTTCTCACAACGCCTGCGCCTACACTATGTAGACTGGGGCAACCATGACGCTCCACCGATGCTACTCATCCATGGCGGGCGTGACCACTGCCGCAATTGGGATTGGGTGGCAGAGCACTTTGCCGACGAATATCACATTATCGCCCCCGACCTGAGAGGGCACGGCGACAGCGAGTGGGAATCGAGCGGATCCTACAACCAGATTAACTATGCCTATGACATAGCCCAGCTCCTACAACAAAAAGAAATGGATGACGTGACCATCATCGGTCACTCTTTGGGCGGTGCCATAGCACTCATGTACACAGCGCTTTTCCCAGAGCGCGTGAAAAAACTCGTCGCTATAGAAGGCATGGGGCCTTCGCCAGCGTTAGCCGCTAAGCAAGCCGAAATCTCTATGAATGATCGCGTTCGATCCTGGGTCGAGGAAATGCGTAAGCTCTCCGGACGATTACCCAGACGCTACGATACGATCGACGATGCATTCCAACGGATGCGTGAGGAAAATCCACACCTCACAGAAGAACAAGCACGTCACCTTACGCTGCATGGAGCCAATCAAAATGAAGATGGCTCATTTAGTTGGAAATTCGATAATTACGTGCGCGTCTTCTCCATGAGCGGCCTTCCCAATGACGAAGTCAAAAAGATGTACGGTGAGATCACCTGCCCGACGCTGTTGATACGTGGCGAAGAATCTTGGGCGTCCGACCCCGTCGCCGATGGCCGTACCCAATGTTTTAATTGCCCCTTAGAATACCAATCTTTTGCCAAAGCTGGTCACTGGGTTCACCACGACCAACTCGAAAAATTTACCGAAAGGGTACGAAAGTTTCTGCGAGACTAGGGTTTAATATCAGCACTGATTGCCTAAAAATTAACAAATAAGCTAAGACGTGAGCGGCCCTCCTTTGGATGAATCTAACAGAACAGACACAAGCGAGCCGAGCGAGGAAATAGCATCTCGTGTACTCGCCTATTACGACCGCATAAAAAATCGTCGCAGCGTACGAGAATTCTCTTCTCAACCAGTCCCAAAAGAAGCCATTGAAGCCGCACTCAGCGCGGCAAACTCTGCACCAAGCGCCGCCAATCAACAGCCTTGGCATTTCGTTTACATCAGTGACCCCGAAATAAAGCAAAAAATTAGGCATGCGGCCGAGGTGGATGAAAACCCGCTCTACGGGAAGAACGCGGGTGACGCCTGGCTGCATGATCAGACACCCTTAGGAAAAGTTGAAGACAAGGCCTTTTTCGAAGATGCACCATGGATAATCGCAGTTTTCTACGAGTGGCACGATAACACTAAAGAAAAGAGCCGACTGGAGCAACACTACACCGCCGAATCAGCAGGGATTGCTACAGGCTTTCTAATTAATGCATTACACGCGGCGGGACTATCAACACTCGTACACACGGCGAGTCCAGAAAAACAGCTGAATAGTCTATTGAATAGACCCTCATCGGAGCATCCATTCCTATTGCTAGTCGTGGGCTACGCATTGACCGACGACGAGAGGTCAGAGTCTAAAGCGCCTAAAAAAACACTGACCGAGGTCTCTAGCTACTTCGCTGCACGGCGAAAATTTTGACGCCCCGCCCTTCATGCGACGATTGATCACAGTTCCTAAACTGGCTATCCTGACTGTAAATCATCCAGCCATACTGGCCATTCATAATAAGAGCAGAACACCATGAAAATACTCGTGATGGGCCTGCCCGGGGCAGGAAAGACAACCCTTGCAGAACAACTTCATAGAAAATTAAAGAACTGCACTTGGTTAAATGCCGATGAAGTACGGCAACAAGCCGATGATTGGGATTTTTCTGAAGAAGGACGCCTTCGCCAGGCGAAGCGGATGGCAAAATTTTCTGAAGAACTAGTCAAAAATGGCAAGATCGCTCTATGTGACTTCGTCGCGCCAACAGATATTACAAGAGAGGCATTCGGTGCTGACTTTACGATATGGTTAGACACTATCGATGAAAGCAGATTCGATGATACTAATGCCCTCTTCGAATGGCCTACTCACTTTGATATTCGACTGGCAGATTGGAACTACGATGTCGACGAGATTGTTAAGAGCATCGACGATCGAGGATTAGAAATCCTCAGCCAGTGACCGATGCATTGTTTCTAACTAATAGGTCACTGGCTTTTCGTTTGCAGCGAAACTAAATATCCGTGTGCAATAAGTGTAGATGATTTTCAAACTGAGTCAGAATGTCGCTGATGAGCTCTTCTTTGGAATAGCCCGCTACATCATATTGCTGCGCTCCCTCTAACAGCGTGACCTCTGCGCGCCAATAGTTACGCTCCGATTTCTTAGCCGGCAATTCAGGAAAAGCAACCGAGGGCAGCGAATACTCTCGTAATTTAATTTCATAGAGAAAATCAAACTCTTCACCCTGCCCCGCGGTGAGTCGAATCAAATGTGGCTCCTCTTCGATACTCGCCTGCAGAATATTTTGAGCAGTAAGCTGTGTCAGCACCTCTTCCATTGCCTGACGTGCGGTAGCTGTTAGGTATTCTTGTGCCTCTCCTTCCCTAAAGCGCCCTAGCATCGCTTTTAGTCTTGATTGCCAACCCTTTGATCCAGCCGCAACTGGGACGCTGGAGGTCGCTATCGGCCGCATGCCCCGCACAGAGGGCTCAGATCTTAGAGCACGCACTAAACCGTAGCACACTAGTAACATCACAATAATGAGCGGGAGAGCACTCGTTATTGCCGCTGTTTGCAAGGCGGCGAGACCACCTGCAACGAGTAGAGTTGCCGCGACAGCACCTTCTGATAGCGCCCAGAATATTCGCTGCCAAACCGGAGGATTTTCAGCTCCACCGGAGCTAATGATGTCGATGACAAGCGACCCAGAATCTGACGACGTAATGAAAAATGTCACGATAAGTACAGTCGATAAAGCAGTTGTAATCGTCGTCAAAGGCAGCTGTTCAAGCAGCACAAAGATCGCCGTAGGCATATTGTTTTCTACTGCGGCCGCGAGCTCCGCACCGGTATCGTGCAACTCTAACCACAGACCACTATTGCCAAACACTGTGAGCCACAAAAATGTGAATCCAGAAGGAACCAGCAGCACACCCAAGATGAACTCCCGAATGGTTCTACCGCGTGAAATTCGTGCGATGAACATGCCCACGAAGGGCGACCAAGAAATCCACCATGCCCAATAGAAAAGAGTCCAGTCTCCAAACCACTCATTAGGTTCATAGGCGTATAGACGGAACGTCATATCGACGAAATTTGATAGATACATGCCAATGTTCTGTATAAAACTACTCAACAGCGTAACGGTGGGGCCGGCGAAGAGGACAAAGAGCAGCAGCAGTACGGCGAGCAATAAATTAAGTTCGCTCAGACGTCGTATACCCGCATCTAGACCTGCGACGACCGACGCTGTCGCTCCACCGGTAATTGCGACAATAAGCACTACCTGCACAGTTGTGGAGACTGGCAGATCAAATAAGTAATTGAGGCCAGCATTGACTTGCATTACGCCAACACCAAGCGAAGTTGCAACGCCGAACATGGTGCCAAGAATGGCAAATATATCTACAGTGTGTCCGAGCGGACCGTATATCCGCTCACCGACAATCGGATAGAGAGCAGATCGCAACGTCAGGGGCAGATCTTGTCGGTACGCAAAATAGGCCAAAGATAATCCGATGACTATATAAATAGCCCATGCGTGTACACCCCAGTGAAAGAACGTTGTCTGCATAGCATGCCGCGCGGCATCAACAGTGCCACCCTCACCAATTGGTGGAGATAGAAAGTGCGTCATTGGTTCCGACACTCCGAAGAACATCAATCCGATCCCCATACCCGCACTGAACAACATCGCGAACCAACTAGCGTAACTGTATTCAGGCTCTGAATCATCCGGACCTAATTTCAAATGCGAGAATCGACTGAAGGCGAGATAGAGAACGAGGAAGAAAAATACAGCTACCGCTCCCATGTAAAGCCAACCCAGATTGGTCAGCAACCAATCCTGCAACTTTGAGAAAAACAACGAGGCATGCTCGCTAAATAAAGCGCCGTACATACAGACACTGATAATAAGCCCCGCTGAAATTAAAAAAACTGGCTTATTGATTGTCGATTCCGGTTTTTCAACCCCAACCGGCTCTGACTCTATCTTTACTTGGTCTAACATAAATATTCTCTTGGCAAGATAAGCTAGAAATTAGCCCGTCTATTAGTGTTATTTCAAATCACCTAATGCGTCTCGTAGCGGGCCTAGAAAATTTTTATAACTACGCCACTGATCAACACCACTTCTACTAATCGGCTGTCGCACCTGCTCTGAGCTAGGCGTCCGCACATTGCGCTTATACTGGTGATAATCAACACAGGACTGTTCGAAACCCAATCCGCAGAAGCTCAGCAACTTCCGCACTTCTCCCTCAAGATCATCTATCAATCGTTCGTTTTCTATTCGATGGACAAATCCTGGTAAAACCTCATCCCAATGCGACATCAAATCAACATAATCTCGGTAGTAACTGCCCAAATCGCTTAAGGAATAACTAAATTCCTGTCCCTCAGCGAATAACTGTTTGTAACCGCTAAAGCAGCAGGCCATCGCCCCTCGTCGCGCATCGATAATTTTGGCATTCGGTAAAATTAGTTTGATGAGGCCAATATGACGGAAATTATTAGGCATTTTGTCGATAAAGAAAGGTGCCCCATTCCGGTGGATGGCCGTTTGTTCTATATATTCCTCACCAAATTCCAGCAGCTGTTGTGGACTTAACTGATGCAAATTCGCTGGATAATCTAGATAGTTAGTTGCACTACTCGTCTTGGATAACCGCCCTAATCGTCGAAGTCGTTGCGACAAAGACAAAATATTAGGAAGTTCGAGCGTGCCATCAACACTGCTGTGAGAGGCGAGAATTTGTTCCACAAGGGTTGAGCCAGCTCGCGGCAAACCAAGAACGAAAATAGGATCTGGAGATTGACATCCTACTCCCTCAAATTTCTCAAATAATTCTTTCGTACACGCTGCTTTTTGAGAAGCGAGATCCTCTGTCATCGAACTCGCAACATAACGACTCTGCGCCTTCTTTAAGGCATTGCCTTGCTGATAGAACTTGAATGATTCTTTGAAATTTTCTTTGTCCTCATACGCCTTTCCTAATGCAAAATTCATATAGACTCGATCGATATGAGGCAATCGCGTTTCGTTAAGCACAGAGATCATGGTAGCGATCTCTTCCTCGCAGAAGCGATATATTTTAAGATTTGCGAGCGAATAATAGGCTTCGCCGTGATTAGGGTTCGTTTTCAATGCACGATGATAGGCCGATACGGCCTCCTCATAGTTGCCTCGCGTCTTCTCAGCATGGCCAATTGAAGTCAGCGTGATGCTATCTTCGGGGATTTTTTCTAACACCCTTGAAAATAACGCCAACGCCTCATCAAAGTCGCCACTCTGCATAGCCTCAACAGCGGCTAGCGAGATAAATTGAGGGTTTTCAGTATTGCTCGAAAGTAATTTTTGAGACTGCTCCCTTGCATCAGCGAAGCGTTGCCTTTTTCGCAGAACTTGTATGTATTCTATGTGTATGGGCACATTAGAAGGATCAAGCTCGTGAGCGCTCGATAGCAATGTTTCGGCATCCTCTAGCACACCCAACCGCATGCCGATGTCGGCAAGAACGCGCATGGCCTCTACATTTGCAGGCTCCTGCATCAAGACTTTGCGACACAACTTCTCCGCCTTGAGAATTTTTCCTTGGGAAAGCAGGTCGATCGCAGCAAGCAACGCCTTGGGTAATTTATTGAGGCGAAGCAATTGTTCGCTCACCTGCCCGAATGCTTGCGGCCTATCCAACTGCCGCAGGATTTGTAACTGCCCTTTGAAGCTTGCAATTAGCGCTGGGTTGTAATGACACGCCCAAGCATAGGCGCGGAGCGCTACCTCAGGCTCTCCGAGGACCTTGAGATTATGTCCTTCTTCTTGATAGGCACGACCGTGTCCTGGAGCACATTGATGCAAGTGCCCAAGAGTAGCTAATGCCGCTTTATTTCTTCCAGAGTATCTTTGAGCAACCGCCAATAAATACAAAGCTTCTTCATTCGATGCTTCGTCTCCTATAACAGATGTTAACTCTTCAATCGCTAATTCAAATTGCTTATTCGCGATCGCCTCTTTTGCCCTTTTCAATATCTCATCAACATGGGTTGCAGAGGCTTTGTCAGCGTTATTAATGGACTCATCGCGCTTCGCTGAGTCCAGTGGGGTTTGCGTCATATGTTTTCCATCGATTATTGACGACACGATCACTCACTACCAAGAACGAGAACGCCCCTAATACGGGGCGCTCCTGATCAATCGGTTCTTATTCGATTCCAATTAGAAGTCGTATGAGACTCTGACACCCATCGTTCTAGGGCGGGAGTAATTCACTCGCTGCCTATCGAAATTATAAGATCTTGACACTTCTGCACGTTCATCAGTCAAGTTTTCAATGAACATTTCCGCAGTCCAAGTATCCGAGGTGACACCCGCACTAACACCCAACATAGTCCAACTATCCAGACGATCACGGTTAATCGAAATAATGTCACTGTAGGATTCAGCGGAGTACATAATCTGTGGCATGACATGCGCAACAAGACCTGAGCCAGCATTCCACTCATACCGTGCTCGGATATTGCCCTGTCGCTCAGGGGCATAAGCGAGAGAATCACCTAAGGTTACATCGTTTGTCGGAGTGATTACTCGTGTAATCTCCGTATCAAGCAACGAGAACGCGCCTGTTACTGTGAGACCAGAAATTCCTGCTGGCGCCCAGATGAAATCACCTTCAATACCTTTGATTTCAGCATCGGCCGCGTTATCAGAGAAGAATAGATTCGTGATAGAAGGGTCAAAAATTGTGGTTTGGAGTCGCTCAATTTCTGAGAAGAAAACGCTGCCGTTTAAACGGAGTGTGTAATCCAGAAGATCTGTCTTCCAACCGAATTCGTAGTTAGTCATGTCATCAGTATCGATGGCATAGGGAACAGTAAATGTCCCACTCGCATTTGTCGCACCGCCAGGTCGATTTAATAAACCGGGTCGATAACCTTCAGAATACGTCACATAAAGAAGCTGATTATCATTCGGCGTATACGTCACGCTGGCTTTACTGATGACGCCATCAGTTGATGCGGTATCGGGTCGCGGCGCAGCGAACAATGTATCGAGATTATTGCCCGCGTTGTTGTCAGAGCTCGCGCCGAAGTTGCCAAATGAACCGGCTGCACTACCCTTCAGGTCAACCTCGACGTCATACCATCGCGCACCTAGGGTCACCGCAAATTGATCATTCAGACGAAGCTTTGCTTCTCCGAAGATACCTGTTTGCTCATCCGTTCTAAGCACATCGTTGCGGAAAATCACGCCTTCTGGCCAGAGACTCTGATCGCTCGTCGAATTGGCTGCCGAATAGTTAGGGCCGAAGCCGACGTTACCATTAAATGCTACTGCCTGCGATGAGCCGAGGTAAGTGAAGTCATTCTTTTCCGCGAGATCAAGTGAGCTATAGAATCCACCAAAAGTCGCACTAATCATTCGATTATCATCAGTAGCGAAACGCAGCTCATGGCTGCTGACTTCTGTCTGAGATGTACTCTTCACAAACATATTAGGAGCTTGGCAAGTACCGCTTGGGGCGACAGAACCAGGGTAAGTCACGCTGCCATCACAGATGTAATACGGCAAATATTGTCCAACAAAAATATAGTCCGCATAGTCAACAAACTGATCCGTTTCGCGATCAGTAAAAGCGCCTGTATATATCGCTTCTAACTCACCCAACCGGCCCTCGAGTGTCCAGTTAGTATTGCTGAATGCATCTTCGAGGGAGTCATCCTCAAAGCGCTGAATTTCGAGATCACCTAAATCCGGATCGGCATAAAACACACCATCTGTCTCGAGCTCCTGCTCAGTGTGTGCCACGGTCAATGACCAGTCATCGTTGATATCCCAGAGCGCTGAAATCCGAGCGCCCGAGTAAGTAGTATCGTTAAAGTCTTCCTCAACGCGCGTGCCATTATCGGCATCAATGAAATTCACACCGCTCAGGTCTGAGTTAGCTTGGAAGCCGGCACGCAGAGCGTTAACCGGGAGCCCATTGCTACGCACTGTTCCTTCGGGTCGGAATCGCGCACTTTCAGTGAGGTTACGCGTTCCCGCAACGTTATCGATATATCCACCTTGATTATCGACGTAAACTACGCCGCGCAGGGTGAGCGCATCATTGACGAGAACATTGACCATCGCTTCGACGTTATTGCTCATCTCGCCCATATGGGTGAACGACGTGCCCAAATCTATGCTTGCGTAATTACCCGATGGATCGGGCTTGTTAGTGATCAGTCGAACCGTACCCGCTTGCGAGCTGGCGCCAAATAATGTGCCCTGCGGACCAGACAGCACTTCGACCCGAGCCAAGTCGGCCGCGTAAACATCAAGGTTTCGGCCGGGTTGTGACAAAGGCTGCTCATCCAGATAGAGCGCGACATTCGGCGCTAGACCTGCAACGCCTGCGACAGTAAGCCCTGGTGTTGTAGAGGCAACGCCTCGGATATAAATAGTGTTCTGACCTGGACCACTACCGCCCGCGGTCACATTAGGGAGCTGTAACAAGTAGTCTTCGAAGTTTGAAACGCCGAGCTGGTCGAGTGACTCCTCACCTAATGCCGAAACAGCCACAGGAATGTCCTGCATACTTTCGGTGCGCTTGGTCGCTGTGACTAAAACCTCTTCTATCTGCGCTTGTGCCGAAAAAGCTGTTGAAGCTAAGGCAACGGCGAGGCCTAGTTGTTTTTGACGAAATTGAATCTTCGAACACTGACTACGAAACATACATCTCCTTTACTTTCTTCTCGGTTCGTAGGGCGCTTAAGCATTCCAACCCCCCACGAGTTACAGCGCCGCAAACCTCAGCAAACCTGCTGAGCGACGCCGATAAGTCGCTAAATCTCCGAGCATTATATAGAAGTAAAAGTAATTTAGTAAAGCGAACAGACTGTAAACCTCAACAATCAAGAGTGTCTCGAGGGGAGTTCTGAATATTAAAAGCCATTATAAACAACTAGTTAAACGGTTTACCCTGATTGGGCATCTCGCGACCAATGCCGGAATGACAGATTATACGCCTTGATAATTAATTCGACTTCTAAATATAGTTTTCTCAAAATAAAACTAAGTGAAGAAACTTGCTGCAACGTTGGCTTAGAATACAAACAGCCAAATCCGACTACCGGCGCCTCAATAGGAATCCACAAGACCCATGAAGGACTATGACGAACTACTCATCTCCCTGAGACGGATCACCCGAGCCATCGATTTGTATTCGAAGCGGCTACAAAAAGAGACCAATCTCACCATTTCTCAACTCCTGGTAATGGATGCGATCGTGAAAATTGACAAGCCCACTCCAAGCGCCATCGCCAAGTCGATACTCCTCTCGCAAGCGACCGTGACAAATCTAATCGACAGACTGGTAAAAAACGGCCTTGTCGAGCGCAAGCGTCTAGGCACTGACAAACGCACAATAAATATCGTGCTCACACAGCAAGGAGAACAGAAATACCAAGACGCCCCTGAACTTTTGCAATCAGAATTTCTGCGCAAATATCGCGAATTGGAAAACTGGGAACAGCACTTATTAGTGAGCGCCATTAGTCGAGTCGCAACCATGATGGATGCCGAAGAGATTGACGCCTCCCCTATTCTGACCCTTGGAGAAATTGGCATTAGAGACCAATAACCGAATAAAGAGGAACGCCGAGATGGATCGACTATCAGACGAATTTATCGACAGCTGCAATGTAGACAACGGAAAAGTCTTGCGCGGCGAGAATATGAGCCGCATCGAAACCTTTGTCGACGCCGCATTCGCCTTCGCGTTTACGATGCTTGTCATCAGCATCGATCAAATCCCCACCACCCCTGTCGAACTTCTTGAGCTTTCTCGCGACATCCCCGCCTTCCTAATGAGCGCACTCATTATCGGCTCCATCTGGATCACCCATGCCAATTGGAGCCGCAATTTCGGCCTGCAAGACGGCGTCACAATTTATTTGAGTCTAGCCTTAGTCATGCTCGTCTTAGTTTTCGTCTACCCGATCAAGCTCATGTCGCAAGCGTTTGTACTCTATTTCTCTAAGGGATTATTAGGGACCGACATTTTTTCCCAGGGCGGATGGGAAAACAGTGTCGCTTCTCTGTTTATCTATTTTGGCATAGGACTCATCGCGCTCTCGGCGATCCTCATTGCTCTATACCTGAATACGTTGCGATATCACGAAGAGTTAAGACTCTCGTCGTTAGAGAAATTCTTATGCAAAAAGACCTGCATCACTTGGCTGGTAGTTTCGGGAGTCGCCGCTCTTTCCTGCGCCATTGCCTTTTTCTTCGACGACTTTAACTACGTAGTATTAGCCGGAAATGTCTATCTCCTGTTGCTCATTGGCTTACCCCTGAGCAATCATCTTATGTGGCGAAAATGGGGGATCAGAAAGAGCAGCGTCGCCGCATAATAGCTTGAATTTCGTATGCCTCTGCCATAAAGTCAGTCATCAATAATAAGAAAGGTATTCACCATGCTAGCTCGAATTAACCAGCTCACAGTCTTAAGCTTACTGCTCTTAGTCGCCGCACCTCTGTCACAGGCACACCATGCTAGCGGACCCTTCTACGACTCGGATAAACCCATCGAAATAGAAGGCGTCGTGAGCAAATTTATTTTCCGTAATCCGCATGCTGCACTTTTCTTAGACGTCACTGATGCCAACGGCAACACTGCAGAATGGCAAGTCGAATTGGGAGCGCCAGTCATGCTGCGCAGGGTAGGATGGACGCCAGACCTACTGCCTATTGGTATGGTCGTAAGAGTTGCCGGTCCATCTGCGCGCGCCGAAGGCGCACGAGGAGTGCTAGGACGAAAGCTGACGCGTTCGGACGGGAGCCCCATTTTGTCAGGCGGCAAAACCGAAGACCCTACACCACAGCGATAATTCTGGAACCTTAAGTCTCTACCGACCTATCACGGAAACAGCTCATGTATAAGCAGACATCTCGCGTTCTGAAATCGGCAATCCTTGCCTGCTCTACCCTCTTCTTCCTCTCCGCTGTTGCGCAACAAGATGACACGCCCGACTTAACTGGAATCTGGGACGGCGGCACGCGCGCACGCCCAATCAATGGTGAAAACATGCCTTGGGAAGCGCATAACTTCCCCGTACTGAATGAACGCGCCAAAGCATACCAACAGGTATGGGAAGAAATTGTAGCGCCTAAGTACGACTGTCAACCCGCTTCCTCGCCAGCCATCCAATATGATCCTTACCATATGGAAGTCACCCAGTGGCCCGATCGTGTGTTATTCCGATACGAAAAAGATGACCAGCTACGCACTATCTGGTTAGACGGCCGCGAGCCCAAAGCGACAGATTTTGGTGTGCAAGGTTTCTCAGTCGGTCATTACGAGGAAGGCGTGCTTCATGTCACGACAACTCATTTCGTGTTCGATGTTGCAGGATTCGATGACTACAACGGCATCCCCTCATCGTCACAAAAAGTGGTCACTGAAAAATACTGGCGAGATGGGGACGACCTTCGAATAGAATTGACGGTCGAGGACCCGATGTTCCTGCGCGAGCCCGCCACCTACACAACGCGTTGGATACCTGCTCGTCAAGGCTATAAGCTGGCTTCTTACGATTGTGACGCAGAGTCTTCACGCGCAATGGTTCGCTTCTTCCCTTCCAAATATAAATAAGACTCGAAGCCTCATCCTGTACCGACGTAGGGGATGAGGCGCCCTAGCAACAACACTACAGCCCAGCAGAACAAGGAAAGCGCGGCCGATATCTTGGCCGTTCGCGGTGTCAGCGTACCCTCGATTCCGAACAGCTGCGGTGTGATTCGCCAGTGATGATAGAGGGCATTCACGCCCGCGACGAGCACGAAGACCATTTTAGCTTGGAATCCGATATTCACCGCATAGCGGAACGGATCACCGAAGCAAAACAACACTCCCGTGAAGAGATTAAGCGCGAATCCGATGACGACGAAGGGCAATAAGCGATAGGTCGAGCGAAGAGAGACTCTTCCGAGGAACCCGAGCACGCTGAGATCAACAATCAGCAAGCCCCCTATCAACAAGGTGAGGCCGATGAAATGACTAATCTCTAATACCGGCCATAACCACGCCTGCGCGACAACCCAAGCATGGAGATCGGTTTCGATTAAGGTCTGAGCGATCGTCGTGAACATGTCGATTCTTCCTGTCAGCACTCTAGCCCCAATAAGCAATTAATCGACCCGCTACAATCGCACTCATCCAGAGCAAGAGTGAACCTGCGGCCAAACCTTTGAGCCCCGTCGTTGCTTCCTCCTCAACGACCAAGCGCGCTTGGAGTCGAATAGCAATCAGACTCGCCGACACCACACAGGCCATCTTAATTAGGAAGGGCGTATTGGTGACCAACAGGCTAGCTTGCGAGGTGAAAAGGAGAAATCCAGATATGACGTTGATCAGAAGACCAATAAGGGCCAAGCGATGCAGCCGCCTAAATGCCGCACCCGTTATGCTAAATCCTGAAACGAGCCCCAAACAACTCAAGTCCCGCATAACATAAATTCCGACCGCCGTACTTAAGCCGACAATATGCGCGCTGAGCAACGCAGGGTACGCCCAAAGAGAGAGGCTCACCCACATGGCGAGCGGAGTGCCTTCTAGCCATTCAAACATGTGACCCCCTCAAAAATTATTACTGAACGATAGCACCAACTTCCTAAAGTCCCAAATGCCGCGCATACATCTAGCAAGTCAGATAACTGCCGACATCTAATGCATACGGCACCCCCTATCCGACCTCGGAGTTCACCATGCTAGAAAAAACCGTGAAGCTCATATTAAATGCCGACGTCTACGATGCCGCCATCGAGACCCCATTGGAGCGGGCGCCCTTGCTGAGCGAACGGATGGGGAACGAAGTCTTCATAAAAAGAGAAGACTTACAGGAAGTCTTCTCTTTCAAAATTCGCGGCGCCTATAACAAGATGAGTAGCCTCAGCGCAAAGCAGCGCAGTGAAGGCGTTCTCTGCGCATCCGCAGGCAATCATGCCCAAGGGCTGGCTCAAGCGGCCAAGCTCATGGGAGTTAAGGCAACGATCGTCATGCCAGTGACGACCCCCGAAATAAAGATTGCAAGTGTCCGAGCACGGGGCGCCAAAGTAGTCTTAGTCGGCGACACCTTTAATGACGCTCTGAGTCATGCCCTCATCCTCGAGAAAGAACGCGGCCTGCATTTTATTCATCCTTATGACGATCCGGAAATTATCGCGGGTCAGGGCACGGTAGCGATGGAGATAATTCACCAGCACAGCGCGCCGATCGATGCGATCTTTGTCCCTGTCGGTGGAGGTGGTCTCATCGCGGGCATAGCCGCCTATGTGAAGTATGTACGCCCTGCGACAAAGATAATTGGCGTTGAATATGAAGAAAGCGCCTGCCTAGCAGCCGCCATGGTTGCAGGACGACGTGTAGCCTTAAAAGAAGTCGGCATCTTCGCTGACGGAATCGCGGTCGCACAGGTGGGAGAACACACTTGGCCTATACTCAAGTCTACGGTAGATGAAGTAATTACCGTGACATCGGATGAAATTTGCGCAGCCGTCAAAGACATTTTCGATGACACTCGCGTCATCACCGAACCTGCCGGTGCAGTAAGCGTAGCAGGCATGAAAAAATACGTCGCCAGAGAAAGCTGTTCCAAGCAGACTTTGATCACGATCTCCTCCGGCGCTAACGCCAACTTTGACAGACTGCGCTACGTCACCGAACGTGCTGAAGTCGGCGAACAACGTGAGGCTATTCTTTCCGTCACCATTCCTGAAAGGCAAGGATCCTTCAAGCGCTTCGTTAAAACACTCGGCAAAAGGTCTATTACTGAATTTAATTACCGACGCGACGATGAGGATGAAGCGAAGATTTTCTTGGGACTAAAAACCAATGGCCGTGCCGAGCGCGACGCGATCGTCTCCCATCTCGAACTGCAGGGCTACGGAGTTTTAGATTTAACCGATAACGAATTAGCCAAGACTCATATCCGTCATATGGTAGGCGGCAAAGGCAACGCGATTACAGATGAGAGGTTAAGCCGTTTCGAATTCCCAGAACGACCGGGAGCGCTAGCAGATTTCCTCACGCTATTGGGTTCGCGCTGGAATATCACCCTTTTCCATTACAGGAATCACGGCGCAGCCTACGGCAGAGTATTGGCCGGCATGCAGGTGCCGAAGTCCGAGATTAAAGATTTCAATGCCTCACTCCAGCGACTCAACTACCGCCATTGGGACGAGACCGAGAATCCTGCTTACGGGGTGTTTTTAGCTTAAGGTTCTGCCCTGGCTTCGCCAGCTATAGCTTCCAAGTCAGCAATATACTGCTTCTCAAGCTCAGGCTCCGCGTGGAACAAAGACACCAAATAGCCTGTGACTAATGCCGCCAAGAAAGACGGAGGCATAGTCTCTAGCGCAACAAATAAATCGCCCACGCCGGGCAGTTCCTGTAGAACAAATTTGCTGAACATCGTCATACTAAATCCGGCGATCATCGACGCAATTGCACCCCGCTCGGTGAATCGCGGCCAGAATAAAGCGAGTATTACCATTGGGCAGAACGTCGCCGCTATGCCAGACCAGCCAAAAATCGCAAACCAAAAAATTGTACGCTCCGGCGAGACTATCGAAACGACAAATGCCAGCAGCATCGCACCGAGTGCGATTAGCAGCGTTGAATAGCGACAAAACTTGGCGGCGAGTCGATCACTCAACACCACGCTCGAGAGCTTCGCGTACAAGTCATGCGTCACCGCACTGGCGGCCATAACGAGCAGAGACGACACCGTCGACATAATTGCCGATAGCACGGCTGCTACATATAAACCAACAATCCATGGCGGAAAGCTAACTTCGACTAATTCAGACATGACATTCTGCGCGCCATTACCGAGCACAGACTCGGGATCTACTCCCTGCTCAGTAAATAGATAGCGTCCTAGAATCCCAATGCTCACCGCTGCCGCATCGATCAGCAAGGTAAATATCAGCGCCACCCAACGGCCACGCAAAATTTCATCCTCAGAACGAACCGCAAGCAGCCGAGCGAAGACTTGAGGCGACCCGACAAAACCCAAGCCTATTAGCATCATGCCGAGCACAACCGCTGCATTGCCTAGCGTGAAGCCACCATTTCCCCAAGCATTAACCAGACCCGGATCAATAGCTTCGAGCCCCGCGTAAATCTCACTCGAATTTCCAATCGCTAGCCAAGCGACAATAGGCAAGACGACGAGACAACCGAGCATCACCGCCCCCTGGAACATATCAGTCCAGGCTGCAGCTAAAAAACCACCCGCGACGCAGTACAGTACGACAATCCCGAATCCAAGCAGTGCGCCTTGATGATAGTCCCAGTCCAAGAATGCTTCGAAGGCTGATCCAGTCGCATCAATTTGGGCGGAAATATAAATGAGGACAAATATAATGAGTGAGCTCGCAGATAAGATTCGTAACGTGTCGGTTTCGGATCGAAACCGACTTACAAGAAAATCGGTCATCGTCAACGAAGCATAACGGTCGGTCAGGCGTTTAAATCGCCTACCCATGACAAACCAAGCGAAGAACACTCCGACGACTTCGCCGAACACAATCCAATACGCGCTAAAGCCCAGCATTGCGCCCATACCCGTCACACCGAGCAACAGCCACGCAGACTCTCCGGTCGCTTGCGCAGAGAATGCTGCCACCCAGAAACTCAGACTCTTACCGCCAATTACAAACCCCTTCATATCGCGCACTCCACGTGCCGCTACGAATCCGAGGGTCAATAAAATAAGAAAATAGAAGCAAAGGACTGCGTACTTTTCGATCATTGGTAGGCGCTATGTTGTAAGTGAGGCACGATAATACCCCCATCGAACCAAAAGTTCACTTGAGCAACTCCTTCTCTGATGAAGTTTTATCGACCTGGCTGTATACTCGCCGATTCACTACTTGCCGTATCGACTGCCATGGAATATGCCTCACTCATAGCCTTCGCGGTTTCTAGCTGCATCACGCCTGGACCCAATAACTCGATGTTAATGGCATCGGGACTGAACTATGGTCTTCGCAGGAGCTTGCCGCATTATCTAGGCATCGTCTTTGGCTTCCCCTTGATGATCCTCGCCGTAGGTCTAGGCATCGCACAAATTTTCGACGCATTCCCGATTCTGCATAATATATTGAAAGTAGTAGGCGCTGCGTACTTAAGTTATCTCGCCTATAAGATTGCGACTGCCCCGGTCAACGCCAACGCCGTGAATACGGGGAACCCTTTCACTTTCTTACAGGCAGCCGCTTTTCAGTGGGTGAATCCGAAAGCCTGGGTGATGGCCGTCGGAGCAATCGTCACCTATACCAGCATCGGCAACGACTATTTGATCGAGGTGACTGTTATAACCGCTTTGTTCTTCTTAATCGGTGTCCCTTGTATAGGCTGCTGGCTATGGCTCGGCGCGTCATTGCAGCGCATTTTAAAAAGCCCGCAAGCCATTCGATGGTTTAACTGGAGCATGGCGACGCTGCTCCTAGCCTCACTCATTCCTGTTTTCATCGACCTATACCGAACGCTCGTCTAATAGTTCCCGTTAGCCTATTTCGCTAATTTTTGGTCCCATGTTAAATTATCAAGTTAATTATTAGTAAATAGTTCCTACTATTTATTCAGCAAGATAGGATTTTGGCACCCCCTTTGCATCAACTCCCCACATGAACCGACGAATTGGGGCAGTAACTCTCAAGCGAGCGATGCGTCTATTCAAAATAGACACAGCTTAAAAACCCAGGGATGCAACGATGCAACAATCGATCATAGGTCTCTTTGCGAATCACAAAGTCGCAGCAAACCTTGTCATGATCATGATGATTCTCTCTGGCCTGTGGGCCACCGATCGAATTAACACCCAACTCGATCCTGCCATCAAGGTGCCGATTATTCGCGTGACTGCCAGTTGGCCTGGAGCCTCTGCCGAAGACATAGAACGCCTCGTCATCACGCCTATAGAGCAGCAGCTTGCCAATATGCCTGACCTGCAGACGCTGGAATCTTCGTCGCGTATCGGTGGAGGCCAGGTCTGGGCATTTTTTAATTTCGACGCCGATATCTCCAAATCGCTAGACGACATCGAGAGCCGCCTTTCTCAAATCCGAAACTTTCCTGCAGAGATGGAGCCCCTCAGAACGGGCCAGCTAAACGATTGGGAAGAGATCGCCACACTTGTCGTAAGCTCCGAAGGAAGCCTCGCCGAACTCGTTCCCTTGGTGAGGAAAATGGAAGACGAGCTTTATGAACGCGGCGTTGCACTCATCTTATTCGATGGCATGCCCGAGGAAGAAATCGCAATCCAAGTTCCTAGCTCTACGCTCATCGCACTAGACGCTGATCTCAGTAGCATCGCGGATGAAATTCGTCAGCGCAGCAGCGATTCTCCGGCAGGCATGGTCGGACGCAGCCAAGCCGAAATGCAATTACGCAGCCTAGATCAGCGCCGTGCCGTCAGCGAATTCGAACAACTAGAAGTCGCATTGCAAGCCGATGCCGGTCTCGCGAGACTGGGGGATTTTGCATTAATCGAACGACGCCCCAAGGTTGGACAATCGAAACTCACTCGCGATGGCAAAGTGGCCATTGAAATGGAGCTGCAACGGCCCACAGATTCTGACGCACTATTCGCAGCGAAAATTCTCGATGAATGGTTGGCTGACACCCAGCCATCTCTCCCGCAAGGCGTGGAGATCATCAAGTATCAGGAGGCTTGGAACCTCATTAAAGAACAGCTCGTAGTTATCTTCAAGAATGGGTTTTCGGGTCTCATCCTCGTACTAATCACACTATTTCTTTTCTTAAGCGGACGCGTTGGGTGGTGGGTCATGATAGGCATTCCCGTCAGCTTCCTGTTCGCCACACTCATATACTATGAGTTATTCGACGGCAGTATCAATATTCTTTCGCTAATCACCTTCGTCATGGCCCTCGGTATTGTGGTTGATGACGCCATCGTCGTTAGTGAAGATGCAACGACCTTGTTCGAACAAGGCATGTCACCCGCAGATGCGGCCTCCCATGGCGCTCAGAGAATGTTTCTCCCTGTGCTTACATCCTCTCTGACAACACTCGCTGCTTTCGTCCCTCTAATACTCGCGGGAGGTGAGATGGGAGCGGTTATCGTGACACTGCCCACTGTTTTGCTGTGCGTCATCGTCGCCTCACTGATCGAATGCTTTTTTGTGCTACCGGGGCACTTGAAACACAGCTTTAGCCGTATGGACAGAGAGTCCACCAGCAGTTTCCGAAATCGTTTCGATGCTCAATTCATGCGCATAAGAGATCGTTACTACAAACCCGCGCTTGAACGAGCACTCGCGGCGCCGGGCACGACACTCTGCGCCGCTCTCGCCTGCGTTATTCTCGCGTTCAGTTTAATCGCGAGCGGCAGAGTCGGCTTGAACATGGTGACCGGCGTCAGCTTGGAATCTGTTACGGCTAACGTCCAGTTCGCACCCCAAGCCACGGAAATCCAGCGTCAAAATTTTATGGCGAAATTGGAAGAGTCTATGCAGCGCATCGACAACGAAAATGGCGGAGGCAACATAAATGGCTACGTCACTAAATTCGCGAGCGCGATAATCGACCAAGAACGCAAAACCGGAAACCAGTATGCGTCCATCAGAGCGGAATACGGCTGGGATGATGTACGAAAAATCAGCCCTCAAGAATTCGTCGATGCCTGGCGGGAAGCCAATAGACGACCACCCTATGTAGAGGAGCTTTTCGTAGAAGTGAGAGGCGGAGAAAATAATGGCAACCCGGATCTCTCCTTGGTCTTGCGTGGAGAGAACGTTCCCGAGTTGAAACGCGCATCCGAAGAATTACAAAGCGCGCTCCTCGCCTACCCTGGCGTGTCGAATGTGTATGACGACTTGCCCTACGGTCGCGACCAGATAATCTACAGCCTGACGCCGGCCGGAAAAGCGCTAGGCTTATCGAGCGAGAATCTGGGTCGTCAGCTACGAGCTGCATACAATGGCGAGCGAGTTCAGATATTTAATCTCAATGACTCAGAACTCGAAGTTGTGGTGACACTGCCAAATGACGAACGAGACAATCTATATTCCCTCGCGCGTCTCCCTGTGAAAACGCCTTCTGGCGAACTCGTCGCTATGGGACAAGTCGCCGATCTGAGTTATCGCAGCGGCATAGACATCATTAATCATACGGACGGATTCATGTCCGTCACCGTCAATGCGAGCGTCGATCCAGAACAAAATAATGCTGAGCAAATCATCACTCACGTGACCGCGAACGCACTCACCGAGATAAAAGAAAGCTATGGCTTGAGCTCCGATCTCGGTGGTGTTTCTCGAGAAACGCAGGAGCTACTAGACACCATGCGTAATGGTGCCGTGCTCACTGCGATCTTTATATATTTAATTCTCGCGTGGTCATTTTCTTCTTATTTATGGCCGCTCGCCGTCATGGTTGCGATCCCTCTCGGCCTAACCGGCGCCATCGCTGGGCACTGGATTATGGGCACTGACATCGGAGCGATGTCGCTACTCGCCTTCTTCTCATTGACCGGCATCGTCGTTAATGACTCCATCATCCTCGTGAGTTTTTTCCGTCGCTCGCTCGCCGAAGGAAAAAGTGTTCGTGACGCAATTCACGAGGCCTCTCTGTCACGATTCCGCGCGGTCATTCTGACCTCACTCACTACGATCGCGGGCTTGGGACCGCTGATGTTTGAAACCTTCAGCCTAGCTCTCTTTATCGTGCCCATCGCGATCACGCTTTGCTGGGGTATGGCCTTCGGCACACTCCTGGTGCTCGTCGTAATTCCGGCTCTCATCGTAATGATTGAGAATCTAAAAAATGCACTCCGCACTCGATTTGGTAACGCAAGAGCGATTGCTCTTTCCACTCCATTCCTAGCGTCTCAAGATAAAGGAGAGCCACGTTGAACTCCCCAAGTAGAACCAACAAAGCTTCGACCGCCATACTCGCGCAAATCAACCGCTTTTCTCGCCGCTTCACTGGTTTCACTCTACTCGCAGTCGCGTTTCTGCTAGCGACCCTAATCGTCGTAACAGGCCCGACGGCTGAGCCCAGTGAACAGATTGAGCGCGCATGGCCTGTGAGTATTATCCCAGCGACTCCGCAAACACTCTCACCAGTCATGTTAAATTTTGGCCGCGTCGAGGCACAGCAAACGGCTAATCTTAATACCACCATTTCTGCGCGCGTGAGCCGAGTCATCGCGCGCGAGGGCGACTGGGTTGAGAAAGGAGACTTACTCCTTGAGCTAGACCCCACCGAAGTGAAGTTCATGGCGGATTCCGCCCAAGCGAGACTTGCACGCAGCGAAGCAACGCTTGAATCGCTGCAGGTGGAATATGAACTAGCAAAAGAAATAACCGAGGCGAACCGCAACCTCGCCGATGTCGCTGCCGCAACATTGTCACGGGCACGCGACCTACACAACAAACACATGATCGCCGACGCACAACTCGATACCGCCATCAGAGAGGCGAACCAAGGCAAAATCGCCCTGGCACAACATCTGTCTGAATTGAATAGATTCCCCGCCCGCATCGATGGACAACGAGCGGCAATAGAAGAAGCGCGCGCAGATGCGGAACGAGCAAAATTCGACCTGTCACAAACGCAAGTCCGGGCTCCATTCACCGGACGGGTTCTAGCAAGCCCATTCGCCGTCGGCGAACGCGTCGCACCGGGCATCTCTCTGGTCACTCTCGCTGACTATGCGACTCTTGAGATCCGAAGCACACTCCCGACTCCCGTGGCCAGGAAATTAGAATTACAGCTAAGAGACGGATACACCCTAAACGCCAGCAGCCTGATAAACGGCGAGCGCATAAGATTCACGCTCTCGCGCATTGGCGGAGCTGTCCGATCAGGGCAGAGTGGCCTAGATGCCTTCTTCACGGTAGCGGCCAACGCAGGGCTTGAAATAGGTGCGGTCATCGATTTAGCCCTAGAACTGCCACCAGAGGAACAGGTCTTGGCCATGCCACTCTACAGCCTTTACGAAGATTCGACGATTTACCGTATTCGCGAACAACGTTTAGAGGCGCTCCATTATGAACGAGTTGGAGACTATTTAGATTCCAGCGGTGACTTTCTTGCGCTCATTCGAATCGACGAATTGCAGCAGGGCGATACCCTATTGGGGTCGCAACTTTCGCGTGCCATCAGTGGCCTGTTGGTTTCTCCTATCGTCGAAGAGGCGACTCAGCTCTAACAGTGAGCTATTGAGAGTTCTTCAGGAAGACCCTAGATGACGGACGACGCCAGTCGCGACCTCATCCCTAAGTCGCCAAGTCGGGGGCCCTAGTACTCGCCGAAAAGCCCTCTTAGGGTGTATGATTTCACTAAATGAAATCATCTCGGAATGCCCTATCTCTCGCGTTTATTGCGGCAGCCTTTCCTAGCGCTGGTTCTTTAATTGCTGAAGAATCAACTTCGCCAGCGTCACAGGATCCATTGCTTGAAATCTCCAGCCCTTATTTCGACTTAAGCGCCAATATTCGTGCTCATATTCAACTCCCTTCACTGAGTTGCGATGCCGATGAATTACAACTCAACAGAAGCTTGCGCAACAATCAGAATATGCTCGCTAAATCTGTGGATCGTGCCGCTCAAGCCTTAGGCTATTACTCAGCCATCACTGAATTTGACATGCAAGCAAACGGTGAATGCTGGAAGCTCACCGTCACAGTGGAACCCGGCGAGCCAACAATTATCGAGTCGCTCGCGGTGCAAGTCACTGAGCATTCAGAATTATTCGATTCGACCATCAAGTCCCTCCCCTTGGCCGAAGGTATGCAGCTAAACCATGCCCACTACGAGGCCAGCAAATCGGCGCTGGCGTCGACAGCGTTGGAACTAGGCTTTCTCAATGCGGGCTTCGAGCATACGGCACTTCGCGTTTCCCCCGCGCAGCATTCTGCGGCGATCGATCTCGTTCTCAACCCTGGACAACGACATCGCTTTGGCGAGCTCGACATCGATACCGGAGGATCTCTTTCGGCCGATTTTGTCGATCGTTTTAGCACCTTCGAAGAGGGAGATTTTTATACATCGGAGAAACTACTGGACTTGAGGCGCAAGCTTAATGATTCTCAATACTTCGACAGTGTCAGCATCAATCCGCAACTCGACTCGATTAATGCCGGCGTTGTACCCATAAAAGCATCGCTAGTCCCTCGCCCTCGTCGTGTTTACGAGTATGGGGCAGGTCTCACTACAGATATGGGGCCTAGGCTGAGCGCTTACTACGAGGATCGATTTAAAAATCCGAGAGGACACCGCCTCAACGCAACATCGAGCTTATCGACTACGCAAAAGTCCTTAGATGCAGACTATTTAATACCTTTGTTAAATCCAAGTACCGAGAACCTAAGATTCTCCGCTGGATTTATTGAAGAAAACACAGCCACCTTCGACAGCCGTTCGTACCGCGGCAGCGCTGCTTACACGTTCGTCAATAGGTCGAATTGGCGGCAGAGCTTCTTCGCTAACTTCCGCCACGATGAATTCACACTAAACGGAGAGCGTGAAACATCGGACCTTCTTATTCCGGGATTCAATATCACTAAAACTCAGGCGGACGATGCGCTCGTCCCCCAGCGCGGATGGCGATTATTTTTGCAACTTAGGGCTGCTGAGAAGGCGTTACTCGCCAGTGAGTCTTTCCTTCAACTCAACCTAAATGGAAAATGGATTAGTCCTCTTGGGAAAGGCCGATTCATAAGCCGCTTCGAACTCGGCACGAACCACGTCGATAACATCACAAAATTACCTGCCTCTATACAATTCTTCACCGGAGGCGACCAGAGCGTGCGCGGCTATGATTACAAATCGATAGGCGCCTCGGGCGAAAATGAAACGATCATCGGCGGCAAGAGTCTCGCAGTTGCCTCCATTGAATATGACCATGAAATTGCCAGCAATTGGCGAGTCGCGCTGTTCGCAGATGCCGGTGATGCCTTCGACGAGCCTAGCGAACTCTCTCTGAAAAGCAGCGCCGGTTTGGGAATCCGATGGGTTTCGCCAATCGGTCCAGTACGCATCGATTTCGCCCACCCTTTTGACAGCGACGAAAGCTTAAAACTGCACATCACTATGGGGCCAGATTTATGAGCTGGCATCTTCGTCTCATTGCAAAGCTAAGTGTCGTTTTCATACTCAGTGTGAGCACCCTACTGCTGGGAACTCTAGTGCTGCTAGCGAGTTCAACGGGAACTCAAATGTTCGTCTCAATGGCATTGGATAGGACTAATAGTGATGAGCTGACACTAAGAGTGGCCGGCCTTTCTGGTTCTATTCTCGACACTGTGAGCGCCTCGAGTCTAGTCATCCAACGAGCTGATGAGATCCTGGAAGTTAGTGATGTGAAATTAGATTTTTCTCTCATCGAACTACTGCGTCGACGAATTAAGATTAACAGCCTAGATGGTTTAGTGAGCAGGGAGAACAATCGTGAACTGCCTATACGAGAATTCAAATTTTCAGCGGGAGGACTGATCGAGATCGACCCATTAATCGCCTACCTCAATGGCCACGACATATCACCTACACTCGCCGCCCCCATAGACCTCACGCTAATCTGGCAGCTAGACGTCGATGACATGCTAGCGCAGCAACTCAATATAGCTACTACGGATTCGATAGAGGGCTCTCTTAATCTAAAAGGCGAATACCGAAAACTCGCCGTCCAACATGCTATGTCCTCTCCGGTTTCAATCCAGAGTACAGGCACAATCGATGTTGTTGATTTGCAATTCCAGTTAGAGCATTTGATAAGCGATCTCAACTTTCAACTCGGTGAAGACCTCGTCAACTTTCCGACATCGACACTCAACACCAGCGGAAACACTACGAATATTTCAGCAATTTTTGTTGCAGAAGGGATTGATATTTCCCTCGACACTGACTTACGCAACCAGGTAACCGCCTATTCAGTTTCTATTGATTCGCCTGAACAGTTTCTACCCATGCTCAGCCCTTTACAATTACGCAAACTAAATGCATCTGGAAAGCTCAGCTATAGCGCTGACAATCAACTGATCATTGATATTCCAATGTTATTGGCGTCTGTCGACGAACAACCCTTGAGAAGTTCGGCACACGTTCTTATCAATGACGGCAACATAATTGTTCAAGCGTTAGACCTCAGCACCTCACAAAATCGAATTCACATAGATGGACAAAGCGATCAGGATGGCAAAGAGCTAGCGTTTAATTTTAACGCCGAGATCAATGACTGGGCAGAACTGCTACCCGGTGCAAGCGGGTCGCTGAACGCAACCGGGAAACTACTAGGCTCGCTACAAGATCTCAATGCCCAAGTTAACTTGTCATCAAGCGGTCTCAGCTATTTAGACAACCGCATAGCTTCATTGTCTTTCGAGCTTGAACTCAGTGCGGATGAGTTCTTGCTTGAGTTTGAGTTAGGCAAGGCAATCTTTGCCGGCCTTGAACAGGACCCCATTGATGCACTGGGACACGCATCAGGGTCTCTACAGAATCATGACATCACACTTGGCATTTATACGCCTAGAGGCAAACTCAACGCGAGCTTACACGGGGGTATCGGCGACCTAGTGGCTCCACACTGGTTAGGCCAACTCCGAGAAAGTGAAATAGTCTTCTTACCGGCTGGCCTCAATCTTAGTCAAGAATCAGCAAGCGTTATCGACATCACAACGACCAGATTTTCGATGACAGAGAGCTGCTGGCAAGAAAATGCATTACGCGGATGCGTAGAAAACACATACTCTAGCGAAGGCTTAACGAGCAAAGTGAGAGTAGATGACATCAGCGTAGACATCGCTGAGCTCACCGAGGCGCTCCAAGGCGAAGATGAGGAGCGCGAGATCAACGAGCGCCCACATCACCTGCTCATCGTGCATAAGGCGGGCGGCACACGAGAGCTCTCCGAGGTGAGCCCAGAGGCGGCCCGCGCCCTTCACATGCTCAGCGATGGCCCCCGCGAGGGTCACCTGCTCGGCCTGCAACCAAGCGAGTACGCCTCGCT
>JALQUB010000030.1 GCA_023268635.1 Pseudomonadales bacterium
GTTTTACGATCTACAACAACGCGGCAATCGATCTCTTCCTCTTCGTTGAGTTTTTTAGTCGCCATGGCGAGGGCAGACTCAATCGCTTCAAAAATTACCTCGCGATCGACGCCCTTCTCATTAGAGACCGCGTCTGCAACCATCAAAATTTCTTTACTCATCATAACAGTGTCACCTTACTCGCTTCTCACTCCGGACGACCCGGAGCAAAGAGTAACCATTGCTAAAAATCGATATTGGCCTTGTCGATATCGGCGAGCGCTATCTCAATCAGCTCGCCCTCTTCGGCATCGACCGCCAGACCAATCCTGTCATCTACTACTTGTTTAATAACGCCCTTAAACTTGCGACGCCCCTGTAACGCCGTACGCAGACGAATATTCACCTTCTCGCCTTCGTATAACGCGAACTGTGCCGCAGTAAACAGCGGCCTATCCATACCGGGAGAGGACACCTCGAGGGTGTATTCACCGGCAATCGGGTCTTCCACATCTAATAGGGCGCTGACCTGCCGACTCACGCGTTCGCAGTCATCGATGCCAACCCCATCTTCGTTTTCTATATAAACACGCAGCAAGGAATACTTACCCTGCTGCTGCAGCTCGATTCCCCATAGCTCGAGACCTAGGGCTTCCACCGTGGGAGCGACTAATTCCGCTATTTGTTCTGCCGCATTCTTCACTTGCTGTCCTAATTCTCTACCGACTCAGTCACACTCAACAAAGCCAGCTGTATCTACTTATAACCCTTTGTTTTATAAAGAATTACTATTCCACACAAACAAAAAATGGGCGCAAGGCCCACTCTTGTTGCGATGCTGCCGACTCCTGTGAGGCGACGCAAAGCGAATGTAATGACGCCTCGGAGACCCGCCGCCCATTGAGCCCGCAGACTACCGATCATCACCGCCTAAAAAAGGCAGGGGCGCGGATTATAACCGAATAATTAGTGAAACGACAATGAATTAGCCGACTCACGCGCTCCCACGAGAATTGCTATTCATTCACAACAAAGCGCTATCTGGGCTATTCTTCGCAATGCCGAAGAGGAAATTGACATGATGAGCAGCCCCGATCAAATCACGATCGATCGACAACTCGAACTCGCCGCACCCATCGATGAGGTCTGGCGAGCGCTCACCGATTTCGAGCGCTTCGGCGAGTGGTTTAAGGTGCGTCTGGACAAACCCTTTCAGGTCGGCGAAGTCAGCAGCGGCGAAGTGACCTATCCCGGTTACGAGGGCATGAAATTCTGGGCAAGGCCCGAAGTGATGGATGCCCCAACGCAGTTTCGGTTTATCTGGCCGATCGAAGAAACGACCTTAGCGCAAGATACCGACCTGGCATCAAAAACCACCTGTGTCGATTTTCGGCTCCGCGAGCAGGACGGCAAAACCCTGCTAACACTCTGCGAAAGTGGCTTCGAAAACCTGCCCAAAGAATTGGGCAAGCGTGCCTTCGCACAAAACTCCGAGGGTTGGGATGGCCAGATGCTGAATATTGCCGACTATTTACGGCAATGACCACGCACAGCTGCGCCGGCATTGTGATTAAGACTTGATCCAGGTCGCTGCACGCCAACCCCTCAAGTCATTGATGAGATAAAGACTCGATATCTCCGCTAACTCTTCAACGAACAACACACGCTCCTCCAACTCGCCTCGCGCTAGCAACCGGCCTCGCAGCGTGCCGGGCAACAGGCCGCTGGACAACGGTGGCGTATAAAATTTGCCGTCTAATACAAAGACCACATTGGCGATGTCCGACTCCGTAATCTCGCCACGCTCATTCACCAACAGGGGTTCGCACCCCGCGCCATGGTCGTCACAGACCTGTGCCCTTGCCTGCACATAGAGCTGACGCTGATTTGTTTTGTGGGCCAGCGCCGGATCTTGTGAATGCACCGGACTGGCAGCCAAAGCGACACGCTGTGGCCCGGTAGCCAGAGGAGGTAAGGGGGTCAGTACTGCTTCACATTCGCCATAGCCGTTCAGCGTAATTCGCAGACGAGCCTGATCGGACGACGCGTCCATCTTATAAGCCTCGGAGGCCTGCTGAATTGCGCGCTGCACCCTTACCGTAAACTCCTCACACTCTGCAACCGGCAGACCGAACACACGGGCGCTTGAGTGCATCCGGGCCAAGTGTGCCTGCAGATTGATAGCACCCTCTTGCTCACTCCAGGCGAGGGTTTCGAATAACTCAAAATCCTCCATTGCGACAACGCGTTGCAATACTCGAGTCTTGGCCAGCAATTCCTGTAACTCTTCTGCAGGGTTGGAGTCCCATACCATGCCGCCCCCTGCGCCGTAGCGAGCGATACCGCTGGCGTTTTCTATCCACGCGGTTCGAATCGCGATATTGAAATGCGCACGCCGATTTGGGGCAATAAAGCCTATCGCACCGGTGTATATTTCTCGCGGTTCAGCTTCGAGTCGGCATATCTGTTCCATAGCGGATTTTTTAGGTGCACCAGTAATAGATGCTGCCGGAAATAGCTGCTGAAAAATTTCTGTTACGCTGGCCCGGGTTTGCGCTTCGACTCGAGACGTGAGCTGCCAAACCGTTGGATATTTTTCCAAAGCAAATAACTCGCTCACTCGCACCGATCCCGCCGTGGCGATGCGTCCCAGATCGTTGCGCACCATGTCAGTAATCATCAGATTTTCGGCCTGATTTTTGGCAGAGTTAAGCAACCAACTCGCTTGGGCCCGATCTTCATCGGGGTCTTTGCACCGAGCCGCGGTTCCCTTCATAGGCTGAGAATAAATATGCTCGCCAGCGAGGGAGAAAAAGCATTCGGGGGATGCGGAGATCAGCGTGTGGCTATCGCCTAGCAAAAAAGCGCCATGGGGCGCCCCCGCAGCCACCTCTGCAAACAGCCCTTCGGCATCATGCACTTGGCCCCGTAGACGAGTCGTGTAATTCACTTGATAGACAGTGCCCTGAGCAATCAGGTCACGAATCTGATCGACCCTGTCGCGATAACTTTGTGTGCTTTCCGTGAAGCGCCAAAGCTGTCCCGATGAAGATTGCAATGGCACATCCATCACTTCGCTTTTCGCGAACAATGCGAAACAAAGCAAGGGTAAAGATCCGCGCTGATGGGTACTCAGCGCAGCATCGAATCCACTTGCCGCCTCATAGCTCACGAAGCCTACGGCGGTCAGTTGATCCGCCTCTACCCGCGCTTCAACACGCCTGAGCACGTCCAACACCTCACCGGCATCAGACGTAGCGAGCACCTCAACGGGATTTTGAAAAGAGAGCCAGCGATCGTTGGCATTGTCATGTAACAGTGCGCGCAGAATTTTCACGATCAGTGTTCGCCGGCAGTATCAGGAAATGAATCCTGGTCTATATCCAATCCGGGAACAATAACACATTATTCAGGTAAGAAGCTGCCTCGCCCGTGAAAGCCAATTGCTCACTGAGCTGCAAATAAGAGAGCGTCCCTTGGCTAATTTTAGCGAGTGCAGCAGAATGTTCTTCGAGTGTCGGCAAACGGCCTAACGCATTGCTGTACAGACTGTTAATCGTGTCTGGAATCGCTGCGCTATCACCAGGCCAGATGCTCGTCGCCTCGAGATAATCCAGGACAAATTGATAATCTTCAGAACGATTAGAGAGTTCTAGTTCATGAACAATATTCCATACACGAGACGGATGCATTCCCTGACCACGGAAGGTCATCCAAATCCGTGCCACCCAGCTACTCGCCAAATCAGGCGAAATATATAACGCCTGATTGTCTTGGAACGTGACAGTCTCAATATTTTTCAGAGCGATCATTGCTCCATCGGAGTATCGGGTGAGAATTAACTCCTGACCCTCGGTCGCAATATTATAGTCGGACATCCTCCCACCGGCGTTGATGACATCAAATCCAGCGCCACCATCGAGGCGAACTGCCATGCCCCAATCGACGGTATAGCTGTCATCTCCCCCGCCCAAGGAAATGGATTGCGCCCGATCTGCCCTTACAATATTGGTGGCAGTATCATAGCCCTCCAATATTTCATCGGTCGGCAGCGACTGCTGCGAAGCAGCGAGTTACGGGTCGTTCGCTCAACCCTTCGTAATAATTGCTAAACAATCCCCTTAGAATATTTTCTCGTTGCTTACCCTGTAGCGTGAGTGCAACCTCGGTGCCGGGGCTCATGATTTGCATGGCACCGCCCACCAGTGCACCAAGCCCACTACTCATCGATGCATGGAATCGTGGGTTTTGTTTTAAGATCGCCGCCAAGAGAGTGGAGCCCGAACGCGGCAGGCCAGAGATGAAGTGAAAATTTGTCATGAATGCCTGATGATGATTTGCAAAATGAGTGGCTTAATTGCCGCGCATCATAGCGCAGTTAATGAATATCGTAAAAACACTCACGATTATCACTGCACCGCCAAGGGTTGCTGGTACGCTGCGGCAAAGCAATCTCACACTCCGACGAGTTGACAGTTCTACTTATTTCAAGTTATAAGTAGTAGCTTGAGTATGTGAGGCATTAATAAGAAGAACAAAATTCCCAAATAAGCCTGACTGCAGTTGCTCTCCTAGTTAACAACAATACTAAACCTATCGCACGGGAGTACTACTTATGCTATTGCATTTTGATCGCGCACTAAAGAAAAATCCCTTTAAATTCAACACTCTTTCCACCGCTATCGCGCTTAGTTTCAGCGCCGCATCTGGCAGCTTGCTAGCCCAATCGGATGGCGGCATCGAAGAGGTCGTCGTCACCGGTTCTTATATTAGGCAATCTGAAGGTTTCGACGCGGCGTCCCCTGTCACGTCATTCACTGCAGAAGATATTGAAGCTGAGGGCACGATTAATATGGCCCAGGTGGTTCAAAACCTGACCTTTAATAACGGCACGGGTACCACCAACTCGATTCAGGGCACGAACAACCAGATCGCGAACTTTAACCTGCGCGGCCTGGGTCCCAGGGCAACACTCACGCTGGTAGATGGCAAGCGCGTGGTTGAAAGCAATGTGCAGCAGTTACTCCCCACTATGGCGATCCAGCGCATGGACATCGTCACCGATGGCGCGGCAACAATTTACGGCACCGACGCGGTAGCGGGTGTGGTCAACATCGTTCCCTATAAATCCTATGACGGATTTAAATTTGAAATGTATGAAGAGGGTGACAGCAGAGGCGACTATCGCAAAGTCGAAACCTCGTTCCTCGGCGGTACCACCGTGGGCGACATTGACATCGTCGTAGCCGGTTCTTACCAGGACGGCGGCACCCTCGAGTGGCATGATCGTCCTGAGTATGTTCGCTCAGGCCTCACTCACAATGGCGGCTCAAATCCAGGCAGCTTCATCGTACCGGTGCGGGATGCCAATGGTGATCTGACCTATAACGCCAGCGGCTTGCCTGTCACTACGCAAAAAACAGACCCCTCCTGCGGCAAGGACGCCAGTACCGACCAGGCAGCCTTCGGCAACAGTCCCTGGGGTAATCCGCTCGGTAATCGTTGCTTCCTGAGTTTCGGTGATACCCGTGACTTCATCGAAGCAATCGATACCTCAAATTTTTACACCAATATGAATTGGGAAGTGAGCGACGACCTCACCTTCAATGCCCAATTTATGTATAACCGACAGATAGTACGCGGACGCGAGAATCCCGGTAACCCAGGTTTCCGCGAGGACGATCTGCCCACGGTGCGCGGCGAGCTACCCGGTAACACGTTTAGGGCGAAAGCTGCCGATGGCACTCCGCTGTTCGCAGTCCCACTGCGTGATGCCAGTGGCAATATCGTGACTGATGGCTACGGTCAGCCCCTGCCTTTCCGTGACAGTAACGGCCTAGTCACCCTGGCTCAAAACCGATTCGCGTCGATTGACTCCGACCCACTCGGTGGTGTCGCATTCAATGAAGACGTACGTCTCACGGAATGGTTGCCGTTCGGTAAAGATGGCATTCCTAACACCCTGCCCCAAAGAATGCAGCAGGTCGGTGGAATCAACATGGAGCTCGACGACAAGCGCACTTATCGCATGTCATTCGGCGCCGACTTTACGGTACCCTTTATCGAAGGTTGGGAAGGCACCGCTTTCTATACCTACGGTGAAACACAGCAGCATGACGTCGCTATTCAAGACTTCAGCTTCAGTGCCGTCGAACAAGGCCTGAACTGCGACGTCATCAATGACGTAGACGCCTGCTTCAATCCTTTCGGTGCCGTTGATCCACGCTTCCGCAATTCACAGCAGGTTGCAGACTCGGTCTACACCCAGTATCGCGAAAATAATGTCGATAAATTGCACACGTTCGACGTTATTTTGAACGGTGAACTGCCGATCGACTTTGAACTCCCCGGCGGCGCCATCGCCATGGCGGTCGGTTATCAACGTCGTGAAGAACGAGATGAAGACACGCCTCCATTGGGCGACATCATCGGCGATCAACTCATCGGTAACCAAGAATTCCCGCAAACAGTGTCACGCTACAGTGACTCTTATTTTGCAGAATTCAATTTCCCAGTCCTTGATAATCTGAGCGTCAGCGCATCCGTGCGGGATGAAAGTTTCAGTACTGGACAGGGAGAGCTAATCGATAAGTACGGGGTTTCTTATCAACCAACAGACTGGCTCAATCTGCGTGCAACCACCGGTAAGGCATTCATTGTTCCTACGCTGCCGCAGCTGAACAGCCCTGAGCAGTGTACCTTGAGTAATTTCGATGACCCATTCACTCCATCTCAAGGTTTCATCACCTCTTGCCGAGTCGGTAACCCGAATCTCGCTCCGGAAACCTCCGAGAGCACCTCTTTGGGCTTCGATATTACGCTGCTCGAAAACCTGACCTGGTCGGTTTCATGGAGTGAGACTGACTTTGCCGATCGTATTGTGAGCACGACCACGCAGGATATTGCGCGCAGTGACTTCAGAAACTTCCAGCAATGGTCTGGCTTTACACCGACGGATGCACAGCCAGAACCTACCGAAGGGGAATTGCAGTCTTGGATCAACAGCGGTCTGGCCGATCCTCGCATCGTGCGTAATGGCTTGCTGCTACCAGTCCGTCTGCTCCAGTCCGACAGCAACGCCTCGACTATGCTGGTTAAAGCCTGGGATACCACGCTCGGTTATAGCTTTGCATTAGACGATGTGGGCTTAGACGGTTGGGGTAACCTAAGCATGGTGTTGAATGCGACTTACGTCGACACCTACACCTTCCAACTGCAGGCTGACTCGCCGGTACTGGAAGCGGTTGGCAGCCAGAACAATGACTTCGGTGCAGTCCCTCCGATTCCGGAAGTTCGAGCTAACCTCCGCGTCAACTGGACCCTCGGCCAGCACAGCATCAGCGCAACCGGTCGCTATGTTGACGAGCTCATCTTTGACGCGAACGAGTTCAGCTTCCAGAAATACTTCCCGGGCAGCGAGTGGATTCACACCGACACACTCGGCGCCTGGAGTCAGATGGATATGTTCTATAGCTATCGTGACTACGAAGCCCTCGGCGGTTCATTCAACTTCTCAGTGGGTGCCCGCAATCTGTTCGACCGCATGCCACAGAAGACAGGCATGATCGCGGGTGTCGTCGCATCTCTGCAAGACCCTCTGGGTCGCGTGGTCTACGCGCGCGTTAATTACAATTTCTAATTGTAAGCGCTCGCACAAAAAAGCCCGCCTAGTGCGGGCTTTTTTATTTTTGGGGGTTTGGCAGCGGGGGCAGGGTTTGAAACTACGACCTTCGAGCGGCTGCGCCGGATAAAAGCTGAGCCCGTGTCGGGCATACTCGAATGATTCTCTAGAGGGGATTGGTAGCGGGGGCAGGGTTTGAAACTACGACCTTCGAGCGGCTGCGCCGGATAAAAAGCTGAGCCCGTGTCGGGCATACTCGAGTGATTCTCTAGAGGGGATTGGTAGCGGGGGCAGGATTTGAACCTACGACCTTCGGGTTATGAGCCCGACGAGCTGCCAGACTGCTCCACCCCGCATCAAAATGGGTAATCTACACTGGCTGTGGCGCCTTATTGCTTAACACTAGGCGCGACTAGATAAGAGGCGGGATTATAGGGCTGGGGCGCCTTTACGTCAACTGCTCGACCTAGGCGCCCTTAACTCCCTATTCCTCGGACAACCAACTCAGATCATCTTTGCTGAGGTCGAGCAGGTCGGCGCTATCCCGTCGACGCTGTTCTGCGTTTCTAGCCGTCTCCAGCACATCCTCAGGGATCTCACCGCCTACGACGATGCCGCGCTTTGTGGTTGGTGCGAAATAAATCCGCGCATTCGCCATTTCATCCGTTGTTTCTGGGCCATAGACGACGTCAGCCGTCGGGTCGGGGTTGAACCGATTGTTCGCGGAGTTATCGAACCACCACGACAGATGCAGCACCGAGCCCTTCGGCAAAAACTTAGGAGTCTGGTACTCGTATAAGAATTGCCAATTGAAATCGTACTTAGGCACCCAGAGCAAGGTTTCACGCTCGCCGTCGGGGTACTCCACTTCATAGCGCATGGCCTTGCCGCGGTAATGCATGTGCGGCCCCATCGATAGGAGATAAATATCTTCTTCGATCTCATGGGTATTGGTCACTTTGAAATCCGGGTCCCCTGCGGGAATCGTCCAACCACGGTGCGGCAACAGATTGGTCTCGACGACGTGATCGATGACCGCGCCGTCTTCGTAGAATTTGAAGCCCGCCTTGGTCATATCCGTGACCGCCGTGCCTTCACCTGGGTTTTTGTGATAATGCATATTCACCGTGATGAAGGGGTCCTCGGGCAGTAATACGCCCCATCCTTCGGGATACGTGAATGGCCCACGTCCTGGCACACCGACGCCCATGTGACTAGAGACAATATGGTGAACCCATGGCCCGCCGGGATTTAACTCGGCCTTCGAGATCCAACGCGGCGCGGTGTGCGCGCCTTCAGGCACGGGCATCTGAATAGTGGGCTGCCAATCGACTACCTTATCTTCCACCTTCACGGGTCGATCGAATTGCACGATGAGATCCGGGTCGCCGATCCACCATCCCGATTCGGGCATGTCGACGTCGCCCATCTCGGCTACTGCTGGCTTCTTCGCGGTGGCGGGGTTTCCCTCTAACGCGCCACCATCAACCCACGCGATCAGCAATGCCTTCTCGCCATCTTCTATATAGCGTTCGTCTTTAAATTCACCCCGATGACGCTCATGCGCGCCCCAGGGTGGCATATAACCTGTGACCAGTGCATTGCGAATCATCGGCGCCCAGGCGCGGGCTTGAGAATAGTCCAGCAATGACATCGGAGCGGTGATACCGCCCACGCGAGGTCCGTCGGGCTGATGGCAGACTGCGCAATTTTTTTGAAATACCGGCAGCGCATCTTCGTAGAAAGTGGGGGCGGCCTCCTGTGCAGTCACAGAGGCCGCGAGGACCGCGAGCGCCGAGGGCAACACAAGACGGAGGGCGGCTACGTGGTTCTTAGCATTCATTGTTGTGCTTTGCATGCTACATATCCCGTATTTTTGTTTTTATTAAGTTGAACTTATGACACAAAACCGAGGCGCTCTGCAAGAACTGGCGCATGCCCGCGGTCACGCTGTAAAGCCGGCAGCCCGCCGTAATTAGCCGTAGAGTAGACCCCCGAAAAGGATTAGGGTTTAATCGGTGCCGTTTTGGAAATCAATTTTCGCCACTCACCACTCACACAAAAGGTCACCATGACGAACCCAATGCCCTCGGCACTACAGAGCAATCGAGGCGTGGTCATTGCCGCGCTGAGTCTTTCTTCGCTATTTGCACTCTATCTCGCCGCTAGCTTCGGTTGGCGTCAAGGCGCCCTCTTCTTAGTAGGCTTAGCCGCGGGAACAATTCTTTATCATGCCTCGTTCGGATTCACAGCGGCATGGCGTGAGGTCGTAAACACCGGCAATGGTGCTGGTCTCAGGGCGCAGATGATCATGCTCGCGCTAACGGTTTTCATCTTCACACCACTAATCGCTTGGGGTGAATTCGGCGGCATTGGTCTACGGGGCAGCGTGGCGCCTCTCAATATCGCCGTCATTGTCGGGGCCTTCATGTTTGGTATAGGGATGCAACTGGGCGGCGGCTGTGCCTCTGGCACACTCTTCACCGCTGGCGGCGGCAATATGCGCATGTTTGTGACCCTGGCTGCCTTCATCGCAGGTTCGCTGCTCGGCAGCTGGCAATGGGATCTCTGGCAGGACGCACCGGGCTTCGCGCCCGTCGCGTTATCGCAAAAATTTGGCGTGGTAGGCGGTATTGTTATTAGTTTCGCACTGTTTGCCGCTGTCTGGCTGGCTTCGAAAGCCTACGAGACACGACGGCCAGCTGCCGCGAACATGGCACCTAATGCCTCGCCCGACTACTCATTCTTACGTGGCCCTTGGCCGCTGATCGCAGGCGCACTCGCCCTCGCCGCGGTCAATGTCGCCACCCTACTCCTCGCCGGACGCCCCTGGGGAGTGACCTCGGCATTCGCGCTGTGGGGCGCCAAGATAGTCACGACACTCGGCTTCGATGTCACTCAATGGGCCTACTGGGCGAGACCAGGTTCCGCCGCGGCATTAGAGAGCAGCGTGTTCGC
>JALQUB010000043.1 GCA_023268635.1 Pseudomonadales bacterium
CAGACTACAGCGATCAATTCGAAGAACTCGGCTACGGCGTCGCCACGATAACTTATGACTCCGTAGAATTATTAAAAACCGTCGAAGAAGATGAAGGGATAGATTTCGCCCTGCTCCACGATGACGAGGTGCGAGTCGTCAACGCTTTCGGCATCCGTAACTTGGATTACGAACCCGGCCATAGAGCGTACGGTATTCCCTATCCCGGTATTCTCATTATCAATGCCGAGGGGCTTATCATGGGAAAATTTGCAGAGGAAGATTACCGCGAAAGACCTGCCTTAGACGCAGTTCTTGAAGCTGCTAAAGCCGCGTTAAGTTCGAATGAGCGCACTGACTAAAGGGGGAATCATGTCTCAAATAAGAGCACTAATAATACTAACCGTTTTCTTATTCACATCGCAGCTAGGGGCCGCCGACGCCATGGATAATAAAAATAGCGAGACCATAATTCGAGAATTCATTGGTGCGTGGTCGAATCTCGATGCGAAAGAGTTAGCCAATTATTTCGCAGAAGACGGGACTTATCATAATATCCCCTCTTCCGCCGTGAGCGGCAGGGATAATATCGAGAAGTTTATCTCTGGATTCATCGCACCCTGGGAAAGCACAGAGTGGGAAATCGTCAGTCTGATAGCGGATGGCGATGTGGTCATGGTGGAGCGCGTCGACAAAACTACCGTCGCGGGTAAGCCTGTGCATTTACCTTGCTTCGGTTATTTCAAGCTCGAAAACGGCAAGATAAAGATGTGGCGCGATTATTTTGATCTCTCCACTTATACTACGGCGCTCAAAGAGGCACTCGCTAGCGCAGGCTAGGCAAGACCCAGAGCTCCTTACTTAATTTAACCCGATAAGCATTATCTTCGGAGTCTTTCATTGTTTAGAAAAACACTCGCCCTAGCAGGCTGCTTCGCTTGCGTAGCTTCCTTTGGCTCAGAAAACACCTCTCCAACTAACTCTCTTGCGAACTACGACATCCCTCGCATCAATAGTTCTCCGCGCATCGACGGCAACATCGATGAGAATGAGTGGTCGTCCGCCAAACGCGTTCGACTCGATATTGAAACTCAACCTGCAGAAAATATTCGCACGGATGTGACGGCTGATGCCTTCATCATGGAAGACGGCGACACGCTCTACGTGGCTTTCATTGCGAAAGATCCCGATGTCTCACAGATTCGTGCTTTTTACAGCGACCGCGACCGCCTCTGGGACGACGACCACATCGGGATCGTTCTCGACACGTTCAACGATGAACGACGTGCTTACGAATTTTGGGTGAATCCCCTCGGTGTGCAGGCCGATAGCATTTTCGATGACGTGAATCGTCGAGGCGATGACTCCTGGAATGCCATTTGGGACAGTGCGGGTCAAATTACCCCCGACGGCTACCGCGTTGAGATGGCAATACCGCTCAAGCAGCTCCGATTTTCACCGAGCGATGATTCACAAATCTGGGGTGTCGATTTCGTGCGTCAATTCCCGCGCGACCGAGAGAATCGCATCTCCAATAATCCCATCGATCGAGACATTTCCTGTTACTTGTGCCAGCTCCGAAAACTCGAAGGCATGTCGAATCTCGAAGCGAGCCGCAATCTCGAAATCATACCCACGCTAACGACAACTTCAGTCCAGAGCCGAAGCCGAAATTTAGGTGCGTGGGATAAGCCGGGCATCGATCCCGACGCGGGCGTTGACGTTCGTTGGGGAATTACCCAAGACCTCTACCTGAATGCCACACTCAATCCTGATTTCTCTCAAGTGGAGGCTGACACTCCACAACTAGACATTAACAACACCTTCAGTCTGTTCTTTCCCGAACGCCGTACCTTCTTCTTAGACGGCGCCGACTATTTCGACACGTTTCAAAATCTCGTCTACACACGCAACATCGCCGATCCAGACTATGGCTTGAAGTTGACTGGCAAGAGTGGGCGGCACACCTACGGCGTACTCGCCTCGAACGATCTTTCTACTAGCTTCATCATGCCACGCGCTCTTGGCTCGAGTATTACAAGTCTCAGCGACGCTGAATCTGCTGCAGTGGAGAGTGATGTCAGTATCGCTCGCTATCGAATGGACATATTCGACAATTCAACAATCGGGGCAGTCTTCACCGATCGTCGTGCTGACACTGTAGGTTATAGCAATAGCGTCGCAAGCATCGATGCAGTATTGCGCCCGACAAATAGCGATTCAATCACCGTGCAAGGCGTATATTCTCAGTCTGACAACCCACTGCAGATTCAAGAAAAATTTAATCAACAGCAGGAAACTTCCGGCAACAGCTTACGAATTGAATATCGTCACGACGACGCCGAATGGGATTGGCGTGTTGGATACGACGACATCGGGAGAGACTTCCGAGCGGACCTCGGTTTCGTTAATCGTTCCGACTATAAGTATTTTGTCACCACTGTCGGTCGCACTTGGCGCGCCGACGGCGATAGTTTTTTCAGCCGCATCCGATTCGCGGCGGACTATGATCGCACCGAAGATCAAGCGGGCTTGGAACTCGAAGAAGAGCTCGAATTTTTTATCAATATGAACGGCCCCGCTCAATCCTACTTAAACGGCTTATTCGGTGGCAGCAAGACCTATTGGAACGGAAAGTATTTCGACGAGCAATTCAATCAGCTTTCGGTCGGCTTTTCGCCCACGCCCAATCTCGGGCTAGGCGCGACACTCCGTATCGAGGACGTGGTTGATTTCGCGAATACGCGCTTAGGACGTTCGAACCGACTTTCGCCTTTCGTCCGATTACAATTAGGACGGCATTTACAATTCAATCTCAGCCACACCCTGCAACAATTCAATGTAGACGGTGGCCGCTTATTCACCGCCAACCTAAGCGACTTACGCACAACCTACCAATTCACGGCAAAGAGCTTCTTGCGTTTCACGCTACAATACAACGATCGCGAACGAGATGAGGCGCTCTATTTAAATCCAGTGCAAGCACGTAGCAAAGACCTCACCGCACAGCTGCTTTATAGCTATCGCTTCACTGCGGCGACGCGGTTCTTCATCGGCTACTCAGATGCTAGTTTTCAAGATGACCGCTACGAGTCGCTCGAGCCAATTGGGCGTAGTTTTTTCGCTAAGTTCACTTACGCGTGGCAGCCTTAGCGGAAGAACTTTGCTGACTAATGAGGACAACTATGGCTATTCGCGCGATAATTGTCCTTCCGATTCAAAAGACCAGTGGGCAAACACATGACAAATCGCACCTCTCTCTTCCAGAACCATCTCGACGCCGGCGCCAAGATGGTCGATTTCTCCGGTTGGGAGATGCCCATCAACTACGGTTCACAGATCGAAGAACACAAGCAAGTGCGTACCGCTGCGGGTGTATTCGACGTCTCCCACATGACCGTCATAGATGTGTCGGGCAGCGATGCGGAAGCCTATCTTCAGCACTTACTCGCCAATGACGTCGCTCGACTCGATGAACTCGGTCGCGCACTGTATAGCGGAATGCTCAATGAAGACGGGGGCGTTATCGACGACCTTATCGTCTATCGCATGAGCTTCGGCTTCCGAGTCGTAGTGAACTGCGCTACTCGACTGAAGGATTTACGTTGGATGGCCATGCAGACCACCGGCTATTCCGTTGCCGTTGAGGAGCGCCCAAAGCTCGGCATCCTCGCCATCCACGGCCCAGAATCCATCGATCGCGTCTGTTCAATACTTAGCGCTTGCGGACGCGACGCCGAAGCTGAAACGAAGGCTATTCAAGCACTCGGGAACTTCCGCGGTGTCGAACTCGGTGATTGGTTTGTTGCTCGCACGGGTTATACCGGCGAGAAAGGTGTCGAGATCATCCTGCCAGAAGAGCAAGCCCCCAAGCTCTGGGATGCGCTCTTGTCCGCCGGCGTTAAACCAATCGGTTTAGGAGCGCGCGATACGCTTCGGCTAGAGGCGGGTATGAACCTCTATGGCCACGACATGGATGAAACCATCTCCCCACTGTCCGCCAATATGGAATTTTCCGTTGCCTGGGAGCCCGTCACGCGCGACTTCATCGGCCGCGCGGCTCTTATGGCGCAGCGTATCGAGCAAGAGGAGGGACGCCTGCCCATACTCACCGGAATTGTGCTCGAGCAGCGAGGCGTCTTGCGTGAAGGCCATCAGCTGAGCTGTCGATCAGCCGACGGCACCGAGCTGGATGCCGGAGTGATTACCAGCGGCACATTCTCACCCACTCTGAAGCATTCAATAGCCCTCGCGCGAGTTCCGAGCAACACCGCCAGTTGCGACGTAGACCTCCGAGGCACTGCGACACCGGTGCGCTTAGTAAAGCCTAATTTCGTACGCTTCGGCAAAAAAGTCTTCGAATAAGCTCAGCCAGACGCGAGTGAAAGTTTTTGTCGAATAAACCGCATTTTTTGCGCGACCTGAACCACTGCTTTCCGGTAAAATGGCCTGTGTTCGATCCTGCTCAATGAGCCAGGGTCAAAGGCATAAATTACCGAGGCTCGAATCGACGCGCCCAAGGATACTAAAGTGAGCACTATCCCAGACAATTGTAAATTCGCCTCCTCACACGAATGGGTGCGACTCGAAGAAGATGGCACTGCGACTGTTGGCATCAGCGATCATGCACAAGACGCCCTAGGCGACATCGTCTTCGTCGACCTGCCCGAAGTTGGCGCAACGGTACATGCGAAGGATGAAGTGGCCGTCGTTGAGTCTGTTAAGGCGGCTTCCGACGTCTACAGCCCGGTATCCGGCGAGATCATCGAGATTAACGAAGCGCTGCTCGACGCTCCCGAAACAGTTAACTCAGTACCCTACGACGGTGGCTGGTTCTTCAAGATCCAACTCGAAGACGCATCTGAGCTAGATGAGCTGTTAGACGCAGATGCCTACGCCGAGCTCTGCGAAGACGAATAAGCGACTCGACGTACGTTGATCGAAGCGAGATCAATGTTACGCCTACAAAGCGAATACTCTGTTGAGGCCGATGCGGTTTACTCCCCATTCGGCCTCGCTCATTTCTGAAAGGTAAGTATGGCAATGCAAACTCCAGCCAGCTCGAAGCAAAACTCCACTTCGGTCAATAATGAACCTGCGCCTCTAAACTCGCTGCAAAACCACGACGAGTTTATCGGTCGTCATCTTGGGCCAGACGCCGTTCAGATTAGTGAGATGCTCGATGCACTGGAGGTAGAATCTCTCGATGCGCTCATAGACCAGACCGTACCCGCGGCGATCGCACTGCAGGAACCGGTCGACCTTGGTGGCGCAATGACCGAGTCCGATGCACTAGCCAAATTGCGCGCCTTGGCGAATAAGAACGAGCTTCGCAAGTCATTTATTGGCTTAGGCTATTACGACACACACACGCCGAACGTCATCATCCGCAACGTGCTCGAAAACCCGAGCTGGTACACCGCTTACACCCCCTATCAGCCAGAGATTTCCCAGGGGCGGCTCGAATGCTTGCTCAACTTCCAGCAAATGGTGCTCGATCTCACCGCCATGGATCTCGCCAATGCCTCGCTACTAGACGAGGCTACTGCCGCTGCGGAGGCGATGGCGCTCGCCAAGCGCGTGAGTAAGAACCGCAAAGCGAATGCATTTTTCGTCGATTCCCAATGCTTCCCTCAGACCATCGACGTCATCAAGACGCGTGCGGAATGCTTCGGTTATGACCTCATCATCGGTGACCCGAATGAACTTGGTGGAGAGATCGACACTGCGGCATTATTCGGCGGATTATTCCAATACCCCGCCATGGACGGAGAGATCCGAGACCTCGCCACGTACATAGATGCCCTCCATGCGCAGGGCGCCATCGCTGTGGCTGCCGCGGACATCATGAGCCTCACGCTCATCAAGCCCCCCGGCGAGATGGGTGCCGATGTAGTAGTCGGCACAACACAGCGCTTCGGGGTGCCTATGGGCTATGGCGGACCGCATGCCGCTTATTTCGCCACCAAGGACGAATACAAGCGAGCAGTCCCCGGTCGCATCATCGGCGTATCAGTAGACGCGCGTGGCCGTCAGGCATTTCGTATGGCTCTGCAGACGCGTGAGCAACACATCCGACGTGAGAAGGCTAACAGCAACATCTGTACGGCGCAGGTGCTGCTTGCCAATATCTCAGCGATGTATGCCATGTATCACGGACCAGAAGGCCTCCGAGCTATTGCCCAGCGCATCAACCGTCTCACCCACATCCTGGCGCAGGGGCTGAAATCTCAACGAATGGCTGTCAAAAATAGCCACTTCTTCGACACGATCACCTTCGCCGTCGACACCGAGCAAGCGGCCGCAATTACAGCCCGCGCAGATGCTGCCGGCGTAAATTTACGCTGCGACAGGCTCGCGAGCGACAGCGAAATCAGCATTAGTCTTGACGAATGCACCAGCGCCGCCGACGTCGAAACACTGTGGCAAGTCTTGTTCGGCGATATGGCTTCCGAACTCTCTGTCGATGCCATCGATGCCGTGATCGTCGCGGGCAAATTGCCACCGGTTATTCCGGCCGAACTCGGCCGCAACTCCGCGTACCTCACGCATGCGATTTTTAATAAATACCATAGCGAAACGGAGATGATGCGTTATCTCAAACGCCTCGAAGACAAAGACATTTCTCTCTCGCATTCCATGATCCCACTCGGCTCTTGCACGATGAAGCTCAACGCCGCTGCGGAAATGATGCCAATCACCTGGCCTGAATTTTCGAAACCACATCCCTTCACGCCAGTTGAGCAGATGAGCGGTTACATCGAGATGATTACGCAACTCGAGACGATGCTCGCGGCGGTGACGGGCTTCGATGCGGTGAGCATGCAGCCCAACTCCGGCGCACAAGGTGAATACGCAGGCCTGCTCGCAATCCGCAAATATCATCAGAGCCGCGGTGAGTCGCAACGCAATGTCTGCCTCATCCCCACCTCGGCTCATGGGACCAATCCTGCCAGCGCCCAAATGATTGGCATGAAAGTGGTGTTGGTCGCTTGTGACAACGAAGGCAATATCGACATCGCGGATTTACAGGCTAAGGCCGAGACGAATCGAGAGTCACTCGCCGCACTGATGATCACCTATCCCTCTACCCATGGTGTGTACGAAGAAGGTGTGAAACAGGCTTGCCAGATTGTTCATGACAACGGCGGGCAGGTGTATATGGATGGCGCCAATCTCAACGCCCAAGTTGGCCTCGCCAAACCTGCAGAGATCGGTGCTGACGTGTCACACATGAACTTGCACAAGACTTTCTGTATTCCGCACGGCGGCGGCGGTCCGGGGATGGGCCCTATCGGCATCAAAGCGCATCTCGCACCGCATGTGTCGAATCATTCCATGATCAAGCTCGCTGGCCCAAATGCCAACAATGGAGCCGTGTCGGCTGCTCCTTGGGGTAGTTCGAGTATTCTCCCCATTTCTTGGATGTATATCGCAATGATGGGCGCGGAAGGCCTACGCAAGGCAACCCAAGTGGCGATTCTGGGTGCGAACTACATCGCCCATCGCTTGGACGGACACTACCCAGTCCTATACACCGGTAAAAATGGCAGAGTTGCACACGAATGCATTATCGACCTCAGGCCACTGAAAGCCGCGTCTGGCATTAGCGAGGAAGATGTCGCGAAGCGCCTCATGGACTTCGGCTTCCATGCGCCGACGATGTCATTCCCCGTGGCCGGTACGCTCATGATCGAACCGACCGAGAGTGAATCGAAGCAGGAACTCGATCGCTTCATCGATGCGATGATTGAGATCCGCCGCGAAATCGCCCAAGTCGAATCGGGTGAGCTCGACGCCGAAGACAACCCGCTCAAACACGCACCACATACGCTCGCGGATATTATGGATGAGCAGTGGCAGCGAGCTTACAGCAAGCGTCAGGGCGCCTATCCCGGAGTCATGGGCGATCATATGCCTAATAAATACTGGCCAAGCGTTAATCGCATCGACAATGTCTACGGCGACCGCAATTTATTCTGCTCATGTCCTAGCATCGAAGATTACGAGTAGTAGGTTTTAGCGGAGTGCAGCAAAGGCGAGAGCATCAGTTCGTTCTCGTCTAGCGCCTCTCGCTCATGCAAGGCCGCGTCGAGCATTTTTGCGCACAGGGGATCCTCTCGCTCTGCAATAAACTCTCGGTAGCGAGCGAGTGAACCCCGTTCGTCAGGCGCGAAACCACGTAAACATTCGTGGCGCACTAATCTGCCCCCAGGCTGCCCAAACGCATTCGCCGGATAGCTCGACCATTCGCTATCGCCCAACCACCGACTCTCACCCAACTCGAGCGGCCGACGTTCAATCGCTCGATAACAGGCACGCACCAACTCCTTACCCCTCAATTCACACAGCGCAGATCTTGCGTGCACACAGCGATGCCGTCGCCGAAAGCGCTGATTGAAGTAACGTAAATAGGCTTGCTGAACCTGCCCCAACAACCGCTCGACAGGCCATCTCGACGGGGCGCTCAATAAGAACTGCGCGTGATTACTGAGCAAAGCGTAGGCGTGTAGTTGAATCGAATGCCTTTGCAGGGCGTCTAACACACGCGCACGGTAGAAGCGCCTACATGAGTCATCGAATAACTCCACCTTGCAACAAGCCGCATTCACCTCGACAAAGAACGTCGTTTGCGGCATGCCTCGACGCACCGAAGCCACTGACCCGCTACGACTCGCGAACTTTAGGTTAACTCTACTCGCCACACCCCCACCCCACTTTTAAATTCTGCCATGACTCATCTAACGCATCTTGTTTCATTAAGTATAGAAAGCGATTCTGTCGATGCGAGTTTTAAGACAAGCGGCGTATAATGATGCCATCAGGAGGTCGCAGACTTGCCGAGCGCCTCACCGGAAAACATTATCGAGCGATGACAATGACTTCAGATTCAAACACCGCCGCCGCTTACCGCGAGCACGTCCTGGCCCTCGCCGACAGAACAGAACGCTTGCTAACAGAGGGCAGGTATCTTCTGATCCACAGCGGCAGCGAGCAACATTATTTTGGTGACGACCGCGGCGTGGTGTTTCAAGCCTACGGCCACTTTGCGCATTGGTTGCCGGTGAATCGTCCCGACCAATTCGTATTATTACGCGCTGGTTATCGCCCCGTGTATTTCCAAGTCGTGCCACAGGATTATTGGTATGACCAGAGCCTTCAGATCGACCCAGACTTAGAGAGCGTCATCGAAGAAGTGTTCGACGTTGTCCGCTTACCCAACATCGATGAGGTCGCGAGACAGCTGACTGCCGCGGATTGTGACTATCTAGGACCAAACGAGGAATGGGCACTGCAGTTTGGCGTTCACAGTGTGAATTCCTCCACCCTGCTAGCACCTCTCGATTTTGCCCGCGCGACAAAAAGTGACTACGAGCTCGAACAACTGCGCAAAGCAAATCAACACGCGATCATCGGCCATGCAGCTGCCGCAGATTGTTTCCTCGCAGGCGGCAGCGAGTTTGAAATACACAATGCCTTTTTACAGGCCTGCGGCCTTCTCGAATACGAAACGCCCTATACCAATATCGTTGCGCTTAATGCGAACGCCGCTATCCTTCACTATCAGCATAAGTCACGACGCCGCATCGACAATGCGCAGTTATTGCTAATCGATGCAGGCAGCCGAGTAAATGCTTATGGCTCAGATATCACGCGCACCACTGCGTCCCGCCATTGTCATCCAATCATGGCGTCGCTTATCGATGGAATGGATCAACTCGAACAGGATATCGTCGCAAGCGTGAAACCTGGCATCGTCTACCCCACATTACACGACCAAGCTATCGCCGGCGTGGCTCGACTATTGGTCGAGCATGACATTGCGAAGATCAGCGCCGACGAATTGTTCGAGCGCGAAATCGCACACAAATTCATGCCCCACGGCGTAGGACATTTGCTCGGTATCCAGGTTCATGATGTGGGTGGTCATCAGCGTGACATGAGTGGCGGACGCATCGAGCCACCGAGTCACTCTCCCGCATTACGCACGACGAGAACGCTTACAGAAGACATGGTGTTTACGGTCGAGCCAGGGCTGTACTTTATCCCCATGTTGCTCGAGCCGCTTCGTTCCGGCGCCGATTCAAGCAGCCTCAACTGGCCCTTAATAGATGAACTTATTCCTTGCGGCGGCATCCGCATTGAAGACAATATCCGGGTAACAAACACTGGTTTCGAAAATCTAACACGTTAGTGTTAGGCGGTCGGCTCACCCTCGGGACGCAGGATTGGCTCGAGTAAATTCAGCAACGCGGGGAGAGCATCCTGATTCTGCTCGACAAGTGTCTTCGCACGGCGTCCCATCTCTCCCTGTCTTGCCCAATCTGGCACAAGATCGATAAGGAAATCGGCGAGCTCTTCTTCATTGGCGACAGTCCGCAGAGCAGACTCCGACTCGAGTTGACGACAAATCGTCGCGAAATTGTATTGCGATGGACCCGTGACGATAGGCACACCGAAGGCGGCCGGCTCGAGCACATTCTGACAGCCAGTATCGACTAGACTACCGCCAACAAACGCCACACTCGCGAGACGATAGTAACTCATCATCTCACCCATCGAGTCGCCCAAATAAACCTGCATCTCTGTCGTCAAAGGTTCATTGTGACTGCGTCTGCCGAGGACAAAACCACGATCTTTAATTAATTTTGCGACCGCATCGAATCGTTCCGGGTGTCTGGGCACGACTAGCAGGAGTGTATGGGGGTGGACTTCGAGCACACGCTTGAAGGCATTTAACACCTTCTCTTCTTCGCCGTCACGAGTACTCGAAGCGATAATGACGACGCGATTAGAATCGTTGATCGCATCGAATACCCCCGCGGCTAGGGGCGCGCCATGATCCACATCCACGATGAACTTGAGGCTACCCGTCACACGCACATCGTCCGCAGGGGCGCCCGCATCGATCAAACGCTGGGCATCGTCCTGGGATTGGGCAGCGATGAGCTCCAGGCTCTGCAACATTTTGCGCGTCAAGGCAGCGAAACGCCGATAGCCTCGCGCCGAACGTTCCGAGAGACGCGCATTCGCGAGCACCACGGGCACCCCTGCACGTCCACAATTGTGTATTAAATTAGGCCACAACTCTGTCTCCATGAGTATTAGCAAGTTAGGTTGGTATTTGCTCACGAAACGGCGCATCGAGCCCGCGGTGTCATAGGGCAAATAAGCATGTAAGACCGTCTCCCCGAACAACGCTTTCACGCGCTCTGAACCGGTGGGTGTCATACAGGTGATAAGAATTTGATAGTCTGGATAGGCATGCTGCAGCTCCTTCACTAGCGGTGCGGCAGCCACCGTCTCTCCCACTGACACCGCATGTATCCAAATTAACCGACGCGCGAGATCTCGCCCAGCTGGCCTTCGCTGTAATGCGAATCGCTCGTGTATGCGTCGACGATAAGCGGGCGCCTTTAGCGAACGCAGCAACAAGCGCAAAAGGATCAAAGGCGTGAGGAGAAAGAAGAGTGATGAGTAGAGAAATCTAGACATGGGTGTCGGCTCTATGCGGCGGATTTTATTTGTCTTACCTCCCACGATTATCAAAGGAGGCATTTGTGAAATCCGCATAGCGGTCGATATACTTTATGCTCGCATCCTACAGAAAAAGGCGTCCAACTCGCTACCTTAATCGTCAGATTTATTGTGTCGATTTGATGACACACAAGAAATTCGCTAAGGCTCTTCATGAATTCACCTTCCGCCACGCAATTAAGCACAGATATCATCGTTTTCGGAGGCGGAATTGCTGGTCTTTGGCTACTCAATCGACTCAGAGATGAAGGCTATCAGGCGATTCTTTTGGAGGCCGAGGGCTTAGGTGCCGCACAGACACTCGCGTCCCAAGGCATCATCCACGGAGGCCTAAAATATGCACTCGGCGGTTCAGTCACCGATGCCGCGAATGCGATTGCTGAACTGCCAGCTCGCTGGCGAGCCTGCTTTGCTGGCCATGGTGAAATAGATCTCAGCAGCTGCCCTATACTGAGCGACCGTTACTATATGTGGTCTAGCGCGAGCTATCGGTCAAAGATCAAAGCCTTTTTTGGCAGCAAGAGTCTACAGGGTCGCGTCGAGTCAGTAGCTCGATGTGATTACCCCGAATTTTTCGCCGACGCGACAGTGAATGGCTCGCTTTACGCCCTACCCGATTTTGCCATCGATACCCGGGCATTGCTGTCATATTTACGCGAGCGTTACCAACATGCCATTTATAAGATCGATGCGAGCAGCATCAACTTCAGTCGTAACGAAGCAAATAACATCAACGCTGTTCACGTAAATGGTATTACCCTATCGGCTCAGCGTTACGTATTCTGTGCCGGCAAAGGAAATCAAAACCTAATTGACCTCGCTGAACTCAGGCGGCCCGCTTCACAACTCCGCCCCTTAAAAATGGTATGGGTCAAAAAGGCGTCGCTTAAATCACTCTTCGCTCATTGTATTGGTGAAGACTTTAGTCTCACCCCCAAACTCACAATAACTACCCATCAGAGTGATGACGGACGATGTGTTTGGTACTTGGGGGGAGAAATAGCTGAATCCGGCGTAGGCGTCAGCGATGGAGAACTGATCGCACGAGCACAGCGACTTATTGGTGACTTATTCCCATGGGTAGACTTACGAGATGCTGAATGGGGTTGCTTCGACATCGACCGAGCAGAAGCGAAGATGGCCGACGGCTCTCGCCCAGACGGCGCTTTATGCATTGAGGAAGCCCATTGTATCGCAGCGTGGCCGACCAAGCTCACGCTAACACCCGCTCTCGCCGATAGGGTACTAAATGGACTAGCAATGCAGGTGAAAAAGTCTACATCCGACCAAGCAACTTTGGCGAGCCTCGGTCAATTACTGCAACCGGCAGCGCTGGCTAAAGCACATTGGGATGCCTAGAGACCTGCTGGTCACTGAACTAATACTCAAATATTTTGCGAGACAGAGAACAATTTATGGCTGTAGAAAAACGCACGCTTGGCAATACCGGGATCGCAGTATCTAGCCTAGGACTTGGTACCGTAAAATTCGGGCGCAACCAAGAGGTTAAGTATCCCGATAGTTTTACACTACCCAGTGATGAAGCTATCGAGGCGCTTCTCGAACTCGCACATGAACTAGGCATCAATTTAATCGATACCGCGCCGGCTTATGGAAGCAGCGAACAACGCTTAGGTAGATTACTAAAAAATAGAGATCAGTGGGTTTTATGCACCAAGGTTGGTGAAGAATTCACTACCGGAAAATCTTATTTCGACTTTGGTGCAGAGCATACCCGTCGCAGCGTCGAACGCAGCCTTCGAGATATGAAGACTGATGTGCTGGACATTGTGTTAATACATTCTGATGGCGAAGATATAAAAATTTTGGAGAAAACTGATTGCTTGCCTACGTTAATGAAGATGCGAGACGAAGGTTTAATCAAAGCAATAGGAATGTCTAGCAAAACCGTTGAAGGAGGATTGCGAGCAGTTGAACTGCTCGATGTCGTCATGGCTACTTATAATCCTTCTTATACTGAGGAACGCGCAGTCATTGAGGCTGCACACGATGCGGGCGTAGGCTTACTCATTAAAAAAGCATTAAATAGTGGTCACGATGCGCTAAATGGTGCGGCGCGAACAGCAGAAAACTTGCGAACTGTCCTCGCCTTACCAGGCGTTAGCTCTGCAATTATTGGGACAATAAATCCCGAGCATTTGCGCGCTAACGTCGAAGCGATTCGTTAACTTATTCGCCCGCAATCTGCAGAACTATATCCCAATTAAATCGTACGAAACGATTAAGTTCAGAAATTAAAATTCGTTCTTGATCACTATGAGCACCAAAACCAAGTGCTCCATCTTCTCGATCCAGCGCAGGTCCAATGCCATAGCATTCGATCCCCTTGTTTCGAAGATAAGCCATATCTGTTGCTCCAGTACTCATGGTTGGTAATGTCACAACACCATAGTGTTTATTAATCCCCGCCTCGATGGCGGAGAACGCTGCAGTATTTAGTCGCGCTTCGCCGCGCGGTCGAGTATTTCGGGAACCTAGTGAAACTTCGACTGCTGGATCATTAATAACACGACGCACTTCTTCTAAAAATTCTTCAATGTTTTCGTCTGGCAGCGCACGAAAATCTACATGCCCTTTCGCTTCAGATGGAATTACGTTAATTCGATAACCTGCCTCAATAATATTTGGCGACAAAGAAGATCGAAGCATCGATGCATGTCGTGGCTCAAACTCACGGAAATAAGCGTCGGCTTCTGCCTGCGTCGCTGGGTCAAGGACGGCCAGATAACGAGCCGCGGCGTCAGCTGGCGAAATACCCGCCAAGCGCTCAAAATATGCCGCTGTTGTTTCATTCAACCTAATTGGCGTTACCCAATCAGCCACCGCCGCCATTGCCTTAGCCAGTCGTACGACGGCATTCGTTTGCAAAGGAACTGACCCATGCCCAGCTACTCCGCGCGCAGTAAGGTCAATTTGATAAGGGATTTTTTCTACGCTCTGAATTCCTGCGTACTGAACTTCTCGGTTGACACGTGCTACCGAGCCACCTTCGGCCAAGCAAAATTCAGCTTCGATTTTATCGAAGTGCTCATTGACCATGAATTCGATACCAAATTCGGTCGCTCCTTCTTCGCCAGATTCTGCAAGGAAGATTACATCTCGATTAAGCTTAATGCCTTGCCTCTTTAGCTCGAGCATTACCATCAGACCTGCGGCAAGATTATCTTTATCGTCTACCGCGCCGCGCCCATATACATATCCGCCATCTACTGTTGCGCTAAAAGGTGGAAATGTCCATTTAGCAGGATCCACATTAACCGTGTCTGTATGAGCCATAATAAGCAAAGGCTCCTTGCTTCCGTTCCCCTTCAAGCGGGTAATGACATTCGGTCTCTCGGGATTGTTCGCCAACATCTCAACGTCAAAGCCTTCGGCCTCTAGGACGTCACGAATATATTCTGCCGCCGGCAACTCTCTACCAGGTGGATCGCTGGTATCGAATTGAAGCAGTGTACGAAAATGCCTTAATGCCTCCTCTTCAATTGCCGCCCAATCAGGCTGCGCGTACGCCGTTTGCTCAAATGACGCAAACAGCAATAAGAAGAAAAGCGGTTTCAGAGGATTTATATGAGAAGGCATGACGGTCTCCTAAGATAAGCATCAGGATCATACTTTAACCTAAGAGTACAAAAAGGTCAGGTAGTTAGATGATCTATGAAACGTCCGTTTGCATTAAGCAATAGAAATGGGAGTTGTGTGGAACTCAAAAACGCCTCTCCATCATCCCCTTTCAAAAGTGCGATCGTTGCTAGGCTGCCTGCTACTACACATTGTTCGGCAATAACCGTTGCGGCAAGCGTCCCTGTTAATGGATCACCAGTGGCAGGATGAAGTAGGTGACTATAACGAACTCCGTCGATATCGATGCATCTCGCATAGCTTCCGCTTGACGCCATCGCGCCGTTGCTTAATTCGACTATTCGCAGTGGCTCTGCAGGTGATTCAGGGTTCTCTATCGCAACCCGCCATGGTTGGCCATCAGCTCGTGGCCCCGTTACGGCTATGTCGCCTCCTAGATTAACTAGTCCGTGATGTATGCCTAACTCTCGTAATAGCGTGACCGCTCGGTCTGCAGCGTATTCTTTTACAATTCCGCCCAAGTCCAATTCCATTCCTGCTCGACGAAATGTTAAGCATGGTGATTGCCAGCTTAGATGTTGCCAGCCGACTCGCTCGAGCAACGTATTAAGCAAAAATGGATCAGGTAATTCAGCTTGTCCGTCCGCTTGAAAATTCCATGCCCTACGCAGCAGGCCTGAACTTATGTCGAATAAACCATCACTCTCAATAGTGCAAGTTTGCGCATAGTCCAATAGCGTTGCAGTTTCTGCATCAACAGTTATGGATCCGCCTTGTTCTGCGATTAGATTAATTTTCGATAAAAAACTATCAGCTAAGTAACGGGAATACTTTGCTTCTAGTCGCGTAACGTCTGCCATTATTAGCTCTGCGCTTCGGCGGGCAGCAGTTTCGTCTTCGGCATAAAGATTGAGAGCACAACGTGTTCCCATCGCTTGAAAATCGATCGTGATTAGTTGGCTCATGTGTGGCGACAGTAATGAATTAGAAGCGATAGTCAATGCCAGCGCTTACGCGAGTAAAGTCAATTAGCGCCGGACTCTGAGAACCAGATGCCGCATAACGTTCGCCACTGACAATGAACGTGTAATCACCTACCTCGACATTAATCCGCAGTCCTGCGCTTAACGCATCATACTGACTCAGCCGATAATCGCTTGAATTGAGCTCGAACTGTTGAGCGAAATCAGTAGTCGATGTGAAGAAATCCGCGGATGTTTGGCGATAATAGCGAATATTAGGAACCAGACTTATCTGTCGCTTAAAGGTCTTGTGCCAAGAAAATTCTATCGTGTGTGACCGAATTCCATAATCATCATCATAAAATCGATAATCCGCGTGTAAAGCCGCTTGTTGGTCGCGGAAATAGCGACGCCAGGAAGTCATCCACGTAAATTGATTGCGCTCAGCTGGTCTTCGGTCAGCTAGTTTATAAGGATCGCTCAAATATCCTGCCGATCGTGCCGTGCTAATTCCAGACTGAACAATAGAAAATTGATTCAAAATCTGTGTTAGCGAAATGAATGCTGACGCATTGGTCTTGTCCGCGCTGCGAATACGATTAAATCTATCGGCATCTGTCGGATTAATCTCATCGTCAGAATAGGCCAGCCCAGCACTGATGGTCGTCGCATTATTAGCGAGCGTATAGCTCCCATCAATGGCGGTACTATTTGAACGATAGTCGTTCTCGTTAGATACGGTGAAGCTCAGACCTAAGTTGCCATTATCAAAATAGCGCCTCGCAGCCGCCGTCACATCGCGGCGCTTCTCATAAATGGACGCTCCACTCATTGCCACTTGCGTATCACCATTCACACTTGCGACGGTATACCAGGGTGACGAACCACTCATGCTTTCGTAGGATGATTCAAGTGAGAAACTCGATCGATCTCCGACCGGAGCGGCGAAACGCAATTGGTGAATTTTAATGTCGTATCGATCAGCACTACCAATTAAGAGAAAATCATTATCTAAACCGTCTTCTTGATAAGAAGACGCGCGATAAGACAGAACACGATTCGCAGGCGGCGTATCAGCCTTTGCAATTGTTAAAGCCGTTACACCAGGAAGCGCTAACGCTGATGTTGTCAAAGCCATTAACGTTTTCGATTGCATAGTTCTCTCTCGTTAATTACATCCACAACCGCCGGCCGCAACCCCATTACCTCCGGTCGAGGCCTCTTTGCTAAAGTAAATGTGCTGGCTAAGCCGAGATTCCAAAGGATCCACATCAAAAGCCATTTCGGGTCGAGCGAGATCACCCCGCTGATAGGCAGGGACAGCCTCACAAGCAGAGAGTACTAATACCAGCATTAACAGGAAGAGCTTCATATTCCCCTCGGGTTAGTTAGTTGCCCCATGGTCAACTAAGTGTTGCAGGAATGCAGCGAGATTCGTGTAGCTTGCGCTACCTTCAGCAAGCTGTGCACCACCATCATGACTCACTCCGGTCACCTTAGACAAGATCTGAGTGCGCTTTGCTGCAGACCCATTTAGATAGTTCCTAAATGCACTGAGGTTTGTTGCTTTCGAAGTCTCACTAGCTCGTTCAAACAAGAGGTCGGCGTTTGCTGCCGCTCCTCCTTGAACATGACAGACAATGCAAAGGGTCTGTACGACCTGTGTCTCGAGCGAATTCGTATATAAGGTTGTCGCTTGTTCTAAGCTGCTCGCAATAGGATCGCTTATCACTTCTGCAAAACTACTTAGTCGAAAAAGAATGGGGTCCGCGCTAATTAGTGCTAGATTCAGTGAATAATTAGTACCACCCACCTCAACCGTTGGCACACGCAGAACCTGCTCGCTGAAAATAGACGCTCCGTCAGTGTTGGTAAATGGGATCTCGGCCGCGGCCAGGACGGAGAAATCATAGTTATTGTCGTTAATAACTAAGCCTAACTCGAGAGAGTAGGCGGTCTCACCAATAGTCGCTTTAGGTATCACTAAAACGTTATCAACAAACGTTGCGCTCTGCGCGAACAGTGAAGCGCTGAAGATAAGACTTCCAAGAAATACTGCGGTGATCCTTCTGCTCATATGAAACCCCTTTATGACGAATTAGTATTATCGTTTTTAACCGCAAGCCGTTGCGTCTTAACCACAAACTAGTTGCTGAATTTGCATATTATAAACAGAATCTGGGTCGAAATACGCTCTCCTATGGATTGCGCGGGATATCAATAACTTACTGTCTAACATACTCTCTGGCGCGAACAATATCCATGGTCTATGCTTAGGGCTTATCAGAACTTTTGCCATTAGTTAGCGGCTATTGTCGCTACTCGGAGGAGCGAGTCATGCAGAAGCAATTATTAACAAGGTTTTGTCTGCTAAGCATAATCCTTGCCCCAGGTGTATTTGCCCAAGAACCTGAAAGCAAGCCAGACGACGGTGAGGTCGTTCGCGTTGAAGATCTAAGTCGTCGTGAACTAGATGCCTATATCATTGAAGCAGAAGACCAGTTCTACGAAATATTTAATGCAATTAATAGTGATGACCGCTTCGATATCATCTGCCGCAAAGAAACGAGAATAGGATCCAATATCCCCGTCCGCGTCTGCCCTCCACGATTCCTCGTTGAGGCAATGGCTGATAATGCGTCTAACTACATGTTCGACTCAGGAAACTTCGTAACCGATCAAAGCATCGAGAGCGATGCAAAGCCTGAGTTACAACAGCTGCAGGAGGAAATGGCGGTGCTTATCAAGAGCAACCCGCAGCTACGCGAAATAGCGGGGATACTCCGATTGCTACGAGCTAGAAGAGAGCAACTCTCGCGCTAGGGATATTTATTCCCCATGTTTTTGATATGGCTTTAAGTTCAGCACTCAGTATTGGTTATACTGCTGACCTCAGATTTGGTGGATCATGAGATTGCTATGTCAACTACAGACTACGACGTCGTCATACTTGGCGGCGGTGCCGCCGGACTCTTTGCCGCCCTAACCGCATCGCAAAGGGGGAGGCGTGTCCTCGTTCTAGAACGGGCAAATAAAATTGGGAAAAAAATTCTGATGTCCGGTGGCGGACGTTGCAATTTCACCAATCTATTTATAGAGCCGCAAAACTTTCTCTCTGCCAATGAGCACTTCTGTAAGTCTGCGCTTAATCAATATAGTCAGTGGGACTTTATCGATCTCATGCAACGTCATGGATTGGAGTACGAGGAGCGCAAACACGGTCAGCTTTTTTGCACGAATACGGCAAATGATCTTCTCACTATTCTCGAAGAGGAATGCTGCATAGGCGAAGTTAAATTTCGTACCAACTGCGACGTTCTTGAATTGACTACGCTATCGCCTACTGAAGCTAACAGCGCGAGGTATATGATTCACTGCGACGAACAGGGACGGTCAACCTCCTATTCCTGTGAGTCTGTTATCGTTGCGACAGGTGCGCTATCCGTGCCAACACTAGGTGGCAGCGATCGTGGTTACCAGCTTGCTCGAGATTTAGGACTCGGCCTAGTTGAGCGCCGCGCGGGTCTTGTGCCCTTCATGTTTAGCGATGCCATCCTCGCTCTATGCAGCACACTATCGGGCTGTTCGGTATTTGTTGAAGCAAGCTGCGGCAATGCTCACTTCACAGAGGATATGCTCTTTACGCATCGCGGTTTAAGCGGCCCTGCAATGTTGCAAATTTCAAACTATTGGCAGCCTGGCGAAACACTGACAATCAACTTACTTCCATTACATGACGCCACAGAGTATTTAATCGAAGAAAAACAGAAGAGCCCTCGACAGAAAATTCGCACTGCACTCGGACGACTTCTGCCCAAGGCTTTAGTCGCTGAAATTGAGACGCTGTGGTGGGCGGATTATACAGAACGACCATTGGCTGAATGCAACGACACAATTTTGAAAAAACTAGGTGCGCAGCTTAATGCGTGGAAATTAAAACCATCTGCAACTGAAGGATATCGTACCGCAGAGGTAACTTTAGGCGGGGTAAGTACCCAAGACGTCAGCTCTAAAACCATGGAGGCAATAGCACATCCGGGATTATATTTCGTCGGTGAAGTACTAGATGTCACAGGCCATTTGGGCGGGTTTAACTTCCAGTGGGCCTGGAGTTCGGGCTATGTTGCTGGGCTAAATGCTTAGCCCTTGCGCATTTTTTCCACAATTGCCGACGTCGAACAGTTATCAAGAAATTCTAAAGACTTCACCTGACCACCATAAGACAGCACATACTCGCCGCCTACGACCTGATCGATAGAATAATCCCCGCCCTTCACGAGAATATCTGGATTAATCTCGCGCAGAAGGTTTTCTGGCGTATCTTCAGCGAAACTCACTACCCAATCCACCGCCTCTAAACCTGCAAGTACGGCAAGTCGACGCTCGACTGGATTAATAGGACGTCCCTCACCCTTGAGTCGGTGAACAGACGCGTCATCATTAATTGCCACTATTAAACGATCACCGAGCTTTTTAGCTTCAGTTAAATATCCAACATGACCCGCGTGAATAATATCGAAACAACCATTGGTGAAAACTATCTGTTCCCCGTGCGCCTTTGCATCTTCTACCGCTATACGAAGCTGTTCGGCAGTCATCACCCCTCGACCGGACGTCTGTTCATTGTGAAGTGCCCGGCGTAATTCAGGTCCGCTTATCGCTGCCGTTCCCAACTTGCCTACCGCGAGACTCGCGGCAAGGTTAGCCAGTGCTGTTGCCTCTGCAAGCGCCTCACCCGCTGCCAAACTAGCGGCCAACACCGAAATAACCGTATCTCCCGCGCCAGTCACGTCAAATACCTCTTGTGCTCTAGCGGGCAAATGTAACTCGGGCGCTCCAGGACGTAACAATGTCATTCCGCTTTCGCCGCGAGTGATTAATATCGATTCGAGCTCGAGCTCTTTCATGAGTTCAAGTCCCTTCTCGACCAATTCTCGTTCATTTGCACAAGCGCCGACGACGGTTTCAAACTCCAGCAAGTTGGGCGTAATTAATGTCGCACCACGATACTTAGTAAAGTCTGTGCCCTTAGGATCGACGATGATGGGTTTGCCAGCTGCCCTAGCTGCCGTTATTAATGCCGGCACATCCTGCAGGGCGCCTTTCGCGTAGTCAGAAATAATAACGACTTGAGTAGAATCTAAGACCGCAGCGAATCTAGCCGGCAGTTCCGCAACGTCTGCTGGTTCAAATGTTTGTTCGAAATCCATGCGCAAGAGCTGCTGGTGCTGACTAATTACACGCAGCTTGGTAATCGTAGGCTTGTCTGGTGATTCTAGAAATTCACAGCGCACACCCGCTGCCGCAAGCCGGGACGCCAAGTCTTTCGCGGTCGCGTCGGCCCCCACCACCCCGACTAGGGTCGCAGCACCGCCTAGTGCCGCAATATTCAGTGCGACATTACCAGCGCCCCCTGGACGATCTTCTTGATTGTTGACGCGGACCACAGGCACCGGGGCCTCGGGAGAGATACGCGTCGCGGAGCCGTGGTAGTAGCGATCGAGCATGACATCGCCTACGACCAATACGCGAGCCGCTTGGAAGGGGGGCAAAGTTTGCGGCATGATCGATTTCTCCGGTTTAGCGAACGGTGGCGCTTGTGAATTTTTCGCAGAGTTTAGCATAGCCTCCATGGGTGGTCGCACCCCCTTGCTCTGCTACAATCACCGAATGCCAAATCACAGCGCCCTCAACTGGCTTCGCCGCCACCCCAAGCCCGTCGCGGTCATCTGCTCCCTGTTGGTGTCCGGCTATTTCTTAGCACTGGGCATTGCCCCTAACGACGATGCCTACACCTATGTACGAGTGGCGGACATATTGCTCAATGATGGCTTGTCGGCAGCCTACGCGCATTATCCCTGGGCGACCTATTCGGTGCTATTTGCTCAACTCGCGCCATTCGGCGTCAATCTCTTCGTCGCAGGCCTCTTATTCAATGCCCTACTATACGCCCTCTTAGCCTATTGTTTTATCGAACTCGTTAGCGAGTTGACCCGTGCCTGGCCGAGTGAGCAGCGCGACTCCGCCTTGTTGTATGCAATTCTCACGATCACGTTGTACCCACAATTAAACGAATTCCGCAGTATGCTCATTCGGGATGTCGGTTTCTGGGCGTTTTCCCTCATTGGGCTTCTGCAACTGATCAAACTGGCAAGACCTGTAACTCAGCGCATAGAATTTTGGAAACAAGGAATCGGCTTCTGCCTCGCACTTGCTTGCGCTTTTGCTTTTCGCGCAGAAGCGCTTGTGTATCTCATATTCAGTCCATTGCTGCTCCTCACACTTCGTTCGGATAACGGTGGGAGACGCATAGGCGATGCAATCCGACTAGCGGCACTCATCGTAGGTAGCGTTTCAGCCATAGCCATCGCCTGCCTCCTCGCGGGTTTCGATTTGTTTGCCCTGCTCAGCAAATTCCTCTCTACTTATACACCGTTTGTTGAAGCCGCATTCACCAATGACGAAGTGCAGCGGTCGACACTCAGTGCATCACTATTCGAGGACAATGCGGAGGAGCACTTATCCCTACTGATGATCGTAGGGCTTTTCGGCACACTAATCGCAAGTCTCGCAACCGCCATTGGTTTCCCTTATGCAAGTACCCTGAGTATTGCCGCCCTGCGTTATCGACTGGCGAAAGTGTTCAGCGTCGACTCGAATGCGCTCCATTTAATTGTGGGTTTCGCACTGATTAATTTCGGAATACTTATTGGGTTTATTCTCATGACTCGATTCGTATCCGCGAGATACGGCATGCTACTCAGCCTTCTCGTCATCCTTTTTATCCCGCTGATCCTCGCGCGGGCTCGCAGACCTGCACAACTTATCCACACGCCTTCACTGCCAACCTGGTCAGTCGGACTCTTGTTTTTCTACTGCTTCGTTGACTCGTTCTATAGCTTCGGAGACCGAAAGGAATTTCTCAATGAGGCTGTGGCGTGGATACAACAAAGCGATAGTTCCGCACCCTTCATCAGCAATAGACATGCTTTAGCTTATGCGAGTGGGCGCGTGGAAAATTACGAGAAAAGCCCGCGTACTTTCAGCGCAGATGAGCTACGCGCCACGAAGGTTGGCACGGAGATAGCCGTCGAGTTGAATGCACAACTGCGAGATTCAATCTCTGCATTAGAGCAAGAAGGTTTCTTCGAACGAATCGCTGCCTTCTCTGGCGAAGGTGAAGTACGAATTCTTATTCTGCGTCGGCTTTAGTTTGTCGATTACCAATCGTCTGTCTCTTCCCGTTTAGTGACTAAATAATCACCAAGGATTAGGTAATTCAAATCTGTTCCCAAGAAGACGTTGAGAGCATCTTCGGGTGTACAGGCCATCGCCTCACCTGGTCGATTGAGCGCGGTATTCACAATCACGCCTCGTCCTGTCTTCTCCTTAAATTCACGGAGCAAGGTATAGAAATCCGCGCAGTGTTCTTCCGTGACGAGTTGTGAACGGACTGTGCCGTCGATGTGTATCACCGACGGAAAGCCGTGCTTAAACTTTTCGCTGGCCAATGTGCTCACGCACATAGTCTGGTCTCGGAATTCCGGGAATTCCTCACTAAATGCGGAGCCAGATTCTCCAACGCTATCTGCTAAAATGCTGGCCGAATAAGGTCGCCAAGATTCTCTAAACTTGACCTGCTTATTTATCTTATTCACCACGTCTTCCTTGCTCGCGTCCGCAAGTATGCTGCGGTTGCCGAGTGCCCGCGAACCGAACTCCATACGATCTCGATACCAGGCAATAACCTCTCCGGCTGCGATCAGCTCTGCAGCACGTTCGTGTGGGTTTTCTAGAAGCTCGTAGACTGGTTTCTCGCGATGATCTTTGCAGGCGCGCTCACATTGACGTCGTGTATACCGCGGGCCTAGGAAGAGATTATCGACCGGCACTATGTCTATTCCTTGCGATCGAATAGCGTATGCCGCGGCACCGATTGCCGTGCCGGAATCCGCACAGGCTGGACTCACAATCAACTTCTTCACCGCAGGCATCGCTGCCAGTCTCCGATTGAGACGAATATTCATCGACCCGGTGCCAGCAAAAGCGAGTCGTCCTGTCTCGGCGATGTGCTCACCTAAGAATGTCTCCAACATCTGAACCGCGAGGTCTTCGTAGAGTTTCTGAATCGCCGCAGCGTAATGGACATAGGGGTCGTCCGTAAGATTTCCGACACGACGGGGGCCAAGTAAGTCGACGAGTTTCTTACTGAAATAATGTCCCTTAGACTTCGCTTTATAGCGCCTCAATCCGACTGTGCTTATGAGCCGATTATTCACTTTGAATCGACGCCCTCGTAGCCGTGCAAGGGAGCTTAGGTCGTACTTATTAGGATCGCCAAAGGGGGCGATGCCCATGACCTTAAACTCACCGTCGAGAATTTCGAAACCGAGGTAGTCTGTCAGTGCAGCATACATTCCACTGAGCGAATCTGGATTATAAAATTCTTTAATCCGAGTGAATTTTCTATTCTCGTAGTAACCGAGATAGATAGTTGAATACTCACCTTTCGAGTCAATAGAAAAAACAGGCGTCTTATCAGGAAGGTTCTCAAGCAGGAGGGCGCTGCTCGCATGAGCGAGCTGATGCTGTACCGGAATAATTTCAACACTTCGCGGAATATGAAGTTTGTCGAGAAACTCTTCCAACTCGTGACGATAACGTCGATAGCGGCGATTTCCATTCAAGACACTATCGATTGCGCGATCAGGTGCGTACCAATGGCGATACGCGTAATGCCAACGCGCTTTGTTGAAAAGATTGATCGGCGCATACGGGATCGCGACCTGGTCGACATCGGTGCCCCGTACATCCGCAGCCTGTAGGCAATACCTTGCAGCTAAATAAGGAGACTCGCCGTTGGCATGGCGACGGCGAATTAATCGTTCCTCTTCCACTGCTGCAACTAACTCTCCATCGCGGAAAATTGCAGCGGCTGGATCGTGGCCGACGGCGCCGGCCAAACCTAGGGTAATTTTCGCCATAGGTGCTTCTCTCACTTTCTGCACATATCTAAATCAGTGGTGCGCATGTTACGCTTATTCAGGAATATGCACACCCTTCGGGCTCAATTTTTTGTGAATTGCTCAATGAAATCGACTGCCACCTGCGGCATTCGAAAAAGATTCTCATCGGCACCGTAAGCGAGGCCATTTTCTGACCATGATGAAGTAGGCAATGCACGCAGAGTCATGTCTAACGCTTCGTTTATACTCGTCTGTGTTATCGGTTCATCGCAGACTACACCCGCGTCTGCCTGCTTGATATGACAGGCATAACCACAGGTCGCCGTCGCCAATACCGGTAGCCCTGCAACAATGGCTTCAAGAAGTGTATAGCCGGCGCTCTCTCGATAAGCAGGGTGAAGCATGAGATCAGCGGCCGCTAGTAGACTTGGGACATCGTCTCTGCCACCCGCAATCGTCACACGCTCCGCGATTCCCAATCGCTTAGCCAATGCAAGATAGACCCTAGGCTTATCGCTGCCCACTAACAGATAATGTGAAGAGTCTCTCATCTCTTTAGGCAGTGCAGCGATCGCCTTCAAAGCCCTATCCACACCTTTCACCTTGAATCCTGATCCAATCTGCAGGATGAGCGTTGCATCTTCGGCAATCTGAAATTCCGCGTTCAGCGAGCGGCGAGCGATCAATTTCCTTTGCCGTCGTCCCTCGCTACTCCGGTCATCCAATTTCCTATCTTCCGCTAGCCCAGGCGGGAGCGCGTGTAAACGGTTCTTGCTCGTTGGATAATATTTTGTGAACGCAGAATATTGCTGAGCAGAGAGATATAAAACTTCTGTGTTACTTTCCTCACCCAAAACCGCGGCTTCATAGCCGCTAAAGTGTTTATAACGAGGTGTGTATCGATAATAGGCGGGACGCTGCTCCTGTGCCATCTCGAGGAAGCATGGGTCGGCCGCGTAATAAATCGACAAGCCAGGCATTTTATTAAACCCTACCACATAGCTCGTGGCGGATTGGGCGAGCTTGGCATCGAGCCAACGAGAAAACTTTTTGTATAAGCTTGTGCGAGTGAATGCGCTAACTGCTGCACGGTGAACTGTGACCCCCGCAGGAACTTCACCTTCCCAACGTAGCGTATAAACATCAACTTGATGACCGCGGGAAAGACACTCATTGAGTATGCGCATGAAGTCGCGCTGCTGCCCGCCATAGGGGAAATAGGAGTAAATGACGAAACTGAGCTTCATGCGTTTGTTCACTCTTTTCCTCTTACAGACTCTGCATACGGCTGAATAAACTGCGCCTCTTCTTCACCATAACTGCTCGCCCGCCGGCCAACTGCTGCCTCAGCCATCAGAGTTTCGAATGCCTGCCACACTTGTTCGGGTGAGTGTGTCGAAAAACACGGTGGCACAATAGGATCGCCGTCTTCAAGAATTTCTCCTTTATACGCGCAAGACTTCTTCATACAGGGCGAACAGGCTAACTCAGATTTCAAATGGCTCTGAGTATGACCATAAGTTCCAGAAAGGCCTGGATTCGTTGGACCATAGAGTGACAAAGTTGGTCGGGCGAGCGCGGCGGCGAGATGTCCGAGTCCCGTGTCTACGGCTATCACGCCATTCACACTAGATAGCTTTGCCGCCAATTCCGTCAATGATTGTTTTTCGAGCACGGTAGCAGCCGATTGTCGCGCAATACTTTGGGCGCGTTCTCGTTCGCTATCATCGCCCCAAGGCAATAACACTTCGAACCCCTTCGAAGAAGCTATCTTCGCTAGACGTGCCCAATAGCTCACCGGCCAATGCTTAGTTGGCCATGTGGTTCCGTGCAGAAACACAACTCGTTTAGTGTCATTCTCCGCTTGCACCCGACCTTGGATGCGCGCCTGGTTAATGCCGTAATCGATTACCCGCGGGTTGTACTCATACTGCAATGCGCGTGCAAACAATTGTCGAACACGATCGACCGCGTGCTCCGACCATGGGACAGAATACACTTTGTTGTAGAAGAGCGTAGCGAGTGGTTCACGTATTGTACGATCGCTAAGTCCGACCGTCAGACCTCGCGACATTCGACTAATCACCCCACTTTTAATGAGCCCTTGTGCGTCTATTACGAGATCATAATGTTCTCGTTTTATTTCTTCTCGGAACTTCTTAAATTCAGACCCCCGGAGTGACTTCAGCACATTCTTCTTCCAGCGACGAAAAGCGACTGGTATCACTCGATCTACCGCCGGATGCCAAGCCGGAACTTCGACAAAATTTTCTTCAACCACCCAATCGAACATAATGTCGGGTCGTGCGCGACGCGCGTCAGTGACGGCCGGCAATGTGTGGATTATGTCGCCTAGAGACGAGACCTTTACAATTAATACGCGCACTACAGTTACCTTCTAGCCTCGTTGCTTTTCTTAAAATAATTTTCTTGGAGATCCAACAATGCTCGCACAGCATGTTCTGGCTTTAACTCCGTCATGCATCTCCCGTGGCCAAATCGACAAGTCCTATCGAAGCACGGCCGACACTCGATATCACTCGCCAACAAACGAGACCGATTCGTTAGCGGAGGTGTAAAGTCCGGGGAGGTTGATCCGTAGAGAGCAACAACAGGCAGCTCGAGTGCTGCGCCTATGTGCATCAACCCAGAGTCATTCGATAATACGGCGCTGCATCCCGCCATTAAGTCTATCGCTTCTTCCAGATTTGTTTGGCCTGCAACGTTATAGCTATTTCTTGCCAGCTCGGCGCCTATCTTAGTAACGATGCCCTTGCTGATTTCTTGAGCAATCGCCGAATCACCACTCGAACCGAATAGGGCTACTCGCCAACCCAGACGAATGAGCTCTGCACAAGTGCTCGCGAATTGTTCCGCAGGCCACTGCTTTGATGGGCCGAACTCCGCCCCAGGGCATACCGCGAGCAAAGGTCGCTGGGAGTCGGTCGCTATGCCAAAACGTGTGAGCACGGCATCCACTTCGTCGCGACGGACAATCAAGCGGGGATCTGGAAGCTTCGCTGGTAGCTCGGCCCCACGCTCGAAGGCGAGGGCATCGAACCGTTCGACCATGAGCGGATAGCGTGTTTTATCCAACACACGGCAATCGTTTAATAACAGACCTCGCGCCTCACCTCGCCATCCCGTCCGCAGAGGAATATTTGCGAACCAGGGAATAAGGGCAGACTTCAAAGAATTGGGGAGTACGATAGCCTGTGTGTACGCAGCTTCACGTAAGGAAACGCCAAAGCGGCGTCGTGCGGCAAGTTTTAACTCGCCGTGGCCAAAGGGCAGATCAAAACTGGCATCTACCTCGGGCATGCGATCTAAGAGGGGTTTGGTCCACGCGGGCGCGAGTACCGTAATGCGGCAACTGGGGCGTCGGCACTTAAGCAGTATGAACAAGCTTTGTGCCATCACCATATCGCCGACCCAAGAGGGGCCGATGATCAGTATATTATCTTGTGCTTCATCGCGACTCGCCATCCGCACAGTTTACTCTCGCAGGCGCTGCAGTGACAGCAATTCGCCCATGCGTTGCTTATTCAACTAGTTTGATCCAGTCCCCTTCTTTGGGGTTACCGCTCGGGTAGTAGTTGTTAAGTAAGCGAAGAGTCTCTTCTGGATAGTTGACGATTCGGCTCTGTTGCGCAACGACAGAAAAATCGAAAAACTCACTCGCCTGTACGAAGTGGATCTTAGCTTCGGCGCCATTACCCTCTCCTCGCTGAATCGCCCTGAATGACCGGATGACTCCCAATAACTCTTCGTCGATCTCGTCAGCCTCGTCTGCATTAATTGCATGACCTCGGAACACGAATGCGCGTCGACCCATATAGATAACTGCGATCCGTTCATCGACCCCCGCTGAGCTCGAAATTCCCGTATGCCCCTGCAATCGAAATTGTTCGAGGGCTTCTGAACGTTTCAAATTTTCTATGCCTAAATTTTCTTTAATAAATAGCCGAGGATCGAGATTGTCCTGAAGTCGTAAGGCCTCGATGCGAATCTCGCCACGCCCTTCGAGTGCTCCAGTCGCGGTGGTCGTCGTCTCTACTACTTCCCACTCGGGAGGGAATACGACTGTGTAACCAAGAAGGTCTTGATAATATCGATTACGAGCGTCTCCTCGCAGACTCTGCTTGCTCTGGCCCACGATGAGTCCTTCAAGCTCGCTGCGGAAGCGTGTGTCGTCGGTGCGAGTGATCGCATTCCCCTCTAAGCGCGCGACATCTTCGATTGCTTTTTGCAGGCGGGTGTCATTGCGAGGATGGGTAGCGAAGAGACCATGATAGCCACCGCCACTGCCAGATACTTTGCGGTTAAAGTCTTCTTGGTTTTTTAATACGGTAATGACCTTAATCATCGCGGCGGGGTCATAGCCCGCCTTAACAACATATTCGGCTCCTATGCTGTCGGCCTCGAGCTCGTGCTCGCGACCATAGCCACTAAGCCCTGTTTGTGCCCAAATAGAGGCTACTTCACTGATTTGCGATCCCACGTAACCGCTGCCAGTCGCGACCGCTGTCACTATGCCGGTCACTGTCGCGGCTGCGCCCACCAAACCGCCACGGGCCTGTTGCTGAACAGCGTGGCGTGCAGTGATGTGTGCAATTTCGTGTCCCAAGACCGAAGCGAGCTCCGCCTCCGAGTTAGTGAAGGTCAACAAGCCACGATTCACATAGACATAACCTCCCGGCAATGCAAACGCATTAATCTCCGGGCTGTCGATAATCGTAAACTTATACTCTAAATCAGGTCGGTGGCTGACGGCGACCAATGCATTCCCAACCTCTTCCACATAGGCCTGTAACTCCTCGTCTTCGTAAACAGACATTGAGGCCATGACTTTCTCATGTTCTTCTCGTCCAATTTCTTTTTCTTTGTTCTCGGACATAAGCACAATGTTCGCGCTGCCTGTCGCAGGATTGACTGCGCAGCTGTCAAGAATAAGAACCATGAGAAGAAGTGCACTAGTAGCTAAATAACGTGGCATAGAATTCTCCGTGAAAAACCTTGGCTATCCACCGTTCACGAATTGTTTAAGTTGCTCAGCAAGTCTAGTGCAGGCATTTGCCTCGACACGAGCAATAAATGGAATCGGAATAACCAGCGCGGGCACATAGGACTGTCCCGTGGCGTCGGTACTAATAGTGCCCACATTTTGCAATGAAGCGACATCCCAAACTCGAGCTTCGAAATTCGAATCATCCTCCCAAGACCCAAATCCGAAGCAGCCTGCGCCACCGGGGCCGACGGTGCAAGAAATAGTGCCGGTACGCCCTGTGGTCTCGGTATAGCCATCTAACCACACCATGTAGCGCACACCGAACTCATTCATTTTCCCCGCCACCACCTGCTCCGCCATCAGACGCTCCAAGTCGCGCGTCCGCAAAGGAGCAGTTCGAGGCTCAAACCAAGGAAACATGGCATCGACAAATTCTTGCTCAGGAATGACGCTAATTGCGTTGCTGCCGGACTCTATACGATCGCCCACACACTGGACAAACTCCGCTCGCGTTTCGTAGTCACTGGCATGGCGGCGTCCTAATATGACGATAGACTCACCTCGCTCAATGCCGGTTTCTCCCTGTCTAAACTCGTCAACGGTGGTACTCGTGCAAGCGCCTAGCACCGCTATTACGCACAGCAGTGAGAAAGCTTTTAGCTGACCCATCTCTATGAAGGTCAGTGCTAACGATGGGAATTGTTTCACAAAGCCTCCTTATTTCGATTGACCATGACTACGTTCTTACACCGCTATCAGGCGTTTGGCAATTTTTCATTATCGAGACGCGAGCCAATCTCTGATTTCTGGCACTTGTCCAAAGGAGAGAGAGAAGCTAGATGCCAGGTCGCGTAGTGCGACCACCGCTGCATCATTAATGGCTGAATCCGCGGAGCGCATATTCTGGGTAGGTGTCTTTCCATAAGAAGTCAGCACCCAGTCTGCTATTTGTGTGGCATCGCCCTCAAGAAAGCTCATATTGTAACGAATCCAAACCTCATAGACGTCTAGCTTCGTCTTATTCGGCAGAGCCAACTGAAATTCATCTATCCTGGGGATGAAGATAGCGTCCACACCACTCTCGATGGCCGCTTGAACATTGTCAACGACAACTACCGACTCGAACATCGCCGGCAACACCGCGTTGAAAAGATCTACGTGTGAATTACCACTTGCTATGTTGTACTCCTCATCGCCTTTCTCAGAGTATTCAATATAGTGGAAGTTACGTAATTCCTCGTCATAGACAACGGCAATGTTCATTGGCAGGCGCGCCACATTGGGAGCAGGGAAACTACCCTGCACGACGACACTGCTCACCCCACAGGCGCTGAGTAGCAATGCACAAGAAGCGAGCATAAGCACCGCACGGTGGTGCATCATAGATTTATAATGGCTGACTTCTTTTATTAATTTCATCATTAAGTTCAGCTTCGCTATTGAAAATCGTTTAGGCCTACGAATGTACCACCATTTCGCTGTGTCATCTCGCGCATTAGTGTCGAATAACGATAAACACTCTGTTGGAACCGCGCTGGCCCTGAGAAAATAGTAGGAAAGCCAATGCCATGAATGCGCACTAACCGATTGCCCTCTGCATCTTCGACATTTATGCGATCTATAGTACGCAATACATCACGGATAGATCCACCCGGTTGGAAATCATCGCCTAGCACATAAATGCTAATCTTCTTATCAGGCGCATAAAAGGTATTGATCGCTCGTGTCACACCCTCGACTGGACTCGAATTACTGAAAGGATTCCAATTACGCAAGGTCGAGAGTATTTGCGTTCGACGGGCAGGCGTGTCGGGAATCCATTGGCCACGAAATGAATCGAACATGTAGTCACCCATGTCGTTCATTATTTGGATGCCTTTGACGTCGGGGTAAACATTCAATGTGTCTTCGATCACGCCGAGCATCTTACCCCAGCTAGGATTGTTGAACATCGAGCCGGAAGTATCTATCACGAAAATAATATATTCGCTGTCGACCGGGATGCCTCCGATGGCATTGTTCTCAGGTGCGCGGCTATTCGCGGCCAGCCTCTGCATTTCTTCTGTTAAGGTCTGCTGCGCCAATGACAGTTTGCCAATTTCATCCGTGCTTTCATCTGATAGTTGCTTCGAAGTCTGAAACTGACCCTGCACCTCGCTGAGATCCCGGCGCAGTCTCGCGACTCTTTCTTTTATTGACGAGAGCTGTTCTCGCTTGGCGGTAAGTTCTTGGTTCACCACTCTGGTCTCACCACGGATGTCGAATAGCTGTTCTTGTAACTCAGCAATGACTGCGGTTGGCGTCGCTTCAACTTCATCAAGAGGCGTGGGTTGTGATGGCTTCGCGAGCATCAATAGAATAATCATCGCACCGAATCCGCATGATGCCACGTCGAGGAAGGACACGGTGAAGGACTCTGTCTCTCGGCTTCGCTTGAGCATTAAGGCCAATCCTTCGAGGGGGTTATAAATGAACCTCGAGTAATCTGTGCGAGTTGCCAATACGCAGCTGATGCTGTCGGGTCACCTTCGAGCGGTAGCAGCACAATATTAACTGGCACATTGTTAGGAAGCACCTCGATCGCGTCCTCAAATAAATCGAGCCTGTCTTTCGGCGTGATCAACCCGGTTCGTCTACCCTTCGACCCGAGCGTCGGAAGACCGTCGGTGATGAGGAAAATATTATCGGGCGGCTCATCCATCACCGCGACAGCTTGGAACACCTGCTGCAAGTCTGTGCCGTTATTCGGCACTAGCGTTTTTAAATTTTCAATTCCCTCATTAATCCCTTCTCGATCCGCGACCTCCTGCCACACGAATTTATCCCCGGTGAGGAGAGATTCCGTAGTGTCACTAAAATGCCAGAGCTGATAACGGCTCGTTATCGGTAACTGAGAAGTCACCCAATCAATCGTTCTGACCGCGCGCTGCCATTTGGGCGCGGCTTTCTTGCGCTCGTCACTCATATTGCGAGTGCGAATGATATTGACCAGCGTTTCGTCCAGCATACTGCTCGAGCTATCTACCAAAATCAGGATCCGCTGCCCACCGAGAAACAAGCCCGTTAAATACTGTCGACTACCATCGCCGAGAAACTGACGCACGCTATTCCCTTCCTGATCCAGAGCACTGGCCTGAAGGCGTAGCAATTCTTCCTCTAAGGCTCTTACGTCTGCGCGTAATTTTTCGATGCTTTCAATAGACGCAGTGGTTGAATTTTCTAGCGCCGCGAGCTCCTGCATGAAGCTCTGTATTTGCTCTTGAATCTCTTTCGCCATCCCTTCCGCTGTGACTACCTCGAGGCTTACATCGGATACCGTATTACGGATTCGCAGAAGGTT
>JALQUB010000056.1 GCA_023268635.1 Pseudomonadales bacterium
CTCTTTGGATTTATCTCAAACCAGATCAGCGCGACGCTCACAAACCTACAGCTCAACTGCCGTCTACTGGTAGCTTATCGCTCTCTTTGGTTGGTGACCTCGCGCGTATCAAGCGTCGAGAGGCGGCTGAACGTAAGCTTCGTGAGGGGAGCGCGGGCATCCCCACCCTTGGGCTTTTAATGGAGGGGCGCGCCGCGCCCATCGCGAGGCAGACCCGCTATCACCTCGATCAACCTCATATTAAAAAAGCGATCCGAGAGGCTTTCCAAGGCGGAAAACCCAACCGACGACAGCGTGAAGCGATCGAGGTGGCTTTAAACACCCCAGACATCTGCCTCATCCAAGGCCCGCCAGGCACAGGTAAAACAAAGGTGATCTCTGCGATTCAGCTCTGCTTTGCAGCGATCGCGAGCGAGTTGATCAAACCAATGTTCGGTCCTTCTGGAGTCTCAATCGGGCAGACACGTCCGTAGTGGGTCGGGTGCACGTCGCGCACTTCGAAACCAGCACGCTCACGAGTCAAACCGCCTGGGCCGAGAGCAGATACACGACGCTTGTGAGTGACCTCAGACAGCGGGTTGTTCTGATCCATGAATTGAGACAATTGGCTTGAACCGAAGAATTCTTTGATCGCAGCGGCCACAGGCTTCGCATTAATCATGTCTTGCGGCATGAGGCCTTCCGAATCCGCCATGCTCAAGCGTTCTTTGACAGCACGCTCAACACGGACGAGTCCGACACGGAATTGATTCTCCGCCATCTCACCAACCGAACGAATGCGACGGTTACCGAGGTGATCGATATCGTCCACCGAACCGAAGCCATTGCGAATCGCGACGAGTGTTTTCAGCACATCTACGATGTCGTCTTGGTCGAGCACTGAAGATCCTTCAGTCTCTTGGCGACCTAGACGGCGATTGAACTTCATGCGACCCACAGCAGAGAGATCGTATCGCTCTGGTGAGAAGAATAAATTCGCGAACAAGTTCTCAGCAGACTCTTTAGTGGGTGGTTCGCCAGGACGCATCATGCGATAAATTTCGACCATCGCTTCGAGCTTCGAAGTCGTGTTGTCGATGCGCAAGGTGTCCGAAATGAATGGACCGCAATCGAGATCATTCGTGTAAATTGTTTGGAATTCGCTCACGCCTTGTTTAGCGAGTTCCGCCAGCATTTCGTGAGTAATCTCAGCGTTACATGGGAAGAGTATTTCCCCTGTTTCCTGATTGACGATATCAGCCGCGAGAGCTTCACCGACGAGGAAATCTTCGGTAACAACAAGATCTTTTAACTTCGCCGTTTCCATCTGGCGTACATGGCGGCTCGTGATGCGGCGACCGCTTTCGACGATGACCGATCCTTTCTTGTCAACGATATCGAAATTAAGCACTTCACCACGTAGACGCGCAGGAATTAACTGCAGCGAGAAAGTTGTCTCGTCTTTCGTCGTTGAAATCTTGAACGTGTTGTTCTCGTAGAAAGTCTCAAGGATCTCCTGCGAAGAATAACCGAGCGCACGCATGAGCACCGTGGCCGGCAATTTGCGGCGGCGGTCGATACGCACATAAACCATGTCCTTAGGGTCAAATTCGAAATCGAGCCATGAGCCACGGTAAGGAATCACGCGCGCAGAGTAGAGCAACTTGCCCGAACTATGCGTCTTACCGCGATCGTGATCGAAGAACACGCCAGGAGAACGGTGAAGCTGAGACACAACTACTCGCTCCGTACCGTTGATGACGAAGGTTCCGGAATCAGTCATCAATGGGATCTCACCCATGTAGACTTCTTGTTCTTTAATGTCTTTGATCGTTTGAGTGGTTGATTCCTTATCATAAAGGATCAGCCTAACCTTCACTCTCAATGAGACCGAATACGTGGAGCCACGCAACTGACACTCTTTCACGTCGAATACCGGCTTGCCTAACTCATAGCTCACGTACTCGAGTAACGCTTTGCCCGAATAGCTGACTATTGGGAAAACGGACTTAAACGCGGCATGAAGACCTTGGTCTTTGCGCGCATCGAGCGGGCTGTCGAGCTGGGTAAACTGTCTATAGGAATCGACTTGTATAGATAAGAGGTACGGTATATCCATAGCACTCGGCAGCTTGCCGAAATTTTTACGGATTCGTTTTTTCTCTGTATACGAATAGGCCATTGCTGTGTTCCTAGCGTTGCGTACTAGTGGGGTACTAAGGGTGTAGATGTCCTGCAACGACGAACACCGGATGCAGAAATCTGCACCCGGCGAGTGTCGCTTATAAACTTAAGCTGATTACTTAAGCTCAACTGTAGCGCCAGCCTCTTCGAGAGCTTTCTTAGCCTCTTCAGCTTCGCCCTTAGGCGCAGCTTCTTTCAGCGTAGAAGGCGCACCGTCAACAAGCTCTTTCGCTTCTTTCAGGCCAAGACCTGTGATGCCGCGAACCGCTTTAATGACGTTAACTTTCTTGTCGCCTGCAGATGCAAGAACGATGTCGAACTCAGTCTTCTCTTCAGCCGCACCACCAGCGTCACCGCCAGCAGCAGGAGCCGCAGCAACAGCAACAGCCGCAGCTGCAGAGACACCGAACTTCTCTTCCATAGCTTCAACAAGTTGAACTACGTCCATTACTGACATTTCTGCAATCGCGTCTAATACTTCTTCTTTAGATAGAGCCATGACTCTTATCTCCTAATCTATAAATGTAAATTGTTTAAATCTCGCTGCCTAAGCAACGAAACGAACTAGGCTGCTTCCTGCTTTTGGTCTCGAACCGCAGCAACGCCACGCGTTACCTTCGAGGGAACTTCGTTCAAAGTTCTCGCAAGCTTCGTTACAGGCGCCAGCATGACGCTCATAAGCATAGACAGCGCTTGATCGTGCGTAGGCAGTTTCGCCAACACATCAATCTGGCTCGCGTCTAATAGCTTGCCACCAACAGACAGTGCTCTAATTTCAAACTTGTCATTCTCTTTCGCAAAATCCTTCAGCACACGCGCGGCGGCACCTGGATCTTCCTGCGAAAACGCGAGAATAGTTGGTCCGACTAACACTTCTTGAATGCACTCGAATTCAGTCTCTTCTACCGCTCGCTTAAGCAAGGTGTTGCGAACAACACGAAGGTAGACGTTGTTTTCACGAGCATTCTTACGAAGTGCAGTCATCTGACTTACAGTCACGCCACGATAGTCGGCGAGAACTGCAGACAAAGCACTGCTAGCAGCTTGATTGACTTCGGAAACTATTTGTTTCTTGTCTTCCAATCTAATAGCCACTATCTCAACTCCATATTGTTGTGATCACCCTTCGCTGTCGGTCAATTCCTAATCGAATATCGAAATGGAACTAAAAACTGCGTCAAGTAATCCTTAAGCTCTTTCGAGCTTTGGACGAAAACAGAGGTAAGCCTTAAAAGTTTCATCTCTGTTTTCTTTCGTTCGGTGAGTAGAATCTAGGCAGTAGCTTGCGAAACAAGCCAATAACCTAGATCGGGTTCACCATCTGCGTAGGACATTAAGAAGAACCCTACGTACTGATTCTTCACCTACGGTCTTTGACGGCCTTGCCAGTTTCCTAGCAAAACCCCAAAGTTCTTGGCTGCGCCATCGAAACTCGTCTTTCAAAGCCCCGGGCACAACAGCGTGGGCCGCGCGGAATCCGCGCTACCCCACTTAATCTTTAAATTGCGAGCGACGAATGGTCGATCTGTAAGCCAGGACCCATAGTCGATGACAGGGTAACCTTGCGAATGTAGACACCTTTCGCTGACGCAGGCTTCACTTTCTTGAGGTCTTGTAAAAGCGCCTCGAGATTTGCCGTGACCGCGGCTGCGTCGAAATCGACCTTGCCTATGCCGCCATGGATGATGCCATTTTTGTCTGAGCGGTAGCGCACTTGACCGCCCTTCGCGTTCTTGACCGCAGTCTCCACGTCAGGGGTAACAGTGCCTACCTTAGGATTTGGCATGAGGCCACGTGGGCCGAGTACCGTGCCGAGCTTACCGACAACACGCATCGCGTCAGGAGTAGCGATAACAACATCAAAATCGAGGTTGCCTGCTTGGATGCTCTCCGCGAGATCATCGAAGCCAACTACGTCAGCGCCAGCCGCCTTCGCCTTCTCCGCGTTTTCGCCTTGAGCGAACACGGCAACACGAGCGTCTTTGCCCGTGCCTGAAGGAAGCACAGTCGAACCACGAACTGCCTGATCTGATTTACGCGCATCGATACCTAGGTTAACTGAAACGTCGAGCGACTCTCTGAATTTATCAGTGGCGAATTCAGCAAGAAGCGCTAGTGCTTCCGATACCGAGTAGGCTTTTCCTGACTCGATCTTAGCCGCGAGTGCTTTTTTCTTCTTAGTCAATTTAGCCATGTTATTCCACTCCCTCGACGATGAGGCCTGCGCTACGCGCACTGCCCGCCAATGTGCGAACCGCTGCATCCATATCAGCCGCAGTTAGGTCAGCCATCTTCTGTGTCGCCACTTCTTCGAGCTGTGCACGAGTGACCGTGCCCACTTTCTCAGTGTTTGGACGACCACTGCCCTTCGCGATGCCAGTAACTTTACGCAGCAACACGGATGCAGGAGGGGTTTTCATTATGTAAGTGAAGCTACGATCTGCGTAGACCGTAATCACTACAGGAATAGGCAGGCCGGGCTCCATGCTCTGAGTAGCAGCATTGAACGCCTTACAGAATTCCATGATGTTAACACCGTGCTGACCCAGAGCTGGACCAACAGGGGGACTTGGGTTAGCCATACCAGCTGCAACTTGCAGTTTGATATATGCTTGGACTTTCTTAGCCATTTTAGATTTCCTCTAACGGGTGCAAACGCCTTTTTAGGGCTCCCCATGAATTTTAGGGCCGCGAATTATAATATTATCCGCAGCCCCTTACAACACTATCGGTGATTTTTTGATCAAGCCTTTTCTACTTGAGCAAACTCCAGTTCAACTGGGGTAGAGCGACCGAAGATCAATACAGATACTTTTAGACGGCTCTTTTCGTAATCAACTTCTTCTACAACACCATTGAAATCAGCAAATGGTCCGTCAGTAACCCGCACCACTTCACCCACTTCAAACAGCGTTTTCGGAGTCGGCTGATCAACATTGTCTTCTAAGCGCTGCAGAATAGCAGCCGCTTCTTTGTCCGTAATAGGGGCCGGACGATCACTGGTGCCACCAATGAAACCGAGTAC
>JALQUB010000094.1 GCA_023268635.1 Pseudomonadales bacterium
CGATCCAAGCCTTGGTAATGTGCCGGTAATATCGCAGTTTCTCATTATCCTTTCGACATTTATCTTCATTGCTGTCGACGGCCATCTCATTCTCATTCAGCTTCTCTTACAAAGTTTTCAAACCATTCCTGTTGATGAGACGTTCTCGCTGGATCTCATCTATCGCGTGTTTATCGAATGGTCGCCGCTACTTTTTTTAGGTGGGCTCGTGGTTGCGTTGCCCATTCTAATATCAGTTCTGCTAATCAACGCAGGATTGGGAATGATCACGCGCTCGGCACCTTCGCTTAATATTATCTCGGTTGGCTTTCCGGCGATCCTAGTTGCAGGTACCGTTTTGCTGATGCTCGCTATTCCTGGGATCATTCAGCGAATAGGTATTTTTTGGCAAGACGGGTTTGCCTTATTAGCAACGCTCTGGGGGTTGTGACAGATGGCAGATGATGACAACAAAACAGAGGAACCAACCCAGAAAAAATTAGACAAGACACGCGAAGAAGGTCAATTTGCTCGCTCTCAAGACCTTAGTGTTGCTCTGCTAATGATTGCGGTCGCAGCAATGTTCTTGTTTATTGGCGATGACATCTCGAGTAATCTTCTTTCAGCCTTGCAAACAGCGTTTGTATTCGATGCCTCTGTAATAAGCGATTCGAACCAAGTTGGCGCCTACTTTTTTGAGCTATTAATACGCTGCCTCACAATTGCGTCGCCTATCTTCTTTGTGACCATTTTACTCGCGTTCGCGGGAGCCTTCTTCGTGGGTGGGATTGGTTTCTCCGTAAAAGGATTTATGCCAAAAGCCTCAAAGCTTAATCCTATCCAGGGTCTTGGACGGATGTTCGGGGTAAAGAGCCTTGTCGAACTCACTAAGGGTTTGCTCAAGCTTGGTCTTATAGGCGGCATTATCTTTCTAGTCGTGTCCTACTATTTCGACTCAATATTTACCTTGAGTATTCTTCCGCCGTCGGCGGCGTCAGCTGAAGGTTTAGGGATTCTTGTTACTGGCATCTTTGCAATATCACTTTCACTCTTGATCATTGCAGCGATCGACGTTCCCTATCAAATGATCTCTTTTCGCAACAAGCTTAAAATGTCGATTCAGGAGATTAAAGACGAGTATAAAGACTCTGAGGGACGGCCTGAGGTTAAGAGTAGGATACGGCAGAAGCAGCGCGAAATTGCCATGTCACATATGATGGACGCGATAAAGGATGCCGATGTTGTAGTCACCAACCCAACTCATTTTGCCGTCGCGCTGTCTTATGCAGTGGGTAGCCAAGAGGCGCCGCGGGTAGTGGCGAAAGGGGCCGATCTGATAGCCCAGCGTATTCGAGAACGCGCTGAAGAGGAGGGCGTGATGCTGTTCGAAGAGCCGATGCTTGCGCGTGCGTTGTTCTTTACCACAGAGATCGACCAAGATATTCCGCGACCATTGTTTGAAGCAGTGGCCGAGGTCATTGCCTATGTGTTCCACCTTAATTCGTTCGGACGCAACGGTCGAGCAGCGAAGAAACCGCGAGTGAGTTTACCAGCGGAAATGAAATTCGATTTCGAAGGACGAAAAATAGATGAGTGATCAGAACGGAGCATCTGGCGAAAGTGCCGCCGGCTCAGATCAGCCACGCGTCTCAGAGCAGGCGCGCTTACGTGCAGAACAGCTGAAACGGCAATTTGAACTCAGGCAGCGCCCCGAGGGTTTCTATTTGAGCGATGACCATCTTGCGAGGGTAAACGAGGCTTTGGAGTCGTTACGGGCATCAAGATCTCTAGTCTTTGTTTCAGAGAATTATGCGATGGCAAGGCATTACAAAGAGCTTTGTATTGCGCGTCTTCGCGATGATCCTGCGATAACGCTTTTAAGCTTCGATCCTTTGTCCGGTCCAGACCTCTTGTCGATAATTAACGCTCAGCTAAAAGAGACGTCGCTCGAGGAAATTCTCTCGTCGGATAGCGCTCAGTTGGCGCACGAATCGAAGACTTCTCGCAGTGTGCTAATAGTTGATAGCGAAGACCTTGTCGCAGAAACCGATTGGCATCTCATTACTACGCTGTCTTCACAACTGGCAAAAGCTAATATTGGCGTATTGAGACTAGAGCCGAGAGACCGTTTATCAGCGCGGTCTAACAGCGCAAATCTGTCGACATCTCTATCAGTTGAGTTTGATTTGCCCAGCGAGCGAGAATTTCAGATTCTGGAGGCGCTTGCAAAACATAGTCCGAAGGGCGACGAAGTGTTGCAGTTAATCAATGATTTAGACTTCGTTCGGTCAACCCCGGAATTATCGAATCCAGATCTGATACCGCAAGTAGCTGATGAGCAATCCGCCGAAGGTAAAGCCGATAATTCAACGTCCGCTTCTAACCTTGTGTCGAGACTAGAGAGACAGTCCTTTGATAAAAATGTGACTACCTCAAACGAGGTTGCACACCTTTCTTTTCGGCTTTTTCTAGGCTTGATCGTTGTCGAAGCGTTCTTAATTGCGGCGTATTTTAATCAATAATTAGTCCATGACTAATCGCGATTCTTTTTGTCCTTTGAGAGTCTCAACGACAATAGTGTTTTTCTGATTCTTAAATCCTTTGGTGCGCTGTCGAAATCTAAATATAGAGAGATAGCCAAAATTGAGAGCAAAGCTCGGATCAAGAATAGCAATGCGCCAATAATAGACGGTTCTTCGATACGTAATTCATAAATCATCGGGAGGTCAGTTACTAGGTTGGCTGTGCTAGACACGGCAACAAAGCCGAGTATCTCTTTAAGCCAATGCTGCCGCCACCATGCTAGAAATACCGCAGAGATAAGAACCAGTGCTAAGACACCTCGAGAGACAGCGATCATTCTCAGCCGCGGTTCTTCGAGTCGAATCAACCCGAGCTTTTCCATTATATCCGGACTAATAAATAGCACGATTATCGGAAATAGGATTGATATTTAAAAGAGCAGTTGTGCTCGCCTGACAAATTGCCTTGATTCAGGGCGCATTTCAAACCTCTTTTGGGATGAAAAATGCAGAGCGATTCGAATAACATAGCGTTGAAATACTCATGCTATTTCAGGGCTCGAGAGTGGCCGTTGTTGCGAAAAGGGTTGGCAAAAAGCTTTCTCGGGGGGCATGGCAAATATTCGGCGGTGAGATAGAGACTAGCCAAAAAGTAGATCAGTACTAAGCGGGCGACAACGAGAATCGAAAGGTCCCAATCACCGAGAGCTAGTTTAGCTGAGTAATAGACGGGGATGTCCATAAAAAGGTTCATCACAACGACACTCAAAATTATACCGAGCGCGATCTTGATGTTCGGTAGATAGCGATAACATAAATAGCCGGCGATTATCATGATGGCAATCGTCATCGTTCGCAGTTCTAGTAATTCATAGAGGGTATCTTTATAGGGCGATTCGACCAGTCTAAGCCATCTGATCACTTGATCAGGATAGAGGCCTGCGAACACCATCAAGGTAAGGCCGATAATGAAGCAGATGTGAATTTTTAAGAGCCAGTAATTCGTCGCAGCGCCGTAATCTGCGGTCGCCTCATCTAAAGCCCTGAGTTCGTCTTTCGTTAAAATGTTTTTATCCATCGCGTACTTTCGATAGTTCGAACTGCTCTTACAAATTAGACAATATCGTAATCGGCAGCTAATCCGGTCGCCTTAATGATAATTATGCTCGATACATTAGTCGCGGTAGAAGACGAAAATATTGATTCGGTTTACCTTTTCTTCAGGTAAATCACGCCTGAGCTCTAAATAATTGGAGACGTGCATCGACCCCTCTAAGCCCATCTAGATGAGCGCCCACTAAAGCTAAAGAGACCAGGTTGGCAGATAAGTTAGTGCTTACTATCACTTCTAGTCTTTTTTCTCGGACGTTCGAAATACTCCGAATAATAATCATCGGGCAGCTCGCCAACGATCTCGTCGAGAGACGTTCGGTAAATGATTTTGATCTTCGCGAGTAGCTCAAGGTCGAGATGACAACCGTAGTTGCGAATCGTCTCGATGTCTTCGAGCTGCTTGCGCGATACACCGAGTAGTCGTGCGCCCTCATTCATCGAATGGCCGGCGTCGATGCGAAGCTTTCTAATTGTGCGTTTTACCAGAACAGTGATTGGAGAAAACTTTGTAAATTGTGAATGTTCCATGGTTGGTTACCTATTCTCATTTTGATCAGCCATCGACTTCTGCATTCGAGGCGTTGATTTATCGACCGTCCTGCCGTGGGCAGGAGAGGGTCGCTGCCCCCTTTTATTTAGACCACCCTCTCGTCGCCAGCATCGATTGGTTGGAAGTCGCGGAGTCAGAATTTTCCGCTATGTCATCTAGGTGACCGCCAAGGTGAGCAAACATGCTCAGCTTAGTGAAAATAAGTCACGAAGTTGCAGTCGTGCTTACATTTGGCGCGGGGCCATTCTTGAACTCTGCCTAAAGACACACTTAGACACATCATGTCACATAAATGTTACATTTGCTTTAATGGTGGCAAAAAGTGCATAAATATCGACTTTTGCGCTTAAAATCGAGAAAAGGCGCAAAAAAGTATAGGCAACGTCGCAACTACAACAGAGATCGCATAAATCATCAAAATTAGAGATAAACCTCGTAACCGGGCTCTGTTTCTCTGCGAAACCGGGAGGGTGTCTGCTAAACTCGCAGCAAAATCTCCGTGATAAGCCGCCACGATAGGGGGTAGAGGAGACGCCGATAAAAACGAGGATCACAACTTTTGAGTAGTCTAGACACGAATAATGGCACTGGCAGCGACGCTGATCAGGGCAAGGCCGCAGCCACCACAATCGCCCTCAACAAGGTGGTAAGTTTTCACTACAAGTTGGCGGAGGTAGCGCCCGACGGTAGCCGCGGTGACTGGATGGAAGAGTCAAGCGGCGGTGAGCCGCTTTTCTATTTGCACGGCTTTCACAATGTCGTCGTTGGCCTTGAGCGCGCGCTAGAAGGTAAAGCCGTGGGCGAAAGCATCGAAATCACGCTAAAGCCAGAGGAAGCCTATGGTCCTCGCCGATCAGACGCGATGCAGCGCGTGCCGATTAAACATCTGCAACTCCAGCAAGGTGTCACCAAGCTGAAACCCGGTATGGTGGCAGCGGTAAAAACCGACCGAGGCGTGCGGAGTGTGGTGGTCTCGAAGGTGGGCAAATTCAATGCCGATGTCGACTTCAACCATCCGCTCGCCGGTCGCACGCTTTACTACGAAATCGAAGTCGTCGGCATACGCGACGCGAGTGCGGAAGAGATTGCGCACGGACATGTGCATGGCCCGGGCGGGCATCATCATTAAGGTTTGGCAGGCACTGACATCTGTTGTTAAATAAAAAATAAGCGCGGTAACCAACAAGAGCAGAAATAAAAATATTATTCAGAGGAACTTTGATGGAAGAAGGATTAGCCCAACAAATAGTATATGGATCTGGCGAAGGTCAAAATACTAAACATTTCTACGCTGGTACAATAAATGTACCTAAAAAAACAAAAAAGAAAAAATGCAACAGGCGTCGAATGAGCCATGAATTCTGCGCCAGAAAAACCAGTTCCAACTCCAGCACCTGTTGTCGTGACTCCACCTGTCACTGCTCCAA
>JALQUB010000021.1 GCA_023268635.1 Pseudomonadales bacterium
GTTTCACCCTGCGAGCCGAGCGTGGTTCGAGAGTCGTTTCGGCACGGCGACGTTGGCGCAACAAGAGGCGTGGCCCCAAATTCGAGCGGGTAGACACACCCTTATTGCGGCACCGACGGGAAGCGGAAAGACACTCGCGGCGTTCTATGTGGCCATCGATCAATTATTGCAACGAGGGATAAAGAATCAGCTCGGTGACGGCGTGCAAATTATCTACGTGTCGCCTCTCAAAGCGCTCAGTAACGATATTCGTAAAAATCTTGAGCTGCCACTAGAGGGCATCGCAGAGCAACTCCATGCGCAAGGGCTAGCGCCGGTTGATCTACGCATTGCGGTACGAACCGGCGACACGCCGGCGGGTGAGCGAGCGAAGATGGCGAAGAGCCCCCCCCATATCTTGGTGACGACACCTGAGTCACTTTATTTGCTTCTTACGAGTGCGAGTGGGCGCGCGATGCTCGCTACTGCCCGCAGCTTAATCGTGGATGAGATTCACGCACTGCTTGGTGATAAGCGCGGTTCCCATTTCGCACTCTCTATGGAACGACTGGAGTATCTGGTTCGTGAACAAGGCGGGCGCAAATTGCAACGCATCGGTTTGTCGGCGACCCAGAAACCGATCGAGCTGGTCGCGAACTATCTCGTGGGGAATCGTGAATCTGAGCAAGCGAAAACGGGGGACTCTTCCTCGCAGAAGGTAGACTGTGCGATCACCGATTCGGGATTTAAGCGCGCGCTCGATGTCCAGATCGAAGTCCCAAAATCACCGCTGTCGGCTCTAATGAGCAACGAGGTGTGGGAGGAGCTCTACGCGCGATTAGTTGAGCTGATTACTAGCCACGAGACGACCTTAGTGTTCGTCAACACGAGGCGTCTTTCCGAACGACTCGCGCTCGCCCTCGCGGAGAGGCTTGGCGACGATGTCGTTTGCTCTCATCACGGCAGTATGAGTAAAGACCACCGGCATAACGCCGAGCAGCGATTAAAGTCTGGTAAGTTGAAGGTATTGGTGGCGACGGCATCGATGGAGCTCGGTATCGACGTCGGCTCCATAGATTTAGTCGTGCAGTTTTCCTCTCCCAAAAGTATTGCGACCTTTCTGCAGCGCGTAGGGCGTAGCGGTCACGCGATCAATGGAACGCCCAAAGGAATTCTTTTCCCGTTGACGAGAGACGATTTAATTGAAGCGAGCGCGCTGGTTCACAGTATCCGCCGCGGTGAACTTGATGCGATCGTCATGCCTGAGAAGCCGCTCGACATACTCGCTCAGCAGATTGTCGCTGAAGTCTCTGCGCAGGTGCACGACGTTGGACGCAGTGACATGCACACAAATTTGGCGGAGCATGATGTTGATAAATGTGATGACGACAACACGGGGCAGATTTTCCAACCCCTCGCCGAAGCGTTGTCGGCGATGCGGCGAAATAAAAATAAATCAGTCACACAAATTGAATATTTAGAGCCAGCCTCCTTAGAAATTCGTAACGAAGCGATTGCGGCTGCACGTGAAAATTTGGGCCTACGCCCTAAACTCAACACGCCTTCGTCAATGACTAAATTCTCCGCGGAAGGTACGACTGACAGCTCGCTGGCGCGCGACGAGGACATGCTGCCACTTGACAGTTGGCCCGTCGATAAACTGTATCAACTCGTCATCAAGGCCTTCCCTTATCGCAATCTCAGCACGCAAGAATTTGAAGAGACGCTGCGTATGGTTGCCGAGGGTTATACGAGTCGCCGGGGTCGCAGAGGCGCGCACTTGCATTACGACGCGATTAATCGTCGAGTTCGACCGAGGCGCGGCGCGAATCTGACCTCGCTGACAAACGGCGGTGCGATACCGGATATGTTCGACTATCAAGTTGTGCTCGACCCCGAGGATATTGTCGTCGGTAGTCTCAACGAAGATTTCGCATTGGAATCCGTGCCGGGGGATATTTTCACCTTAGGTTCACACGCATGGCAGTTGATTCGCGTCGATGGACTCAAGGTGCGGGTGCGCGATGCTCAGGGCATGCAGCCGAGCATCCCTTTCTGGTTCGGTGAAGGTCCAGGTCGCACGCGAGAATTGTCGAGAGCGGTGTCTGACTTCCGACAAAAGATTGCTGACCTATTGCTCGATGAATCGGCAGAAGCAGCGGTGCAATGGTGTGTCGATGCGGTCGGTTTGCCGCGGGTAGCAGCGACTCAAATCGTCGAGTATTTGCAGTCTGGCATGAACGCGCTTGGCGCTATGCCGACGCGCGAGACCATCGTCATGGAACGGTTCTTCGATGAAGTGGGGGACATGCATGTCGTTATCCACTCTCCGTTCGGAAGCCGCATAAACCGGGGATGGGGCTTAGCGCTCCGCAAGCGGTTCTGTAAGTCTTTTAATTTTGAATTGCAGGCCGCTGCGAGTGAAGACAGCATCGTCATTTCGTTGGGGTCGGTGCATAGCTTCCCTCTCGAAGAAGTTTTCCGCTACCTACAGACCACGACAGTACGCGATGTATTAGTTCAAGCGCTGTTGGATTCACCTATGTTTGAGGTCCGTTGGCGCTGGAATGCGACTCGCTCGCTTGCCATTCAGCGTAATCGCAATGGCAAGCGTGTACCGCCGCAGTTTCAGCGGATGGACGCCGAAGATCTCATCGCACATGTGTTCCCCGATCAAATTGCCTGTGCGGAAAACATCACGGGAAATAGAAATGTCCCAGACCATCCTTTAGTCAATCAGACTATACATGATTGTCTTACTGAGGCGATGGACATCGAAGCCCTTATCGATCTGATAGGAAAGATTGAACGCCGGGAGCTGGAACTAATAGCAAAAGATTTACGTGAACCATCGCCCTTCGCACAGGAAATTATCAATGCGCGTCCCTATGCATTTTTGGATGATGCGCCAGCGGAGGAGCGGCGTACGAATGCGATTCGTAATCGTAGCTGGACCGATCCTGCGGAGAGCAAAGACTATAGCTTACTCGATGCCGAGGCGATTGCGCGGGTGAGAGAAGAGGCATGGCCATGGGTGCACAATGCAGAGGAATTACACGATGCACTGCAGACCTTGGGTTATCTTACAGAGGCGGAATTTGAAGAGCGAGAATACGGGCGATGGCGCGAGGGTTTAGTCGCCGAGGGTCGCCTGATGCAATTGACAGCGCATCCGAATGCACTCGTGTTTGCGACCGAAGATCTCCCACGATTCAAAGTGTTGTTTCCCGAAGAATCGTCTGAGCTAGCGCTGCCGGCGTTTCTTAACGGGGTGATATTAGAGGCAGAGGATGCGCTTCGTGAATTGGTGCGCGCGCGTCTCGAGGGACTGGGTCCGGTGACGGCTGACCGGCTGGCATCTGAACTCGCGTTACCCACCGCAAAAATAGACGCGGCGCTGTGTGCGTTAGAAGTGGAAGGCTTCGCCTTTCAGGGCCAGTTCAATCCTGGGTCGAATTCTCCACAGCAAGTTGAATGGTGTGAACGTCGCCTCCTACAACGAATCCATCGCTACACGATTGATTCGCATCGTAAGGCAATCAAGCCTGTGTCATTGCAAACTTATACGCGCTATCTCTTCGATTTACACGGCGTGCAAGCAGTACAAACTAGCGATGCTTCGTTCGATGCAAACCACAAGCGTCCCGGACTCGACGGACAGACACAATTGCAGCACAGCCTAATGCTGCTCGATGGCTTCTCGGCACCGGCGGCGAATTGGGAGTCAGATCTCTTTCCGGCACGCGTCGCCGAGTATGATTCCAATAATTTGGACATGATGTGTGTCAGTGGCCGTGTCACTTGGGGACGTTATGTGCAGCCTAGCGTCTCGCAGCGTGCTCTACACAAGGGGAGGTCGGGTCCGATAAAGACGACGCCCATCACCCTCATGAATCGAGCAAATCTTGATCTTTGGCAGGCTCTAGCGCGCGCCTCATTAAAAGAGACAACCGACACTAAAAAATCTCGCGAGAAATCTGAGGAACGGGACGGAATTGCTGTGACTCTCTCACCACTCGGGCGACGCATTGAGGCGGATCTGATCAGCAATGGTGCGAGTTTCTTCGATCAGATTTTGACACGTACTGGTCTCTTGAAGACGCAGCTTGAAGAAGGGCTCGCCGAATTGGTTGCGGTGGGGAGACTGAGCAGTGATAGTTTCACTGGCTTGCGGGCACTGCTGACTCCCGCGAAGAAATCAAGTTCGCAGCGGCGGCGTGGACGATCTCCCATGTTTGGAGTTGAAGATGCGGGTCGATGGAGTCTGTTAGAGACGTTCCAGAATAACGCAGGGGAAAGCGATGGGAAAAGATCCGGCGATTGGGATGCCCTGGACGATGAGCAACTTGAACGCCTCGTGAGCATTTATCTTAATCGCTGGGGAGTGCTTTTCCGCGGCATTCTTGAGAGAGAGTTATTGGCTCCGCCTTGGCGTGTAATGTTACGAGTACTCAGGCGTATGGAGTTACGCGGCACATTACGTGGCGGCCGGTTCGTGGCGGGCGTGGGCGGTGAGCAATTTGCCTTCCAAGAAACAGTAGATGGCCTCAGGCGTATCAGCGGCGACGTCAAGGAACCGGCTTATCACAGTTTGGCCGCCAGCGATCCGTTGAATTTGCTGAATCTAATCCAGCCCAATCATAAGCTAGCGAAGCTAATTCATAATCGGGTGTTATTCGAGAATGGAATCCCGGTGGCAGTTATTGATGCCGGGGAAATTAAGTTTTTGCGCGATGTACCACCCGAGCGACAATGGGCGTTGCAGCAGGCATTGGTGCAAAAACATTTCCCGCCTCGATTACGCAGCTATTTAGGTGAGAACAAGAGGCGTTTGCATTAAGCGGTGCGGAATACGACCTATTCCGCTTGGGCCTCGGCGATTCGAGCGAGACGCTCCTGCTCTTCTTTGATGGCGTCCGCAATCTCGCGCATGACCGCATCCACGTCGGCACTCTCATTCTCGTCGTCAAATAGACCGGTGAGTTGGGTGTTAGGCTTGAGTTCGCCAGCCTCGAAGAGCGCCCACATTTCCTTCGCGTACTGAGTGTCCGCGAGTTCAGGGGCGAACTCAGAATAGTAGTCGCGGATTTTATTGACGTCGCGTGCCAGCATGGACTGCGCATTATTGTTCGCTGCCGCGTCGACGGCCTGCGGCAGATCAATGATGACGGGGCCATAGTCGTCGACGAGAATATTAAATTCTGACAAATCGCCATGGACGATGCCGGCGCAAAGCATCTTAACGAGGTAAGTGATGAGGAGCGCGTGATCTTCTATCGCCTGCTCGTGGCTGAGAATCACTTCGCTCAGCCGCGGGGCGACATCGCCTTCGGCATCAGTGACGAGTTCCATGAGTAAGACGCCATCAACGCAGGCGTAGGGGGTGGGGACGCGGACACCGGCGGCGGCGAGTTTGCGAAGCGCATCGACTTCTGCGTTATGCCATGTCTTTTCCTGCTGGGCGCGACCAAATTTAGACCCTTTCTCCATCGCCCTTGCGCGTCGACTGCTCCGCGATTTACGTCCTTCCTGGTAGAGGACGGCTTGTTTGAAGCTTCGTTTGGTCGCCTCTTTGTAGACTTTCGCGCAGCGAATGCATCGCGTGCAAGTGGTTCATGCGCTCTCCAAGGCGCTCATCCAGCGTTTGGCCAAAGTCGGTGCGCTTGGCACGTGCCAGCACCTCCACATACTTGCGCTTGACCGTGAAGGGCTCGCCACGGGGGATGAACTGGGTTGTGCCGTTTACCCCCACCTGCACCAGCTTGGGGTCTTCGGGGTCTTGCGAGGGGTTGATCACGATGGTGACTGCAGCGACGATCACAATGGGTACTCCCGCAGGCAGCACTGGCACGAGCACGACGGTGAGGACTCCTGCGCCAAGCCCTACCGCGATGGGTTCACCTCGGTTGAGCCGTGGCCACAACAGCCCGAGAAACGCCGCTGCAGCTGCGGCGTCCAGGCCCCAGGTGCGCACATCGCCCAAGACGTCCCCCAG
>JALQUB010000046.1 GCA_023268635.1 Pseudomonadales bacterium
TTCCCTCAGGTGGCATTGAAGTTTCTTAAAAACCGCAATAATCCTGATGCATTTGAACCAGCTCCGAGTGAGACTGATGTTTCCGCCACGTCGGCGCAGTCATCAGCTGATTCAGAAGGGGTCTATACAGTAGAAGTGAAGGGTAAGAGTTATGTCGTAAAGGTGCGTGATGGGGGCGATGTTTCAGCCCTTACAGAGCTCCCTGCGGCTGCGGGCGCATCCTCTGCTTCTGAGCCAGCAACATCGGCGGTAGGCCAAGAGTTGGCGGCTCCTTTGTCTGGTAATGTGGTGAAGGTGACGGTCAGTGTCGGTGATATGGTTAACGAAGGCGACGTGGTTGTTATCTTGGAAGCCATGAAAATGGAAACTGAAATTCGAGCAGCCTCGTCGGGTCGAATTACCGAGGTGGCTACGAAGTCGGGTGATGCTGTCCGAGTTGGCGATACATTACTCTCTATCGCTTAAATTAATCGCGCTGCGATAGACAAATTTTAGATAAGGAAGATTGAATGGATCGCGTTGTCGAGCTCTGGCTAACCACAGGCTTAGTGCAAATCACATTTGCTCAATTCACGATGATTGGCGTCGGCCTGTTATTGTTATATTTAGCTATCAGCAAGGGTTTCGAGCCCTTGCTCCTGCTGCCCATTGGTTTTGGTGGCATCCTAGCGAATATACCCGGCGTGGATATCGCAGTAGGTGATGGAGTACTGCATCAGTTCTACGTCATGGGTATTGAAACGGGGGTATTCCCGTTGCTGATTTTTATGGGGGTAGGGGCGATGACCGATTTTGGTCCCTTGCTCGCTAATCCTAAGACATTGTTGCTCGGCGCGGCTGCACAATTCGGCATTTTTTCGACGTTGATGGGCGCACTGCTCTTGAGTGACTTGGGGGTCTTCGATTTTACCGTCCAGCAAGCCGCTGCGATTGGCATCATCGGTGGTGCTGATGGTCCGACTGCAATCTATGTCGCAGGACAGCTTGCGCCTGAGCTCCTAGGAGCGATAGCAGTGGCTGCGTATTCTTACATGGCCTTGGTGCCCCTCATCCAGCCACCGATCATGAGGGCGCTCACGACAAAAGCTGAACGGTCAATCGCCATGACACAACTGCGAGAGGTTACCCAGCTAGAGAAGATTTTATTCCCTCTCGTACTTTTGATTCTGGTGGCCTTGGTAGTTCCGAGTGCAGCACCACTCCTGGGTATGTTCTGCTTTGGTAATTTGATGCGTGAATCTGGAGTGGTTGGCAGACTGTCGGACACTGCTCAAAATGCACTGATCAATATCGTGACGATTCTTCTAGGCTTGTCTGTGGGCTCCAAATTGGGGGCCGATCAGTTCCTTGTCGCCAGCACCTTGGGAATACTTGCGTTGGGTATGGTTGCCTTCGCGATTGGGACTGCGACGGGAGTATTGATGGGTAAGCTATTAAACCTGACGTCGACGCAAAAAATTAATCCACTGATTGGCGCAGCAGGTGTGTCTGCCGTGCCAATGGCTGCGCGTGTTGCGAATAAGTTAGGGCTAGAAGCAAATCCGAGTAACTTCCTGTTGATGCACGCAATGGGGCCCAATGTGGCAGGAGTAATCGGTTCGGCTGTCGCGGCAGGAATCCTAATTCAATTCGCTCAGTAAAGCTTGCACTCTAACAACCTCGGCTTGCGGCGAGAGAAATCAGAGCCTCTGATCCATAGTCTGGGCGGGGCTCTCGACTTCACATTTGCCGACTTCTCTGGCAGGCACGCCTACTACGGTGGTGTGGGGTTTGACATCGTTCAGGACCACACTGCCCGCACCGATTTTGGCACCACTGCCAATTTCGATATTACCTAATACTTTCGCGCCAGCCGAAATCAGCACCCCAGAACGAACCTTTGGATGTCTGTCGCCCTGTTCATTTCCTGTTCCGCCAAGAGTGACATGTTGCAAGATCGACACGTCGTCATCGATAACGCAAGTCTCTCCAATGACGATACCCGTTGCATGGTCGAACATGATTCCACGTCCAAGTTTACAGCCGGGGTGGATGTCCACGGAGAAAACTTCTGCGTTTCGACTTTGCACGAAAGAGGCTAAATCGCGTCGATTCTGCGACCAGAGGAAATGAGCCAAACGGTGCACTTGAATGGATTGGAATCCTTTTAGGTAGAGCACGACTGGAAGATAAGTACTGGTTGCGGCATCGCGTTCATACACTGCTCGGATATCGGCACTGGCCGCCGCTATGAGTTCGGGTTCAGCTGCGAATGCTTCTTCGAAGAGTTCTCGAAGGGTGACTGCTGACATGACCTCATCTGCCAGTTTATTGGCGAGAATCACGCTAAGGGCAGAGCAGAGACTGTCGTGGTTTAGTACACAGTTGTAAACGTAACTGGCCAGCAAGGGTTCGTCGCGGATAACACTGGTAGCTTCAGAGCAGAGGGTCATCCATACGCGTTCGGTACTTCGTTCGTCCTGGTTGCTACTCACAGTCCTACTCCTGCGTGATGAAAGGCGGCATTATAACTGAATTGGCCTATGTTTATGTGAGAGGAGACGCTTGGCTAACTAATAGCTGCCCTTTTCAAAATGTCTTTGGTCCGTTCTAGCTCCGCTTCTAATGCAGCTCGAGTTTCAGGCTCGATACTAGGCAGAGACAGCACAAAATAAGCCGTACGCACCACCTCACGCCAGCGCGGGACTTTGGGCAGATGTTCGATGCGGGAATAGCGGTCAAATGTGCGGGTCCTAAGTCTTCCATCATCGATACTGACCGCCCAAATATTACTTTCTTCAGCGAGTTCAATTTTAGACTTCTGGGTAGTGACCTCCCAGGCATGGAGAGACGAGCGCATGAGAGTGACTAACTGCTGTCGATATTCGCTGTCACTACTAATTTCAGGGAATAACGCGTACAGTATAAGAACCGGTGATTTTAATAATGATCAACTCACCGATGTGGTTGTTTGGCATTGGAGTGATCCAAACATTTCGATATTTTTTCAAAATACATCCTCTCTCTATCGGTTCGAGTTTGGTGGTGCAAGACACACGGGCTTTTCGTCAGGAAATTATCATAAAGTTTCAATGTGTTTTGATGGTTTTGACACG
>JALQUB010000042.1 GCA_023268635.1 Pseudomonadales bacterium
CCTGTGTTGATGAACGTGCTTTCATTATTATTGCCTCTAGAGGAAGTTCACGTTGGTTTAGGTGTGCAGCTCGATACAATAAAAGGGTATTAGCGAAAACACAATAGCCTAGGCTAGGCCAATTAGAGCGACAAAGGCCTCTATTTTTTAAGTAATGGTTTGATTTAAAAGAAATTTACTGATGCCGCTAGATTTTGGCCGCATTGAAAATTGCGACTTTCTGTAACGAAAAGACGTCAGGAACTGCTGGAGCTCACCTGCCGTCATCGAATCCCCCGATGACGGCAGGTGTTTTTAGAACAGGTGCCTAGAGTCTTTAACTCTCACTCAGACGACGAGCAGGCACTATTAACAGTGCGTAACAGGCAATCGCCACCAGCAGACTCGTATTGATGCCGCTCCACATCGAAATAGCGACAGCTAATACGCTTGCTAACACACCAGTCGCACCATTCACTCCCCACATCCAAGGCAGGCAGTCGTCGGAATAATGCCTAAACAATCGTAGCCCCAACGGGAAACACATGCCCATCGGAAGCGCGGCTGCAGCGACCAGAATCACAACGATGCTACAGCGCAACAGCAGCCCCTGAGAAATGGTCGACTCAATAATGGGGCCCGAAAGGACATAGATCGCTGTTAACAGCGTGACGATCGTCAACGGCAAAACGATAGTCCATCGCCTGTCTCTATCCACATCAATACGATCCGACAGTGAACTACCGAATCCTGCGGCGAGAATCATGGAAAAAAGCAGCACGGAAACGGCGTAGACGGGATGACCGAGATAAACTGAGAAGCGTTGAATCAACGGGATCTGAACCATCATAAACCCCGTGCCTATACACGCGAAATACAATAAGCCACTGCCGAAAATACCTGCGGGTAGTTTCGGTTTCCCTGACAGCAACAGAGGAACACCGATTACTAGGGAAACGCCAACGAAGGCGAGCAGGCAGAGCAACATTAGCGTGTAGGTTGCCAGCAAATTACCCCCGGCAACGATACCCAACTCTCCGAGTTCCGCCGAGCTGCTAAACAATGCCGAAGGTTTCAGAATATTAAAGAAATAAGGGCGGCTATCCTGTGGCGGAGAGAAATCCAAGAACTCATGCTCTGTCGCCGCCATTAGTTGTTCTACGTTAGTGCTGGAAAATGCTTCGCGAATTAATCGCTCACTACTCTCCGACCTAGGCGAATGCAAGATAGTGAATCCGAGTTCCTCGGCCACCGCTTCCATCTTATCCAAATCCGCTTCACTGAATGGCGAGGGCGAGACTAGGAGTGTGGCCACTGTGTTTCTAGCTACCAAGATCGCATGTTTGCCAGGCTCTTCGATTCCTCGTTCCAAGAGCGACATCGACGCCAACGAGATTAGGCGATTCGTTTCAGATAGCGCTTCGGGAGAATACCAACGAGACACACTAAGCAAACCATCATCAACGAGATGATCGAAGAAGATCTCCCAACCTTCCACCGTATAGAGCCCATTTTCCGAGAGAGTGAACGCCCCCGCCCCCGTCGCGGCCCAAGTATCGATCAAGGACATCTGAATCACATCGTATTTTTCATCACTGCGCGTGAGATAAGATCGCGCCTCGTCGTGGACAAAACTCACTTCTTCTTGCTGATCAAGTTGCACAAAATCTCGGCGGTGGTCTTGTAAGATATCGAGGATCGCTCCGTTGATTTCTATGCCGGTGATTTTTTTACTGTCGGCACCTAGCGCCGTCAAGATGTCGCGCCCGCCACCGACACCGATCACAGCAACATTTCCTTCACGGCGAAGATGGTAGGGAAGAGACGTGACATCGAAACGAGGCCAATACAGCTCGTCACGGTCACCGTTCCACTGTGTCACAGCCGTCCCAGCCTCACCATCGATCACCAGACCCTGCAACTTCATTCCTTCTATCACCGGCGCATTCGCACCCGCGCCCCAATAAAAAGGACCCACACGTTCTTCGGCTGGTGAGAGTAAAATTTGGCCATGAATAGTCCAGTATTCGATGGTCTCATCGCTATAGGTGATCTCATTGCCCTTCGGGTAAAACACACGGAGTCCACTCGTCGTTTGACTATTTAAGATGGCGAGAACACTCAACGCGACCGAGAGACTTAGCCATCGCAGGTCATTCGTCCCCGTTCTCGCGCGCTGAAAAAAGACAACTGCGAGCAAGGTCGCTACGGTTGAGAGGATGGTCGCACTACTAATATCCAAGAAGCTCAACAGTGCTAAGCAAGCCAGGCTACCCAGTGCGGCTCCGAGCAGATCAACTGCATAGATAAGCCCACTATTACCGGGCACCTGCGTCAACGCCACCGTGACTACCACCCCGCTAAATGCGAAAGGAATCGCGACCGAGAGCGTAATCAGCGTCATCTTCAATACATTGCTTATATCCCAACCGGTGAGCGTGCTGAGCGGGGTGAACAAAATAATGAGATGGCAGATTAAGGTACTCAACGCGAAGAGTAACGAATAGCGATAGAGAGAATCGAAAGCATTGCTATGCTGGAATCGTTTCGGGTTGAGGTAGACCCAGAGCGCCCCCGCCGCCATACCGAACATGGCCATTGAAACGGCGAAGAAACTGAGGTGGTACCAAGTCACAACCGATAACAACCTCGTGTTGAGAATTTCAAGCAACAAGGTCGCACTCGTGATAAAAAACAATCCTAGTAGGAAGGACCGATTGGGAGATGTCTGAGCAGCACCTTGCTGTGTCGCGGTATTCATCAGTCGGGGCCACTCCTCTCTCATGAAGGCTGTTGTGCAAAAACGGATATTGCGCATAATAGACGATTAGCGCAGACACCGCACAAATTCATACGAGCCCGACAGAACTTAAGGATCGAATCACCCGTGAATCGCACCACTACTCAAGTCTTGTCGATACTACCCTTGCTCGCCTATCTGGTGTTTTTGCTTGTCTTTGCCCTCGGGCACCCACTCTACACTTGGGACACTGTGCCCTATACGGCAGTTAGTCTGGAGGGGAAGCATGACGATGCCTCCTCGCTGCACTCCCAAACCTATAATTATCTGAGTAGCAATCTAAGCCCTGAGCAATTCGGCGGCCTGATTGCGGGCCCCTATGCCCGCGACCTTTACGAAGACCCGGATCATTTCTCGAGCCAACTCGACATGTATCGCATTAAGCCGGCTTATATCGCCGCACTGCGAACATTGGGAGCAGCAGGCATCGAGCCCATACAGGCTCTCGGCCTGATGTCTTTGATTCCGGGAATGCTAATCTGCCTGCTGCTCTTCGCTTGGTTGCGACACTATTGTTCAACTTTCGACGCATCGACACTCGTCGTCATTTTCGCCGTCGCGGCGAGAATAACTGACCTAAGCAGAGTCCCTGTCCCCGACACTTTCTCGGCGTTAATCGTCTTCTCCGCCCTTTACGCATTACTCTGCAAAAGATGGCACGCACTCGGCGCCTCCTTGCTAATAGTCTCCGTTTTCGTCCGGACGAATAATATTCTGTACGCGGCCTTAGTGTTGCTGTGCTTGACCTGGGCTGCCTATTCGCTGCGCAAGAACAATAGATGCGGCGATTACGGAGATTGGAGAATCTTCGCAGGCAGTTTGTTGGCGAGTTGCATCGCTTACTTAGTAATCAGCAGCGCGTATGACTACCAATGGTGGCGCTTGTTCTATCACACCTTTATTGAGAGCCAGTTCGACATCAGCGCATTCTCGCAGGCGTTCTCATTCACTGCCTATTGGACAGTTGTAACCGATGCCCTCCGGCAAGTTGTCGCGGGTGGCGCCTATCTCGTCACCACTCTGCCCTTATTCCTACTCGTTTTCTTTATCGGGATGCGCGGCGAATGGCGAGGTCTAAGCGAATATGACGGCCTTAAGATGCTGACTATCCTTACCCTGCCCGTATTCGCCGCTTTCCTAGTTCTTTTTCCTCTGGTATTGGGTTGGGATCGATTCTTTCTCCCTTTTTATGGCCTCATTACCGTTTTTGCAGCCTCACGACGCTAGGATTTGATCGAAAACACTACCCAAATCGCACCTAACTCTTTATAGTTACGACCTGTTTTATTCACAAACGAACCGAGACTCAATTAAGGAAATACTCATGTCAGCTCACGATCAAGATTCGAACACTCCTGCTAATATTATTACTGGTGTAACTCTGGTAGGCGTCGTTCTTTCGGTTCTCGTACTCGTCGTCTGGTTAGGCTAAACGACAAGCTCCGCGGATCCTCTATTCACGGAGCCATAGGCAAGACTGCGTCCCCGAGGCGTAGTCAATGCCTAGCCGAAACACCTTCCCTTCAGAATCCTACCCTTGTCTTCGCCCCCCAAGCCTAATTATCACTCCCAGTCGATGGGACTCTTTGTTTACGGAACGCTTGCGCCTGGGCGATCGAACGCGCATATCCTCGAACCCTTGCACGGAACCTGGGAGGCAGCATCAATCTATGGAATTCTGCATGAAGAAGGATGGGGAGCGACTGATGGCTTCCCTGCTGTACGACTCGGGGGCAATAACAAAGTAGCGGGGCTTTTATTCCAATCACCACTACTCAATGAGTTCTTACCCGAGCTAGACCTATTCGAAGGTGAGGACTATCGGCGGGTCGAAGTTGACGTTATGCTCGACTGCAACATTCGCGAACGTGCATTCGTGTACAGCCTTAACGAATAAAAATAAGAGAGTTAAATTGCATGGATTTCGAAACACTCGTCCAAACCCGCCGCAGTGTGCGAGGCTATAAAACTGATCCCGTCCCAAAGCACATCATTCAAGAGATTATCGACGTCGCCAAGGGCGCACCCTCCTCCATGAACACACAACCTTGGAATCTCTACGTAGTCACCGGCGAGCCCTTAGACAAAATCCGCCAAGGCAATACTGAACGCATGCTGGCGGGCATCAAACCCCAGCGAGATTTCCCAACCAAAGAAGCCTACGAAGGTGTCCATCGTGAAAGACAGGTAGCCATCGCGAAACAACTCTTCGCGGCCATGGGCATCGCACGCGAAGATACGGCGAAGCGGCAAGATTGGGTGATGCGTGGATTTCGTCAATTCGACGCCCCAGTGTCCATCGTCCTCACTTACGACAAAATTTTAGAGCCCGCCGCTATCGGGCAGTTCGACCTCGGCGCCCTCTCCTACGCAATCTGTCTCGCCGCTTGGGAGCGAGGCCTCGGCACTGTGATCAATGGACAGGGCGTGATGCAAACACCGGTAGTGCGAGAGCACGCGGGCATCCCCGATTCTCAGGCGATACTCACCTGCATCGCGATGGGCTATCCAGACGATGACTTCTCTGCCAATCAAGTGAAGTCGACACGAGCCGACCAGAGCGATTTCGTACGCTTTATCGGTTTCGATTAAACGACAAAAAAGAGCGATGTCTTTTGGAGACACCGCTCTTTTTTAGTTCAGGTTCGCAGCCAAAGAGGCTGTCACCTAGCGCAGAAATATCGGCACTTACTGAAGGTCAAACCGATCCAACTCCATCACTTTTGTCCATGCGGCAGCGAAATCGTCGACAAACTTCTGCTCGGATCCTTCCATCGCATACACTTCCGCAACTGCGCGTAGCTCGGTGTTCGATCCGAAGATCAAGTCTACTGGCGTTGCTGTCCACTTAAGCGCATCACCATCTCGATCACGACCTTCATAGACACCTTCCTGTGATGACCGAGACCACACAGTAGACATGTCTAACAGATTCACGAAGAAGTCATTCGTGAGCTGCCCAGCACGATCCGTAAGCACCCCATGATCGTCATCCCCGGTATTCGCATCCAAAGCGCGTAAGCCACCAACGAGGACCGTCATTTCCGGCACGGTTAATGTCAGACGATCAGCCTTCTCGATAAGCGCCCGTACCGGCGATAAGCGCGAGTTTTCTCTAAAGTAGTTACGAAACGCATCGTATGAGGGCTCTAAAACAGCAAAGGAACTCACATCGGTTTGATCCTGCGAAGCATCGGTACGACCCGGTGTGAAGGCCACTTCAACCTCATAGCCTGCTTCTTCGGCTGCCCGTTCGATGGCCGCAGAGCCTGCGAGTACGATCAGGTCAGCAAGCGACACCTTACGACGCGACCGCCCCCCATTGAAGTCATTTTGTATCTCCTCAAGAACCGCGATGACCTTCTCAACCTCAGCAGGATTATTGACTTCCCAATCCTTCTGCGGCGCTAGACGCAGGCGAGCACCATTTGCTCCACCCCGAAAATCCGTACCCCGGAACGTCGAAGCCGAAGCCCATGCAGTACGAACGAGCTCAGCCGTCGTTAAGTCCGATTCGAGTATGCTCGACTTCAATCGTGAAATATCGCGACTATTAATCAGCTCATAATCGGCCTCAGGCACAGGGTCTTGCCATATGAGTTGGTCGCTTGGAACAAGACTCCCCAAGTAACGAGAGCTCGGGCCCATATCTCGATGCGTCAGTTTGAACCAAGCTTTAGCGAAGGCCTCCTCGAATTCTTCTGGGTTCTTGAGCCAACGCGAAGTGATTTCTCGATACGCTGGATCTTCCTTCAATGCCAAATCAGTCGTAAACATAATCGGCGCATGACGCTTCGATGGATCATGAGCATCCGGCACCAGATTGGCGGCCGCGCCTCCTACAGGGATCCATTGGATCGCACCGGCAGGACTGCGCGTCTGCTCCCACTCATAAGCGTAAAGATTTTCGAGATAATTATGGGTCCATGCCGCTGGATTCATTGTCCATGCTCCCTCAAGACCACTCGTGATCGTATCCGCACCCTTACCTGTGCCGAAGCTATTTTTCCAACCTAAGCCTTGCTCCTCAATGCTTGCCGCTTCTGGTTCCACATCGACATTACCCCGCGGACTAGCCGCGCCATGTGCCTTACCAAAGGTATGCCCGCCCGCGATCAAGGCGACTGTCTCTTCATCATTCATCGCCATGCGACCGAAGGTTTCGCGAATATCACGAGCGGCAGCGAGGGGATCTGGATTGCCATTAGGACCTTCCGGGTTCACGTAAATAAGCCCCATCTGTACCGCGCCTAATGGCTTCTCGAGGTCACGATCACCGCTGTAGCGCTCGTCGGCTAGCCACTCGCCTTCTGGTCCCCAGTAAACTTCTTCCGGCTCCCAGGCATCGACTCGGCCACCGGCAAACCCGGCTGTTTTAAATCCCATTGACTCCATGGCAACCGTTCCCGCGAGAACCATGAGGTCGCCCCAGGAAATTTGATTGCCGTACTTCTGTTTCAGTGGCCACAGCAAACGCTGCGCCTTATCTAGATTCGTGTTATCCGGCCAGCTATTGAGCGGCGCGAAACGCTGCATGCCGCCGTATGCCCCACCGCGGCCGTCGCTCACCCGATAGGTTCCCGCACTATGCCATGCCATGCGGATGAAGAACGGACCATAGTGCCCATAATCTGCCGGCCACCAGTCCTGCGAAGTCGTCATCACTTCGACGAGATCCGCCTTAAGGGCGTTGAGATCGAGTTTTGCAAACTCAGCCGCATAGTCGAAGTCGGCGCCGAGAGGATTTGACGCGGGCGCATTGTCGCGCAGCGGCGCGAGATCAAGACGATTCGGCCACCAGTAGTCATTCGAAGCGATGCCATCCTGAGCATCGGCGGCTACGCTCGAAAGACCCAGCGAGATCGCGGTCGCGAGTATTAGGGATTTCTTAGTCATGTGATGCCTCCAATTAATAAATAGATGTATGACGGCCTAGGGCCAATTAATCCTCTCAGTCAAAGGCATTGGCGCAGCTCAATGACGAGATATGGGGCAACGATATAGAATTGAGATTAATCGGTATAACGCTTTATTTCGATATATATGATCGTTTTTTCCGAACGAAAGAGGTCGACAATCCACTCTGTTCCCCGCTACTCTCAGGCACTAAGCGTCGGCTCAACCGAGCCCTATCCCTCTAAATAAGAGAGCAAATGTCATGTTTTACGAACCGAACAAGCGTAATCACGGACTCCGCAAGAACCCCTTCAACAGCCTCATCCTGCCGCGCCCGATCGGGTGGATTTCTTCAGTGGACAAAATGGGCGTCGCTAACTTGGCTCCGTATAGCTTCTTCAACGCGGTGAGCTATCAGCCACCCACAGTCATGTTTTCAGCGGGCGTAGGGACGGGCGACGATCGGCTCAAAGACTCGGTTCGCAACATTGAAGAGACGGGAGAATTTGTTTGCAACCTCGCCACATGGGACACACGTGAACAGATGAATCACAGCTCGATTGGGGCAGGTCCAGAAGTAGATGAGATCGCCCTCGTTGGGCTGACACCGATAGCAGCCAACTTAGTGAAAGCGCCGCGTATAGCTGAGTCGCCGGTACACCTCGAGTGCCGACATATAAAAACCGTAGAAATTCCCGGTTGGTCGGAGACGGATAATTATAAAGCGATTTTCGGTGAGGTTATCGGTATACATATCGACGATGACGTCATCAACGAAGAAGGACTGGTCGACATTCGCAAGATGGCCGTCATCGGCCGCTTAGGTTATAACGACTATGCCCGTGTCGATGAAGAGTCAATTTTCAGCATGAAGAGACCCGAATAGGAACACTCGTTCCTTAATCATCGAAATCGACTCTTGCCAAAGCGATACCGCTCTCTCCCGCCACCGCGTACAGCAGATAGACGACCCCGTCTTCGACGAACAGGGACGGATCACGGAGCTGGTTCACCCGACCATAGGCAGTCGAACGGACTGAAGGTACTACGGGGGCATTGGCTCCCTCCCACTCAAACTCAGGCCGCAGCACTTCGACTTCAGGCGATTCCTGCCACGTATTCCAATCACCATTGAGTTCGATCGTGCTCAATAAAATTGATTCTGGCGCATCACCTACACGCGTCCAGAAAACGTATAGCGTTTCGTCCCTAACAATGACGGCGGTATGTCGCATAGTGCTCTCGAACAATCTGGGACCGACTTCGAAATCAGTGAGACCATTCGCTGAGCGATAGAGCTGACCCGGCATCGCAATAGCATAGGTCATGTCATCCCATGCAAACGCCCGGTAATACGTGCGGCCAATGTCGCTTGGTAAAGTATCGAAGTCGATTCCATTCGATGAGGTGGCGACCCGCGAGTGCTGCCTCCCGGCTTCTTCCAACCCATGGAAATACATCACAATGCGTCGATTCTCATCGTCAACATGAACATCAGGCGAGGCGATATGCGGCTCAGTAAGCTCCTTTGCATAGTCGTGCATGATCTTCACCCCGCTCGCTTCCCGAGCCGCGACTAGCTCTTGAAGTCGTTCGGGGGAAATCGGAGGTCGGGTTGCTGCGAAGTAAGAATCTTTGATCTGCAGACTGCCAGGCGCGTAAATTTTCCAAGGTCCGGTTATCTCATCGGCGTAGGCCAGCCGGATATAAAGTCCCTTGTGGTCCGCAAAATAGAGATAATATTTGCCCAGAGGATTATCGACCCAGTCAGGAACACGAATCATAGATGGGCCTTGAATATTCTCCCCAATACTCGGATCGATACCCTGCGCGATAATAGGATGATCTAACAATCGAGTCACACTCACCGCATGTCTTTCCGCCGACTGCGCCGAGACCTGTCCCGCCAGACTGATGATCGCAAGTGCTGTTAAGACTCGTTTTCTTCGGTCGAGCAAAGGAACCAATTTCTCGAGTATCCTGTTCATTGAGTTTCCCCCGATATTGTTCTTTTTATTTATTGGCGCTTAGTCAGCTTTGCTAGCGGTTTCCCTCAATGCTAACTCAAATCGCTCCTTCGCATCACTCCAAGTCGCACTGGGATTTTCATGTGTGAGAAAATCCTCTAAATAGGGATACAGTGCCGCCGCATATTCATCCGATGCTTCTCGAGGCAGCAAGGTGGGAAGATGATCGATCGCCTGCACATAAACTGGCAAACCTCCACCATCCCGTGCGCGGACAAAAGGCTTCTCTAAGCTTGTGATCCGATCATAGACCCGAATCGGATTATCCGCACTCGCCGGATCACAACTGACATCGCTAATCACGCTTAGCCGCGTGTTGTTCGCGAGCAAGTCTTCGTTAATCATGGGAGCTATAGGTTCGCGAAGGTAAACGCAATTGACGAAGAGGTCATGCTCGATAGCATCCCTCAGCGGCTTGTCGACAGCGTTAAATTCCGGCAAGTCCCACGCCGTTATTTCAATGTCGCGCTTCAGACTACTTAACAAATCACGGGCACCGGAACCGCAGCGTCCAAGCGCACCCATCACCATCACTTTAATCGGCGCTTCTTCGAAACCGGACAATAGTGCGTCATCGACTGCGGCGATTAAAGCTAACCTGTCCGGGAACGGAGTCAGCGCAGGAAAGGGCTTCTCTCCAGACGAACCGGAATGCTTAAAATGGGCGACACCGAGCAAGCCTAGAGCCGCGCCGACATAGCCAGCCCAATACCCAAAAGCCGCGACACGCCGCCCCAGTTCATCGTTTAGAAATTCCAAGTCATAGAGCACTCCTCCGCCTCGGACATAGCGCGACAATACGTCGCCAGCACCGTCTTGACCTTTGAAGGTATGTGAAAAATGAATTTGTGTGTGAGCGATCGGATCATCGCACTCTTCAAGCTCTTTTAGGGCAATAACGATGGCATCAAGCGGTGCTTCTCGCCATGACTTCACAGTCAATATCGCTCCTGCCGCCGCGTAATCTTCATCGCTATAACAACGCCCCGATGAGCGCTCCACAACAACCTCGACACCCTTCGCATTCAATAACGAAACTTCCCTTGGCGTGACCGGTACTCGTTTCTCTCCATGCTTGTCTTCTTTGCGCAACCAAAGTGTTTTCACGCGTTTTCAATTCCTTTTACTTGCCGTCTAAAATTTAAGGGAAGCCAGCCTTGGTCTTTGACAGGATATAGAAAAACCCTCCCATCGCGACAAACATCAATGCCACTGGAAAATAGACCACTGCCGTTTCAAGTGCTAGGGAGGCGATAATAAATCCAATGAACGCAAATCCCGCAGTAATAAGTGCATAAGGAAACTGCGTCTCAACATGCGCCATGTGATTGACGCCTGAGGACATCGACGACAACACCGTCGTATCGGAAATAGGCGAAGTTTGGTCACCGAATAAACCGCCACTTAACGCGGCCCCGAGACAAATGGGTATCGACGCGTCGAGTGCGGAGGCGATCGGAACCACAATAGGAATCACCAATGCGAACGTCCCCCAGGAAGAACCTGTTGCTAGAGACAGTGACGCGCCGATCAGGAAAATCATGCTCGGCAGCATCCAAGTAGGGAAATTAATCGCCTCGAGCAATGCGGCAATTGCTGCACCAGTCTCCAGTTCCGTGAGCACATCGCTAAGCGTCCAAGCCAAAACGAGAATACAGAGAATCGGCATGATTTTCCCCATGCCGCTGAAGAAACTCGCCGAACTTTGAGTGAAACTGTAGAGGCCGAAACGACTCAGCGCAATGATGGTAACGAGTGTTGCTATCGTATAGGACAGGGCAAGCGTCACCCGAATTGTCGGGCCATCTAGACCACCCTGCTGAGTCACAAACAACGTGAACAGCAGCAGCATCGAAGCGAACAGCGTGCCAAGTGCGGCGCCGACTATACGTGCTCCATAGCGTTGCAATGCCGGCGATAGCGGCTCGTCTAACGAGGCACTATCGTCATAATGGTGCTCTCCCGCCAACAATGCTCGCTGGATAGTCGCCATGCGTCCCAAATAAATATTGAACAAGGCCACGAAAAAAACACCGCCTAACGTCAGCAATGGGTAGAGCTGGTAAAACCAAACCTCGCGGAAAGCTGTGAATCCATCTTTCTCAATTCCTTCATTCGCATAAGCCTGTTCCATCAGACCCATGGTATAGGCACCCCAACTTATAATTGGAATCAATACACAAACAGGTGAAGACGTTGAGTCAACGATATATGCGAGCTTTTCTCTGCAAATTTTTAGCTTGTCATATAAGGGTCTATAAACTGGGCCAAGTATTAGCGAGTTACCCGAATCGGTGAAAAAAATCACTATGCCCGACAGCAGCGTGCTCAATTTAAGCTTCGCCGCGGACCGAACGCGAGTCCCCATGAGGGTCGAAAATGCGCGCATCGTGCTGGATGCCTCAAGCAAGTAAATGAATCCAGAGATGACGGTAATCACGATAACAATCTGCGCATTACTACCTTGCAGCTGCTGAAATATCCCTTTCTCAAAAACCGCGATCGAGGTGGCGAGCGGGCTATAGCCATTGAGGATGAAGAAGCCCAAGGTCACAGCGCTGAACAGTGAGAGGATCACTCGCCTCGTTGTGAAGGCCAAGATCAGTGCCAACACTGATGGTGCGATTGCAAGAAATGAATCCATTATTTACTTACTTGCCTCTTAGTCTAAGCGTTTGCTGAACCTCCGGATCGCTAACAGCAATGCCACTACTAAGAAGGCGAGCAGTGCAAGCAATTCAGCTCTAAGACTCGAAAGGTCGGCACCACGCAGCAAAATACCGCGTATGAGCCGGTTATAGTGCGTTAGTGGAAGCAATTCGGCAATACCTTGTGCCACCTTGGGCATGCCGGCGAATGGAAACATGAACCCAGAAAGTAAAATTGACGGTAAAAAGAAGAAAAAAGTCATCTGCATGGCTTGAAACTGTGTCTGCGCCACAGTAGACACTAATAATCCAAGCGCTAAATTTGCCGAAATAAACAGCGATGATGCCAACAATAAGTCGACTCGGCTCCCCTGCAATGGTACATCAAACACGAGTTGTCCGAGCATCAACACCAAACTCAGTTGGATTAAACCAATCACAACATAGGGCGCTATTTTGCCTAGCATCAACTCCCATGTCCTGATCGGAGTGTTAATCAATAACTCGAGGTTGCCTCGTTCCCGCTCCCTAACAATCGCTACCGCAGTAAATAGCACCATGGTCATCGTTAATATCACACCAACCAGCCCCGGCACGATATTCACCGCCGTGCGACGATTAGAATTATAGTAGTTACGCAATTCTGCTCGGGGCTCTACTCGGGATTGTGATCGCGAATCGAAACGCGGAGTCAGTGCAGCAAGCTGTCCCGCAACCCCATAGATAATCGAGTCGCTGCCATCGACGAGGATTTGAGCTGGAGGTCTGTTTCCAGCGATTACTCGCCGATCAAAATCGGCAGGAATTACCAAACCAATAGATATCGCACCCGCATCAAAGAGCGCCTCTAGTGCTTGTGGACTTTCTACACGCTCGACAAGCTTTACCACTTGTGAGGCACCTATGTCCGCTAAGTATTCCCGCGAAAGATTGGACTCGGCTTCATCGACATAGGCAGAGGGCAAGCCTCGCACATCTGTATTGATCGCATAGCCAAACATCATAAGCTGAATAAGTGGAATGCCAACAATCATTCCGAAAGTAAGCCGATCTCTACTGAGTTGTAATAATTCTTTATGCAGAATAGCGAAAACTCGAATTAGAGAATTCATGATGAGATCGCTCCATCCGATGCATTCGATTTCTGTGGTCTCGTCACAGTCACGAAGACATCCTCGAGATCAGGGGTAACCACATCCACCTCTGCACTTATCCCGTGAGAAGAGAGTTTTTCCTTTACGAAACCATTCGCTTCCTCAGAGCTGAACTGTGATTTAGCCATCAATATTCGCAGACGCACACCCAGTTGAGTGATACTAGAAATAGCTGGTTCATCGATGAGAGACAGACGCACTCTATTGGGATTCTCCGCAAGCACTTCGATAACCAATGAATCAATACCTTCTCCCAACTCTTTAGGAGAGCCATCCGCAACTTTCACCCCTCGATCCAATATTGCAAGGCGATGGCAGCGAGTGGCTTCATCCATGTAATGAGTGGACACAAGGATTGTAGTGCCTTGCTCGGCGAGCTCGAACAGCCCTTCCCAAAAGTCGCGCCTGTTCTGCGGGTCGACCGCACTTGTCGGCTCGTCTAGCAATAAGATTTCAGGTTTATGGAGGATTGCGCATGCGAGAGCTAGTCGCTGCCGCTGCCCTCCACTCATCGTACCTGCTTTCTGGTTTGCTCGATCCACTAATCGATACTCGCTCAGCAACTCATCGATTCGCGCCTTCCTATCGCGCCGAGAAATTGCATAAACCTCACTGATAAACTGCATATTTTCCCGCACGGTAAGATCTTCGTATAAACTGAATCTCTGCGTCATATAACCTATGCGCTGCTTCAATGCTTCTGATTGACGACGAGAATCCAAGCCGAGAACCCGCGCCTCACCGGCAGTCGGATTAAGCAGCCCGCACAGCATGCGCAGTGTCGTCGATTTCCCAGAACCATTGGGTCCCAAGAACCCATAGATCGAACCTCGCTCTATACTCAAATCGACATCGTTCACTGCGGTTAACTCGCCGAAGCGCATAGTGAGGCCACTAGCTTCGATGGCTATCCGGTCTTGTTGGTTCGAAGCGGCAGGAGTACTCACTGCTCAGCGTCCACGGCGAATTTCCCCAAATCTATCTGCACTGGCAATCCTTCCGGCAGGCGGGGACCAGCGTAGTTCAGGTCCAGTTCTGCTATATAAGATAAACGTCCTCGATCCTGTTCCGACAATGCAAAATAGGGAGTGAAGCTCGCCTCTGCTTCGATCCGGAGAACTCGCCCGCTAACTACTTCGTCAATGCCATCGATCGTCACATCCAATCGAGTTCCCATATCGATCTGCGCTCGAACTATTTCAGGAATGTAAACTCTCGCTAGGGGTTGAGCACCGATTAGCAGCACAGCAACCACATCACCCGAGCGTGGCCGCTCTCCAACCTCGTAAGGCAATGCGTCAACTCGAGCCGAACTCGGCGAACGAATTTGCAAGCGACTCTGATCTATTTCCAGCAAAGCAAATTGCGCCTCTAACGATGAGAGCAATGCGCGAGTCTGCGTGATTTGCTGCTGTCTTACTCCCGCCTCCAATTCTTTTAATTGCGCGTCGGCAAGCGCGACCTGTGCGCGTGAAGCCGCCAGATTCCGGGTGGCAATGTCGACACTCTCTGTTGACGTGAGGTCTTTCGATTTTAATTCTTCAAGTCTCTTTAGTGCTTTTTCACCCAGCGTTAACTCGACTTTAGCAGCATCCAATCGCGCCTTAGCAACGGCAATAGTCTCTGCACGTGTCCCCGCCGTTTGTTCATCGAGCAGCGCAGTAACACGATCGATCTCTGCTTGCATCGACAGTAATTTCGCCTCGACCCGTGTTGCATCTTGTGCCATAAGGACATCCCCCGGCTCAATCGTATCGCCTTCAGCAACACTAATGACGATAATGGGCTCAGCACTCTCGGCTACCAATTCAACACGTTCCGATTGCAGCTGGCCAAAAGCCTGCAAATTTGTCTCGCCACAAGCTGCTAACAATAAAGAGAGAGCAGCAAGCAGTGATCCGCGTCGCGCTATCTTTGAGAATTTCATCAGTTTGATCCTTTTAAACCCCATGTAATTTCCTGCTGAGTTACCGTTATTACCTTTTTTATCTTTTTGCCAAAGCCCCGTGCAGGAACAGGTGTAAGTTATGCTGGATAATCTGTTCAGCCTTTGTTTCATCGACGTTGGCATCTATCACTCGTTCAATTGCCGGCTGCACGATAAAAGGAAAGAGAGTTAAGCCCATGATGGACACCAAAGCGAGTTTAGGATCAAGATCATCACGGAGTACTCCCGAGTCGATATTGTCTTGCACGGATCTCATAAATCTAGGCGCCAACACACTCGCGACGCGATCCATCATCGCGTCTCTCGTCTCACCGCTGCCAAACATGATTTCTCTGATCATGAAATTTGGCCACCACGGGTTTTTTATGATGAGATGATGATAGGCATTGGTAATCGCTGTGATTGACAATACGTCAGAGTCCTCATCATGTGCCAACCGAGAGAGCACTTGGTCAAATTCGGCGAGCAACTCATCTGCCATTGCCAGATACAGACCAGTCTTGCTTCCGAAGTAGTAATTAATCATGGCGCTGTTGACGTCCGCAGCTTGAGCGATGGAACGCAAACTCACTGCATGGAATTCTCGGACGAGGAACTGCTCTCGAGCAGCCTGTAGAAGCGCAGTGCGCACTTGAACACCATTCTTGCCCACTGGCCGTCCGAGAGAAACAGAGGATTTTTTCTTTTCTTTAGTTATCTGAGTCAACGCCCCTCCCTATCACGGTTCATCCGTGCTCCATCGTAATTAATTAATTGATTAATTAAATATCTAGCGAAAGAATAAGTCAAGCTCGAATTGAATGGAATGCGCCCCAATAGGGGCGCAAAGGATTTAGAACAACCCTAACTGAGCGCTAGGACTTGGCGGGGTAATTTTCCAACACACGGACGAAGGCGTCATAAAAAGCAGGGGCTGCCCGCTCTTCATGCATGTATTCGCCGGGGGTTACCTGGTGGATTCGGCTGATCGCACCCGACCAGACCTTCTCTCCTGTCGCAGTCTCGATCACGTCGATAACGATTTGAGCGACATAGCTTAGCTCAACATTCAACGACTCCATGCGGACAAAAGGATCGATATCTTGCTGGTCTGGGTATAGATTCACATGATTGTAGGTGAGCACGACCTCCACATCATGAGTTTGATCATTGCGAGATAAGCCCTTCTGATCGAACGCCCGCTCAAACTCTGCGACGACGTAATCACGCAAGAATATTGGCATTTCCGCTGTCCTTAGGCTGTACTCAGTATAGGACTCATAGTTGCCTGGGCAGCAGAGCAATGGCGAGCTGCCAATTTGCGGTGAATAGGCAGTGCTGCAACTTGCCAAAATACCTACCATTGCCAATACAGCGAATAAACGAGTGTGAACCTTCATTGATAACTCCTTGCGCAAATGCGCTTACGAACGTCGGTTTGTTTCAGTAGCAGAATAACTCATTTGCAAAAAAAGACATTGATCTATTCCACCTTCCCCTACGCGTGAATCAGATAATTCCTTCAAACATTGAGTTGATCTAAATCAGAATATAACCATTCGCAGCTTAAAATACCTAGAAGTGCGACATCATGTCGCAGGCACGCCCCCCTGTTCTCCCCTAGAATGACGCCAGATTATTAGAAGTCCCCTCGACATGGAGAATATTATGACTCTGGTACGCAATTCACTCAGCGCGGCTATTACCCTGGCCACACTAGTTAGCTGCAACATAGCTTTGGCACAGTCATCCGAGAAAATCGAAGAAATCACGGTTATTGGCGTTCGCGACACACACACTGTGATCGTAGACGACACTCTGGTTGCCACCCCAGACACTGCGCAACTGCTGAGAAAAATGCCAGGTGCGAATGTTAATAAAAACGGCGAACTCACCGGAATTGCTCAATATCGTGGCATGTTCGGTGATCGCATACGAGTCTCGGTCGATGGCGCACAAATCAACGGCGCAGGCCCGAATGCGATGGATGCCCCTTTGCATTACGCACCTGTAGCAATCCTCGAATCACTGACGATTAACCGAGGCATTATCCCGGTCAGCAAGGGACAAGAAACAATCGGCGGTTATGTTGAGGCGCAAACCTACGCAGGCGACTTTGGTTTTAGTTCAGATTTCGAATTCAGTGGTCGTGCCTACACCGGCGTGCAATCTGTGAACGGCGGTAATGTCCTCAGCGGCTTCTTCTCGCTTGCGAACGACACACACATTTTCCGTGGCTTCGTCATGCAGGAAGAGGCCGATGATCTCGATTTCCCAGGCGGTGAAATCACTCCATCAGAATACGAACGAGAACGATTCGATCTCGGTTATAGCTTTACTCAGGGACAGCACGAATTCAGCGTAGATTTTGCTCGCAACAACACCAAAGATGCTGGCACCGCTTCGTTACCCATGGATATCATGTCAATCGATAGCGACCTGTTCCGTTCTCGTTACACCTTCACCGCTGATGCAGGCGTATTCACTGCGGAATTTTCTGCGAGTGATAACGAGCATTGGATGACTAACTACCATCTCCGCCGACCTCCACAGGATACCGCGACAAGTGCAGGAACTACCCGTTATCGTCGCAACTGGGCGGTCAGTGAAAATTATGGCTTCGCCCTTAAATACCAGCAGTTTGCCGATAACGGTTCATGGCTATATGGCATCGATGGGCATTTTGCCGAGCATCGTTCAATTATTACTAACCCATATTCAGCGCCGTTCTATATTTCTAATTTCAACGATGTTAACCGTGACGTCATTGGCGCATTCATCGAACGAGAAATTTCACTGGGCATGCGCACTGGCCTCGAAGCGGGTGTTCGCGTGAATCGCGTAGGTATGGACTCGCTTCCTGTTTCGGCCAACCTCAATCCGATGAATTTGACCACCGGCATGCCAGTGATGATGAACAATCTCGCCGGTGTTCTCTCGACCGCATTCAATAACGATAATCTGGAACAGACCGACACCAATGTCGATGCGTTTGCGCGCTTAAGTTACGAGACTGACGGCGACGCCACTTGGTACATCGGTGCAGCCCGCAAGACCCGCTCGCCTTCCTATCAAGAACGCTATTTATGGTCTCCTTTGGAGTCGACTGGCGGTCTTGCCGATGGCAAAACTTACATCGGTGATCCTAATCTAAGCCCGGAAGTGGCTCATGAAGTAGAACTCGGACTCGACCTTGAAAATGCGCGCTATGGTATTTATCCACGCGTATTCTACAAACGCGTCTCAGATTACATTCAAGGCACACCTTCCAGCTATGCTGCGGCCAACACCTTCGCACAGCTAATGGCTAATATGGGCATGGGACAACCGAACCCATTACAGTTCAGCAACGTTGATGCACGTTTCTACGGTATAGACATTGATTCAAATTATTCGATAAACGATCGCGTCACTCTGCGTGCGATTCTTAATATTATCCGCGCCGATCGTCGTGACATTGATGACAATCTCTATCGAGTCTCGCCTGACAATATACTCCTTGCTCTAGATTACGAGGGACAGGGCTGGACAGGATCCATCGAAAGTGTCACTTACGCAGATCAAAATCGCGTGTCAGCAACCAACCTCGAGGTGGCCACCGAAGGTTACTCGTTGATAAATATTATGGCACGCGCCAACGTGGCCGAGGGTGTTCAGGTAAGTCTGGGAGCAGAGAACTTGCTCGATGAAAAATACTTGGATCATCTCGCCGGCTACAACCGCGCTTACAATCCAGACATCGCTTCTCGCGCGAGAATGCCAGGCCTCGGGCGCAACTTCTACGCCCGAGTGATGTGGAATTTCTAACTCAGAAGCACTGCTTATAAAGAGTAGGATAAAGTGAGGTAGGTAGTTGCAGCTTGGGCGTCTAGGAAACTTAACGCCCCACCTGCCCCGCTTGTTTCTGTCAAGGCAACAGTAGTACGTAGGAATGCTTTGAATTTCGGCGAGAAGGCCCAAGATGCCTCCAAATCGAGTGAGGAAATATCAATCTCTAGCGGCGTGTTTACCACACTGATTGTGGAAACTGTGGGACCTACTTTTACATAAGCATTGTCTCTCGGCGACAATGAAATACCCGCAAACATTCGATCAGTAAACAATCCTGCTGAGCCCGCAAAATTAGTTTCAGCGAAGTCTCGCTCTAGTTCTATCGTGTAACTGAGCGCTTCGCCCGCTGCATAGACTGCTGAAATAGAGCCTACGATTTCATTGTCGACATCTTGGATAACTGGCGACACAAAATCTTGAGTGAATACGTAAGCATCAACTGCTCCTGACCACTTCCCATTCGAATATTCAGCACCAAATCCAAGCCGGTTTTCATCTGAATCTCTATTCACGAGGACGTGCTTTCGAGGGCTACTGTATCTAATCTCTTGCGACCCTGCGAACAGATAGGCTCGCCCCCAGTCGAAATATTTTCCAGCGAATGCGATGAAATCCGTCTCCCTTCTGTCTAGAGTATTTTCTACATAGCCAAAACTTGTTTCCTCAAACATATCAGTGACTAGGTCAATGTTACGCCCCATGATGCTGTAAAATAACCGCTCATTATCCCACTCGAAAGCAGCCTCTACTTGATCAGCTATCTCAGTACCCGCCTGGATGCCATTTATCTTATCTTCCTGACTAAGTCCAAGAATCGTTTCATCTCTTTTCAACAAACCCCGCCAAGCGACATGTTCTCCTAACTGAAAACGGCCGAATAGATTTCCAGAGAGTGAATTCATATTCAGTGCCGAAAATTCTTCCTCTATGAAACTTTGTCCAAAAAAATCGAAAGAAGCTGCAATAATTCGCTTTTCTGTTACTGGTTGCGCCGCGCTGCTTACTGACAAAATACGCTGAGTCCCGCTTTCATGGCTGGAATCTTGCCAAGCATTATTCGTCCAACCGTAACCAGCCTCCAAATCGGTTGTTACGCGAAAATCTCCCAGGGTTATCCCCTCTGAACTAAGAAACGACTCTGGTGTTGGGAGCTCTGAGACTTGGGCAGGAAGCCCGACACCGGGCATGAGGCGGTCAGTTTTTCAATCGGCGGCAAACTATACTTCGCCGTACGCTCTATTTGGGGCTTAGCGCCCTCTAAACTAAACCTATCGACAAAAAAAGGCCGAGATCTCTATCGAGATCTCGGCCTTTCCTTTTACTGCTACTAATCTAACGTCGTTCTAATGCCTTCGCTTAGAACAAGTTAAAGCGTGCACTCAAGCGAATGGCACGTGGAGACTGGTAGGCAGTGACCAAACGGTAGTTTGGATTCGCCGCACCTGAACCAGTGTCACCATCTTCATTGAAGCGTACAGGTCGGGCAGTGTTCAGCACATTGAAAATATCCATGCTCAACAGCACATCACGACCACCGACTTCCAAGTCGTACTGTAGGTTCAAGTCCAGCTTGCGCAGCATGCTAGTTCGGCCCAGGCTACCGCGACCCACCGCATTGCCTTGACAGAAGTGTGATGAGGCACCGTAGTCTGCCGCGAACGCGTCAGAGGGGTGTACACCGAAGCAGCTGATTGGACGACCAGACTGTGCCAGCAGGTTTGCACCGATACGGAGTCCGTTATCAAACTGGTATACACCCCAAGCTTTCAGAGTGTGAGCGCGGTCGTTTGGCAGTAAGCCGTAAGAATTATCAACCAATCCTGGCTGGTCGAAGTTCTGAGTAATACCCGCATCGTCTTGCGCGTTATCAGACTTCACATAGCCTTCGTGGTTACCTTCACTCTTCGACCAGATGTATGACACATCAGCACTCCAGCGACCATCGAACGGACGTGACAACGTGAACTCTAGTGCTTTGTAATCACGCTCCGCTTCTGGATAGCCCAACTGAGAAGGACTCAGAGTAATCTGCTCTGACGTTTCTGGAATATAGATGCTCATTGGATTGCCAGGATTCGTCAGTACATACTGATGGAAACCAGTGAACGTATCTTCAACCGTGCCACTACCTGTCCAAGAATTGTTGGCGTTGTAGTAGTTGATGACCGCCGCATCGATTGCCACGTCCTCAATAGTAGTACCAAGCGAACGATAGATACCTTTCACACCCAGCGTAACGCCTGAATCGAGCGTAGTCTGGTAACCGAGGATGTACTCTTCTTGGTACATCGCGTCGAGATTCGCGTCAGTTGTAGAACGCGTATCCGGCACCGAACCATCACCGTAGACAACAGTGTCGTAAGGCGTCGCGCCTATACCCGTTGGCTGGTACTGTGAATCGACGCTCACGCCATCCCAGTCAAAGTATTCGTGAATATAAGTCTCGTTACCTGACATACGAATATTCGTATTCGCAGCAATTGGCAGATAATACTCACCATAGCTTCCGAAGACCTTCGAGCTGCCGTCGCCTGTTAAGTCGTAAACAGCAGAGAGGCGTGGTGCCCACTGATCTTCAACCTCAACAAAGATGCCGCCACTCGCGTTCTTGTTGCGGAAAGACTCATTGCGAATACCTAATTCGAGTGTGAGCTGGTCAGTGACATCCCACACATCTTGCAAGTAGAACGCTTCAGAATTGGTTTCGAATGAACCACCCACGCTATAGGTACGCTTACGTACGTTAGCACCCTGCGGACACTCAGTAGGTGTACAACCGTTATAGGCGTTAGTTGGATCGAGCAGCCAGTATACGCCGCCCGAGTTAATTGTTGCTTCGTTAGCGAATGCGTCTTCGTTATCAATACCGAAGCTGATCTCGTGCCCCTGGAATCCCGTCCACTGAATATCGGCACGGGTCATTTCGCGGAGGTCATCACCTTTTGACACAGTGAAGTTAGACCATTCACCACGAGTCTGGAATCCGCCCAGATACTCATAAACTACAGGAATATCGGCACTCGCCGGCGCAGTAGTACGATTCGCTTCGTTCTCACCGTAGGACACAGAGATCTGAAGATCGTCACCGAAGTTACCCGTATAGCTGGCAATCCAGTTATCACCACCGGTCTCATACAGAGTGTCACCCACTAAAGCGCCACGAGTGAACGTGTCGCCGTCGAAGCCATAAACCGTTTCCACTTCTGTGCTGGTATCTGAGAACGCAGTGTATTCGAGGTGATGGTTTGGCGTGATGTATCCATCGATCTTATAGCCATAGAAACCTTCGTCGATGACTGAGTCGTAGTCGCGACCAGTCTCAATACCGGCGTAGCGAGATTCTTCTTTCACATCATTGTAGAGGGCGTAGAAGAACAGCTTGTCTTTGATGATTGGACCCGACAGGTAGATTTCACCGTTCGTGTCTTCATTCATATCGAGATCGTTTGCAGCCGCGTAAGTGTTGGGACTAGTGTCGAGGTCTTCGTTGTAATAGAAGTTCGCACCCGCCTTCCACTCGTTGGTGCCGCTCTTAGTCGTAGCGTTCATGACACCACCGAGTGAACGGCCGTATTTAGCGGAGTAACCGCCCGTCTTCACTTGGATCGTGTCGTAAAATTCGAAAGGAACGCTTGAGAAGCCAACACCAGTACGGAAGTTGGTTGTGTTAAGACCATTAATGAATGTTGTGTTCTCCGCAACTGAAGCGCCACCGAATGAAGCGAGGTTTCCGAAACGGTTATCACCAGCATTCGCACCCGGGGCGAGTAATGCCACAGAGGTGATATCGCGTGAAATAGGAAGCTCCATAATTTCAGCGCTGTTGATTACCAGACCCGATTCTGCGATCGCAGTATCCAATCGGCTTACGCGGCGACCGCTAGTCACGATTTCATTAATTTGTGAACTCGACACACCCATTGTGATAGTACGCGATGAGCCGATTGTGACTGATACTTCCTGCGTATCTACAACGCGACCGTCCTGCAGCACACGAACCACGTAAGTGCCTGGTGCGAGACCGTCGACACGGAAGCCCCCGTTGTCGTTTACAGACTCAGTTCGAGTTGTACCACGCGCACTGTCAACCACCTGCACAGTTGTATTGGCGTTAGCACCAACCACTGAGCCGCGAACAGAACTGTCAGTCACCTGCGCGAGAGCGACTGGGCTTAGTGCAGCTAAACCCAGCGAGATTGCGACGCTAAGTAGCGTCTTTTGTCCGCTATGGCGCGAACGGTCAACTTGATAAGTAGGCATTGAATTCCCCTATGATTCATTGAGCACTATCCGCCCACGCTTACGCATTGGAGCAGAAGGCTTGTTTCTCTAATTGGCTCTTATTGGCCTTTGGTTTTAATTCAGGTAGAGCGACTCGATTTCGGAAAAGAGAAATTAAGACTACGACCGCTCCAAAACAGCCGCCATCCTAATCCTTGGGAACTTCTACGGCAAGTCCTAAGTGAATGAAAAATAAGGGAGGTATCAGAAATTTTGGCATCATTTTGCGCTCGTAACGGAAATGAAACCTGTCCATGCTAGCGTGTGGAGGAAATTATTTCTTTTAATTCAATATGTTACAAATTGTTTCAACGCCCCAAGACCTCTTTAGCAAAACTTGCCAGAATTAAGTCAGACTAGGAGTAGCGCTATCTTCTAGTTTTGCAATCGCTCTTTTGAAACAATTTTCTACAATAACAGCAGCGGTTTCCTCGCCACACCTACTATCTAAGGGAGGTTGACGACACTGTGAGCACAACCAGATGATGGTTTAACGGCTCTTTTGATACAAATTTATACAAAGGTTTCGAGCTGAAATCCACCTTTTTTGTGGTCTTTGGACTATAACTAGCATGTTAATCATATGCGATTAGAGTGCTTAAGGCTCGAATCGCGATAGAAGGACGCACGAGGATGAATGCCGCACAACATACACTACAGAAACCTCGCAAATTAGGTTTAGCAATCTGCTGTTTCTTTTCCGCGCTCGCCTTATTAAGCACATCGGCACACGCAGACAAGTTCACGGTGGGCGTGGTTCCTCAATACTCAAGCAGTGTGATTCAAGACACCTGGCAACCCATTCTCGAAGAAATAGAAGCTCGAACTGGCCACCATTTTGACTTAGTCCTCGAACCGGACATCACGCAGTTCGAAGTCGCCTTTGAGCGCGGTGACTATGACTTCGCTTACATGAATCCCTGGCATGCCGTTATCGCCTATGAGAAACAGAAATATATGCCGATTCTCAAAGATAATGCCAAAACACTAAAAGGGATTTTGACTGTTAGGTCAGATAGCCCAATAAAAGATGTAAAAGAACTCGATGGAGCAGAGATCGCGTTTCCTTCACCGAATGCCCTGAGCGCCTCGCTACTCATGCGTACTGAATTGGCCACCTTGCACGGCCTCGATATCAAGCCGGTCTATGTCCGCACACATCCCTCGGTTTATCTTAACGTGGCGCTAGGCGCGAGCGTTGCAGGAGGCGGCGTTCTCAGAACTCTGCGAGCCCAGCCGCAGGAACTCCAAGATCAATTAAGAATTCTCTACGAGACTCGCGAAGTCGCCCCCCATCCGATAGTCATGCATCCTAGAGTGGCGAATTCTATAGGCGAACAAGTTGCCGAAGCTCTGCTCGATATAGGCTCCGACGATAAGGGGAAATCGCTTCTGTCAGGCATACCCATAGAAGAGATTGGCGAAGCGACCATTGATGACTATCTCCCCTTGGAAGAATGGCGGTTAAGAGAATTCTATGTCTCAAACTGAGCTCGCGCATGAGAAGCATCGCCGGTCGACTCTCCGAGCCGGCCGCCGGCCGTCATTGCTGGTCATTTCTTTCGGAGTCGGTGCCGTCTATGCTCTCGTTGTTGGCTTGCTCGCCGTCACACTCTTCATCCCAAACCAAGTTGAAGATGTCAGGGAGCGCGTCAATGCAACTGCTCATCTTTCACTCACGCGCCTGAGTGAAGTCATCGTTGATCCAATTCTAGCGCGGGATTATGAGTATCTTTACACCCAGCTTGATAGGATCCTCAACAGCGACCCCACCTGGAAACGACTTCGTATTACGAGTGAAGACGGCACGCAAATTTATCCTCTGACCCCCTGGCAAGATGAATTGGATAAAAATACCGTCTTACTATCGCATTCAGTAGGCGACCAGAATGCACCGATCGCCACCATCGAGATTGTCGTAGATCAGACCGCGGAAATCGCGGAAAGAATTAGTGTCATATCATTTGCCGCCATGACGCTAATCCTAATTTTAGCCCTGATTATTCTAGTCACCGTTTTTTTCCTGCAAACCGCGATTGCTGAACCAATCAGAGAAATCACCAAAGCATTTCGGCAGATGGCAACCGGCGACTTTGATTATCCCCTGCCGAATGCGCTAAGCAGAGAAGTTTCCTACTTGCTCGCCGAATTTTCTCGTTTCCGCCGCGCCACCTACGGCCATCAAGAGAACTTAGTGCAGGTTAAAGAAGAGGCTGAGCGAGCCAATAAAGCAAAGTCTCGTTTCCTCTCGCGCATGAGCCATGAGCTGAGAACTCCTCTCAATTCAGTGCTTGGCTTTTCTGAGATGGCCTTGCACGAATCAAAGCTCGGGCCTGAGCAACGCAGAAGGCTCGAGGCGATTAATCAATCAGGTCATCACCTGTTAGATCTAGTGAACGAAATTCTTGATCTTGCACGACTCGAAAGCGGAAAACTCGAGGTCAAACTACAGCCCGTATACCTACCCGATATCCTCGATCATTGCGAATCGATGACGACACATTTTGCTAGAAGCCACGACGTCACACTAACCTTATTGCCAATAGATGGGCACTCCTGTTGTGTTCTCGCCGATCCGCTACGACTCAAACAGGTAGTCATTAATTTGATCAGCAATGCGGTGAAATACAATCGGAAAGGTGGACGGGTATATATTGAGGTGGAAACAGAAACCGATGGCATGATCAGCATCCGCGTACGCGACACGGGCATCGGATTCAGCCACGAGGAAGGGGAGAAAATATTCGCCCCCTTCGAGCGCCTCTCGAAGACAGCGGCCTCAGTCGATGGCACTGGCATAGGACTGTCGATTAGCAAGCGCATTGTCGACCTCATGGGTGGAACAATATCCGCACATTCCGTCGAAGGGGTCGGATCAGAATTTAGTATCAAGCTCAAGGCCGCTGTCATTACCGACGTGGACACGGGCGAATTTATCGCCACTGCATGCGGTAACCGGGAATCGCAAAATGATACAAAAGACGAGCAAGAGAATGTCGAAACAGACTCATCGACCGAAGCGACGGAGAGCACGGTTCCGGCGTTGACAATACTCGTCGCAGAAGACAATCAAATCAATCAGCTGTTAATCCAATCGCAGCTCGAAGCCCTAGGCCATCAATGCGTCTTAGCTGCAAATGGCAAAGAGGCTCTCGAAAAATTAGAACAGGAATCATTCGACTTGCTGTTAACCGACATCAGCATGCCAGAAATGGATGGCCTTGAACTGACTCAATACATACGAAAAGGTGACAGCGCGCTCGGCAGCGATGGCGCTAAGCTGCCCATAATTGCATGCTCGGCAAATGCCATGGAATCTGATCAGGCTTCTGGATTTAATTCAGGAGTCGACGCGTATTTAACTAAGCCATTCAAGCAAGAACAACTCGCGGATGCGATCGCTAACGCTCTCAATTGCAGGGCAACCGCCTCTGTCGCTACAGCCTAATCGCGAATGATCGAGTTCGCCTCCTTAGCTAGCTTATTCGCTGTTTCATTCATCGCGGCGACAATATTTCCTCTCTCTTCCGAGGCGTTATTCATCGCACTGCTCGATCAAGGACGCAACCTATCCTCGCTCCTGTTTTGGGCTACCCTCGGCAATACTCTGGGTGCCTGCGTGAATTGGTGGCTCGGCACGCTGCTGCATCGAGAGCTCAAGAAGCCGAGGTTATTGAATTGGATACATATTGATGGAGAGAGTATTGAACACGCAGAACGCTGGTTCAAGAAATTCGGAAAATGGAGTCTGTTATTTGCTTGGGCGCCCCTAGTCGGTGATGCGCTCACCGTCTTCGCAGGTGTCGCAAGAGTCAGTCTATGGCAACTCATCTTACTTGCAGGAATTGGAAAATGTGCGCGCTATTTAGTGCTTGCTGGCACCTTCACCGCCCTCTTTCCAACGCCACTGAATTAAACCGAGCAATCGTTATTACTAAACATTCGTGTGCAACAAGCGAATGGCTGCCTGAGCGTGCTCCGCCGCCTCTATACCTAGAGGAGTGAGATAGCCACCATCAGGCTGAGTCGTCAATCCCTTGGCAAACAAGCTCTCGCCGGCTGCTATGCGGGCAGGATCGGCTTCATGATGAATCTTGATGCCTTCTAAGGTACTCGTGAGTGAAAACAAAGTCAGGAGTTCTAGTTCGTGGATAATCGCTTCACTGAAGTGTGTCATACCGTGAGACCCCGCCGTCATAGCCATTCCCTTTCGTCTATTTAATTGCCCGCGATGCTCACGGGCACGGTTCAAAGGTATAGCGTCGCGATGCGAGAATCCAGCGATTTAACAACTCGCTTTAAGTTTACTGCTGCAGCTCAATAAAAATTGGATTCGAATAAAACCAGAGGTTTACCCAGGGATCTTCGCCAGCCTCATCGGCGACGGGCTCCAATTCAGCCCCACTCGTACCGCGCAATCGGAGATATCCTGACTCCTCGGCGATAAATGTCATTCGCATTTCCTGCCAATCCCCCTGACGGGACCATTCAGCGGGCAGAAACCGATGCTCGACACGTGTGCTAGGGTTGCTATCTTCCGCCCTATTCTCGAGACGCCCGGTGTAATCGCCCCGAATGAGGTCAACTCGTGAA
>JALQUB010000084.1 GCA_023268635.1 Pseudomonadales bacterium
AAGAAAGGAAAGCATCTGATCAATGATCAGATCGAAGCGTCACAAGTACGTTTGATTGGTGCCGACGGTGAACAGGTCGGTATTGTGTCTATTAAAGAGGCCCTAGCTGCTGCTGAAGAAGCGAGTTTAGACCTGGTGCAAATGTCTGACGGCGACGTCGTTGTTTGTAAGGTAATGGACTACGGTAAAGTGTTGTTTGAACAGAAAAAACAACGTGCAGCCGCCAAGAAAAACCAAGTGCGCACTCAAGTTAAAGAAATTAAGTTTCGCCCAGGGACGGAAGAAGGGGATTATCAGGTAAAACTACGCAACCTGATACGTTTCCTTGAAGATGGGGACAAGGCCAAGGTATCACTTCGATTCCGCGGTCGGGAAATGGCCCATCAACATCTTGGCATGGAGCTTGTCACTCGAATTCGCGAGGATTTGGCTGACTACGGCACTGTGGAGCAGGAGCCCAAGATGGAAGGCCGGCAGATCGTAATGGTCTTGGCGCCGGTTAAAAAGCGCGCGCAGTAGCCATCAGGCTATCGCGAGTATTCACACTTTTAGCCCCGAGGTAAAGTCTACGGGAGCAAATGCGGAGTTAGACAATGGCTGGAAAATTAAAAACCCACAGTGGTGCTGCGAAGCGGTTCAAAAAAACCGCCTCCGGTTTCAAGCGCAAGAGCGCCTACAAGAGTCACATCCTGACCAAGATGACGACTAAGCGAAAGCGTCAGCTGCGCGGCACTAGTGCCGTACATGCATCAGACGTCCCTGCAGTAAAACGCATGCTTCGCGAAATCTAATCACACGTTTCCCGTAGGGGATCAGGAGAATTTAAATGGCTCGAGTAAAACGCGGCGTCGTTGCAAATCGTCGTCACAAGAAAGTATTAAAGCAGGCTAAAGGCTACTATGGTGCCCGCAGTCGTATTTATCGCGTTGCTAATCAGGCAGTCACCAAAGCGGGACAATATGCGTACCGCGACCGTCGTGTGAAGAAGCGCGTATTCCGTGCACTATGGATCACACGTATTAACGCTCAGGCGCGCGCAAATGGCATGACTTATAGCCAGCTAATCGCTGGACTAAAGAAAGCCAACATCGAAATCGATCGCCGCGTTCTGTCAGACCTAGCGGTTCATGACAAGCCAGCGTTTAACGCGATCCTCAATCAGGCGAAAGCCAGCCTCGCAGCCTAATCTGCGCTGAATCTCATTTTTTGAAGCCTCCATTCAGCAGGATGTGAGGTTTCGGAATGAGTCTCACCGGTGATTCATACAGGGCTGATCAATGGCAACTCCAGATGGCCTCTTAAGTGAGGCGCTTGAAGCGATAAAAGATTCCAACGATGAAAAATCGTTGGAGCTTTTGCGTGTCCATTACACGGGTAAAAAGGGCGCAGTCACCGCGCAACTGAAGGCTCTCGGCCAGTTGCCGCCGGAAGAACGTCCTGCCGCCGGTGAACGCATTAATGTCGTTAAGCGACAGATAGATTCGGCGATTACCGAGCGCAAAGAAGCGCTAGTCGAACGAAGTCTGAATGCCAAGCTCGAAGCAGAAAAACTCGATATCACTTTACCCGGGCGACGACAAAGCCAAGGTGGTCTCCATCCTATCAGTCTCACGATAGACCGCATTGCGGCGATATTTGCGGGCAGTGGCTATGAAGTTGCTGAGGGTCCCGAGATCGAAGACGATTATCATAACTTCGAGGCATTGAATATTCCTGCGCATCATCCCGCGCGCGCAATGCACGATACATTCTATATAGATCCAGCGACTGTCTTGCGTACCCACACCTCGCCAGTACAAGTACGCGTGATGGAAGGGGGCAAACCTCCTTTCAAAATGATTTGCCCTGGCCGTGTTTATCGCTGCGACTCAGATCTCACCCACACTCCCATGTTTCATCAGGTTGAAGGCCTGTTGATCGACGAGGATGTGAGCTTTGCCGATCTTAAAGGTACTGTCATAGAATTTTTGCGTGCCTATTTCGAAGCCGATCTCCCCGTGAGATTTCGGCCATCTTACTTTCCATTCACAGAGCCCTCGGCTGAGGTCGATATGGGCTGTGTTGCATGTAATGGAGAAGGATGCCGTATTTGCAGTCACACGGGATGGTTGGAAGTAATGGGCTGTGGCATGGTGCATCCACGAGTCTTAGAAATGTCTAATATAGATCCCGCGACCCATAATGGATTTGCATTTGGGATGGGTGTGGAGCGTCTCGCGATGCTTCGCTACGGAGTTGGAGATCTCCGGACGTATTTTGAAAATGACCTAAGGTTTCTTCAACAGTTTAACTAGCAATGCGCAGGCGCCTGCTTCGATGTTGTGCCTCGACTGCCGGTGAGCTGTCCCTCAAAGTGTGAGCTCAGACGATGATTTTTAGCGAGAACTGGTTGCGCGAGTTTGTTGACCCGGACATGACTACTGAACAACTCGTTGAGACCCTAACTATGGCGGGTCTCGAAGTGGATAGTGTGAGTCCTGCTGCATCTCAGTTTAGCGGCATAGTGGTAGGCCGGGTTGATGATGTTCAACCGCACCCAGATGCCGACAAATTATCCGTGTGCGCGGTGAGTGATGGTGAGTCTGTCTATCAAGTCGTGTGCGGTGCCCCGAATGTTCGTGCGGGCTTGTTAATACCCTTCGCCAAGGTGGGAGCCGTGCTTGAGGGCGGCGAGAAACCTTTCAAGATCAAAGCTGCCAAGCTCAGAGGAGTGGAATCAAACGGCATGCTCTGCTCAGCGGAAGAACTTGGCATGGCGGAGTCATCAGATGGACTCTTAGAGCTACCTCAGACACTGACGCTTGGCGAAGATATTCGATCGGCGCTGCAACTTGACGATCAACTAGTGGAATTAGACCTCACACCTAATAGAGGCGACTGCCTTGGGATGATAGGCCTAGCAAGGGAAGTCGGCGTACTTAGCAAGAGCGCGGTGAAGGCGATCGACTACCCTGTGGTTCCAGTGACAAGCGATCGAACGGTGGCCGTCGCCACAGAAGCACCGGATGCCTGTCCGAAATACCTAGGACGTGTAATTGAAGGTGTTGATCTTTCTGTAGGGAGTCCGCTCTGGTTACAAGAGCGATTGCGACGCAGTGGCGTTCGTAGTATCGATCCAGTCGTCGATGTGACAAATTTAATGCTGTTAGAGCTTGGGCACCCGATGCATGCTTTCGATGCCGATAAGCTCGAAGGCACAGTGTCCGCACGTATGGCAAGGGATGGTGAAAAACTCACCTTGCTCGATGGGAAAGAGGTGGAACTTGAACCCTCAACTCTGCTGATCGCGGATGATGCTCAGGCGCTAGCGATGGCTGGTGTCATGGGCGGTCTGTCAAGCTCGGTGACTAATGATACTCGATCTATTTTTCTTGAATGTGCGTTCTTTGCGCCGATTTCGATAGCTGGTAAAGCTCGAAGCTATGGCATGCACACAGATGCTTCCCACCGATATGAAAGAGGTGTTGATTTCAGTCTGCAGGAGTCAGCTATTGAGCGAGCGACTGCGTTGTTGCTCGAAATCGTAGGAGGTAAAGCCGGACCTGTTAGTGCTGCGTATGGCCGTGTGCCTGATGCAATCGAGGTGGAGCTCAATTTTGCTAATGTTGAACGTCTACTTGGCATAAAAGTCGCCGCTGAGGAATGTCTTTCGATTCTCTCTGGGCTAGGATTTGAATTACTCAATTCAAATAGCGAGTGTGCACTATTTAAGGTGCCTACGTTCAGATTCGATTGCTCGATAGAAGCAGACCTCATTGAAGAGATTGCGCGAGTTTTCGGCTATAACAATATGCCCGAAACCCCGAGCATGAGCCGCGACCAATTATCTAAATTTTCTGAATCCGTGTTACCAATGGCAGCCTTGAAAGGACGCCTTGTCGCAGAAGGATTCCAGGAAGCGATTAATTACAGTTTCATTGAACCCGCGCTCGCGTCGTTGATTTGTCCAGAGCCCAAGCTGGTGGAATTGCAAAACCCTATTTCTAAGGAAATGTCGGTGATGCGACCAAGTATTCTCCCCGGGCTACTCAGTACCTTGGCATATAACCTTAATAGGCAACGCGATAGGGTACGGATATTTGAGGCTGGCTTGGTCTTCGATCGCCAGGAGTCTGAAATCACTCAGATTCGCAAGATAGCGGGTCTGATGTATGGTGCACAGAAGCCTGAGAGCTGGGCGGACAAGAACACCGCCGTCGATTTCTTTGATGCCAAAGGCGTGGTGGAGTCTGTGATGGATTTGGGGCGTGGTTCTGCGGCGTATCAATTTTGCGCAAGCACACACACCGCGATGCACCCGGGACAATGCGCTGAGATTAAACTGGAGGGTCGTGTCGTCGGCGTTGTTGGTGTATTGCACCCTCGATTGCAGCGCCACTTTGGGTTCCCTCAAACTGTTGTCCTTTTCGAGATCGAAAGTGAAGCATTACTACGGCATGACATCCCAGCCGCAGAACCTTTATCGCGTTATCCTGAGGTGAGTCGTGATCTCGCCATCGTTGTCGAGAGCACGGTAGAAGCGGGCGGAATCGTGGAGTGCATTCGCGCGAATGCAGGTGATCAGCTGGTCGCTCTAAAGGTATTCGATGTTTACGAGGGTGAGAGTGTCGGAGAGGGTAAAAAATCAATCGCTTTGGGCTTGACCTGGCAGGATGCTTCGCGCACTCTTGGTGATGATGAAATTTCTGGTATTATTGCTAATTGCATCAAGGCTCTAGCAGCCGATTTTAATGCTGAACTGCGCGTCTGATTGTGATGCACTGAATCTAAGAGTAGAGGGTCTAAAATGACTGATGGTGCCCTAACTAAGGCCGATATGGCTGAGCGACTATTTAAAGAGCTCGGGTTAAACAAGCGAGAGGCGAAAGAGGTTGTCGAGCAGTTTTTCGAAGAGATCCGTGCGTCGCTGGAGGCAAATGAGCAGGTGAAGCTGTCAGGCTTCGGTAATTTCGATCTAAGGGATAAGAAAGAACGCCCTGGTCGCAATCCGAAGACGGGCGAGGAAATTCCCATTAATGCGCGTCGCGTTGTCACGTTCCGGCCTGGTCAGAAGCTGAAAGCAAGAGTAGAGGGTTATGCTGGAAGCGAAGAATAATAACGAATTACCCTCAATTCCCCCCAAGCGCTATTTTACGATAGGCGAAGTAGGGGAATTATGCGCAGTAAAGCCCCATGTCCTTCGATACTGGGAAGCTGAGTTCCCGCAGTTGAAGCCTGTTAAGCGGCGCGGCAACCGCCGTTATTATCAGCGCGAAGATGTCATCTTAATTCGACAAATTAAAAGTCTACTCTACGAGCAAGGTTACACGATCGGTGGGGCTAGGCTAAAAATGAGTGACAAAAGCAAACCTGCGCCGAGTCCCTCAGTCTCGAGTACGGAGCTAAAAGCGGTAATCGAAGAGCTGGAATCTCTGATCCAATCTCTCTAAAAATTTTCACCTATACAGCATTTAGTCCTCAAGTAGCCTTTAGATTTCTGAGTGGCGGTTTTCTCAAAGTTATTCAGGTTTAGCGCTGTTAAGTTTCTCTAAAACTCGCTAAAATTCACTTATTCGGGGCGTAGCGCAGCCTGGTAGCGCACTACACTGGGGGTGTAGTGGTCGCAGGTTCAAATCCTGCCGTCCCGACCAAATTTCTATCCTTTCTCCCTCTCAAGTCTGACGCTCTCCTTCAATTTTATCGGTACCGTTGTCCACTTGATTTCGTATTGCCAATATCGATTCAGCGCAATAGCGCGCTAGGCACTGCTCTTCAACCTCTTCTACGTAGTCCAGAATCGCCTCTCTCGCACAGTATTGGATAGTGCGCCCAGAAGTCATCGCAAGCAAAAGTAATCGTTTTTCGATGTGTTTCGGTAAATCGATGGTAAACATGTTTCAACTCTCCTCAGACGCAGGCCTTACCTTTTATATGTCGGACCCCTGACTTAACTATAGATCGCATTAGTCATTACACAAGGTTACAGGGGTTTACAGCGCTAATGGAGACTGGATAGGGGCGATTTTTGGGTCGGGGAAGGGGCTTGGGCGCTATATAGAGGTATTTCTTTGGAAAGAGAGCACTATTTGTAGTGTTATTGGCTACTACTATCGTTTAGAATTTAGTGACAAGGCATGTTGGAGATAGGGCCGAAGTCCGACTCTCCAACCGAGATTTAACTACTCTAATTAGAAGAAACAATGCGCCTCAAATGTATCAAGTTAGCTGGATTTAAGTCCTTCGTAGATCCCACAACAATCGATTTCCCTTCGAATCTCTGTTCCGTAGTTGGACCGAATGGCTGCGGCAAATCTAATGTCATCGATGCTGTGCGCTGGGTTATGGGAGAAAGCTCTGCGAAGAACCTGCGCGGTGAGAATATGACGGACGTCATATTCAATGGATCTGGTGGGCGTAAGCCGGTCGGCCAAGCCAGTGTAGAGCTGGTCTTCGACAATCACGATCACAAACTCACGGGCGAGTACGCTAATTTTGATGAGGTCGCTATCAAACGCAAAGTGGACCGGGATGCCCAGTCTACCTATACGCTGAACGGAACAAAGTGTCGACGCAAAGATATTACCGATATCTTTCTTGGAACTGGTTTGGGGGCTCGTAGTTATTCGATTATTGAGCAGGGGATGGTCTCTCGACTTATTGAATCCAAACCCGAAGAACTCCGTATATTCATTGAAGAAGCGGCGGGAATCTCGAAGTACAAAGAGAGGCGCCGTGAGACGGAAAACCGCATCAAGCGTACACGAGAGAATCTCGAACGATTAGCCGATATCCGTGATGAATTAGGCCGACAATTAGCCCATCTCCATAGGCAGTCTGTAGCAGCGGAGAAGTACGGAGAGCTGAAAACGCAAGAACGGCAAACGACTGCAAATTTGAATGCGCTTAAGTGGCGTAAGCTTGATGATGAAATACGTGGCAACAGAGAAGCTATCGGTGAACAGGAAATCAAATTAGAGGCGACGATTGCCGATCAGCGTGAAGTCGATGCAAAGATTGAACAGCGACTGGTGGATGGTACGGAGCTAAGCGACAAGCTGGGCGAGGTGCAAGCACGATTTTACAGCTTAGGAAACGACATCGCGCGTCTTGAACAAAGCATCGAACATCAGCTAGAGCGAGCAGACCAAATGCGGTTCGATCTATCTGAAACTGAACAGGCCTTCTTTCAAACTCAAGAAGAACTTGAGACTGACAAAGAGAGAATTTCCACGCTGAATTCGGAGTTGGAAAATTTAGTCCCTGAGCTCGAAGAGGCGCGTGAGCTAGAAGCACAGTCTAGCGCTATTTTAGAAGATGCCGAAGGAGAGCTTCGGAGCTGGCAGGCGCAATGGGACGAGTTTAATAAAAGTGCAGAGGAGCCTCGACAAATTGCTGAGGTCGAACAATCGCGAATTCAGCAATTAGAAAATATTGTTCAGCGGGGATTAGAGCGTCGCCGTCGACTCGAAGAAGAACAGGCTCAATTGCTCGATGCGGACGAAGACGAAACTGTCGTCGAAGCTAGAGAAGAGCTCGCGTTACTAGAGGAAGCTATTGGCTCATTACAGGAACAGAGTCAGCAGGCGGGCAATGAAATAGCGTTACGTCGCTCCCAATTTAGTGAATGTGCAGATGAACTTGATGCTGCGCGTAGCGAATTGCAAACGGCGCGTGGCAAACTTGCATCGCTGGATGCCCTGCAGCAAGCCGCTCTCGGCTTGGATAATGAGGCGGTAAACAGCTGGTTGCTTGGTAATGGTTTGGGGAATCGGCAGCGACTGGCCGAGAGCATCAAAATTCAGTCTGGCTGGGAGCACGCGGTTGAGTCAGTGTTAGGTGAAAACCTCCAGAGCATCTGCGTCGAAGGTTTGGACAATATCGAGGCGCTTTTAGCCGAATTGCCTGAGGGTCGAGTGGCGCTCGTTGATATTCATGCGCATGGCGCTGCAAAGACTAACTCCGAGATCGCACTACAACCACTTGCGGATCTCGTTGAGGCGGAAAGTGGCATTCGAGACTTGTTACTAGGCATTTATGCTGCGGACACGTTGGGAGCAGCCCTAGCTCATAGGGATTCTCTCGGTGCGGCTGAATCTATCATCACTCAGGATGGTCAGTGGTTGGGTCGTTCTTGGTTGCAATTGAAAAATGGCGACAAGGAAGGTTCTATTGTTAAGCGCCGTGGCTTGATCGAGGAACTTAACGAGTTAATCGAGCAGCGTGTTCAATTGACTGGTCAACTCAATGATCGCCAAGCGGAGTTGAAAGAGGCGATTGCACATGCGGAGCAGGCTAGGGAACAACTGCAGTTGGATATAGCCAATAATAGTAAGGCATTCGGTGACTTGAAATCCCAACTCAGTGCTCAGCAGGCGAAAGTCGAGGAAGCGGGGCTGCGTCGGCAGCGAATCCATCACGAGCTTGAGGAATTAAATCGGCAGGTGGAGCTCGAGCAGGAAAATATTGCTGAATCACGTCAGCGGCTCCAAGTTGCGCTCGATGAAATGGAAGCGAATATTGGTGCGAGAGAGTCGTTGGAAAAGGCTCGAGAGCAATTCATGAGTTCGCAGCAAGAATCAAGGGAGCGCGCTCGTCAGGATAAGGACCGTGCGCATTCGCTCGCTTTGAGGCAGCAGACACTGCAATCTCAGTTGCAGTCAACACGCGATACCTTGGAGCGAATGAATGTTCAGGTACAACGTAGCCAAGAGCGGATTGATAGTTTAAGGCAGCAGATAGCAGCGTCAGAAGACCCTGTACGAGGTATGCGAGACGAGCTCGAAACTCTGCTCGGACAGCGTCTTGAAGTCGAGCAAGAGTTGGCCAAAGCCAAGGCCGCCTCAGATGCGAATGAACATGCAATTCGAAGTCTAGAGGCTGAGAGGAATAGCATACAAGAACGCAGTAATCAGGTTCGCGAGGTCTTAATGCAGGCGCGTCTGAAGAGTGAAGGCGCCACTGTCAAACAAGAAGCTGTTCTCGAGCAACTCGTCGAAGCGAAATTCGACCTACAAACTGTGTTGAGTGCGCTTGAAGAAGGCGTAGACATCGAAGCGTGCGAAGCCGAGCTCGAGCGAACGGCTAATAGGATCCAACGCCTAGGTCCAATAAACCTCGCGGCGATAGATGAGTATGCTCAACAGTCCGAACGCAAAGTGTATCTAGACAAACAGAATGATGACCTAGAGCGCGCGTTGAATACCTTGCAGAACGCAATTAAGAAAATTGATCAAGAAACGCGCGCGCGCTTTAAAGAAACGTTTGATAAGGTGAACGCGGGCCTGCAGGCGTTATTCCCACGCGTGTTTGGAGGCGGACACGCGTATTTAGATATGACTGGTGAAGATTTGCTGGATACTGGTGTTGCTATTATGGCGAGGCCGCCTGGCAAACGTAACAGCACCATTCATTTGCTGTCTGGTGGAGAAAAAGCCATGACAGCTATCGCGTTGGTCTTCTCGATTTTCCAACTCAATCCGTCGCCATTCTGTATGCTGGATGAGGTCGATGCGCCACTTGATGACGCTAACGTAGGGCGTTACGCTAATCTTGTGAAAGAGATGTCCAAGTCGGTCCAGTTTATTTTCATCACACACAACAAAATCACGATGGAAATGGCGAACCAATTGCTGGGCGTCACAATGCACGAGCCGGGGGTCTCTCGTATCGTCGCAGTTGATATCGAGGAAGCAGCAGAGCTCGCGGCTATGTAAGTTTTATGGCCGAACTTCAGTGGTTCAATCAATTTGAATAAATCGTGGATGTGGGCTAAAGAATTTCATAGGTTTGGCTGATAACATCTTTAGACCTTACTCTTTGTTAAGCTGCTAGCTGCGCCTATGAATTTACGCGAACTCGTCATATTGCTGTTAGGCCTCGCTATTATCGGCGTGGTTATCCGCGGGCTACTCGTTGCGCTCAAGGCTCGGCGCAATCAATTGAAGCTTGCCATAGATAAAAACATCCCGAGAGACGTCGATCTAGAAGCGCTCGAGTTCGCTGAGTTGCCCAGTGGCGGAGCTCGTGTGGTAAAGCGTAAGCGCCCATCGGACACGGGCTCGGAAGAAAGTTCAGTTTCGGTAGAAAGTTCTATTGAGGCTCCGGAAGAAAGTTTGTTAGGAGACTTGCAGGAAGATTTGCCGGTTCCTCTACCTCAAGACGTACCTCAAGAAGCAATTATCAAAGAAGAATCTGAAGATTCTCACCATGAACCTCCCGTCCTCATCCGACAAGAACCCCCAATTGAATCCCAAGCTGGCGTAAATGACGAGAACTTAGACGCTTCTCAGGCTGAATGCTCGGAAGAGCTTTTAGAAGAAGAGACTGTTAAGGAAGAGGAGTCAGTTGCGGAGCAAGCAATTATCGAATCGAGTCGGGATGAACTGAGCGAAGATTCAGAGCCAGATGTTGAGCGGAAGATTGATCCCGTCTTAGGCGATGATGATTTTACTGAATTCACGCTCTCAGCAGGAGAGCGTATTGGCGGACGTGAGGTTCGCGAAGAGAAGAAGCCGAAACGTTCGGGATCACTGCTTCAATCGGCTCGCCGCACCCTCGGTACTCTCATAACAAAGCCGGAAGCTCCAGTTTCCGAAAAAAAACCAGAAGAAGTCACACCAATAGCACCTTATGTTGGTGGTGAGAAATTGCTTGATGAAAGTGAACTGGTAGATGCGGTCCCTAGTGTCGAACAAGCGCCGGTAGTCGCTGCAGAAGTGCTTGTTTCGGATGCCGGGGATGAGCTATTCGAAGGCTATGCCGAGGAAGAGAAAGAGATTGGTGGGTCGCATTCTATGTCCCACGATTTATTTCCAGAGACTATCGAATCTGTCGATCAGCCAAAAAAGCCTGTGAAAAAAGCCACTAAGCAAGAGAAGCCTAAAGCGGCTAAACCTGAGCGAAAGTCGAAAGAGAAACGCAAACAAACCAGTGATCAGGCTGGCTTAGCACAAGCCAACACGGAGAATGAATCTACCTCAAACGGTCCAATGGAAGATGTTGGTGATCTTTCCGAGGTGTTAGTGATCAATGTCACTGCTAAGAAAGGGCGCCTCCTGATGGGCGATCGTTTGATGCCATTGCTTCTCAGCCTCGGCCTCAAGTTTGGGGACATGAAAATTTTCAATAAGCGAGTAGGTGATAAAGCCAACGGCGACATTCTCTTCAACGTCGCAAATATGCTGAATCCCGGCACCTTCGATCTTAACGAGATGGAACGCTTTAACACGATAGGGGTAACGCTATTCCTCGCATTGCCTACGTCGATAAATAATCTAGATGCGTTTAATCAGATGTTGGAAACTGCCCAAGAGCTCGTCCAATCCTTGGATGGAGAATTACGCGATGATCAGCGTAATATGATGACGGCTCAGACTATCGAACATTATCGCCAACGAGTAAGGGACTTTGAGCTGCAGCGCCTTCGAGCGCGAGCTGCTGCGGGTTAAACGTGACCACTCCCAAGGAAATACTAGCCGAAGTTGATCGTCTTAGATCAGAGGTCGAGCGCCATAATACGCTTTACCATACGCTGGACACACCGATTATTCCCGATGCGGACTATGATGCGCTACTGGCGCGTCTAGTCGAGTTGGAAACTCGTTACTCCCTCGATACCAGTGACTCTCCGTCCCAGCGCGTCGGCGCGGCTCCTCTCTCGAGTTTTGTGCAAGTAAAGCATGAAGCCCCAATGCTCTCTCTTGATAAAGTATTCAGCGCCGATGACCTTCGGGCGTTCGAGACGCGTTTGTTAAAGCGTATCGATATGGATCGTGACATTCGCTATAGCTGTGAACCCAAAGTAGACGGTGTCGCGGTGAGCTTGCTTTACGAGCGAGGCGAATTAGTACGCGCGGCCACGCGAGGTGATGGTGTGGTGGGTGAAGATATTACTCACAACGTAAGAACCATTCGAAACATACCTCTGCGCCTAAAGGGGGACGGTATACCCAAAGTGTTAGAGGCTAGGGGAGAAATTTATCTAGGGAAAAGCGGGTTTGAGGCTCTTAACGCCAAGGCGCTGCGTGAGGAAACTAAGGTATTCGTGAACCCGCGGAACACCGCTGCCGGAACACTGCGTCAATTAGATTCTCGCCGGGTCGCGAAAGTTCCGTTAGAGATGTTGTGTTATAGCGTCGGACTTCGGAGTGACGAACCCTTTCCTAATAATCTAAGTGAAGTTTTTGAGACGTTTGAGCATTGGGGCTTGCCTACGAATCCGCAGCGCGAAACTGTCACCGGAATTGAGCAATGCATCGCCTATTGCGAGCGTCTCCTGGAGAAGAGGAATGCTCTAGAGTATGAGATCGATGGTGCGGTTATAAAGGTGGATTCCTTGGCATTGCAGGCCGCATTGGGTACCAATGCACGCACCCCTCGTTGGGCGATGGCCTATAAATTTCCTGCGGAAGAGAAGAGTACCCGTTTATTAGACGTTGAATTTCAAGTGGGTCGAACCGGGACTATAACACCTGTTGCTAGGCTAGAACCGGTGTTTGTTGGCGGTGTGACGGTGAGCAATACCACTTTGCATAATATGGACGAGGTGGCTCGACTCGGTGTGCGCATAGGTGACCAGGTGCTCGTTAGACGGGCTGGCGACGTTATCCCGAAGATTGTCGGTGTGCTCCCTGGTTCGGACAATCCTAATCCGAGAGCAATAGAGCTACCGCCATGCTGTCCTGTTTGTGGTTCTAAGTTAGAGAAGGAAGGTGAAGTTCTCGTACGTTGTAGCGGGGCGCTGATTTGCGCTGCGCAACGCAAAGAATCCATTCGTCACTTTGCCTCCAGAGCTGCGCTAGATATAGAAGGTTTAGGTGAAAAATTAATCGAGCAATTAGTCGACTCAAAAAGAATAGAAGATGTTTCTGATTTATTCACGCTGGAGGCTAGCGAGCTTCAGCTGATGGATAGAATGGGCGCAAAGTCAGCGAACAAATTGGTGTCTGCGATTGCTGCAGCGCGGACGACTACTCTATCTAAACTGCTCTACTCCTTGAGTATAAGAGAAGTAGGTGAAGCGACGGCTTCGCAACTCGCTAATTATTTCGGTTCTCTCGAGGCTTTACAGAGAGCATCGTTGGAAGAATTGATATCGGTGCCAGACGTGGGACCTATTGTCGCCGAGCATATTAAAAATTTCCTCAGCAATGATCGTAACAAGACTTTGATTCAGAGACTTATTGATCGTGGAGTGAACTGGCCGGATATCGAAGTGACTGGGCTCGACGCAAAACCACTTGCCGGTCAAACGCTAGTTCTCACGGGGACACTTGAGAGCCTTTCTCGAAACGAAGCTAAGTCGCGCTTAATAGCTCTCGGGGCAAAAGTAGCTGGAAGCGTGTCTAAGGCAACCTCGGCTGTTTATGCCGGACCCGGAGCTGGAAGCAAGCTTACTAAGGCTCAAGAATTAGGCATAGAAGTGAAGGATGAAGATTCACTTATTGCTCTGCTCGAGAAACTGGAGGGCTGAGATCATGAGTTGGTGGGGGAAGGTTGTAGGAGGCACATTCGGCTTTATGTTGGCTGGCCCTCTTGGTGCATTAATGGGGGCAGCCCTCGGCAACTATTTTGATGGTGGCCTGTCTGCGCAAGACGGCAGATTGGGTTTAGGAGCGACAGAGAGGGTTCAGTCAGCATTTTTTACTACGACCTTTGCTCTGATGGGTTATATCGCGAAATCTGATGGCAAAGTAACCAAGGATGAGATTGCACTCGCTGAGCGTGTGATGGGCCAAATGCGCTTAAATCCGATGCAACGGAAGGTCGCAATCCGTCTATTCGATGAGGGTAAGCGGGAAGGCTTTCCCGTAAAGGAAGTATTAGCTCAATTTCGACGCGAGTCGTTCCGTCGTACTAGCCTTATTCAGATGCTGCTCGAGATCGTCGTCGCGACAGCGTTAGCAGATGGTCGTTTACACGCACGGGAACGGAAAATCTTAGATGATATTGCATCTGCCTTAGGCGTAAACAAACAGCGACTCGATTCAATCATGGCGAGAGTCTCGGGTCAGGCTGGATTCGAAACGGCAGAGGCCAGTTCCGCTAAATTAAAGGCTGCGTACGCGCTGCTTGGTGTGGAGCCTAATGCGAGCTTGGACGAAATTAAGAAAGCTTACCGTCGCCAAATGAGCCAGCATCACCCGGATAAACTTGTCGCAAAAGGGCTGCCGGAAGAAATGATCGATATCGCCACGCGTAAAACTCAAGACATCAAGGCTGCTTACGATCTGATTCGCCAAGAAAGTTCTTAAGATTCTAATTGGCTAGTCCCGTCTTGGTTGCGAGCTTGCGTAGCAACCTGACACAGGTGACGTGAGGGAGCTCAACGAGTGCATCCGCCAAACATTCGGCGATTGCAGTCTGAGATTTTTCAGTCACTATCAAATCGATTTCTATCCCAGAATCCAGATAGTGAAGATCGAAACCCAATTCGCTACTACTCGTTGTTTCGTCCTTTAATTTAGTTTCAATGAACTCTGCGATTACTTTGCGTGTTGGTATGGCGCTCGCGTCGACATTAGAAAGCTCGTGTTCGGGGTTGCCAAGTGGGTCGATATGCGGGATGACTTCGCTGATATCTTCAAACTTTTCCTTTAATTCTTGTGCTGCGTGGGCTCCTATCTGATGTCCTTCTGATACAGAGATGCGAGGATCCACTGCTAGGTGTACTTCCACAATGGCTCGGCCTCCTGAGAGGCGAGTACGGAGTTCGGTGATGCCGAGGACGCCCTGCGTTCCGCAAAGACAAGACTCCATTTCGTCGCGGCGTGCATCGGGCACAGCACCATCGACGAGCTCGCTGAAGCTTTCCGTGCAAAGATCCCACCCAATCCTGGCAATTAACAAAGCCACAGCAATGGCAGCGACGGCATCCAACCAAATTATTCCCGCTTGTGCACCGACTATGCCTATTAAAACTGCGATTGAGGAGAGTGCATCACTACGACTGTGCCATGCATTGGCGCGTAGCAGGCTCGAGTTCAGTCGGTTTGCTGTCGCCAGCGTAAAGCGATAGATCCATTCCTTGCTCGCGATAGAAAGCGCGGCAATGATGGCGCCGCCCAAGCTAGGCAGCACCAAGTCTTCGATTGAGTTTAACCGGACGGTCGCATCGTAGATGAGTATACCGGCGGTTAAAAAGAACACGATACCCATAGCGATAGTGCCAATAGCCTCGAAGCGACCGTGACCATAGGGGTGTCCACGGTCGGGCGAGGTGTAGGCTACGCGAGCGACTATAAGCACGAATATATCCGTGCTTGCGTCCGTGAGAGAGTGAATACCATCCGCGATGAGTGCAAAGGAGGAGCCTAGAACACCGCCGACTATTTTGGCGATACCGAGCACTATGTCTAGCACCATACCGATTAGGGTGACTCGGGTAGCTTCCTTTCGCGCTAGATCATGAGGCCGTGTGGTCGCTGTCGGGGAGGTTGTTTGCATGTGGTGAGTGTACACCGGCCAGGGCATTTGTGGGAGGCAGATAAAGAAAAGCCCGCGGTATTTAAACCGCGGGCCTCGAGGCACTAGGGCCTAGTCAAGGAACACACTGGGGTGTGCGTTCAATCTATCAAGGGAGAGATAAATGGCTCAAAACCCACAATTTTGAATGCAATCTACCTACACTTAATCAGACTAGTAAGTTCGACGATAGTTCCGTGCTTCGCATAAATAAATATTACCGAGTCAGGAAAAACTCGTAACATATTGAATATATTATATTTTGTATATATTCAGGTCGTCGATTTCAAGTTTTTCGGCGGTATCCGCGGAACTAATTACTGCGATGCTTGGCTTCACATCCTTCAGATAGCGCTCAGTAACCTGCCGTAAATCTTCTAGAGAGGTATTGAGCACTCGATCCCGGAATACCATTCTCTGCTCGAGTGTTCGTTGGAATACACGGTTATAAAACGCTGTCTTCGCCTCGCCCGCTGGGGAAGAGGGTTTGTCCAATGCGGCGATTACACCAAGAATAGCCTCTTCTAGTTGATTATCGCTGTGCTTGCTGTTGAGTAGCCATTGTATTGAGCCGTTGAAGTCTTGCAGTGTTTTCATCAAGCGAGGATCTCGATAGCTGAAAAAACGGAAGGATGCAGATCCCGGATCTTGACTCGCTCCGCCCCCATACGCACCCCCTTTTTCTCGAATAGCGCTATGTAAATAACCATTTCTCAGGAATCCTGCGAGAACCTGTAGCGTCGCGTGATCCGGATGACTCGCTGCCACTGTAGGATAGGCTTGAGCGCAGAAATTAACCTGAGTCGAGGTGGTCCATGCCTGACACACTCCTTCGCGTGTCGGAGGAAGATAAAATTCTCCCGACTCTTTTGGAGGAGGAGAGTGACTCCAAAGCTGCTCGATGGGTGAGCTCAGCTCACTTTCGCTTTCTGGTTCGCCGATGAGAAGAAATTGACGAGGCGCGTTGATTATCAGTTCATGCAGCATCTGGAAGCGTTCCAGAAGCGCTCGTCGTTCGGCTGGTTGCTGCATCGCGTCGCGAAGGCGTTTTAGTCTGACTATGCCCTCGAGGCCAGAGCATTGGTGATTCAATTTCGCGGTAGGGGAGTAAGCGCTGCACGCGGCCCCCATAGCGAGGGAGTGACCTGAACCCGTAATGCTGCTGATTTTCCGCGCGCAGAGCTGGTCAATCAGATCAGCAATTCGTTGTTCTTCGTCGAAGCGGACGGAAGAGATACTTTCGGCTATTAAGGAGCTGAGCTCGGCGTGATTCGTATTGAGGCATTTCGATGAGAAACTCAGAACTCCCTTAACTTGCTGAACATCTTCTTGGCCGCTCTTGATGCTACTGAAGCAATTGAATCCACCGCAGACTTGCGCCTGCCATGCCTGTGTCTCGCTATAGTCTCGGTCACCAACACCGAGCTCAGTAATACAGCTCGTATAGAGCGGGAGGATTTCAATAAGTCCTGGCTCTATTTCGGGTAATGAATAAACGACTTGTTGATAGGCCAAACCATTCGTTCCTTGACCATAGTAGGTTACTGGGCCTGCGCCGGAAATCTCGAGCTCCGTAGGCTGGGGCTCGTTTATGGATGTTGGTACATCTTCTTTGCCTACTTTCGGAAGCAGAGAGGGGTCGTCTTCCATGCTTTGGCGGGCTGCTAACGCGGCGCTGCGTGTAAGAATTGCCTCGACCTCTTGCTCCGAGAGGCTCTCACGAATATTGGCCAATTTCTTTTTTTCGGCTGCGGTTTTACGTGCTGCGAGATTGAAGTCGGGAGTCAGGGTCAGCGTCAGGCGATGAGGGTTGTCTAATAATAATTCTTGGATAAGACGCGGAATGAATTTTGGATCATTCACATCTTTTCGCAGCTGTTCCAGAACGGGATCGATGTTCATCAATTCAATAGGATCGCCATCGTGAAGTGCGCTCGAGAGGCCGGCTAGGATTAATTGAAGGCCGTAGGGATAGGAGTCCCCAGAAACTTCTCGATGACTTAGCTCAAGTTGATGTAATGCGGCGAGCACCTGTGTCTGATCTATGCCTTCAGACACGATGCGTTCGAGCGTGCTGATGATCAACTCTTCGATAGCTTGGGTGGAATTTGAGGCACAGCCTTCCAGGCCAGCCATGAAGCTCATTTCCTTGTTCGAATCTTCTAGGCCGCACATGGGTGAAGGCGCATTACCTAAGTCGCTTGATTCGAGGGCATTTAACAGCGGGCTGCTGCTATTATCTAAGAGTACTGCGGTGAGGAGCTCCGCTCTAAATAGATCTCTGCAGTGACTGCTTCGTCCCAAAAGCCATCCAATAACTACATGCCCTTGTTCCGTCTCTTGAGGCTCAGCCGAGAATGCCTCTTCGACACGAAGAGGAGCAAAATAGCGCTTTTCATCGGGGATGGTGGCGACGGTCTCGAGTCTCTCGAAGCGATGTAGTGCTAATTCTTCGAAGCGCTCATGGTGCTCGTATGCGGGGATGTCTCCGAATGTCATAAAGACTGCATTGCTGGGGTGATAATGAGTTTTATAAAATTCGAGTAACTGTTGATAGCTGAGATCAGGTATATCCTGAGGCTCGCCACCACTGTTGAAATGGTATGTTGTCGAGGGGAAAAGATACTTGCTGAGAGTTTGCCAAAGCACGCTATTGGTGGAGCTCATGGCGCCTTTCATTTCGTTATAAACTACACCTTTATATTGCAAGTCACTACTCGGATCATCGAGCTTTTCGAATTCCAGACGATGGCCTTCCTGTGCGAAGTCTAGTTCGTGCAGGCGGGAGAAAAACGCAGCATCAAGATACACCTCGAGTAGATTGTCGAAATCTTTCCGGTTTTTACTGGCGAACGGGTAAGCCGTCCAGTCGCTGCTAGTGAAGGCATTCATAAACGTATTCAACGAACGTCGAATCATCATAAAAAATGGGTCGCGGACAGGATATTTCTCGCTGCCGCAAAGTGCTGTGTGCTCGAGAATATGCGCGACCCCACTTGAGTCGGTAGGTACTGTCCGGAAAGCCACCAAGAACACGTTCTCATCATTACTGCTGGCGAGGTGATAATGAGTTGCACCCGTCGCCTTATGGATGTAGTGCTCCATGACTATGTTTAGCGAAGCAATAGTTTTACTTCTTTGCCATTCGAAGGCGGGATGGATGTTCTTTGGCGTAGCTTGGTGGGTTCCAACGCTCCGTGTGTCGGTCTGGGGTTTATTCATGAAATCTCGCTATCGGTTTCGATTTGATTGTCTGCTGCTGTCTCTGCGGGAGGTCGCTCGAGGCTGAAACGCCCGAGCTTTCCTGATCTAAATTCATTGAGGAGTGCTTCTGAGGCTTTGTGCCAGTCAATGTGGCCTCCTGATTTCACGCACGCGCGTGCACGAGCGATAGCCTCCATGATGCTTTCGGCGTCATTCGCATCGTCCGGTATGGAGAAGCGCTGCTCGAGTCTGTGTCGATAATGTTGTAGCAGTTCTTCCGCTAAGAACCAGGCTATGTCTTCCGATTCAACCGCAGTATTTCGAATTGTGCCAGTTGCGGCCAATCGATATGCGCCAATCTGGTCTTCGAGCTTCGGCCACATTAATCCGGGGGTATCGATTAACGCCCAATGGTCATCGAGCTTCACGCGCTGCTGCGCTTTGGTGACCGCTGGCTCATTGCCAGTTTTGGCAAGTTTTCTCGAGCATAAGGTATTGAGCAGCGTTGATTTGCCAACGTTAGGGATGCCGCCTATGAGTAGTTGTTGGCGCTCTCTTATGGGGATGTCGTTCGCTTGAAAGAGTTTGCGTGCCGCCAAAATTAATTGTTCCGCATCAATCGGAGATTCATAGCCATTGATGAGACAAATCGATCCGGCTTGCTTGTTAAAATAGCGTGCCCAATCTTGCGTGACACGGGGTTCGGCAAGGTCGGCTTTGTTGAGAATCCTGATTTTTGGATGGCTTGCACAAAGATTGGCGAAATGAGGGTTGGAACTCGCATGGGGAATACGTGCATCTAAGACCTCAATGACTGCCTGAGTAACCTTCAGCGTCTTGATGACTTCCTTGCTGGCTTTGTGCATGTGACCTGGATACCAGGAGAGTGCCATGTTCTATCTATCCATCTCATTAACCGGTTGCCTAGTATAGCGAGAGCTGTCCTAGTTTGCTCGACTGAGTTTGTATATCCTATTGCATGGACAAGGCGAGGGCTGAATTGAAAGCGAGATGAGGCAGCAGACATGACAACAAAAGTATCAATAGCAGAACACGAAGCAGGGCCGCTGGCAAAAGAGATGCGAGAAAAGCTGCTCGCTGCGTTTGCTGTCGAAATAGCCGTCTTTGAGAATGAGAGTGGCAACCACGCTGGACCCGCCACCGATTCACATTTCAAACTGCTAGTAGTGTCCAATGACTTTGCTGGGCTCAATTTAGTGAAGCGACATCAGGCAGTTTATTCTGTCCTTAATGAATTTCTCGCCAATCAGGTGCACGCGCTCTCGCTGCATCTTTTCACTCCAGAAGAATGGGTCGATCGAGGAGAAACTGTCGCTGGCTCCCCGGCTTGTCGAGGAGCATCAGGCCCGGCAGGCCATTAGTATCGTGTGAAGACCCGTCAAACCTCAGAGTGTCGCGGTTTTAGCTCGCTAACTATGGAATTCCTATTGGCATAAGTACGCGTCTTTCGACTACCATTGCGCCATGTTAGCTAATTCCATTAAACGATTGTTGCACGCACTAGCCGACCGATTAGCCAATCGTCGATTTTTGGTGCTCGGTGGCTTAGCCGCGATGCTTTTCGTGGCGCTCGCTGTAGGAAGTTGGGCAATTGTTTCTCGTAATGAGCGGCCCAATGAGGTGCTGCAGGCTCCCGTTCAGCAAGTGACATCGAGTGTGGGAATCTCGGTGTTTCCAGATTTTTCGCTTGTGAGCGATGTCGATGCTCGAAAGCGGCAATTCTTTGATTATATTGAAGCCTACGCGAATGCCGAGAATCAGCGTATTAGTGAAACACGACACGAGTTGCTTCTCTTTAACTCAGTGCTCCGAAATGGGCATCCACTTAGCACGCTTGAGCACATGGCGCTCCTGAATATTGCAGAGGATTATCGATTGGAGCAAGGCGTCGGCCAGACTGAAGAACTAGATTCTGTATTGGACGATGATGCGGCGTTAGTCGAGGCCCTGCTGTTGCGCGTTGATGAAATCCCGGTGTCGCTCGCACTGGCACAAGCGGCAAATGAGTCGGCCTGGGGAACGTCCCGATTCGCGGTGGACGGTAACAATCTTTTTGGTGAGTGGTGCTATGTGGAAGGCTGCGGCTTTGTTCCTTATGAGCGTGCAAATGATGCGAGCCACGAGGTGCGTCGTTTCGAGACTATAGCAGGTGCCGTGTCGGCCTATTTTCACAACCTAAACACGCATCCCAGCTACGTGCTTTTCCGCCGTATGAGGGCGCGTATGCGTGAGCAGGAGCGCTCATTAGATCCTATTCAGCTCGCCTATGGTCTCGGTAGTTACTCTCAGCGGGGAGATTCCTACATCGACGAGCTGCAGACAATAATTCAACAAAACGATCTTCATTTAAGAGATGAAGGTTGACCGTTTTATTGCGGCTTTTGGGGATTAAACCAAGGCTGTGAGTACCAGTAATATCGGCTTGATCCAATCTCTCTGGCTGTACAAATATAATGCCAGCGTCGGCCATGAGGATTAGCGATCGGCTTGAGTGTGATGAGTTGATCGTCCGTTGAATTTCGCTCTAGTTCAAGGATTTCGCCGTTATCGAAGCAATTCAATCCCTCGTCGTGATAGTTCCCCCGTCCGAATGACAGGGTCGCCATCGGCGCGTCGCTTGTGCTTATAGGGTCGATCGGAGATGGGATGTTCGTAGCAAATGCTAGTGTGAGATATTTCTGGCGAACCCCAGCTTCTTCTGCATAGATACCGGCCAGCGGGAATCTTGGTAAGGCCTGGAAATTGCTGTTGGGTCCAATAGCTCCTGAATTCTGTGCGAAGGCTCGATATCCCAAGTCTCGCAATATGGACGTCGCACTCAGGCTGAATTCGCCATAGGGGTAGGCGAAAATTTTCGCTCGAGGTCCGAGTTCACGGTCTATCGCAGTCTGTGCAGCGAGTATTTCATTGCGAATCTCTTCATCACTTAGTTCCAGTAGAGAAGCGTGCTCGGTGCCATGGTTGCCAATGGTTACCCCTGCTGCGACCATCTCGCGTAATTGGTCCCATGTCATGTAGCCGCGCTGAGATCTATCGATAGGACCTGTGCTGATAAACACCGTGAAGGGCAGGCCAGCCTCCATCAGTAGGGGGAATGCAGTGGTGTAGATAGATTCGTAGCCGTCATCGAAAGTAATTGCTACAGCCTTTTCGGGTAACGGGCTCCCTGCCTCTAAGTCGTCCAGGAGTTTGGGTAACGATATGACAGGCTGTTGCTGCTCTTTTAGTATCTCTAAATGCCGTTCGAACTGAGCGGGACTAATTGACGTCGACGCTGGCGTAGTGTCTGACACATGGTGATAGACCGAAATTACGGCGCTGTTATGCCCGAAGCTACTGATTTCGTTACTGCTGTTGTTCGTGTCTTGCTCGGCTGCGAGACATCCAGAGGAAAGTAGGCTTGCGGTTAAGAATAACGCTGTTCTCATGAAATTCTTTCACTCGTTTTGGGGCTTGGTGGCTGTTTGCTTCTACTCTGAGGCCGTCACCGTTATAATTCGAGGCTATATCAGATGCTTAAGTGAGTTTTGACAGAAGCCCAATTATTCGAATAGGTGCTTCGATGCCTTCTCGCTTGAGTCTACGGATCCAGTTCCTATATTGCGAGTCTCAATTTGAGTCTCCAACCAACCCTCTCAGAAGGAGTTCCAATGCTATTTTCCGGCCGATCAATCAAGGCAGAAATGTTGCCTGCAGGCATAGTGCAATTGAGTTTCGATCTTGAGGCCTCGTCAGTCAATAAGTTCGATGAATTGACGCTGTTAGAGTTGGGAAAGGCAATCACTGCCGTCGAGGAAAGCGATGCGCGCGGTTTAATCTTCGTCAGCTCAAAATCCACGTTTATAGTCGGGGCGGACATCACAGAATTTACTGGATTATTTGCGGCTGGAGAGGAGGCGATCCAAGCTTGGCTTGAACGTGCTAATGAAGTCTTTAATGCAATCGAAGATTTATCGATACCAACCGTCGCTGCGCTTAACGGTGTCGCTTTGGGAGGTGGCTTCGAGCTCGCCATCGCAGCCGACTTTCGCATAGCTGTCCCGACTGCAACCGTTGGGTTTCCAGAAGTTAAGTTAGGCATTCTTCCAGGATTTGGCGGCACGGTTAGATTGCCGCGATTAGTAGGTGCTGAAGTCGCTGCACGATGGATTAGCTCGGGTGCTCACATTAAAGCCCAACAGGCACTGGATGAGGGAGCTATAGACGCAATCGTAGAACAAGATGAATTATTGAGTGCCGCTGTTGGCCTGATCGAAGAATGTTTGGCGGGCAGTCGAGATTACTCTGAGGTGAATCGTCGAAAGACCACACGCTTATCAGAGCCCGATGAAGTGTTGGATGCGATTTTTAGTGAGGCGAGTAAGTTGGTTGTGAATACGGCGGGCCCCAATTACCCCGCGCCTGCTACTGCGATTCAAGTGCTAGGGCGTGGAACGAAAAAGGACAGGGCGGACGCATTGCTCGAGGAGCATCGCGGTTTTGTGAGATTGGCTTGCACTGAGACTGCGTCAAATTTGGTGCAAATGTTCCTTAATGATCAATTTCTAGCTTCTAAAGCGAGATCGCTATCCAAAGGTGCTAAACCTGTAGCTAAGGCAGCGGTTCTAGGCGCCGGAATAATGGGTGGAGGCATCGCCTATCAATCTGCTTTGCGCGGTACTCCCATAGTGATGAAAGACATTGCTCAAGCAGGGATTGATTTAGGCCTATCGGAAGCGAAAAAGCTACTTAGCAAGCAGGTTAAACGCGGCAAGCTGTCCGAACAGGCGAGCGAGACAGTGCTCAGCAACATCCAAGCCACGCTTAGTTACGATGAGGTGGTTGGTGCTGATTTTGTTGTGGAAGCGGTGGTAGAGAATGAAGGGGTGAAAAAGGCGGTACTCGCTGAGTTGGAAGCTGTCGTCTCAGACGATGTGATTATCGCGACCAATACATCGACTATCTCCGTGGATTCTATTGCCAGTGCGTTAGCCAAGCCTGAGCGTTTCTGCGGTATGCACTTCTTCAATCCGGTGCCACTCATGCCATTGGTCGAGGTGATTCGCGGTGCCAAGACGAATGCAGAGACTATTGCTGCGACTGTTGCTTATGCAAAGGCTTTGGGTAAAACACCCATCGTGGTCAATAACTGTCCAGGATTTTTGGTAAATCGAATTTTATTTCCTTACTTCGGAGCATTCTCAAAATTACTGCATGAAGGGGCAGATTTCCGTCAGATAGATCGAGTGATGGAAGATTTCGGCTGGCCTATGGGGCCGGCGTATTTATTAGATGTTGTAGGGATAGATACCGCCGTGCATGCCCAAGCTGTGATGGCGGAAGGTTTTGAGCGCATGCAGTTGGACTTCGAAGGGGCTATCGATAGGCTGTTTGCACAGGGAGATTATGGGCAGAAATCCGGTCGAGGATTCTATTTATATGAAGCGGATGAAAACGGAAGGCCTCTTCGTTCTGAGAATCCTGATATCGACGAACTAATCTACCGAGGTGGTGCGGCTAAGCGAGAATTTGACGATGCGGAAATACGCGATCGCATGATGCTCACGCTCTGTTTAGAAACTGTCCGCTGTTTAGAAGACGGTATTGTCGAAACTGCCATCGAGGCCGACATGGGCTTGATACTTGGCCTTGGCTTCCCGACGTTTCGAGGAGGCGCGCTTCGTTATATTGACTCAATAGGTGTGGCACAGTTTTGCGAACTTGCAGATCGTTATTCCCATTTGGGGGCGATGATAGAGCCGACTGAAAAGCTGCGAACTATGGCTGTAAATAACACGCGTTTTTATGCCTGATCGGTGTCGATAAAATGAATGAATCAAATGAAAAAATTCAGCTGGACCGAAAGCTAAAGCTCAATCGTTCTCGCAAAAACCTGCGCCGCGACGTAGGCAAAGCAATCGCCGATTACGCAATGATCGAAGAGGGTGACAAGGTCATGGTGTGCCTTTCAGGGGGAAAGGACTCCTACGCGATGTTGGATATTTTAGTGAGCCTGCAGAAGAGTGCGCCGATAAGCTTTTCATTACATGCGGTGAATCTAGACCAGAAACAGCCTGGCTTCCCTGAGAATGTGCTGCCGGAATATCTGGAGTCGATCGGTGTTGAATATACGATTATTCAGCAAGACACTTATTCGATTGTGATGGATAAGGTAGAGGAGGGTAAGACTTACTGTGGGCTATGCTCTCGACTGCGGCGTGGAATCTTGTATAACAAAGCGGTTGAGATAGGGGCTACAAAAATAGCGTTAGGCCATCATCGTGACGACATCGTTGAGACGCTTTTCCTTAATATGTTTTACGGCGGCAAATTGAAGGCTATGCCACCTAAGCTATTGTCTGACGATAAACGTAATGTAGTGATTCGCCCGCTAGCTTATTGCAAGGAGAAGGAAATTGAGCGCTATGCAGAACTCATGGGCTTTCCTATCATCCCCTGCAATCTATGTGGCTCGCAGGATAATATGCAGAGACAGGCGATCAAAGAGATGTTGCGTGGTTGGGACAAGCAACAGCCAGGAAGGGTGGAGACTATTTTTAGGAGTATCTGCAATGTAGAGCCTTCCCAACTCGCTGACACCAAGCTGTTTCCATTCACGGAGCTTGGGATTTCACGTATAGGCGATGTTGATGGCGAAGAAAATACGCTACGTTATGTAGAAGTAATATAGCTATGGAGATTCCATACCGGCAGCTATCTACCGACGTCCTTGAAGCGGTGATTGAAGAATTTATCACTCGCGAAGGAACGGATTACGGTGATCAAGAATTTACTCTGAATGACAAGCTCGAGCAGATCAAGGTTCAATTGAGTAATGGTGAGATTTTTATCAGCTACGATCCAGTTAGCGAGAGCTGTCAGCTGCAGCCGGCATCGGCTCGAGAGGAGTTGAACTTGTGAGCCAGAGCACACCCACCTTAACGACTATTGAAAATACCGAAGGTGTTTCTCCGGATGTGCGTGTCAACGCAACGGGTCTCTTTTGTCCTGAGCCTGTTATGTTGCTCCACAAGCATTTTCGCGATCTTGCCGTGGGCGAAGTGCTAGAAATAATGGCGACCGATCCATCTACCACTCGCGACGTACCGAAATTTTGCGCGTTTCTAGGTCATGATTTGCTGGCGAGTGAGCAGCGTGGCGACACCTACGTCTATTTGCTGAGGAAGGGTGAGGAGTGAACTCAGCATCGCCGCTCTACTTAATTGACGCGTCTATCTACATATTCCAAGCCTATTTTTCTCCCTATAACGAAGTGAGTGATGATCAAGGCGAAGACATTAGTGCCATCGTAGGCTTTATACAATTTCTGCTCAGTCTCCAGCGGCGAGAGCGCCCTTCATTTGGGGCTATCGCGATGGATAATGCGCTCTTTACTGGCTTCAGACATCAGTTGAGTCAGGACTACAAATCGAATCGTGAGCTGCCGGATGAAAACCTCGCTCGACAACTCGGCTTGTGTGCAGATTCAGCAATGGCGCTCGGATGGCCCGTTTTTGCGAGCGAGGAATTTGAGGCCGATGACATCATCGGCACGCTCGCTGAACGGTCGAGGGCAACTCGACCTCAATCTCATACTGACGGCGTATGTATAGTTAGCAGAGACAAGGATCTTGCGCAGTTAATTAAAGAAGACAGCGACATCATGTGGGATTACAGCGGTAATAAACGACGTAGCAGAGCTGAAATCGAAGCAGAATTGGGGCTCCCGACGACTGCAATTCCAGATTATCTTGGTTTGGTTGGCGATGCCGTAGATTGCATTGCAGGCGTGCCAGGCGTCGGTCCTGTGAAGGCGAAGGCCTTGTTGTCCCATTTCGGCGATATAGAAACGATGTTTGAGAACCTCGCAGAGGTCGCGCAATTATCTTTTAGGGGGGCAAAGAGTCTTGCGTCGACGCTATCGACATTCGAAGAACAGGCGCTGCTGTGTAAGAAACTCGCTACCATTGTCCGTGAGCCTGAATGCTGCCGCGAGGCGTTTTCTTTGGTGGATCATCAAGAGTTGCAATTGAGCGATCCTAGACCGGTAGAGTTTGCCGCTTTGCTGCGCGAGGCGGGGCTGCCATCAGGAATGCGCCAGCGTTTCGAGAGAGCTGCGGATGCCTTGTTAGAGAGTCGCAGCCAATGAAAATAGTTGCTGATGATGGAATATTAGGTCTTTCCCATATTCTTCAGTCATACGATGAATTGGTGTTATTGCCGGGTCGTGAAATAAGCAGAGCAGACTTGCTCGATGCGGATGCTTTGTTCGTGCGTTCAATAACGCAAGTCGATGCGAAACTGCTTGAAGGGACCAAGGTTCGGTTTGTTGGCACAGCGACCAGCGGCAGTAATCATGTTGATGAGAATTATCTGAGTGCCACGAATATTCAATTTGTAGACGCCAAAGGTGCTAATGCTCGCGCGGTCGTTGATTATGTTTTCGCCGTGCTGGCTTTGATTGCGAATTCCGACGGAGTATCACTGCGAAATGAGAAGATTGGCATTATCGGCCTAGGATGCGTTGGTGGCTTATTAGATGAGCTTCTCCGCAATGCAGGGTTTGAAACACTGTGTTGCGATCCCCCTCGTGCCGAAGCGGAAGGATTAGAGGAGTTGGTGGCGTTAGAGGAGGTCATGTCGTGCAGGATTGTTTGCGTACACGTACCACTCATTCACTCAGGCTCCCATCCCACCCAGGCCTTGATTTCTAGTCGGGAGCTGGCTTACTTGCCCGATTCGGCAGTCTTGATCAACCCGAGCCGCGGTGGAATTGTCGACGAGAGCGCGATTGAAGAGCAAAATCGTCGTGATCCTAGTTTCCGTTACTGCGCCGACGTATGGGCTGAAGAACCTCGCGTTTCACTGCGGGCGTTGAATGCGGCGTGGTTGGCGACGCCACATATAGCTGGCTATAGCATGCAGGCGAAGAATGCCGCCACACTCAAACTCTTTGGTGCTCTGCAACAACATTATTTTAGTGCCGCTATGCAGAAGGACGCGGAATTGGTACAGCGAATGCTAAGCTCATGCCAGTCGGCGTTGGCGTCTGTGCAACCGGATGCCATGCAATTACAGAGGGGCGAGTCTGCGTGGGGCATATTGGCAAGGATTTTCGATTTGCGCTCGATCGAAGCTCAATTTCGGGAGGTCGGAATCAGAGGTATACAGCCTTCGGATTTTGATGGGCTACGTAGGCCTCTGCTAGCGCGCCAAGAAAATGATCACGTGAGAGTGGCCGGCAATACTGAGCAGCTAGATGAGGAGGATCTCCAGCTGCTCGATGCGCTTGGTATTCAGCTCCTAGACTCGGTAGCTGTCTAACACTTTAGCTAGCTTCGCTATTGCCATTTCTAAATCCTCCTCGCGGGGAAGGAAAACCACTCGGAAATGCTGCGAATCTTCGATATTAAAAGCACTTCCTTGAACTAATAGAATTTGCTCTTTCTCTAGGATATCGAGAATCAGTTCCTCATCGTCTTTGATACGGAAAACTTCAGGGTCAAGCCGCGGGAACATATATAAGGCGCCAAGTGGCTTCACGCAGCTGACACCGGGGATCTGAGTCAATAGTTTCCATGCTGTGTCACGTTGTCTTCTAAGGCGACCCTCAGGAAGCACAAGATCGTTAATACTCTGATATCCGCCTAGCGCTGTCTGTACAGCGAGCTGCGCCGGAACATTCGCACACAGACGCATGTTGCTGAGAATTTCTAGTCCCTCTATATAGCTCGTCGCGAGATGCTTCGGTCCGTGCAGAATCATCCACCCCGATCTAAATCCCGCAAGACGATAGGATTTGGACAAGCCATTGAAGCTCACAGTGAAGACGTCATCACTCAAGGAGGCCATCGGGAAAAATTGTGCATCGTCGTAAATGATTTTGCTGTAAATCTCGTCCGCAAAAAGAATCAACGAATGTCGCCTAGCGATATCGATAAGTCCGAGTAGCAATTCCTTCGAATAGACTGCTCCGGTTGGGTTGTTTGGATTGATAACTACCAACGCTTTAGTGTTCGGATGAATCTTCGATTCAATATCTGCCAGGTCCGGAAACCAGGATTGCTCTTCGTCGCAGCGATAGTGGACCGCCGTGCCGCCGCTGAGAGAGACAGCCGCGGTCCAGAGGGGGTAATCGGGAGCAGGTATTAAGACTTCATCGCCGTTGTTCAATAGAGCCTGCATTGACAATGTGATTAGCTCGCTAACACCATTGCCAAGGTAAATGTCGTCTATGTCGACATCCATTATTCCGTATCGCTGGCATTCTTGCATGATTGCTTTGCGAGCGGAAAATAGCCCTTTTGAATCGCAATATGCCTCCGCCGATGGGAGGTTTCTAATTACATCCTGAATTATTTCATCAGGTGCATTTAGGTCGAAAACAGCGGGGTTTCCTATATTTAGCTTGAGGATGCGATGTCCATCCTCTTCGAGCTGCTTAGCTCGGTCTAAGACAGGGCCTCGAATGTCATAACAAACCCTGTCCAGTTTTTCTGATTGTTTAATTTCTTTCATGGTGTACCGCTTGTTAGCTATGTCTTCAGACTTATAGCTTGCCGATTGCACGGGTAGACGTGTTTGGTCTATTGTTGCGGGAATAATACATCAGGTTTGCCATGTTCCCTAGAACGGACTATGCGCGAAACTAGTTTAAGCGACTAATAATAAGAGGCATGCGCTGAATGGGGCATCAAAAAGACCATAAAGAGCCTATCTCGGGACTTCCTGAGAGCGAAGAAGAATGGCTGCAAAAGTTGGGCCCTGAGTCATTCGCAATCATGAGGAAGCAGGGGACTGAGCGGGCATTCACAGGCGCCTACTGGGATACGAAGGAGGCAGGAAGCTATCGTTGCAAAGGGTGCGGGGAGGTTTTATTTTTTTCCGATTCTAAATTTGATTCAGGCTGCGGTTGGCCTAGCTTCTTCGCGCCCGCCAGCGAGAGCATAGTCAAGGAACGCGAAGATCTTAGCCATGGCATGCATCGAGTAGAGGTGATTTGCAGTGCTTGTGACTCCCACCTCGGCCATGTTTTTACCGACGGCCCTGCAGAGACAGGGCTGCGCTATTGTATTAATTCTGCCTGTTTAGATTTCCGCAAAGCGTAGGGGGTAAGCAATTGCGCTTTCCTCGCTGTTATCGCCTTTTTTCCGTCATTGCCCTGTCGTCATTGTCATTCGTTGCTTTCGCGCAAGCAACTCCCCAGTACGAAGTCGGGATCGGTGCTTACTATGCTGCTGGCGACTTTGGACTAGATTCCGATACCAAACTCGCCTATGTGCCAGTTAGTTTCGCCATGGAAGCGGGATCTTGGAGAGGTCAAATTACCGCATCTAAGGTGGCTGCTCGAGGTGCTGGCAACGTCCTTGTGAACATAGGGGGGCTTACCAAGGCAGTTGCGGCCGACGATTCAGCCTGGCGGGGCAGCACTGGAGACACTTTGCTTGAGCTGTCCTATTCGCTCACTGATGGGATTTTAGAAAGTATTTTCGGCGCCAACGCTGTCGGCGACTTGAGTGTCGGTGCTCGCGCTTCAGTCAAGCTCCCGACGGCGAGCGTAGAAAAAGGCCTGGGGACTGGGGAGCGCGATACAAGCCTGCAAATCGACTCCTCGTATTTTTGGGGTCGCCATTTGTTGTTCGCCTCTCTTGGCTATAGCCATCGAGGTGTTTCGCCTATCTATGCTGATATTCAGAGTTCTGGGTTTTTACAACTGGGTGTTGCTAGAAGTTTGAACGAACGATTTAGCCTAGGAGCAATTTACGATTACCGCCAAACGGCTTCTCATTTTTATAACGATGCGAAGGAGCTGAGTGCTTATGGTAGTTGGGAAATAGATCAGCACTGGACTATGAGCAGTTTAGTGAGTGTGGGGCTCAATGATGCGAGCAGTGATTTTGGCGTCTACTGGCTGCTAAATTATCGTTGGTAAATATGCCGTAATAACCGTTACAACTTTAACGGTCTGATCCTGGGTGGCAAAATTTGCGCGCGTTGGATAGGGCGCGCCCTCTGAACTGGAGGAAGCTGAGGGCGACGGAGTGCATTAGATTGTGCGAGGTCTGGCTTCATAAGCTGAGGTTCGTCTCTAGCTAATGCCTGTTCGCTTACCGCTTCTCGCTTGATCTCGTTTGCGAGCAACCAGTCCGCAACGTCACTCCAATTGAGTTCTGTGTCATCGGTGTTGAGTTGTGACGCTGCCGTTTGGGCGAGCAAAGAATTGCTGTCTTCTGTGTTCTGAGCGATGTATTGGTCGATGCTAATACTTTGGCTCATGGAGGACTCGAATGCATTGCTGCTGGCTATGGCTAGTCCCTCCACTTGCGGTGGAATGCTGGCTTCACTGTAGTGGTTAACAGCACCTTCGCTTGCAGTCGATATCCGCGTAATTTTATTGCTGATGTGGGCCTGAGAAGCATTCGCCGGCTGGAATGCTTGCGTGCCCGAATCCCGGGCTTCGTGGGTTACGATAACTTCAAGCGTAGCGACGTCATTTATCTCAGGTTCTTGCTGAGGTGTGGTGAGAGCTGTTCCCGATTTAGGAGTCGTTTGAATCGCACCTAAGAATGGGCGTAAACCGGTGCCTCCTAGGCCGCCGGGTAGCATTATGCGGCCCGTGCCGCCGATCCCGCTGCCGTCGTCTCCGCTTCTATTGCCGGGGTTTAGCAAATCTCCGAGGCTGTTCTGAAAAGAAAGGAGTGTAAGCAGCGAAATTGCGAGCACCAACAGCGTATTGCGCAAAACACGATTGAAATGTGTGCGCGAAAACAATACTGGCTCTTGCTCTGACTTATACACCTTAGGCATTGTCTCTTATTGAGTCAGTCCGATCAGACTGCTCATGTTCTGAAAGGGTGCTTGTATGACACTCTGCGTAATTGAATATACCGAAATTGAATCTGTGTTGCTGCTCTTTATTGCCGTCGTCCTGACTGTCTATCTGCTGCAGTCGATAGGCTTCGTCATTGACAGTTTGTAATGCTTCGGAGCCCAATTGGGTTGCTAAGCCTCGCAGCTGATTGATCGATGACTCTGTCAGGCCGTCGTAATACACGCTGCGATCGAAGAATGGGGGCGTTTCGCCACGCAGATTGCATGCGCCAGCCAAGATGTGATCCTGGATATTGCGGCCGAAGAAGTAGGCTTTCTCATCGAGGCCGGTTTTAGGAGCGAACGCTTGTGTGTTGAGGGTTACGAAATCATCATCATAGCGTGCGATATCTAATCGAAGCCATTCATCCAAAACGGCACGAGGACGCATATCCTGCTTGCAGACCTTTTCCACTAATTCGGTGAAGTTGGGCATCTCACTACCGGGTGGCGCTCTAAAGGGCAATGCGGCAGGGAGGCTCGGATCAGTCCCGTCTCGAAAACGAGGGTTAGCGAGCCATTCTGCAACAAGTCGCGCGCCGACAGATGCGGTGTTCGGGGACAAGTCCGGCATTGAGTTTAGATGCGCGTCGTCTGCGCGAAGCCTAGCCACGTCTTTTCGGTGCACGCCAGTCATCAGTGTGATGCGGCTGTCCGAGGGGCGTTTATTGTCGGCAAGTTCGCGCTCGGCGACCTCGACGTAGAGCCTTTTTAACAAAACTATTAAGCGTGGATAAGTTATGTCGAAAGAGAGTAGTAAGCGGACTAATGGGCGCAGCACTTTAGCGACGGCTTTGTTGACCGCATCTGATGCTTGTTGTGGTCCATTATCATGCGCTGACATGTTGTTGAGGGCTCCACTGGCCGATTATTAACGCCGATTGTGCGTCAACTCACAGCTGTGAAACAAATCGAACCTGTGTAATTGACGTGGGAAATATTCCCACATACTATCGGCTCAAGCAACTTATCTAAAGGGCGGGCCAATGGACTCTGTTAAACACTCCTTAGAACAAGGCCGCAGTGTGACTTCCCCTTATATTTCACTCGCTCGCAGAGCTATAGTACAGCACACGTCGGTCGCTTCAGGGCGACGCGTGGCATGGGTAGAAATGGGCGCCGCAGACGGTGATCCGGTCCTTTATTTTCATGCAAGTGGTAGTTCTAAGTTAGAGGCGAGTCTTTTCCATGACGCCGCGCTAAGGCAGGGTTTCAGGATTATTGCCATCGACCGGCCTGGGGTTGCGGACTCTGATTTTGATTATGCGAATGATCCCGCCAACGCTTGCCTCGATGCGATTGAAGTATTGAATTATCTTCATATTGGTAAGGTATCGACACTTACATTAGGTCTCGGTGCGGTTTACGGGTTGGCATTTGCAAATATCGCTCGTGGCCGGGTTAAATCGCAACTCAGTTTGGGGGCCATACCACCAGGTCCCCTGATTGCGACGAGAGCGCAGACGGGGGTGGATGTGCTACTTCGCCGCAGTTTCGCCAAACTTGTTAGGCATGCGTGGGTGTTACAGCATCTGCTCGATAGACGAGGTCCTCAAGATCAGATAGCACTGCTTAAAGATGAGCTCGGCGGCGCAGATCGCCGCGCACTGGAAGATCGAGCGTTGTCAGAGTTTCTTCTATTCGACAAGGGGCAGGCATTAAAGCAGGGTGGTAAAGGTATCGCGCAGGACGAATCTATAGGAATGTCGCCGTTCGATTACCATCTTTCTGAATTAGAGATTGATATAGATTTCTGGCAAGGGGGTAGGGATGGCGATAGCTCTGGGAGAGTGGCTTCGTTGATCGCGCAAGAATTACCTCAGGCAAGGGCGAGGACATTCGCCAAACAGGGTTATTTCTTCTTCCTCGCCAATCGGACAGAGTTATTCGCCCATCTCTCCAGCCCTAACCGCTTATCCGATAATAGTGCGCGCGATACCGCCCGCCGCGAAAACAAATTTGCGGCTGCTTAGAACGAGGACTGTCAGTCTTGTTTTCCGCTCACGGTGTCCCGTATTGAATTCAATAGGCGCTCTAAGTTCGACTGAGCTTCGCTGGCATATCTAAATGGGCCTACTTGTTCGCCTGCTGAGTTATGAAAATACCAAAGACTGTCCTTCTCAAAAACTGAGCTCGACCCTGCAGTATCGTGGGCATCAACTGCCTCCATACGTTGCAGGTCAGCAGTAGTACTGCTGTTTTCTGGCTTGCTCATTGCTTATTCCTCACTAATAGTTTGAGGGCGGCTCCTGTCTCAATGCGGCCGCTCTATACCCTCGGATTGTCATCCTAGATTGGTATTTTGACAAGAGGCGAAACGCTCAATCTACGGGTGTAGTGATTGAATAAGGCTTGTCTCTATGGGAAAATCGCGGGCTTCGCAGAACATTGTCACCGGCTTCGCCATCAGCTTGCTGGAGACCGTATTTATTTTATTCACTTAGCGAGCTTTGCGTAGGCAGGCTCAGGCTGGAAGAGGTTTATCAATGCAGGTTTCACTAGAAACGACCCAGGGACTGGAAAGGAAAATGACAATTGCTGTTCCCAGCGAAAAGGTCGATAGCGCCGTTAATGCGCGGCTTCAAGAGGCTGCGGGTACGGTTAACCTCAAGGGCTTCAGAAAAGGCAAGGTGCCTTTTAAGGTTGTTAAGAGTCGTTTCGGCAAGAGCGTTCGCCAAGATGTTATTGGTGAGGTGATCAACCAGTCCTATTTCGATGCGTTGACACAAGAGCAGGTCAAGCCAGCAGGTCAACCTACTATTGAGCCAGGTAATTTAGAAGAGGGGGCGGATCTTACATTTACAGCTACCTTCGAAGTCTATCCCGATGTGACTCTGCCTGATTTTTCAAAGCTTGAAGTAGAGCGACTCGGTGCAGATATCGGCGATAGTGACATCGATGAGATGATCGAAACCCTTCGTCAGCAGCGCCAGACCTGGGAAGTTGTCGATCGCGCGGCAGCAAATAAAGATCGGGTCAACATGGACTATACCGGAAAGTTGGACGGTGAAGAGTTCGCAGGTGGCAAAGCGCAAGGCACGGATTTGGTGCTGGGCTCAGAGCGTATGATTCCTGGTTTTGAAGATGGCTTAATCGGCAAATCGGCGGGCGATTCGTTCACGCTGCCCTTAACCTTCCCAGCGGAATATCATAATGCGGACCTCGCCGGGAAAGAGGTTGAGTTCGATATCGTGGTAAATAGCGTGAGTGGCCAGGTTTTGCCTGTCGTCGATGACGAGTTCTTTAAGAGCTTTGGCGTCGAAGAAGGCGGCGAGGAAGCATTCAGAGTTGAGGTCGCTAGCAATATGTCGCGTGAGCTCAAATCGGCGAGCCGAAACAAGCTCAAGAACCAAGTCATGGATAAGCTAATCGATATTGTTGAAGTCGAAGTACCCACAGCGTTAATTGCCGGCGAAATCAATCAGCTAAAGGGGCAAGCCCTGCAGCAAATGGGCGGTGGTGCGAACCTTGACCCAAGCATGTTGCCGGATGAATTATTCAGCGAACAGGCTAAGCGCCGGGTTACATTGGGATTGGTGCTGGGTGAGGTTATGCAGAAGCATAATCTGACTGCTGATCCAGCACGTGTGCGTGAGACGATTGAAGAGCTCGCTTCAACTTACGAGTCGCCCGAAGATGTCATCAATTGGTATTACGGCAATCAGGAACAACTCGCAGCCGTTGAGAGCTCGGTAGTTGAAGATCAGGTTTTTGACTTCATATTAGGAGAGGCGAAGGTCGCAGATAAGACTGTTTCCTACCAAGAGGTGATTAAGCCTGAACCAAGAAAAACCGAGACTGTACCCGTTTAATAGGTGGTGAGTCTCTAGCAACGCACGACTAAAGCGATACTGTCGCGACTTAGGACAATAGCATGCCAACTAGCATTGAAACCTCAGCAGCCTTAGTGCCAATGGTTGTAGAACAGACTGCTCGAGGAGAGCGTTCCTACGACATTTACTCGCGGTTGCTGAAGGACCGGGTGATTTTCTTAACCGGTCAGGTCGAAGACCATATGGCGAATCTGGTGGTTGCGCAGTTGCTATTTCTTGAGTCCGAGAATCCAGATAAGGATATCCATCTCTATATCAACTCACCTGGTGGCTCTGTGACCGCTGGCCTGTCGATCTACGACACGATGCAATTTATAAAGCCTGATGTCAGCACGATGTGTATAGGGCAAGCTGCGAGCATGGGCGCTATGCTGCTCGCAGGCGGTACTAAAGGTAAGCGACTCGCTTTGCCGCATTCAAGAATGATGATCCACCAGCCGAGCGGCGGCGCTCAAGGCCAGGCTTCTGATATTGAAATACAAGCCAATGAAATCATTAAGTTACGAAAGAAACTTAATATACTTATGGCGGAGCACACGGGCCAAGATGAGGAACGAATTGCGCGCGACACTGAGCGAGATAATTTCATGAGTGCAGAAGAAGCATGTGAATATGGCTTAGTCGATAAAGTTATTGAAAGACGCGCAGACAAAAAGGGTAGTAACGACGCTTAGATTCGGGTCGGAGCGAACTCGAGCCTGTTGCAGGCGGTGGTTTTAATAGAGTACTCATTATGTCAGATGACGATATCAACAAGACTGAAGAGGGCGGCAAGCTTCTCTATTGTTCTTTTTGTGCGAAAAGCCAGCAAGAAGTGAAGAAGCTGATTGCCGGCCCTTCTGTGTTCGTCTGCGACGAGTGTGTAGAGCTCTGCAACGACATCATTAAAGAGGAAGTTCAGGAGCGAGATTCCGAATCTAAAGCTCGAAAACTCCCTGTCCCGCAAGAAATTAAGGAAACTCTCGACGAATACGTGATCGGTCAAGATGCGGCTAAACGCGTGCTTGCTGTAGCTGTTTATAACCATTACAAGCGTCTTAATTACGAAAGCGGCAAGGGCGACGTCGAATTAGGCAAGAGCAATATCCTGATGGTCGGTCCAACAGGTACCGGCAAGACTCTCCTCGCGGAGACTTTGGCGCGTATGCTAGATGTGCCGTTCACTATTGCGGATGCCACCACACTGACAGAGGCAGGTTATGTCGGTGAAGATGTTGAAAACATCATTCAGAAGCTGTTGCAAAAATGCGATTACGACGTCGAGAAGGCCCAGATCGGTATCGTTTATATTGATGAAATCGATAAGATTTCTCGTAAATCGGATAATCCATCGATCACCCGCGATGTGTCTGGCGAAGGTGTGCAACAAGCTTTATTGAAGCTAATTGAAGGTACGGTTGCGTCTGTGCCACCACAAGGTGGGCGCAAGCATCCTCAGCAGGAATTTCTGCAGGTTGATACATCCAATATATTGTTCATTTGTGGCGGCGCTTTTGCAGGGCTCGACAGGATAATCCTAGATCGCTCGCAGAAGAGCGGAATTGGCTTCTCCGCAGAGGTCAGGTCTAAAGAGACAGAAGACAAGGTCGGTGAGGCTTTGCGTAAGGTTGAGCCAGAGGACTTAGTTAAATACGGGCTGATCCCTGAATTTGTCGGCCGCTTACCGATGATTGCAACCTTGGATGAGCTCGACTTGGATGCGCTGGTGCGCATCATTAAAGAGCCTAAGAACTCACTAACCAAGCAGTATGCCAAGCTCTTCGAAATGGAAAATGTAGAAATACAGTTCCGAGATGATGCATTGAGAGCCATTGCCAAGAAGGCGAAGGAGCGCAGGACGGGTGCGCGTGGTCTCCGCTCAATCATGGAGTCTGTTCTCCTCGATAGCATGTATAAGATTCCATCCTTAGAGAAGGTGAGCAAAGTTATCATTGACGCCGCTGTGATTGAGGGAGAATCCGAACCTTTATTGCTATTTGAGAACACGGATCAGCCGAGCAAGTCGGCGGCGGAAGACTGATTGAGCTTTAAATTTTGGGCTTGAAATAGAGACCCTAGCCTCCATAACTAAGAACATCTAATTCTTTTCGGTTGGCTCTTTTAGGGGGCAACCATTTGCGAAGGTAGCCCATGAGCACAAATGATGAAGCGCTAACATCAGCGTCTAACAAGCCGACCATCCCTCTATTACCTCTGCGCGATGTTGTCGTGTATCCGCAGATCGTCCAACCACTCTTTGTCGGCCGTCCGAAATCTATCAAGGCGCTGGAAATAGCCATGGCGTCGGATAAGAAAGTCCTTCTCGTTGCCCAGAAAAATGCGGGTAACGATGACCCTAGTGCCTCAGACCTTTATCAGATAGGGACTATCGCGACAATTCTTCAGCTTATTCGCCTCCCTGACGGCACTGTGAAGGTCTTGGTCGAGGGGCTGGATCGGGCGAAAATCAAAGATGTAAATTATGAAGATGGCTATGTAGTGGCGGCTGCATCTGCGCTACGTGAAGACGAGCCTTCTGAAAAAGAAAGCGATGCACTCGTGCGCTCGCTACTTGCACAATTTGATCACTATGTTCAATTAAGTAAGAAGATTCCTCCTGAGGTCATGAGTTCAATTGCTAGTATCGACGAAGCGGGGCGACAGGTTGATACCATCGCGTCGCATATGTCTCTGCAATTGGAGGAAAAGCAAAACTTATTGGAGTTGGCCGGTCTTCAGGCTCGCATTGAACATCTCATGGCTCTTATCGAATCAGAGATAGATCTGTTCGCCGTCGAGAAACGTATCCGCGGTCGCGTTAAGAAACAGATGGAGAAGAGTCAGCGCGAGTATTACCTCAACGAACAAATCAAGGCGATCCAGAAAGAAATGGGCGAGCTCGAGGATATGCCTAATGAGGCCGAAGAGCTCAAGAAGAAGATCGATGAAGCGGGTATGTCCAAAGAGGCAAAGGAAAAGGCTGTATCTGAGTTAAACAAGCTCAAACAGATGTCTCCAATGTCTTCCGAGGCATCCGTGGTCCGTACTTATTTAGATTGGATGGTCAATATCCCTTGGAAAAAGCGCAGCAAAGTGCGCTTGGAGTTAGATAGAGCTGAGCAGATATTAGAAAATGATCACTATGGGCTGAAAGAAGTTAAAGAGCGAATCCTTGAGTACCTTGCCGTACAGAAGCGTGTTAAAAAGCTAAAGGCTCCTATTTTATGCCTAGTAGGGCCGCCTGGTGTGGGTAAAACCTCTTTAGGCGAGTCAGTCGCTCGTGCTACTAATCGTAAATTTGTGAGGATGGCGCTAGGTGGTGTTCGCGATGAAGCTGAAATACGTGGACATAGGAGAACCTATATTGGCTCCTTGCCTGGCAAGTTAATGCAGAAGCTCTCTAAGGTTGGTGTAAAGAATCCATTATTCCTCTTAGACGAAATCGATAAGATGGGAATGGATAACCGAGGAGATCCAGCCTCAGCGCTATTAGAGGTATTGGATCCGGAGCAAAATAGCAGTTTCAACGATCATTACTTAGAAGTCGATTATGACCTTTCTGAGGTTATGTTTGTTTGCACTTCAAACAGTATGAACATTCCTGAAGCGTTACTCGATCGAATGGAAGTTATTCGTATACCTGGGTATACGGAAGAAGAAAAGTTGAATATCGCTCAGCGATATCTCGTCCCTAAACAGATGAAGAACAACGGCGTTAAAGATTCTGAACTCACTATCGGTGAGCAGCCAATCCGAGACATTATTCGTTACTACACTCGAGAGGCGGGTGTGCGTGGATTGGAGCGTGAGATTGCTAAGATCTGCAGAAAGGTGGTTAAGGAAAACTCCCTCAAAAGCAAAGCCGGTTCTGTTGTGCTGGATTCTGAAAACCTTGAAGAATATTGCGGTGTGCGTAAATTTGATTACGGCCGTGCTGAGGAAGAAAATCAAATTGGTCAAGTTAATGGGCTCGCGTGGACACAAGTTGGCGGGGAATTATTGACTATTGAAGCTATCGCGGTAGAAGGCAAGGGTAAGACGATTAAGACTGGCTCGCTTGGCGATGTGATGCAGGAGTCAATACAAGCTGCTCTGACTGTTGTCAGGAGTCGAGCCGCAGCGCTTGGATTGCCAAACAATTTCCACGAGACCAAGGATCTGCATATTCATGTGCCGGAAGGTGCAACGCCGAAGGACGGGCCGAGTGCGGGAGTGGGCATGTGCACAGCGCTGGCATCGGTGCTGACGGGTATTCCGGTACGAGCCGATGTCGCCATGACTGGTGAAATCACTCTCAGAGGGCAAGTACTTAAGATCGGTGGGCTCAAGGAAAAGCTGTTGGCGGCTCACAGGGGGAATATTAAGACTGTTTTGATCCCCGCTGACAATGAGCGAGATCTCGCTGAAATTCCGGACAATATAAAAGCTGATTTGGAGATTATTCCAGTTAAGTGGATTGACCAAGTATTGGAGGTTGCTCTGCAGTATCAACCAAAGCCTCTCAATCCTTCTTCGACATCGATAATCGAAGGGAAGGGTGAGAAGACGGCTAAAGCGGCTGACGAAGGGAGTTTAAATCACCACTGATCAAGTCGGCATTGATTGAGATTAAATCGCCTTAATTGAGCTAAACTTAGTCTGCAAAAATGCAGGTAATCTTGTTGACACTAGAAATGGCGAGTTGGTATAAAGGTTCGGCATTCGGGCGTTTCAGCTATATTGCACGTCTAGAAAATGCTGTCATCCGCTCGTAAGTCGAACAAGATTCGAGAAGGCAGTTCGGAAAGTATAAGAAACAAAAAATTGGATTTTTACGACGAGCCATCAATTCTAAAAAATAAGGAAAAGGGGATATTGTGAATAAATCAGAACTAATCGACGTGGTCGCTGAAAGCGCCGACCTACCTAAAGCAGCAGCTGGCCGTGCTATTGATGCGATCATTGATGCAATCACGGACTCATTGAAGAAAGAAGATCCCGTAGTTTTAGTAGGTTTTGGCACTTTTGCTACTAAAAACCGAGCAGCACGCACAGGCCGTAACCCACAAACTGGCGCGGCGATTCAAATCAAAGCGGCACGCGTACCAAGCTTTAAAGCTGGTAAGGCTTTGAAAGACGCGGTTAATTCGTAAACTCTCTCACGCTGAGCGCTCGCTAATTTCGCCTTCTATGAGAGGCGATTTTCCCAAGAGCTTAATTTTCAGCTGTTTTAGTAGAGTAGCATAGCCTAGGGCGCATCGATGATGCGCCTTTTGCTTTTATAAAAGGGCAAATATTGACTGGGGCAACAGCAAAAGATCGCTTATTATAGCCGGCTAGTTATTAAACTATAGGAATCACCATGCTACAGAACATTCGCGACAACTCTCAGGGTGTTATCGCCAAAGTCATAATCGGGCTGATCGTCGCTATTTTCGTGCTATTCGGCGCGGAATCTATCATAGGCGGTTTGACTCGTGGTCCCAGCGTCGCTGAGGTGAACGGGGAGGAAATCACAGACTTCCAATTGCAGCAGGGCGTGCAGGACCTGATTAATTCTATAGGCGGAAATGCTGAGGGTGTAGACCAAGCCCTGCTCGAGCAAATTGCACTTAATCAACTGATTGAGGAGACCTTGTTGCGACAAGCGGGAGATCGTAACGGTTTAGGGATATCAAATGCGCGTATCGATAAGGCGATCATTGCGAATCCTAATTTTCAAGTCAGCGGTCGCTTCGATTCCGAATTTGCACTTAGGACTATGAATAGCCAAGGGTTTTCAGTTCAGTCCTACAAGGAAGCGTTAAATAGTCAAATGCTGTTATCCCAACTCGTCAGTGCGATAACGGAATCTGAGTTTGCAACCAAGAGTGAGTTGCAGACGCTCTCTGCTCTCGGCGCTCAAGCGCGCGATTTCCGATACATCTCTATCCCTCCGGGTACTAGAACCCTGGGAACTCCCATCAGTGACGAAGAGATTGCGGAATATTATGAGGCTAATCTTAGTCAGTTTACGCGACCTGAAAGCGTGATGGTGGACTATGTCTTGCTCGAGAAGTCGGCCCTCGCTTCGCAAATTGAATTAGAAGATGGCGCGGTTGAAGCCCAATATGAGGTAGAGAAGTCTGAATTCGAAGGCTCTGCCGAAAAGCGCGCCTCCCATATCTTATTTGAGACTGGTCCGCAGATGACTGTAGAAGCTGCGCGAGCGGCTGCGTCTGATGCAATCGCAAGAGCGGCTGCAGGAGAGACTTTCGAAGCCTTAGCAATGGAGCTTTCTAGCGACCGCATCTCTGCCGAAGAAGGCGGTGATATCGGGTTTAGTGATGGTAGTGCATTCCCTCCTGAAATCGAAGAGGCATTAGTTGGACTCGCAGTGGGAGACTTAACAGAACCTGTGGAAACAGATTTCGGTATCCATATTGTTAAGCTCACCGAAGATAATGCGAATGTATTCCAGGAGCTGGAAGAAGTCGCGGGACGCATTGAGCGTGAATTGAAGGCGGCTGAAGTAGAGCAGCTTTATGCGAGTATGCTCTCAGATCTTTCGAATCTTGCTTTTGAGTCTTCAGACTTACAAAGAGTGTCGAGTGAATTGAACTTGCCTATACTCAGCAGCGGTGCATTCGATCGCAGCGGTGGTGGAGGCATCTTTTCCGATCAAGCGGTATTGGACGCGGCTTTTTCGTTCGAGGTGTTCGAAGACGGTAATAATAGCGATGTTGTAGAACTCGGTCTCGATCGCGCGCTGGTGTTGCGGGTTAATACTATTGAGCCTGAAGGTCGATACTCATTAGAAGAGGTTGAGCCTGAGATTGCTGTGGCTATCCGAGGTCAAATGGAACGCGATGCCGTGGCCGCCATCGGAGAAGAAATCCTTTCATTGATCGAGCAGGGAGGGAACCTAGACGCCTTGCTAGAATCAGAAGAGCTATCGTGGCGTGAAGAACAGTCGGTCCGCCGGGGCCAGAACTCGATAAATGCTGAAATTGTGAATGCTATTTTCGCCTTGCCTGCACCCGACGCTGGCGCTGTCGAGCGTTCAGAGCTGAGTTTAGCAAACGGTACATTCGTCGTGGCTGAATTGACGGGCGTAACCGAAGGCGATTTCACTAAGCTCGCCGAAGGTGAGCAAGCAGCGATGCGTGAAAGTATCGTCAGTGATCTGGGCAGTAGTGAATTCAGGGCTTATGTCGGCACTCTCAGAGAAGAAGGTGGTATTGTCATCAATTCGGATCGCCAAGAAGAGTTACCACTCTAACCAGATAATCCGTAACTCTGTAAAAGAAAAAGGCGCATAAGAAAACTCTTATGCGCCTTTATATGCAGCTAGAATGCGAATTATTCTGCGTCGGCTAAAGAGCCCATCGCGGTAGTGTTGAAACCACCATCGACGTACAAAATTTCACCGCTAATACCGGAGGCTAAATCTGAGCACAGGAAGCTGGCCGCATTACCCACTTCTTCAATGGTCACGTTCCTGCGTAGCGGAGTTTGCTTCGCATTGTGTTCCAGCATTTTCCTAAAGCTCTTAATGCCTGCAGCAGCCAGGGTCTTAATTGGCCCTGCCGAGATGGCATTTACACGAATGCCTTTGGGGCCTAATGCGGAAGCCATATAGCGTACGTTGGCCTCAAGGCTCGCCTTCGCTAGACCCATGACATTGTAATTGGGGAGGCTTCTTACGGCGCCTAGATAGCTAAGCGTGAGGAGCGAACCGTTGCGACCTTCCATTAATTTCGCACCTGCTTTTGCAAGAGCTACGAAGCTATAAGAGCTTATTTCATGCGCTAACTTGAAGCCTTCGCGGGTAGTGACATCTACATAGTTGCCATCGAGTTCATTGCCTGGTGCGAATGCAAGACAGTGTACGATGCAGTCGATACCGTCCCAGCTCTTGCCGAGTTCTTCAAACAAGCTGTTTATTTGCTCATCGCTGGTTACATCGCAGGGGAACACTAAATTGGAATCCCAGCCTTCAGCAAATTTTTCGACACGCTCCTTTAATTTGTCTCCTTGATAGGTGAAAGCGAGTTCGGCGCCTTCTCTGTGCATCGCCTCAGCAATACCCGAAGCGATCGATAACTTGCTCGCGACACCTAGTATTAAAACTTTCTTACCTGCCATGTAACCCATGCAGCAGCTCCTTGATCATGTGGCTAATAAAGTCGTTGAAATTTTAATGCGTGTGCTTCTAAGCATCATGCATGTAATGTTTTATTATCGGCACTATCGCAAGCGCCAATAGGCCAGCGGCGATGCTGTAGAGCCCCGCGGATTGGTAAACATCTAAATAAGTCTGTAGTGCGGCTGCAGGGTCGACGACTTCGCCACCGACTGTAGCTGATCCTGTCATGGCAGCGATGGTCCCAGAGACGTAGTTGCCGGCCGCTGACGCTAGAAACCAGCACCCCATCATCATTCCTACCACTCTAGGTACGGAAAGGCGTGATGTCATAGAGAGGCCCACAGGTGAGATGCAAAGCTCACCCGTTGTATGCAATAAATAGAGAAGCACTATCCAGATGATAGCCACCTGTGTTGGATCTGTCGCGACACTTGCACCGTAAACGAGCACCAGAAAACCGAGACCCAATTGGATTATAGAGAGGGCAAATTTCGTAGGTGTTGAAGGTTCCCAGCCTCGTTTCGCTAGGCTTAGCCAAAGAATATTAAAGAGTGGCGCCAGCGTGATAATAAAAAAGGCATTAACTGATTGAAAAGCAGCTGCAGGTACTTCGAATCCGAATATAACCCGGTCTATATTGCGATCAGTCATCAGGCTTAATGAGCTGGCCGTTTGTTCGAACAAGGACCAAAAAATGACTTGGTAGCTCATAAGAAAGAGGCAGACGAGCATTCTGTCGCGGTCAATCGGGGCGCATTTTGTAAATGAATAAAATATCACCAAGGCTACCGCTAAGACTAACGTCGTACCGAGTAAGCCGCCGACTACAGCCGGCGATTGCATAAGCTGCCAGCACACGATTACGCCGCCTATACTCAATAAATAGATGGACCATTCCTTGCTAATACCGATTGCAGTCGGTTGCTTAAGTAACGCCGGTTCACTTGGAAGGCCGGCAGATCCAAATAGGTGTCTCCCTTTAATAAAGACTATCAATCCCGCCAGCATTCCGATGCCCGCTGCCCCAAAACCCCAGCTGAATCCTTTGTACTGCAATAAGAAGCCGCAAATGATTGCGCCTAGGAATGAGCCGAGATTAATACCCATATAAAATAGGGTGTACGCACCGTCACGGCGTGGATCTTCGCGGGTATACAGGGAGCCAACTAAGGTAGAGATATTTCCTTTAAGAAAGCCTACGCCGACAATGATGAGGCCTAGAGAAAAATAGAATACCTGTAGGTAGAAAGGATCACGGATTACTTCGGTACCGGTAGCCCCCATTTGCTCAATAGCTTTTGTGCCTTCGAGTGCCATCCCAAAATGACCGGCAACGAGCAATAAAGCGCCTAGGACCACGGCCTTGCTTGGACCGAGATAACGGTCGGCGATGATCCCACCGATAACTGGCGTAATGTAAACCAAAGAAATGTATGAACCGAAAATCCCAGCGGCGATTTCGTCGCTGAATAGGAAGTGCTGTGTGAGATAAAAAATGAGTAGGGCCCGCATGCCGTAATAGCTGAACCGTTCCCACATCTCCGTGAGGAAGCATATGACAAGTGCTTTAGGATGGCCGAAGAATTCAGTTCCTGAATGCATTGTACTGTTCATACTCGTCTCTCGTTTTTATGCTCTTATAATGCTAAGGGTATGGCGGGTTTGATTAATCAGTCGCAACCGCTAGGCTATCGCGTTGCGCGATTGTCTCTGCGCGTGCAAGCAGGCGTAACTTTTGCCCAGGTTTTAGTAGAGGTTCTTCTTCTAGTCCATTCAGCTGTCGAATCGCCTCGGACTTAATGTCAAATCGGCGTGCAATTGACCAGAGATTGTCTCCGCGGCGTACGGTATATACCGGGGGAACGGTCCGTTTTGGGGCGTCTTGAATTACCGGGAACTCAATGTCACTGAGAGCAATATCCCCTCTTGGTACGAGTAGCGAGCGTCCCGCTATAATTCTAGATCCATTAAGGCCATTTACCCTTTGCAATACGTCAACACGAGTGCCAAGTTTTTTGGCAATCGCACCTAAAGTGTCTCCGCTCCTGATGGCATATCTGTCATACGTGACCAGGCTGTCAGTCTGAATACTTGCTAGTTGAGTTCGAAGACGTTGGGCGGCATCGGCGTCTAGGTAGAGTGGCTGGATTCCTTCTGGTGGGGTGGCCCATTGTAAGTAGCGCGGATTGAATGCTTTCAACTTGGCTAAGTCAACTTCCGCTAATTTCGCCGCTCGACTGAGATCGATCTGACGCTCTAGCTCCACGAGTTCAAGTCGCGGTGAATTCGAAATTGGAGGAAGTTCAATTCCATAAGCTTCGGGGTCGTCGATGACACGAGCCAATGCCAATATCCTAGGGACGTGAGATCGGGTTTCGCCTGCGAGTCCTAGCTCCCAAAATACCGATTGGCTCGAGTCACTCTGCGTTGAGCGCTTGCGCTTAAGTGCTCTGCGAATATTCCCTCCCCCCGTGTTATAGGCCGCAAGAGCCAACAACCAATCTTGGTCAAATTCCTGATAGAGCATTTCGAGATATTCTAACGCGGCGCGTGTGGATTCTAGGGGATCACGTCGTTCATCGATCCACCAATTTTGCGTCAGTCCATAGCTGCGGCCGGTGTTTGGCACAAACTGCCAAAGTCCAACGGCGTTCTGGCGCGAGCTCGCAGTGGGATTAAATGTGCTTTCTATAAATGGAACAAGGGCGAGCTCTAAAGGAAGATTTCGTTCCTCTATAACTTCGATGAGCTCATAGAGGAATGGTGCGGCTCGATCGCCTACGATGTCGAAATACTCCTGCTCATTACGATATCGTGAGAGCCGTTTTGCCACCTCTGGATGATCATAGGTTGGTCTTAGTGCGAACCCGCGCCGCAGTCTTTCCCAAAGGTCTTTAGGTGGCTGGATGTGTTGCTCACTGCTAGCGTTCGAGACTTGTTGCGCGATTTGGATACTATCGGTTTGCAGAGTCTGTGAGTCCGCTTTAGGCGGGAGGACCATGCTGTCGATGCCAGCCTGCTCGGAACTAGCAGCATCCCCTGAACCCGGAATATTCGCACAACCCGCTAACAAACCGATCAACGCGACACCGACGAGCCGCGTGATGTATTTAGCGTTGGAACGAGGCGGGTCTGCTACGTGTGAATTTCTCGCTGACTGGATCAAAATTCATCTTTCCATGCGCGAATTGCAGCAAATGTGGCGATTGAATCGGCCGGCTTGCTTCCGGAAAAACGCTCGGCGGCGTTTACAATCATAGGGTTGTTGCAGCGCAGGAACGGGTTGCTAGCGAGTTCAGTGGCAATGGTAGTTGGTAGGGTAATGAGGCCGGTCGCACGTTGCTGCTCGACTAAGGACTTTCGTAATCCAACTAAGACGCTGCCCGGTTCGCAAGCATCCGCAAATTGAAGATTGGCTTGAGTGTATTCATGGGTGCAATAGACTTCTGTCTCGGGTCCGAGCGCAACTAGCTTTTGTAAGCTAGCAAACATTTGCGCCGGTGTGCCTTCGAAAATTCTGCCACAGCCTGCTGCGAACAATGTGTCGCCTGAGAATACGCGGGGTGGCGCCCCAGTTTCCGCGGAAGCTGGTGTCGCATACGCAACATGATCCAATGTGTGCCCGGGAACTTCTAGGACATCGAAGTGTTGACCTAGCAGTTCGAATGAGTCTCCTTCGCTCACCGCTTTAGTGATGCCAGTGATTGCTGGGTTGTTAGGCCCTATGACCTCACAAGCATATTTTTCTGATAGTTGTGCAATACCACCCGTGTGATCAGGATGATGATGAGTAATAAGCAGCGCTTGCAGTGTCAATCCGTTGGTTTCTAGATAATCGATGACAGGTTTGGCGTCGCCCGGATCTACTACACAGGCAGATCCTTTTTCGTCACTGAGAGCCCATATGTAGTTGTCTTGGAATGCTGGAATCGCGGTGATTGATTGAATCATCTAAAGCCTGCTTTTGCTTGTTGCTATGAATATGCGCATTGTACCGCGCTCGGGCAGCTATGATATAAGGATTCTGGATGATTACAACAAACGAGAGCATCGGAAAAGTTAATATTTTTCTTAAGGTCCCACTATAAGTGCCTAAATATAAAGGTAAATATGCAGCCAAGCGCAGATTGCTTACGGGTCTTGATGAGAACGACCAAGCGCGGAGGGTTGATAAAGCGCAAGAGTTTCAGGCCTGGTGCGAGACGCCTCTAGGCGCTGAGCTGTTGGAAGACGAGATCCAGGCCCTCGGACCGATTTTGGATAAGCTCTTTGGATACCACATCCTACAATTAGGAACTACCGCTAAGCTGGATGTGCTAAGCGCTAGTCCGATTACTCATAAGCTCTACTTGGGTGGCAGCGATGAGACAGCGCATGGTCAATCGACCGTCGCTAGACTCTGCGCTCTACCTTTCAAGAGCGACTCTATTGATGTGGTGGTGCTGCATCATGCGCTTGATTTCGCAGTCGACAGTCGAGCTGCTCTCCGAGAAGCTGTGCGGGTTCTTCGTCCAGGTGGACACTTAATCCTTATTTGTTTTCAGCCGTGGAGTTTGTGGGGGCTGAAACGGGCTTTTTATGCCCTGGGTGCGGTACTAAGTTTAATTTCGAATAAAGCGCCTTGGTCCGGGAGGTTTCGCAGCGAGGCTCGTCTCAGAGATTGGCTAGCGCTATTGGACGTGCAGGCGCGACCGAACACATTGATAGCCCACGGATTACCGTTTGAGGGGCATTGGTTGCGAAATAAATTGCAGAGCGCTTCAAATTATTTGGCAGTCAAGGGAAAAAGCTTTGGTAGCCCATTTGGTGCGGTGACGATCATTCGCGGTGTTAAACAGAGTAGGCCGGTAACCCCCATCATCCTACCCTGGCGGCGGGCTATTAATACACCACTACGCGGCGTACCTTCGGCCCGTGAAGGCTATCGCGGCCGGACTAAGGTATCATGAGTCCCGAGCTGATCTAGCCGGCGAAGCTAAAGGAACGAAATGAAGAAGAGCGTGGAATTATTTACGGATGGTGCGTGTAGAGGTAATCCTGGCATGGGAGGCTGGGGGGCGCTATTGCGGTTTGGTGATTCAGAGAAGCGACTTTATGGCGGAGAGAAGGATACGACTAACAATCGCATGGAGTTAATGGCGGTTATTCAAGCGTTAGAAGCTCTGAAACAACCCTGTAAAGTTACCATTACGACAGACTCAAAGTATGTGCTACAGGGTATGACTGAATGGTTAACAAATTGGAAGTTACGAAATTGGAAGACCGCCGCGAAAAAGCCCGTGCTTAACGATGATCTTTGGCGCCGACTCGATGCCATCGCTAGTAATCATGAGATTGAATGGCATTGGGTGAAGGGGCATAGTGGCCATCGAGAGAATGAAATTGCAGATCAGTTGGCGAATCAAGGCATCGACGAATTGGTCATTTAGAATTATTTCGCACTGAGAAGCTGATCGCGCACGAGGGTGATGGGAATGCGACAAGTCGTATTAGACACGGAAACTACAGGTCTGGATCCTGCTCAGGGTCATCGAGTAATTGAGATCGGATGTGTCGAAATTATTAATCGGAAGCTCACAAAGAAGCACTTCCATTGCTATCTTAATCCAGATCGTGAAATTGATGCGGCAGCATTAGAGGTTCATGGAATCAGCAGCGGGTTTCTTGCGGACAAGCCACGCTTCTACCAGATAGAAGAAGAATTTCTAGAATTTGTACGAGGGGCTGAACTGATCATTCATAATGCTCCCTTCGATATCGGCTTCCTCGATGCAGAGCTTACTCGGAGTGGTGCTAAAAGCGGGCAGATGGAAGACTATTGTTCGGTTCTCGATAGTTTAGTGATGGCCCGCCAAAAGCATCCTGGGCAGCGCAATAATCTTGACGCACTCTGTAAGCGCTATGGCGTGGACAATACGCAGCGTGATTTACACGGCGCATTGCTTGATGCGGAGATTTTAGCGGACCTTTACCTTGTTATGACTAGCGGGCAGCGTAACCTGCTATTGAAAGAAGAAGATGAAGATACGCAGACCAGTGGGCAACAGAATAGCGTGCAGCGATCTATAAAGGCTCGACCAAATTTGCGAGTGTTACAGGCGACGAAAGAAGAGCTCGATCAACATGCAAATCGCCTCGATGAAATTGCTAAAAGCAGTGCCGACGGCGCGCTTTGGCGAATATTAGAAAATGCTTCTGATACGGTAAATTAGATGAATTCGCATGCAATAGATGCTCGGCCTTTTTTCCTAAGCCCGCAAGACATACTTATTGATGATCGCTTCATCCTGTTTTATGACAATCAGATTGTTGCTGATGGCGAAAAACCTTATTGGACATTGGAGTCTATTAATCCAGAGGTGGTCATCGGTGGCCGTCTACTAAGAATAGATCAAGGTGATGATCCTGATTTCATCGCTGTGTATTTGGAGGAGTCACCAGAGGAAGCATTGGCTAGCTTCGAGCTTCTTTCTTTGCGAAGTCTCCTGCTTTCAGATGCGGCTGGGTTTTTCAAAACGGCAGGAATAGCCAATCAGCTCGATGAATGGCTTCAAGGGCACAGATTTTGCGGCAATTGCGGAGCAGAGACTTCGCCGCATGCAGCAGAGCGGGCGCTTGTCTGTGACTCCTGTGATAGGCATTTTTATCCTCGCATAAACCCTTGCGTGATAGTCCTTGTTGTCAATGGCCCTGAAATACTCCTCGCTAAAAGCTCTCGCCATAATGGGGACTTCTATTCTTGTCTAGCCGGTTTTATGGAGGTAGGTGAAGCTCCGGAGGAAACCGTTCGCCGAGAAGTATTCGAGGAAGTCGGGCTTCGGGTTTCTAATATTGAATACATTGCAAGTCAGTCCTGGCCGTTCCCTTCCCAGCTCATGCTTGGGTTTATAGCCCAGTACGATGGGGGAGAGATCAATCCTGATCCCAACGAAATAGCGGATGCGGAGTGGTTTGATCTGTCACGTCTTCCTAATATTCCCTCAGCAAAGATCAGTGTTGCAGGAGGCTTAATCGACCACTATATATCGCAGTACTCAGAGAGGTAAAACATTGGAATACATAATTGAATACGGCTTATTTTTGGCGAAGGTCGCTACACTGGTCGTTGCATTAATGCTCGTGATCGGGATGATCGTAGCAGCGGGAAGTCGTCAGCGGAAAGTGCATAGGCATGGCGAGATTATTGTCGAATGCCTAAATCATCATCTTGAGGAACTACATGATGGCGTGCGTGCAGAGGTGCTCGATAAAGCTGCATTGAAAATCGCTGACAAGGAACGTAGTAAGCAAGAAAAAAAAGACGCCAAGGAAGCAAAAAAGAAAGCCAAACTTGATGCGAAGCAGGTGAGTAATACCGATGTCGAGCGTCGCAAACGAGTCTATGTTCTGGATTTCGACGGTGATGTTGCGGCAGAAGGAGTTGACTCACTGAGAGAGGAAATAACTGCCGTGCTTTCTTTCGCTGAACCCTGCGATGAAGTGGTTTTAAAGCTGGAGAGCCCTGGCGGTATGGTGCATGCCTATGGGCTCGCCGCGAGCCAGCTGCAGCGCATTAAAGACGCGAAGATTCCACTCACTATCTGCGTTGATAAGGTCGCGGCGAGTGGCGGATATATGATGGCCTGCTTAGCGGATCGCATAGTAGCGGCCCCTTTTGCAATAATTGGTTCTATCGGAGTGGTAGTGCAGCTCCCGAATTTCTATCGAGTCCTACAAAAAAACGAAGTGGATTACGAGATAATCAGCGCAGGAGAGTATAAGCGGACCTTAAGTACATTTGGCGAGATTACTGAGAAAGGACGCGCGAAGGTCCAAGAAGATGTCGAGAATATCCACGATATTTTTAAGCGCTGGGTCAAAGGATATAGGCCCAGTGTCGACATCACCAGAGTTGCTACGGGTGAAACATGGGTGGGGATGCAAGCCAAGGAACGCTATCTAGTTGATGAGCTCAATACCAGTGATGAGGTGTTAGTTAATGCTTGTAAAGAAGCAGATGTTTATGAAGTTAGCTTTAAAATTAAGAAAAGCATTCAAGAGAAACTAGGTAAAGCTGTAGAGCTTGGGTTTGCAAAAGCGGTATCTCGATTACTCGCCGCGGATCGCACACGAGATTTCCACTAGTCAGGAAGATTGATACGTGGTGACACGTGAGAGGTGAAATTATGGATCGCTATAAGGCATACGAGGTCTCTGAGACAGAGGACGGCAAGTTTGTTGGCAAGATGGTAGAAAAAACTCTTGCTGAACTGCCCGAAGGAGAGGTCGTCATTGACGTGCAATATTCCTCTATTAATTTTAAGGATGCGCTTTCGGCATCCGGCAATAAGGGCGTCACGCGATCATTTCCTCATGTTCCAGGAATCGATGCGGCCGGTATCGTGAAATCCAGTGAAGATGGGCGGTTCAGTCCTGGGCAGCAGGTAATCGTAACTGGATATGATTTGGGTATGGGGACTGCGGGTGGTTTTGGGCAGTGTATAAGAGTGCCTAGTGCGTGGGTTGCTGAATTGCCGGATGGCCTGAGTCTTAGAGATTCTATGGCCTATGGGACCGCCGGATTAACGGCGGCTCTATGTGTCGATAAGCTGCTGTCTAATGGAGCCTCGCCCGAGAAAGGGAAAGTATTGGTGACAGGAGCAACGGGTGGTGTCGGCATTATCGCATGTGCATTACTAGCACAGCTCGGTTTTGAGGTGGTGGCTAGTACTGGAAAGGCGCTCGAAGCGGAAAAACTAACTGCGCTTGGTGTTAAAGAGGTGATCTCTAGGGATTCACTTTCGGAAGAAAATCCACGCCCCTTACTCAAAGAGACGTATGCTGCCGCAGTTGATGTGGTGGGGGGAATAACACTGCTTAACGTCATTAAGAGTCTTCAGCATAGTGGTAGCGTAGCAGCCTGTGGATTGGTAGGGAGTACCGATTTGAACGCGACCGTACTGCCGTTTATTTTACGCGGCGTAAACTTGCTGGGCGTTGATTCAGTCGAAATACCGCTAAGCAAAAAGCAAAACATTTGGGATCGTCTCGCCAATGAGTGGTCGATTTCCTCTATAAATGCCTTAGCAGAGGATATTGGTTTCGATCAATTAGCTTCTACGCTCAACAGGGTGCTCGAAGGTGGCGCTATCGGTCGTTATGTGTTGGATTTGCGCGCTGACTAGAGAGTTAGGTCCGGCGATTGAATAGCGGCTGATCCTGTAAGGTTGTGGATGTGTACGTATCACTGAAGTCTGAGAATGCGCTGAGGCATTCTTCGGGCTCTTGATCCGCCCTGATCGCAAACGAGTTAAAACCGCAGCGTTCGAGATAGCAGAGTTGATCTCGCAAGACGTCTCCAATGGCGCGTATCTCGCCTCCAAATTTTAGGTCTGCTCTTAGCTTCTTCGCTGTAGAGTAAGGCCGCCCATCGCTGAAAACTGGGAAGTTAAGTGCAATGAGAGGGAGGTCGTTGAGTCTGCCAGCGATGTGTTTTATGTTTTCGTGAGAATCTAGCCACACACCAATTTCACTTAATTGTAAGCGCGCTTCCTCTTCTTCTAGTAGGAAGAGAGACAGAGGCAGAATGACTTTTCTTCCTCGCAGTGCTGGGAAGACATCGATACCAGATGCAGCCTGTAATATGACCCAATCATCGGATTCAACTGCTCTGTTACGTATTAGCTTAGCCATGTAAATTCTTTATTCCTTGCTCGTATAGACGCGCGTTTTAAAGGGTTCAATTCCGATTCGATTAACCGTTTCTACGAAGCGTTCATCAGTTGTTCGGTTTTCGCAATAGACATCTAATAGTTTGCCAATGACTTCGGGTATTTCTTCTTGCGCAAAGGATGGGCCTAATATTTTACCGAGTGCAGCATCTCGTCTTGATGATCCACCGAGGGAGACTTGATAAAATTCCTCTCCTTTCTTGTCAACGCCTAATATTCCGATATTGCCCACATGGTGATGACCGCAGGCATTCATGCAACCAGAAATGTTTAGGGAAATTTCACCAAGCTCTGCGAGTAACTCTCGATCATCAAATTTTCTTTGAATCGCTTCGGCTATGGGTATCGATTTAGCATTCGCTAATGCGCAATAGTCGCCTCCCGGGCAACAGGTAATGTCGTTGAGTGTATTAAGATTTGCGGCTTCTAATGCACCGGTCTGCAGTGTTTTATAGAGTGAGTAGAGTTCGCCTTGTTCCACATCGGCAAGGACAACATTTTGGTTGTGGGTGATCCTGACTTCGCCAAACGAGTATTTGTCGGCTAGTTCTGCGAGCAATAGCAGCTGTTCTTCACTGACGTCGCCGGGTGGGTAACCAGTTTTCTTAAAGCTGATGGTGATCGCAGCATAGCCGCTACGCTTATGCGCGGTAACATTGTTTGAATACCAATTGGCGAATAAAACGTCACTTGCTAATGCTTCTCGCAAGCTGACGGGGGTGTTCTCTAGCTCCCGATAAGCAGGGTCCTTGAAATACGCCTTACATCTATCTATTTCTTGCTGCGATAAGGTCAGAGAACCTCCGCGCAAGATGTTCCACTCCGCAAACACCTTGGACTTGAACTCCTCTAGTCCCGCTTCGCGTACTAGAATTTTTATGCGGGCTTTGTATTTATTATCCCGACGACCTTCTCTATTGTAGACGCGGAGTATGGATTCGAGTGCGCTAAGTAAATCTTTCTTAGAGACAAAGTCAAAAATTTCCTGGCCAATAACAGGTGTTCTACCTAAGCCTCCGCCAGCTAAAATCCTAAATCCAACGTCACCCTCATCGTTCTTAATCAGATAGATGCCGATGTCATGCACTTGCGTAGCTGCTTGGTCCTCTAGAGTGCCGCAGACTGCGATCTTAAATTTTCTCGGGAGGAATGCGAACTCAGGATGGAAAGTGGACCATTGGCGAATGATTTCACAATATGCTCTTGAATCCTCGATTTCGTCTATCGCAACGCCCGCGAACTGGTCAGTGGTGGTATTACGGATGCAGTTACCGCTGGTCTGAATAGCGTGCATCTCGACTTCCGCCAAGTGTGCTAGCAGTTCAGGTACATCTTCTATAGCAGGCCAGTTGAATTGAATGTTTTGGCGAGTAGTGAAGTGTCCGTAACCTTTATCAAAATGGGTGGAGATAAAAGCTAATTTGCGTAATTGCGTTGACGAGAGCATGCCATAGGGAATCGCAATGCGGAGCATCGGCGCTAACCGTTGAACATATAGGCCATTCTGTAATCGCAGTGGCAAATACTCGGCGTCGCTCAACTTGCCATCCATATAGCGTTGCGTCTGTCCTTGGAATTGGCGTACACGCTCTTCAAGCATTTTGCTGTCGTAGCCATCGTATCGATACATGCGCGAATCTCTCCTTGTAATCGTCGCTAGTCTAAGTTTGATCCCAGCAAGCGAGTGAGAACTTCAACTTGTGCGCCGCTGCGTTTCGCTAGGTCTTCAACTTGTTCCTGAGTAATCTTGCCCACTGAGAAATAGCGTGACTCAGGATGGCTAAAGTAATAACCGCTTACACTTGCGGCAGGCATCATTGCATAACTGTCAGTCAGTTTGATGCCCGTTTCATTCTCTGCGTTGAGTAGCTTAAATAAAGTCACTTTCTCGGAGTGCTCTGGACAGGCGGGGTAGCCGGGAGCCGGGCGTATCCCCTGATAACGCTCAGCTATGAGTTCTTCAGCGCTTAGCTGTTCGTCGTTCGCGTAGCCCCAGAATTCATTGCGAACGCGCGCATGAAGGTGTTCAGCAAAGGCTTCTGCGAGTCTGTCCGCAAGCGCTTTTACCATTAACGAAGCGTAATCATTATTTTCTGACTGGTATTTCCGTGCCAGCTCTTCTGCTCCATGGCCCACCGTAACCGCAAATCCACCGAGAAAATCTCGCTTTCCAGAATTTATGGGTGCGATAAAGTCAGCGAGGCACAGTTGTGGCTGATCATCCTGCTTTGGCATTTGCTGGCGCAGAAAGTGAATGCTTGTTTCTTCGGTGTCTTCGGTTGATGCAAGAATTACGTCATTGCCAGCGCTATTCGCTTCCCAGAATCCAAAAACGGCATTTGCGGTAAGCAATTTTTCGTCGATTATTTTGCTAAGCATGGCTTGAGCGTCAGCGAATAACTCTCTAGCCGCATCGCCCACAACTTCATCTTCAAGTATTGCTGGGTACTTCCCGGAGAGGCTCCAAGTGATGAAGAAGGGGGTCCAATCAATATAGTCAACCAACTTAGCTAAAGGATAGCCTGTGAGTGTTTTTGTGCCGATAAAGCTTGGGTTGGCAGGGGAGTAGTTAGCCCAATCTAATTTTAATGCATTGCTGTTAGCCGCTTCATAGCTCAGTAGCGAGCGCCTGTCTTTCCTATTAGCTGTGCGTTCTCGTATGGCGTCATATTCAGCTCGCACGCTCGCAATGTAAGCTGGCTTGTTCTCTTTGTTGAGAAGGGTGCTGACAACGCTTACGCTACGGGATGCGTCTGGCACATAGACCGTGGCGTCGTGGGTGTAATGATGCTCTATTTTTACGGCTGTGTGTGCCTTGGAAGTTGTGGCTCCACCAATGAGTAATGGTACTTTAAAGTTGAGACGCTGCATCTCGGTGGCAACATGGACCATCTCATCCAAAGAGGGTGTGATAAGTCCACTCAATCCTATTATATCGACGTTCTCATCGATCGCCGTTTGCAGAATTTTTTCTACGGGCACCATGACGCCGAGGTCAATGATCTCGTAATTATTACAGGCAAGTACGACCCCTACGATATTTTTACCAATATCGTGAACATCACCCTTAACGGTCGCCAGGAGAATTTTTCCCTTCGTTTCAATTTCACCGCCGCGCTTCTCTGCTTCGATAAATGGAAGTAAATAAGCGACTGCCTGCTTCATCACGCGAGCGCTTTTCACTACCTGTGGCAGGAACATTTTGCCACTGCCGAAGAGATCGCCAACTTCATTCATGCCATCCATCAATGGGCCTTCGATAACATGAATGGGGCGCTCGGCGGATTGTCGCGCTAACTCCGTATCTTCTTCTATAAACCGAGTGATTCCTTTAACAAGCGCATAAGCGAGGCGTTTCTCAACTGGAGCCTCGCGCCAGCTGAGATCCTCAGAAGTGACCGTGGCGCTAGATCCGCTGTACTTCTGAGCGATGTCCATCAGCTTCTCGGTGCCATCACTAGTGCGATTTAGGACTACGTCTTCGACAGCCAATTTAAGGTCGCTTGGAATGTCGTCATACACCGCGAGTTGCCCGGCGTTTACAATTCCCATAGTCAATCCAGCCTTGATGGCGTGGTATAAGAAGACGGAATGTATAGCTTCTCGGACGAGGTTATTGCCTCGAAATGAGAAAGAGACATTGCTTACGCCGCCAGAGATTAGCGCCCCTGGAAGTTCGCTTTTGATGTACTTACACGCTTCAATGAAATCAACTGCATAGTTGTTGTGCTCTTCAATGCCTGTGGCAATCGCGAAGATGTTCGGATCAAAAATTATGTCTTCAGCGTTAAAACCTACGCCGATCAGTATGTCATAGCTGCGTTTACAAATTTGTTGCTTGCGCTCCAATGAATCCGCTTGGCCTTCTTCATCGAATGCCATCACGACAACAGCTGCGCCAAAGGCTAGGCAAAGCTTCGCTTTTTCGACAAATTCCTGCTCGCCTTCTTTTAGGCTTATGGAGTTAACAATAGCTTTGCCTTGAATGCATTTTAGACCCGCTTCGATTATCGACCACTTCGAGGAATCCACCATGATCGGTACACGGCAAATCTCAGGCTCTGCTGCGACAAGTTTAAGGAATTTAATCATCGCCTCTTTAGAGTCGAGCATTCCTTCATCCATATTGATGTCGATGATCTGGGCGCCGGATTCAACTTGCTCACGAGCCACTTCAAGCGCCTCGTCATAACTCTCTTCTCGGATTAATCTCGCAAAGCGTGCCGATCCAGTCACATTGGTTCGTTCGCCGACATTGACGAACAAAGACTTCTCATCGATGTTCAATGCCTCTAATCCAGCAAGACGGCACGCTGGTTTTAGCTGAGGTAGGCTTCGCGGTTTGATTGTGCTGACTGCGTGCGCAATGGCGGTGATGTGTTCCGGAGTAGTGCCGCAACAGCCGCCCACGATATTGAGAAATCCGCTTTGAGCGAACTCAGCGATAATCGCCGCCATTTCCTCGGCGGTTTGATCATATTCGCCGAACTCATTCGGGAGTCCGGCATTGGGATGTGCGGAGACGAAACAGGGGGCAATCGCTGATGTTTCAGCAATATGAGGGCGAAGCTGTTCAGCCCCTAATGCACAGTTAAAGCCAACGGAGAGAGGCTTGGCATGGAGTACTGAGTTAATGAAAGCCTCAACAGTCTGGCCAGAAAGCGTGCGGCCACTCGCATCGGTGATCGTGCCGGACAACATGATGGGCAGCGTCACCGAGAGTTCTTCCATCACTCTTTGTGCTGCGAAAATGGCAGCTTTTGCATTCAAGGTGTCAAAGGCAGTTTCTATTAGAATGATGTCGGCGCCACCGGCAATGAGACCGCGTGCTGAATTACTATAGTCGTTGACTAGTGCGTCGAAGCTTGTATTTCGAAAACCGGGATCATTCACGTCCGGTGAAAGGGAGGCAGTTTTGCTCGTGGGGCCTATGACTCCCGCCACAAAACGCGGTTTTTCGTTGGTGGCTACGCGATCACAGGCATCGCGAGCGAGCCTCGCGGCGGCCTGGTTGAGTTCATACGCGATGTCCTCCAGTGCGTAATCCGCCTGCGATGCACGAGTTGAATTAAACGTGTTCGTCTCGATGATGTCAGCACCCGCATGCAGGTAGGCGGCGTGAATTTCAGAGATCACCTGAGGAGCGGTCAGCGAGAGCAAATCGTTATTGCCGCTTAGTTGTTGTTCCCAGTCTCGAAAGCGTTCGCCGCGGAAGTCAGCTTCCTTAAGCTTGTATCCCTGGATCATCGTGCCCATGGCGCCATCTAGCACAAGTATGCGCTGTGAGAGTGCTTCCTGTAATGCTTGGGTACGGATGTGGTGGGTGGTTTCTATGCTCATACTAACGCCTTAATTCGGGCTATTCCTTATCGGTTGCGCTGTGCCAAAGGCTAATTTGGCTAAGTTTGTTTTAGTGAAGAGCAATGCCTACCCGCCAAATTTCTCATTCATTTAGCCAGTTGAATATTCTATACACGGGTGATGACTGCGGATCGATTCACTGCATGGAAAGCTAGCGAGCATAATACCAAATTCGGGCATTACGAGCATAGCAATATAACCAAGTAATTCGCTTGGTTATTCTATTTCTTGCCAAATTGCAGTAGCATTCACTCTCTAATTCAGGAGAATTTCCCCGCATGAGCGAGAATCAAGCTATTACTATTACCGAGCCAGCTCAGGCCTATCTAGCGGAATTGCTTAAGAAGCAAGACTCTGATGATGTCGCTGTTCGAGTGTTTATACTCGACGCCGGCACCCCTAAGGCTGAGACCTGCATCTCTTTTTGTCGTCCCGGTGAAGAGAAAGAGAGTGATGTGGTTCAAGAGTGCGCGGGATTTCGTGCCTATGTCGATGAACCAAGCGTGCCGTTTCTCGAAGATGCGGTGGTCGACTATGCCAAGGATGCGATGGGCGGGCAGCTCACGATAAAGGCTCCGAACTCTCGTCTGCCCAAAATTACCGAGGATAGTTCAATTGCTGATCGGGTTAATTACGTGCTCTACAACGAAATTAATCCTGGTCTCGCAGCCCATGGCGGTAATGTCAGCCTAGAAGAACTCTACGAGGATAATATCGCGGTGCTGCGCTTCGGGGGAGGTTGTCAGGGGTGCGGGATGGTGGATGTCACACTGAAGCAAGGAGTTGAAAAAACCTTGTTGGAGCAGATACCGCAGCTCAAAGAGGTAAGGGACGTGACCGATCATTCGCAGAGAGAGAATGCCTACTTTAAGTAGCCCCTGTATCTGATTGAATTATATTAATTATTTGGATAGTTTTCGCTAAGAGCTGCGTAGAGCTGATCTTTGAACGAATCGCTATCCGCGTCGAGTGAATTCATCACTTCGACTAGCACCTCGTTGTCCTCTCGGCCATTCCATATCTTTATATAGCTGCCTTCTTGATAGCCATGATCCTGGCGGAAGAAATTTAAGACATTCTTGCTGACATATTGCCTATACAGCTCATGCCAATTTAAGCCGCTGTCTTCAACTATCGCGCTGAAGAGGAATAATTCTATTCTTCCCGCAGCGGCAGTACCGATGAGTGCCTCCAATTTCTCAAGCAGAGTCATGCTGGAGAGTTGATAAGTCTGGCCGTCGAATTGGAGGCTGTTCGCGTTGGCTTGCTTGGTATGTTGGGCCTCAAGATAACACTCTGACTTGGCTTCATCTCCGCCGTTTCGCAGCAGAATCTCTGAAAGCAGGAAGTGCCAGATATCAATCAACTCCATTTGCAGCTGTGCGGTATCCTTGTCCTGCTTCTTCCACCATTTCCAGCCATGATGCTCAATGGCCTCCGCAGCTTCGATGACGACTGCGCGTAAATAAGGATAGCGTGACTCTATCCAATTAGCGTCCACGCGATGATTCATTCCAGCTTGGAGTTGGAACATAGTCTTGATCTGGTTTTGCTTGAGCATGGGTTTCCTGCAGATATATCTCTGTGTCAGCAGAGTTTCGAAAGGGAATCTAACATTTCGCGTCGACTGGTGAGCATGTCAGTATAGGACTGTCGAGCAGCGTTGCTCTCTTGATCGATAGATTCTGCTGTTTCGAGCTCTGCTAGCCAGGCTTCCAGAACTTTTATCTCGTTCTGCAACTGCACTGTGCCTTCGGCAATCAAAGCAGCGTCTATACCCGCGCTAGCATCCTTGTTCTTTTCCATGCTTGTTTCATGCAGCGCCATTAAGGCGGCCTCTGGACTAAAAGAGCGGATTAGGTTCGCACAGAGGTCTAAAGCGGTCAAGGTGGCACTTTTTTTCACTCAAGGCTTGACTCTATGACCCATGCTACCTAGAATCTCGGCCGTTCTGATTTGGCATACCTAGCCAATCAGTTTGTCCCCTTCGTCTAGAGGCCTAGGACACCGGGTTTTCATCCCGGCAACAGGGGTTCGAAACCCCTAGGGGACGCCATATTCCAAAAGCCCAGCAATGCTGGGCTTTTTTCGTTACGAGATCGACCTTCGGCGTGTACAGTAGCGTCGTACCCGGACTTGGAGGAAAGCGAATGACCACGGCGATAGCGATCAAGAATCTCACCAAAACCTATGCGAATGGGTTTGAAGCCTTAAAAGGGATCAGTCTCGAGGTGGCTCAGGGAGATTTCTTCGCACTTCTTGGGCCCAATGGGGCGGGTAAATCGACAACGATCGGCATCCTGTCTACGCTGGTGAAAAAGTCAGGGGGAACGGTAGAGATCTTCGGTAAGAATGTAGATAGCCATGTTTACGAAACGAAGCTCGATTTAGGAGTCGTCCCGCAAGAAGTTAATTTTAGCCAGTTCGAACGAGTGGGCGATATCGTCATGACTCAGGCAGGTTATTATGGGATGCCTCGTAAACTTGCTGCTGAGCGCTGTGAGAAATATCTCCGCAAGTTAGGTCTTTGGGAAAAAAGAAACGAACGATCGCGTGTACTTTCAGGTGGCATGAAGCGGCGTTTGATGATCGCTAGAGCGCTAGTTCATGAGCCTCGATTACTCATCCTCGATGAACCCACTGCAGGTGTGGATATAGAGTTACGTCGTTCGATGTGGGAGTTTCTTACCGAGCTCAATGAATCTGGCACAACAATTATCTTGACTACTCATTATCTGGAAGAAGCGGAGCAGCTCTGCCGTAATATCGCTATTATCGATAAAGGGCAGATTGTTGAAAATACGAGCATGCGTCAACTGCTTGCCGCTCTCGATAAGCATCTTTATGTTGTCGAAGTAGAGTCTCCCATTGACTCCGTTCCTGATTGGGGGGATGCGCCGATAACTGCAAAATTGATCGATCCACTAAGTTTCGAAATTACTGTCGATGCTAAATTGAGCATGAGTGATTTGTTTAGGCTGTTTTTAGAGCGTGGAATTGAAGTCAGTGCGATCCGAAGTAAAAGTAATCGATTAGAGCAGCTGTTTCTCAGCAGGCTTACTGATTCAAGGGAGGAGGGTAGTGATGTTTAGTAACCATAAATATATAGCCTTCGAAACTATTGTGATTAAGGAGGTCAGGCGCTTTACACGGATTTGGCTGCAAACCTTGGTGCCCCCCGCGATCACAATTTCTCTGTATTTCGTCATTTTTGGTAATCTGGTTGGTCGACGTATCGGTGATATGGGCGGCTTCGATTACATGGAGTTCATAATTCCTGGTCTAATCATGATGGCGGTGATTCAAAACTCGTATTCGAATGTCGTGTCCTCATTTTTTAGTCATAAATTTCAACGTAGCGTCGAAGAGCTGCTCGTCTCTCCCGTTCCTAATTTCATTATTCTAAGCGGTTTCGTCGTGGGTGGGATGGTTCGTGGCTTATTGGTTGGGGGTATAGTTACAGCCATGTCGTTGTTCTTTATAGATTTGGAAATCCAGCACCCCCTATTGACTGTGTCTGTTGTGTTATTAACGGCGCTCGTGTTTTCTCTCGCGGGCTTTATAAACGCGCTATTCGCCAACAGCTTTGACGATATATCAATTATTCCAACCTTTGTGCTCACTCCGCTCATCTATCTTGGAGGTGTTTTTTATTCCTCGGCGTTATTACCTGATTTTTGGCGAGGCATCTCAGCTGCGAACCCTATTTTTTATATGGTGAATACATTTAGGTATGGGTTGCTCGGTGTCTCGGATGTGCCAGTGGGTGTTGCCTTTATGATCTTAACTGGTTTTACCATTGCGTTATTCATTGCTTGTCTCGTGCTCCTGAATCGAGGCACTGGATTGAGGGCGTAGATGATGGGTGATTGCGGCGCTGAAAACCCATTAGGAGTAGTTCTTCCTAGTCCTGAAAAATACAGTCCTGAAGTTCTCTACCCGATTCCCCGGGCACCGGCCAGAGAATCAATAGGGATGCGTGCAGATCTTCAAATGTTTGGCTTCGATCTTTGGCAAGCGTTTGAGCTCTCTTGGCTTAGCGAGGAAGGCAAGCCCCAGGTCGCATTTGCTGAATTTGAGTTTCCTAGCGATAGCCCGTCGATCATCGAGTCTAAATCACTCAAGCTATACCTTAACTCCTTAAATCATGAGCGGTTCGCTACTTCCGAGGTCGTCGCGGATTTAATATGCCGAGATTTGAGTAATGCCTGTGGTAGTGCAGTGCAGGTGTTTTTGAGGGGATTGGATGACTATCGCAGAGAGCTTTCATCCGAATCCTCTGCCGATATTCGACCTTGTGAGTCGTTGGACGCTTATCCACTCTTAAGAATTGTCAGTGTTGTTGATGAGTCATTACTCCAGTCTGAACGTCGCTCGAGAGAGGAGGCTGGGCGTGAAGATTGTGTTGTTAGTGATTTGTTCCGCTCTAACTGCCCCGTGACTAATCAGCCTGATTGGGCAAGTGTCGTAATTCGTTACACAGGTGTGGATATCGACCCTTCCTCACTATTGAGTTATCTCTGTTCCTATCGCGCCCATCAGGGCTATCACGAGGAATGTGCGGAACGGATTTTTAAAGCGATCAGTGAGCGTTGTGAGCCGGACTCCTTATTCGTCGCCATGAACTATTTGCGTCGCGGTGGCTTAGATATCAATGTCTATCGATCAAGTGAGAGAATCTCGCGAGCGGATCGTATACGGCGAAGTGTGCGTCAGTGATGGCATGGCAAAACCTCGGCTGTTGCTTGTAATATGAAGTTCCCTAGGCTAGAGTGCGCGCCGTATCGAAATAAGGTGAGGTGTCCGAGTGGTCGAAGGAGCACGCCTGGAAAGTGTGTAAGTCGAAAGGCTTCGAGGGTTCGAATCCCTCTCTCACCGCCATTATCAGAGCCCGGCTTGCCGGGCTTTTTTATTGGCGAATTGGAGGGTAGTATCAAGTGACGAATAACAATAATACAGTCACTAGGATCGCCTATGAATGCTCTGATTCAACGCGTAGTCTTATCCTTATTACTTTGCGCTTTCTCGCCACCTACTCTCCAAGCTGCTGATTGGCCTAGTTACGGAGGCGATAACGGGTCTAGGAAGTATTCGTCTCTCGATCAAATTGACCCGCAGAATGTCTCGACTCTGAAGACGGCTTGGGTATGGGATAGTCCTGATAATAAGACTGTCGCTGAGAATATAGCGGCCGAAAATTTTCGTGCTGTCCCGGCCGGCTTTAAAGCAACCCCGATCGTCATTGATGGCGTGATGTACATCCCTAGCTCCTTCGGGCGTATCGTTGCGCTAGACGCTAAAACCGGTGCAACAAAGTGGCTATTCGATACCGAGGCATGGTCGAGTGGTCGGCCGGCCAATCTTGGCTATAACTCTCGAGGTGTCGCTTATTGGCGCAGTGGTGACAAAGAGCGTGTTTTTTTCGCAACCAATGACGCCAATCTCTGGTCTATCGATGCTGAGACGGGAGAGCCGGATAAGCAATTCGGAGTCGATGGCAAGGTTGATTTAGCCCAGGGCTTGGGGCGGGAGATAGATCGTCGTCAATATGGCGTTGTAGCGCCTCCTTTAGTGAGCAACGATATTGTCGTCGTCAATTCGATCATCAACGATGGGCCTACTAACAAGGAAATGCCGCCAGGCCATGTCCGTGGCTTCAATCCCCATACCGGAGCTATAGAGTGGATGTTTGAAACAATTCCACAGCCTGGCGACTTCGGTAATGAGACATGGGAAGACGGCTCTTGGGAATACACAGGCAATACCAATAGTTGGACAATCATGAGCGCCGATGACGAGCTTGGGATTGTATATATACCCATTGGCACGCCTACCAATGATTGGTACGGCGGCCTACGCCACGGTGACAACTTATTCGCTGAGAGCTTGGTTGCGCTCAAGGCTTCGAACGGCGAACGTGTTTGGCATTTTCAGATGGTGCACCACGGGGTTTGGGATTATGACTTGCCTGCAGCGCCAACTTTAGTCGACATAACGGTAGACGGCAGGCCTATCAAGGCAGTGGCTCAGATTAGCAAGCAGGGATTCACTTATGTCTTCGATAGAGTAAGCGGTGAGCCCGTTTGGCCTATCATCGAAACCCCGGTTCCTCAGAGCACTGTGCCTGGAGAGAGGCTGTCAGCCACACAGCCCATTCCAAGCAAGCCGGCACCTTTCGCCCAGCAAGGCATCTCTGACGCCACCTTAGTGGATTATACTCCTCAGTTGAGGAATGAGGCGTTGCAGTTAATCGAACGCTTCGATTATGGCCCGGTGTTCACGCCTCCTTCATTGCGCGGCACGATCAATCTGCCTGGGTGGGGTGGCGGCGGTTGGTGGACTGGAGCGGCGTTCGACCCGAGTACAGGTCTATTTTATGTGCCTACAGCGAGCATACCTATCGTAGTTCAGCTTGAAGAAGCGGATCCTGAAAAATCTAATCTTGGATATGTCAGAGGAGGGGCGACGGATATTGGTGGGCCGCAAGGGCTGCCTATTACAAAGCCGCCCTACGGACGAATAGTCGCCACCAACCTTAATAATGGTGAATTAGAGTGGATGGTTCCTCATGGAGAGGGAATACGGCAGAAAATCATCGATATGGGTATCCTGGATCCTGGGCCAGTTGGCGGACCTAGTCGGACCGGCCCATTGCTCACCAAAACACTATTGTTTGTGGCGCAAGTGGATAACGGACGGAGTGTGCTTAGGGCATTTGATAAGGCGACCGGAGCCGTAATCCATGAAATCGATCTGCCATTACCTCCGCAGGGCACCCCTATGACTTATTCGGTTGCAGGGAAGCAATACATTTCCCTCGCTATCGGGGGCGGGCCTTCGAGTCAACTCATCACTTTGGCGTTGCCTTAGCTTAAAGAGAGAGTAAATGCGCTTATCGCCACCAAATTGCCTGTCACACGCTCTCGCAACGGCTAGCGAGAGCGTGTTAAACTTGGGCCTGGTAACTCTTGTCGGTCCCCGCGCAATGATAAGTTATAAACCCCGCCAGGCCCGGAAGGGAGCAACGGTAGTAGCTGACTCATGTGCCGTGGTGTGGCTGGCGAGGGTTGCCTCTAGTTATTCTGTGCTGCGAGCTAATTCGAAGTGCAATCTTCCTCGGCTTTTTAGGCTTCCTGAGTTCGTCAAGTATTGCCTCGCCGCGACAACGTTGGATTATTCGCTGTGAGCTATCAAGTCCTAGCCAGAAAGTATCGCCCCTCAGTATTCTCTGAAGTTGCTGGCCAGACTCATGTACTGAAATCATTAATAAATGCACTCGATAACCAGAGACTCCATCATGCCTATTTGTTTACCGGCACTCGTGGAGTGGGTAAGACAACTCTTGCTCGTATTTTGGCGAAGTGCTTGAACTGCGAACAAGGGGTGAGCTCAACCCCCTGTGGTCAATGTTCGGCGTGTACGGAAATTGTTGAAGGACGATTCATCGATCTGATCGAAGTCGATGCCGCTTCTAGAACAAAAGTCGAAGACACGCGAGATCTGCTCGAGAATGTTCAATATCTGCCCACCAGGGGGCGTTACAAGGTCTACCTTATCGACGAAGTGCACATGCTATCGACGCATAGTTTTAACGCGCTGCTTAAAACCTTGGAGGAGCCGCCAGAGCATGTGAAATTTTTATTGGCAACAACCGATCCTCAAAAATTGCCAATAACAGTGCTCTCGCGTTGTCTGCAGTTCAATTTAAAGAATTTATCTCCCGAGCTTATAGCGGAGTTTGTCACAGATCTGTTGGAAAAGGAGGGCATCGCGCAGGAGCCGGATGCACTCTGGCAGATAGCTATGGCGGCGTCAGGCAGTATGCGAGACGCGCTAACATTAACTGATCAAGCTATCTCATACTGCGAAGGGAAAGTGCTATCGGAAGGCGTCACCGAGATGCTCGGTGTACCGCCGCAACAACAAATTTCAAAGCTCTTAGGGGCTTTAGCAACTCGAGATATCGATGGCGTCTTAGCATTGATTCGAGAAATAGGAGAACAGACTCCAGACTATCAACATTCGTTAGACGCGCTCCTCTCGATGCTCCACAGGATTGCGATTGCGCAGCTATCACCTACGGCATTGGATAATAGCAATGGTGATTTTGAGCGTATAAATGCACTCGCCGTGCAGCTAAGCGCAGAAGACGTTCAGCTGTACTATCAAATAGGGCTAAAAGGACGTGACGACCTCAGATTATCAGCTGAGATGCGCAGCGCGTTTGAAATGGTCTTATTGAGAATGTTGGCTTTTTCACCTTCTTTCGTCTCACCCTCTGGTGAGCAAAAAAAAAAGACAATAACGCCACCTGAATCAGAGGTGGCGCCTCCTGCCAAGAAAGCGACAACAGCACCGCTCGATTGCGAAAAACCGCGAGCGGTTTCGACTGCTAACTCTCCATCAATTGCGGATCAACACTGGTTGGAATTCTTCCCAAAGCTCGGTCTTACGGGGATATCTGCCAATATCATGGCCAACTGTGAACTAAAACATGCGGCAAATGATGAGATTATGTTCGTGCTTGGCAAGGAGCATAGCGCGGTATTCAGCGAGGAAGCCGTAGCCAAAATTACGCCAGCGTTTAAGCGCTTGTTAGGCGATGGAATCAGTGTTCGCATAGAAGTCGGAGAGACGCTAAGCGAGACTCCGGCTGAGCAACGAATTCGGAGCCTGCAAGAACAACAAACTCAGAGAGTTGAAGCGTTCCAAGCGGATCCGTTCGTTCAGGAATTGATCCAGAACTTCGATGCCCGTGTCGATGAGAGTTCTATAGAATCGATTGGGTAGGTTTAGGCGCGCAGTGGTACTGGGCGTTTAATGACTAAGAATATTGACGGCCGGAGGATAATCGATGGCAGATATCAACGAAATAATGAAACAAGCTAAGCAAATGCAGGAGAAATTGCAGGCTGCTCAGCAGAAGGCTGCGGAGGCGACAGTAGAAGGGATCTCGGGAGCAGGGCTGGTGACTGTCACAATGAATGGTAAGCACGAAGTAGCCAGAGTAGCTCTGGATCCAAGTCTATTAACAGAAGATATCGGTGTCATAGAGGACCTTCTTGCTGCGGCAACAAATGATGCGACACGGAAAATTGAATCATTGAATAAAGATTCACTGAGTGGGCTCGCCAGCGGTTTAAATCTTCCCGATGGATTTAAACTACCCTTTTAGTTTTGGGTTACTAAGTCTCCCTATAACACACGAGTTGAGAATTGAACCATAGCCCCTTGATAGATGAGTTAATCGACGCGTTCCGATGCTTGCCCGGAGTAGGGCCAAAGTCGGCGCAGCGCATGGCGCTCCAATTGCTTGAACGGAACAGGGTGGGTGCAAAACGGCTCGCGCAAGCATTAGACCAATCGCTCGAGTCAGTAGGGCATTGTGAGGTGTGTCGAACGCTCACTGAAGAGCGAATTTGTCGTCTCTGTGCTAGTAATAGTCGCGACCCAAGTCTTTGCTGTGTGGTTGAATCTCCTGGCGATGTATTCGCTATAGAGCAGGCGGGAAATTATCGTGGGCGCTATTTTGTACTAATGGGCCATCTCTCGCCAATAGATGGCATTGGCCCTGAACAGTTAGGCTTAGAAGATTTGTTTGCCCGAGTAGAGGTTGGTGAAATAAAAGAGCTCATCATCGCCTGTAACCCGACTGTTGAGGGTGACGCAACAGCTTTTTATATTGCGGACAATCTGCGAGGACTAGATGTAATCGTGTCACGCATTGCTCATGGTGTCCCAGTTGGAGGAGAGCTCGAATATGTCGACGGTGGGACGCTCAGCCACGCTCTCGCAGGCCGTAAGCTGATGACTAGAAACGATGACACGAGTAGCTCATGATTGCGAGTGAGATTGGTACAACAATCGAATTTATCGATAACGATGAAGCTTTCACTCTCTTGTGCGCGAACTGGCTCAAGGTAGCATCGTTAGCTGTTGATACCGAATTTATGCGCACTAATACGTTTTATGCGAAGCTTGGTCTTTTGCAAGTAGGCGAGGGCAATAATGTCTATCTGATAGACCCTCTTAAGATCAATGACTGGACTCCGCTGAAAAGCGTCTGCGAGTCAGACTCTGTCGAATTCATTTTTCATTCTTGTAGTGAAGATTTGAGCGTATTTCTTTCTCAGTTTGGCTTCGTGCCTAGACGAATTTTTGATACACAGCTCGCAGCAGCATTCTTAGGGATAGGTGCCAATATTAGTTATGCAGGGCTTGTCTCTCATTGCTTAGATATTGAGGTGGACAAAGATGCTACGCGCACTGATTGGCTGCAACGCCCATTGACTGACGCTCAGTTGAGCTATGCGTCGGCAGATGTCTTATATCTTAACCAGATTAGGGAGTTGCTAGGTCAGGAGTTGGTGCAGCGTAGCTTTGATAAATGGTTTGCAGAAGAATGTTCGTCATTAATCGCTTCCGCAATTTCCATCGAATGCGAAGATAGCTGGCTTTTGGCGTATCGGAATGTGAGCAATGCGTGGCGCCTCGATGATAGAGGCTTGGCAATTCTTCGTGAGCTTGCGTTATGGAGAGAAAAGACGGCAAGGTCTAGGAATAAGCCTAGAAATTGGATTGTCAAAGATGCGGAGCTCTATGACATCGCTAACACGGCTAGCGCTTATCTTAGGAGTGGTGCGAGCGAGGTGAGTTGCAGGCTACTTCGGAAGGAGGGCGTGCTAAAAGAACTAGATTCGCAGTTTATTCTGCGCAACGAAGAATCCTTAGATGCCTGTCTATCGATGGCAGCTAATCGAGATGGACAATTGCTGAGTCGGCCGTCAGGCCCATTGAGCAAAGAGCAACGTAGTTTACTGAAGAAGCTGCAAATCAGCGTAGAGTCTCATGCAAATAGTTTGAGTATTGGTGCAGAAGTTCTCGGAAAAAAGCGTCAACTACTCGCTTATTTAGAGTGTAATCTAGGGGGACTCACTGACAAGAATGACGGAAGCTGCTGGCCGCCGGAGCTTTCGCCGTGGAAGAAGGCGATATTGTTACCCGAATTTCAGCGAATATATTCCAAGCATCTGAGTTCCAACTAAATTTAATCGCTGGCAATACTGGGGTATACGTATGCCGAGTCATTTCTGGGAAAAACCGCTAAACGAATTGAGTTCTGAGGAGTGGGAACTCCTCTGTGACGGTTGTGGACGTTGTTGCTTAAAAAAGTTTGAGGACGAAGACACGGATGAACTGATCTATACCCGAATAGTTTGTCAATATCTAGACCAATCCACTGGACTATGCGGCTGTTACCCGGATCGTAGGAAATTGGTTCCAGATTGTTTAAACGTTAATGAGATGGATATATCAACCGCATCGTGGATGCCGTCTACGTGCGCATACAGATTGCGCTTTGAAGGAAAGCCATTAGCCGACTGGCATCCACTAATCTCGGGATCTCGCGATGCGATGCTCGAAGAGGGGATTGCGTTGGGCGGGCGAGCAATCAGTGAGGAATATGTTCACCCAGAAGGCTACGAGGAGCATGTGATACGGTGGGTGCAGTGAATTATCCGATAATCGTTAGTCCGAGGCGGAGCTAGAGTATGGCGAACTACTGGCTACTTTGGGCTATATATCTCGCCGCGGCATTCTGCTTCATTGCTATTGTGTGGCGAGTGTTATATTTCAAACAGCACTTGCTCTTTACGTTCTGTTTGCGGGCAACTGCCATTTCAATTTTATTAACTCCGTGGACGAGTAATGTTAGAGACTCATTTATAGCCCCTGCGCTTATGGTGATGACCCTTGACGGCATTACCCTCGGCAGCGGAGACGCTATCCGCGCTTTTGTCCCCTTGCTGCTGTCAATAACATTGAGCTTAGTCGTTGCAGTGACATTGTGGTGGCGTAAGCGGCGAAAATTGAAACAGTGGTAGACAAACACAAAGCCTCGATACTGAGGATGTCCGCAATACAGCCCTGAGCCAAGAATTTTGAAAAGGATGAGACGAAGAAATGAACTTTACTGGTACTGATGAATACGTAGCAACTGAAGAATTGCAGATGGCTGTTAATGCGGCGATTGCTCTAGAAAAACCATTACTTATCAAAGGCGAACCGGGGACTGGTAAGACAATGTTAGCCGAGCAGATAGCGCTCGCGCTAGATATGCCACTCATTCAATGGCACATAAAGTCTACAACTAAGGCGCAGCAAGGACTGTATGAATACGACGCTGTATCGCGTCTGAGAGATTCTCAGCTCGGCGATGAGAAGGTAAAAGATATATCTAATTACATTGTTAAGGGTAAGCTCTGGGAAGCATTTTCGGCTGAAAAACAGTCTGTTTTATTAATTGACGAAATCGACAAGGCGGATATCGAGTTCCCTAATGATTTATTGCTCGAGCTCGATAAGATGGAATTCTTCGTATATGAAACGAAGGAGCTTGTAAAAGCTGAGACTCGTCCCATTGTGATCATTACGAGTAACAATGAAAAAGAATTGCCTGATGCATTCCTGCGTCGTTGTTTCTTCCACTACATAGAATTCCCAAGTGCACAAACCATGGAAAAAATTGTGGATGTGCACTACCCAGACATCAAGAAAGAGTTGGTTAGACAGGCCATGGATGTATTCTTCGATGTTCGGAAGATGCCTGGTTTGAAGAAAAAGCCATCCACTTCTGAGTTGATCGATTGGCTGAAACTCCTAATGGCAGATGATATCCCTGAGGACATATTGAAAAATAGAGATGCTAAAACAGCAATTCCTCCACTTTATGGTGCGCTGCTAAAGAATGAACAGGATGTTCATCTCCTAGAGAAACTCGCTTTTATGCATAGGGCAAAAAGTTAATGCTGATCCAGTTCTTCATGATACTGCGCAAGGAACGATTGCCCGTTTCTTTGACTGAGCTTTTTACGCTGCTTGAATGTCTGAAGCGAAATATTATCTTTGGAAACATCGATGATTTTTATCTGCTCTCGCGTATGTGTTTTGTGAAGGACGAAAAAAATTTCGATAAATTCGATCGAGCGTTTTCCAAATATTTTGAAAATATTGAGAGACTCGACGAATTGACCTTAGCTGAAATTCCGAATGAGTGGCTTAGGAAAGAGCTTGAGTCAATGTTAAGCGATGAGGAAAAGTCGCGCATTGAGGCGTTGGGTGGTTTAGAGAAGCTCATGGAGGAATTTAAGAAGCGGCTGCAAGAGCAAGAAAAACGCCATCAGGGAGGTAACAAGTGGATAGGAACGGGGGGCACATCACCGTTCGGCGCTCATGGCTATAACCCAGAAGGAATTCGCATCGGTCAGGATGAGGGGCGTAACTCACGTGCCGTAAAAGTATGGGATAAGCGAAACTATCGCGACTTAGATGACTCAGTTGAAATTGGCACGCGTAATATTAAGATGGCATTAAGACGATTGCGTAAGTTCGCTCGTACCGGGGCAGAGGACGAGCTCGATATTTCGGATACTATTTCTTCGACAGCTAGAAACGCAGGTTTACTTGATATCAAGATGGTGCCTGAGCGTCATAATTCAGTGAAAGTTCTAATATTCTTTGACGTGGGCGGTTCGATGGATCCGCATGTAAAACTATGTGAGGAACTGTTTTCTGCTGCTCGCACCGAGTTTAAGCATCTAAAGTATTACTATTTCCATAATTTCATTTATGAATCTGTTTGGACTAAGAGTCACCGACGGCATGCAGAGACAACGTCGACTTTTGACATCATCAATAAATTTTCCAAAGACTATAAAGTCATATTCGTCGGTGATGCGACCATGGCTCCATATGAAATTACCCACGTAGGCGGCAGCATTGAGCATTATAACGAAGAGGCTGGTGCGACTTGGTTTAAACGTATTAGCGAGCATTTCGAACACCTGGTCTGGATAAACCCTACGCCGAAAGAATACTGGGAACACAGCTATTCGATTGAAGTGGCGAGGGAGCTTAGCGAAAACAGGATGTACCCCCTAACGGTTAAAGGGCTTGAAGAAGCCATGAAGCTGCTTACGAAGTAACATGATTCTTAGTTACGAACTTCATTGATAGGTCTAGCAGATGCAAGAAGTTACGAGTGATAACTCGCGCACTCGCTGGATTCCGGCCAAAATTGAATACGCCCCTCAACTACCAGTCAGTGAGAAGGCGCCTGAAATTGTTAAGCTAATCCGAGACAATCAGGTCGTTGTGGTGGCGGGCGACACCGGTTCGGGCAAGACAACTCAGCTTCCTAAAATTTGCCTTGACGCCGGGCTTGGTCGAAAAGGGCTCATTGGACACACTCAACCCCGACGCCTAGCAGCAATAGCGGTCGCCGATCGTATTGCAGAAGAACTAGGCCCCATAGCAGCTCAGGGGGTTGGCTCTCAGATACGATTCGATGATCGCAGCGGACCAGATACCTTTCTCAAATTAATGACTGATGGGATTCTGCTCGCCGAAATTCAGAATGATCCCGAGCTTAAGAAGTATGAAGTTATCATCATCGATGAAGCTCACGAACGCTCGCTTAATATCGACTTTCTGCTCGGTTACTTACGAGAACTCATCAAAAGGCGAAAAGATCTAAAGCTGGTGATCACATCAGCAACAATTGATGTTGAGAAATTTTCTGAACATTTCGATGCGGCGCCAATTATCTCGGTAGAAGGAAGAACCTATCCGGTCGAAGTGAGATACAAGCCCATCGCCTCGCCCGAAGAGGGGGGTAGGCTCGATGATCCGCAATCGGAGGCAATCGTCTCTGCGATCCGCGAAATATTGCACCACGATGCTAAAAATCAGTCTAGTAGTGGGGACATACTTGTTTTCCTTCCTAGCGAGCGAGAGATACGTGATACCGCCGATATTTTGCGCCGTGCAAGGCTTGGTAATTTAGAAGTTCTACCCTTGTATGGTCGTCTACAGCATGCTGAGCAAGCACGCATATTCTCTGCACATCAAATTCGCCGCGTCGTATTGGCTACCAATGTCGCAGAGACATCGATAACTGTGCCTGGCATTAATTATGTTATCGATACGGGGACGGCAAGGATTAGTCGCTATAATCTACAAAGCAAGGTGCAGCGGCTACCAATTGAGCCAATATCTCAGGCTAGTGCCAACCAACGTAAAGGCCGTTGTGGCCGTATGGCCAACGGTATTTGTATTAGGCTCTATTCGGAGCAAGATTTTGAATCCAGGCCTGAATTCACTGATCCAGAGATTCTCCGCACTAATCTTGCCGCGGTTATTCTCAGGATGCTCTATTTAAAATTGGGGCGCGTTGATAGCTTCCCCTTTTTGGATATGCCGGAGACTAAGGCGATCAATGAGGGGCATAAGCTGCTTCTTGAGCTGAACGCGATCACCACGGAGAGGCGTTTAACGTCGATCGGCCGTCAGATGGCAGTACTCCCCATCGATCCAAAATACTCAAGGATGATCATCGAAGCGAATAAGCTTGGTGCATTGCGTGATGTGCTGGTTATTGTGAGTGGCTTGAGTATTCAGGATCCCAGAGAGAGTGGTACTCAAAATAAGCAGCTTGCAGCTGAAAAACATTCGGTTTACAAGCATCCAGATTCGGACTTCATGTCACTCGTACTGCTCTGGGAAAGTTATGAAAAGCAGAGGCAAGAGCTTTCTCAATCGTCGTTGCGTAAATATTGTAAAAAGCAATTTCTCTCGTTCATGCGTATGCGGGAGTGGAGAGAGGTGCACCGACAATTATTATTGAGTTGCCAGCGGCTGCGCTTTCGTAGTCTGCAAGGCGAGTCTGATTACAAGGCTGTTCACAAAAGCTTGCTCTCAGGCTCACTTAATCAGATTGCGCGAAAGTCAGATGACAGGAGTTATCTCGGTACGCGGAATAAAAAACTCACGTTATTTGGCTCTTCTGTTCTTTCTCGATCCTCAGCAAAATGGATTGTTACCGGCGATCAAATAGAGACTTCTCAGATCTTCGCCACACAGGCGGCTAAAATTCAGCCAGACTGGGTTGTCGATGTAGCCTTGCATTTGGTCAAGCGCGAGCTTTTTGATCCGCATTGGAGTCGCAAACGACAAGAGATAATGGCCTATGAAAAGGTGCATTTATTAGGATTGACCTTGGTCGAGCGCGCACTGGTTCGCTACGCACCGTTGGATCCCGTGGGTGCTAGAGCGCTGTTCATTCGTCATGGACTGGTCACCGGCGAGGCTGCTCGCGATCTTGATTTTTCGAAAAAAAATCGTGATCTCATTGCTCAGCTTGAGAAACTTGAGGATAAAATTCGTCGTCCTGATTTTTTATTGAGTGAACAACAGCAAATTGACTTTTTTGAGAGGATTTTGCCGGCCGATGTGAATTCGACCAGAGCACTAAAAAACTGGCTAGCGAAGCAAGGGGATAGGCATGGCTCGATGCTTACGCTGTCAGAATCAGATGTGCTTGATAGCTCAAGACTCCAAGATTCGCTCCACGATTTTCCCGACGCAGCTGCAATACACAGCAATGCGCTTAAAATAGATTACGTGTTTGACCCTGGGCAAGAGAGAGACGGGGCCACCATTGATGTACCTATAGCGTTGTTGGCTCAAATTACACCCGCAGATATCGATTGGGCAGTACCTGGTATCTTAAAAGAAAAATGTATCGCGCTTATCAAGGGGCTGCCTAAATCACAGCGGAAGAATTTCATTCCGGTGAGTGGTTTCGTGGAACAGCTTATGCCCCTAATGGTTGCAGGTGCTGGTGATTTGTTCGATACCCTATGTTTAGCTATTAGAAAACTCAAAGGGATTTCTATAGATAGGAGCGCCTTTGAGTCTGTTGAGCTTCTACCTCATCTCCGTATAAAACTAAGAGTATGCGATTCTTCGGGGAGGGAAGTGGGCCTAGACTATTCGCTAACCCAGCTTCAACGAAAATTTTCCGATTCGCTTTCAGTGTCATTGAATGCCCCTAAATCTCAGTCTCTTTCTAGTGACGAGAAGGGTGCGCATCCTGTTGAGCGGACCGGATTAACCGCGATGCCTAGTCAGTCCTTGCCCGTTAGCATGGAAGTGGGTGATGGAGCGATTAAATTGCAACGTTATCCTTGTCTCGTAGATGATGGGGATTCTGTCTCGGTTCAGCTCAGTGCGAGCCAATATGAGGCAGAGCGCTCCCACGCCCGAGGCGTTCTCAAGCTGCTCATGCTGCATAGTGTTCAGCAAAAAAACGCCCTTCGGAAACAGTTCGGTCGATTCGTCAAAACGCATGCTTTAAAGATCCCACCTGCTGTGGACGAGTTCATCGAGCAAGCGGTTTCGGCTTGTTATAAAGAGGCCGCTTCAGGCGAGGAGGGAAGTGTTCGTGCCGAAGTAGATTTCGATAAACTGTTGATGGCCGTGAAGCCTCGGCTAATGGTGAATGGCGATAAACTCGCCATGTTGCTAGAGCGCCTATTAGTGATGCGACTCACACTCAAGCGACAGTTAGGCGAGTTAAGATCTGCGCCTAAGTATCTTCTTCAGGACGTTGATGCGCAGTTAGATTCGCTGTTCTCTCCCCGATTTCTAGAATTGTATGGTATTGCGCGATTGGGGGAATTTCCACGCTATCTCGAAGCCATTCGACTCAGATTGAGTAAAGCGCCCTTTATGGGGCCTCGTGATGAGCAAGACACAGCGCTCATACACAGTTATCAGGCGCGTTTACACACGATTGAGGAACATGTTCGTCAATTGGTAGTTAACCAAAGAGCAGGCAATAATGCTGAGCTGAAGTGGATGATAGAGGAGTTTCGTGTCTCTGTTTTTGCCCAAAATTTGAAGGCTAAGATTCCAATTTCCCCTCAGCGATTGGAAAAGGCATTCCTCGCGGCGGAGAAAGGCGTAAACTAGGGCTATAGCGCAAACCTCAAGCAGTTTAATTATGCGATTATTTTCGAATAGCAGTTATTTCAATGCTCGTGTTTCACAGGCGCGGAGTCGATTAGCGGTGCTTGTATTCAGTGCGCTGATGATATCTCCTAGCTTCGGCGACACTGACCCTTGGCGGCGTTCGAATGAAGTTGTTTTCCGTTGGAATGACTACTTCGATCAATTATTGGTTCGGCCGGCAGCCTTTGCGTATACCACGTTTCTCCCTCGCGCCGCCCAGCAGGGTATTGGAAATTTCTTCAGTAATATCGACGATGTGAATGTCCTGGCTAATGATCTTCTGCAATTAAAATTTCCGGAGGCCGTTAATGACGGCGGTCGATTCTTATTAAATAGCACGGTAGGAATAGGCGGTTTTCTCGATATAGCTAGTGGGGTTGGCCTGCGAAAGAACGAAGAAGATTTCGGGCAAACTCTCGCGACGTGGGGTGTTGGCTCCGGGCCTTATGTGATGTTGCCAATGTTCGGCGCCAGCACGGTGCGTGATTCATTCGGTCTTGTGTTAGATACGCTCTTTAACCCGATTCAATATCTTGAAGACGAACGTGCGCGAATAGGTCTCTTTATTTTAGATGAGACAGATTCACGTTCTGGCGTTCTGGCTTTGGACGAATTAATTACCGGTGATCGCTATCTGTTTGTTCGAGAGGCCTATTTGCAACGCCGAGAATATTTGATCAACGACGGTGTGGTCGACGACCCTTTTGGCGATTTTTGATATATAACGAGATAAACGTATTAAAATCATTAGGATACGGCTATTTCTTATTGCGAATTATTGAAGCCTTAAACGGCAAATCACAACTGCTAGTGGCTTGACTTTAGAGCTACTAGAAGTGCTTTAATAAAAGTCTATTTTTTTCGCTGAGAACTCATGTTGCGAAGAGCTCTAATAAATCTGCTTGTTCTATTTATCCTAACGCCACTGAGCATCAACGCTTCAATAGGCAAGGCCATTGATGGTGGTGATCGCTTACAAGCGGACGAAGATTACATGACAATGTCGCACGCTGATCATGGGTCATCGGATCAACTAGCCGATAGAAAGTCACACGATCCCGCTGTACATGATCACGATAGTTCAGGTTGTGAAGAGCATTGTTCTTCTTGCAGTAACCACTGTTCCAGTCTCGGAATAGTCACTTCCTCTCAACACCTAGTATGTACAGATCAGACCCTCGTAGCGGCATCCGCCGGGGTCGTCTGCGACCGCTTAGAACATCTCTTTAGACCCCCTATCTTCTCCTAAAAATTGATGATGAGCTTACTGTGCGCTGAGTTTTCTCTGCGTAGCCTGTATTTATGATTGTCGTCAATTCGCACCTCTTCGTATAACCGAGAATTAGGAAATAAATCGCCGATCATGAATATAAATTAGGAGTGCTTAATGCAGTTTAAGAGCAGTCAAGAGAATTTGTCTAAATCTTCATCGGATTCAAGCGTCGAGTCCAGGAGAGGGTTTATGAAGGGGCTCATTGCAGGAGGGGTGTTAGGAACGATTCCGTTGCCCCAGTCCAGCCTTGGTCAGTCTACCCCTGCGCATTATACGGAACCACCGGTGCTCACAGGAAAGACTTTCGACCTGACCATCGATAAAAAACCTGTCAATTTCACCGGCGTCTCCAGAATGGCGACAGCTATTAACGGGAGTGTTCCCGGCCCAACTCTCCGCTGGAAGGAAGGCGATGTCATTACGATTAACGTAACCAATCGTTTATCTGAGCCTACTTCATTGCATTGGCATGGAATAATTTTGCCTTATACGATGGATGGCGTTCCCGGCCTCAGTTATGGAGGCATACAGCCAGGAGAGACATTTCAATATCGATTTAAAGTGGAACAAAGTGGCACCTATTGGTATCACTCGCATTCAGGCTTCCAAGAAATGACAGGGATGTATGGTGCGATCATCATTGATCCCATAGAGGAAGACGAGATCGAAGCGGATAGAGATCACGTCATACTTTTGTCTGAATGGACGGATGAGAACCCTCACCATGTTTTCCAGAAATTAAAAACGATGGGGCATCTGTATAACTTTAGCCAGCCGACCATGCCCGCGCTGCTTGACGACATTGCAAGCTATGGCCTACAAGCAGCGCTAAGCAAACGCTCGATGTTTAATGCCATGCGTATGAAGCCTACTGATCTTGCCGATCTGTCTGGAGAAACGCTCAGTTATCTAATGAATGGTGTTCCGCCAGACGCTAATGGAACCAGGGTTTTCTCGCCCGGCGAGAGAGTTCGTCTACGTATCGTCAATGGGGCTGGTAATACCTTCTTTGATTTCCGAATTCCTGGTCTTGCAATGACTATCGTTCAAGTCGATGGTGTCAATGTGCATCCAGTTACAGTCGATGAGTTTAGGATCGGTCCAGGTGAAACTTACGATGCTGTCGTGAAACCAACTGAACGAGCGTATACATTATTTGCCGAAACAATGGAGCGATCGGGGTACGCGCTTGGCACTCTAGCGGTTGATCGTGGGCTAGCATCGACTATCCCAGCTAGGCGAGAGGTTGAATGGCTTTCGATGACCGATATGATGGGAGATATGTCCTCGTCGGAGCACGATATGGAGGGAATGACTGCTTCCGGGCACGGCGGATCGAATCAACCGCCAGTGCGCGCAATTCATGCGACGACTGAGTTCGGTCCTAGTACCGATATGAGAGTCGACACACCACGAACGAACCTCGATGATCCAGGAGTGGGATTGCGCAATGCTTCGCACCGTGTGCTCGTGCTTTCCGACTTGAAAGCTTTACATGGCGAATACGATCGTCGTGAAGTAGACCGAGAAATCGAACTTCATTTAACCGGAAATATGGAGCGCTATAGCTGGTCCATCGATGGGCTCGAGTATGGTAAGTCGACTCCTGTTCATTTTAAACATGGTGAGAAAATCAGAGTGCATCTTCATAACGACACGATGATGACACACCCGATGCATCTTCATGGGATGTGGAGTGACCTCGAGGATGGTGAGGGTAACTTCCTGACGCGCCGCCACACGATCCCAGTTCAGCCAGCGCAGCGAATAAGTTTTACCGTGACTGCTGACGCGTTGGGAAGGTGGGCATGGCACTGCCACTTACTGTTACACATGGATGCAGGAATGTTCAGGGAGGTGGTCGTAGCATGAAATCGTTCATACAAAAAAGATCTGTATTCCTAACGACATTTTTCCTCACTTCTTTCATGACCGCCAGTCATGTATCGGCACAAGATCACTCGGCTCATGGTGGGGCGCCGCAGGAGCACTTAACGCACGAGGATGAGGAAGTGAGTACAATGCCTGAGCATTCTGCTCATCCGCAAGCTATGCACATGGGGCATGAGGAAGGCGCTCCAATGTCTGAGTCTGACGGCATGCCAGCCCAGCCACGGGATCCCCATGCGTACTCTGATGGCTATACTCGGTTTGATGGGCCTTACTTATTACCGAAACATCAACGTAGGGATCTTGCAGATGAGTCTATATTGGCAGGACTTTGGGTAAATCGTCTAGAGACTAGGCAGGGCTATGCTGAAGATTTTGAGGAGTTGGAGGGATACGCCTGGTTAGGAAATAGCTATAAAAGACTCATGCTGCGAACCAATATAGAGCGAAGGGATCACACTGTCGAAGAGTCAAAAACAGAACTGCTTTATTCGAGTGCTTTGACGCCTTTTTGGGATTTAGAGATAGGAGGGCGATATGACTTCGGGGACTATGCGCACCGTGGATGGTTTGCACTGGGTTTATCTGGTCTTGCGCCATATTGGATAGAGTTAGGGGCTACCGCCTATGTGAATCCCGATGGTCATACTGCAGCGACGATGGAGGCGGAATACAATATGAATCTGACCCAGCGATTAGTATTGCAGCCAAGATTAGAACTAGACTTTTATGGCGACTCTGACCTCGAGGCGGGCCATGGCAAGGGTCTATCAAAGAGTGTAATGGGTTTCAGGCTAAGATATGACTACGATCGACAACTTTCACCTTATATCGGTTATGAGAGGGTGCATAGGCACGGAGAAACCACTGGCGTCTTTGAACCATTTGGTCAGCATCGTGAAAGTCAGTGGATAGCAGGTTTTCGTTTTTGGCTTTGATGAGCTAAGGAGGAATGCATGAAGCATAGTCAGTGCGAATTCATCGATCCGGTATGTGGCATGGAGGTCAATTCAGATTCGCAATATAAAGCGAGTCTGAATGATGAACCCTATTACTTTTGTAGCGCCGGATGCTTGGCTAAATTTAGCGAAGATTCCGATAAGTTCCTAGGTGGTGGGTCAAGAGTGGATGGCGCTGATAAGGATATCCATGCTTGGTTTACTTGCCCAATGCATCCAGAGATCCGTCAAATCGGCCCCGGCGTTTGTCCTAAGTGCGGGATGGCGTTAGAACAAGAAACGCCGAGTCTTGATGCGAGCGAAAATCCTGAACTAGACGATTTTCGACATCGGTTTTGGTTTTCACTCCCTTTTACTTTCGCAGTGTTCATGCTCGCTATGTTCGGCCATGGTCGCGGCTGGCTTCCAGAAGGCTGGCAGACCTGGGTGGAATTCGCACTCACAACGCCTGTTGTCTTTTGGTCAGGCCAGCCATTTTTTATTCGAGGGTTTCAGTCTGTAGTAAATCGTAGTCCAAATATGTGGACGCTAATTGGTTTGGGTACTTCGCTCGCCTATACCTATAGTGCTATCGCAACAATTGCCCCCGGGATATTCCCCGCTGCGTTCCTCGTGAACGGTCAAATCGCTGTCTATTTCGAAGCCTCTGCCGTGATTATTTCTTTAACCTTGTTAGGGCAATTAATGGAGCTGAAGGCGCGGGAGCAAACTTCAACTGCTATAAAATCCTTACTCGATCTCGCACCTAAAACCGCTCGTCGTGTGAATGAAGATGGTTCGGAAGAAGAGGTGCAGGTGGATTCAATACGCGCTGGGGATCGTTTACGTGTTACCCCAGGTGAAAAAATACCAGTCGATGGCGTGGTAGTTGGCGGTAGCAGCTCGGTCGATGAGTCTATGCTTACCGGAGAGCCTATGCCTGTCAAAAAAGTCGAAGGAGATAAAGTAATCGGTGCCACTCAGAACATGAGTGGTGCGCTAATAATCCAATCCGAGCTGGTGGGCGAAGACACAACCTTGGCGCAGATTGTGCATCTGGTCAGGCAGGCGCAACGTTCGCGTGCACCGATGCAACGTCTTGCAGACATCGTGGCCGGGTATTTTGTTTATATCGTAGTGAGCGTATCGCTTATCACATTTTTTGCATGGGGTTTGTTTGGTCCGGATCCGGCGTGGGCTTTCGGGCTTATTAATGCGGTGGCTGTACTCATTATTGCCTGCCCTTGCGCACTAGGATTGGCGACGCCTATGTCAATCATGGTAGCCACGGGCAAGGCGGCTAATCATGGTGTGCTATTCAAAGATGCGGCGGCTATTGAAGCATTTAAGAAGATGACAACGATTGTGGTCGATAAAACAGGCACTCTGACTGAGGGTAAGCCCGTGTACCGTGAATCCCGAGCCCTGGGAGATATCGATAGCGAAACATTGCTTCGTCTTGCAGCGAGCCTAGACCAAGGTAGCGAGCACCCATTGGCGCGAGCAATAGTAAAAGCTGCTCATGACTCCGAATTAAACCTTAGTGAGGTAGAAAACTTTGACTCCTCCAGTGGTATTGGTGTGAGTGGTAGTGTTGATGGGAGGCAGCTCGCTTTGGGGAACGCAAGTTTCATGAAGCAGCTGTCTATAGATACGAGCGAAGCTAGCAGGCTTGTTACTGATATGTACGAATATGGCGCTAGCCTTATTTACTTAGGCGAGGGCGCTAATTTGTTAGGAGTGCTTGCCGTCGCGGACCCTATAAAAGCGAGTACAGCTGAAGCGATAAAGTCTCTGCATAAAAGTGGCCTGAAGATCATCATGGCGACAGGTGATGGAGAGGTAACAGCGCAAGCGGTAGCGCGCCAGCTGGGGATAGATAAGGTATATAGTGAGGTCACTCCCGAAGATAAAATGAAATTAGTCGAGAGGCTGCAGGAGGAGGGTGATCTTGTCGCTATGGCGGGAGACGGCATAAATGATGCGCCCGCGTTAGCGAAGGCGAATATCGGAATTGCTATGGGTACCGGGACAGATGTGGCGATGAGTAGCGCTCAAGTCACTTTGGTGAAAGGCGATCTGAGGGGAATTGCGATCGCTCGCCTAATATCTGAGCAGACTGTCAGTAATATGCGCCAAAATTTATCTTTCGCCCTTATGTATAACAGTGTTGGAGTGCCAATAGCTGCCGGTGTCTTGTTTCCATTTTTCGGCATCTTGTTGTCTCCGATGTTAGCAGCTTTAGCCATGAGTCTCAGTTCGGTATCAGTCGTCGGTAACGCGCTTAGGCTTAGGGTAATAAAATTGACGAAGTAGTGAGTGCTAGCATGCAGAGTTGATGGAATTGTAACTAGCAATCCTGATAGCGGATGAATGGAGGGTGGCATGAAACTTGATGCGGTCAAATTTGGACTAGCAGCAGCCTATGCAGTGGCGGTAATTTGGGTGCTGTGCGTGATTGTTGTGCTACTGCTGCCAGGAATGTCGATGAGTATGGGCGGTTATATGATGCACGCCGATTTCACCGGCATGACCTGGCACATGGGTTTCCTGGGTTTAGTTTTCGGGTTGATACTGTGGGCTGGATTTACGGGTTTTTTCGCCTATTTATTGGCGGCGATTTATAACCGCTTACTTTAAGGTCAATTCCAGAGCATGCGTAAGCACGTCTATGCCTGAAGTAGGCTTGTAGGCATTTTCGCTAAGGTATCTGCGGAATTGTTTGCCCCCGGATTGCCCCTTAAAGAGACCGAGCAAATGACGAGTGATATGCTGCAACGGTGTTCCGTCGGCTAATTCCTTAGCAACATAGGGGAGATAGGCATGCAGCACATCGTGCCGCGTTAATTCGTTTGGCTGACAGTCATAAAACAATTCGTCGACGCGCGCCAAGATGAATGGGTTTTGGTAGGCCTCCCGACCTAGCATAACACCGTCCACATGCTTTAACTGTGCCATGGCAGTATCGAGATCGGTTAAACCGCCATTGATTATTATGCCCAGATCAGGGAATGTATTTTTCACAGCATAGACCCGCTCGTAATTCAGAGGCGGGATTTCACGATTTTGTTTCGGGCTTAAGCCAGCGAGTATTGCCTTTCTAGCGTGTACGATGAAAAGCTCGCAGCCACGCTCAGCCACTTGTCCGACAAAATCAAGCAGCGCCGCTTCGCTGTCCTGGTCGTCGATTCCTATTCGACACTTCACGGTGACTGGAACAGAAACGCGGTCCCTCATTTCTTCGACACACTGTGCTACCAGATCTGGCCTTGCCATTAGGCATGCTCCAAATGCACCAGACTGTACACGGTCACTAGGACAACCCACGTTAAGGTTTATTTCACAGAAACCTGCTGATTCACCCATTTTCGCGGCCAGAGCTAGTTGTTTAGGGTCAGATCCCCCTAGCTGTAACGCAAGGGGGTACTCTTCGCTACTATGAGCCAATAGTGCAGATTCGTCTCCGTGGATCAGCGCTGCGCTTGTTACCATTTCCGTATACAGCAGCGCGTGTTTGCTGATTCCACGCAAGAAGCGCCGATCATGTCTATCGGTCCAATCCATCATGGGGGCCACGCAAAAGCGATGGCTTCGGAATTTTTCGTCTCCAGAGAAGTTGGAGGAAGGGGTGAGTGATGTCACTAGTTGGCTACCTAGGTGGAGTGATACTCCTATGCGAGAGCGGAATCATTGCACGTGAGTCTATTATTGGGTTCTAGTATAATCTGAAATCTTGTTCGCTTTCTAAATCCTTTATCGAGAACTCGCATGACGCCAGTACGTACACGGATAGCTCCATCACCCACGGGAGACCCTCACGTAGGCACAGCCTATATAGCATTGTTCAATCGCTGCTTCGCGCGACAACACGGTGGGCAGTTTATTCTCAGAATAGAGGATACTGATCAACTTCGTTCTACTGAGCGCTCTGAGACAGATATTCTCAACGCGCTCGAGTGGCTAGGACTGGATTGGGACGAAGGACCAGGTCGAGAGGGGGCCTATGGACCCTATCGACAGAGCGAACGCAAGGATATTTACGCCGAACATATAAAGACTTTGCTCGACAATGGGACTGCATTCCACTGCTTCTGTACTGCAGAAAGGTTGGATACGCTCAGAAAAGAGCAAATGGAAGCCAAACTACAACCAGGATATGACGGACACTGCTCGCATCTCTCCAAAGAGCAAGTTCAATCAAAAGTCGCGGCGGGTGAGGAGTATGTAATTCGCATGCGTGTTCCCGCCGAGGGCAATTGCGAGTTTTATGACCTGCTTAGGGGTGAAGTCAGTATCGCGTGGACCCAAGTGGACATGCAGGTATTAATGAAATCCGATGGCATGCCTACTTACCATTTTGCGAATGTGGTCGATGATCACCTTATGGAAATAAGCCACGTAATCCGTGGAGAGGAATGGATAAACTCGGTGCCGAAGCACGTATTACTCTACGAATACTTCGGTTGGACACCACCCATCTTTTGCCATATGCCCTTGCTTCGCAATCCGGACAAGAGCAAGTTAAGCAAACGTAAAAATCCGACTTCGATTAATTACTATCGAGACATGGGTTTTCCGGCAGAGGCTTTGGTGAACTATCTCGGCATGATGGGATGGACAATGCCAAATGGTGAGGAGATGTTCAGCCTCGAAGCAATGGAATCGGCCTTCGATATTTCTCGTGTTAGCTTGGGCGGACCGGTTTTCGATATTGAAAAGCTCAATTGGTTAAGCGGTAAATATCTACGGGAGAGTGGCTCCGACGAGGAATTTGTGTCGCGCTTGCTAACCTGGGCAAAAGAGTCTGATCGCTTGAGTCCTATCGTGCCGTTGCTGCGTCAGAGAGTAGAGAGGTTTAGCGATGTCGCGCCCCTCATTAATTATTTCTTTAGTGGGGATCCCGCGTTAACGCAAGATTCTTTCGCTCACTGCAAGCTCGACGATAACGAGCTGAGTAAAAGCCTACAATTTACGCTCTGGCGATTGGAGTCTCTCGGCGACTGGGGACGCGACTCCGTAGAAGAGGCGCTTATGACACTCGCGGCGAAATTAGATATCAAGGTACGCGATTTCCTCGCCCCGTTATTCATAGCAATAAGCGGCCAAACTGTCTCCCTGTCAGTCATCGATTCTATAGCTGTTCTCGGTTTAGATATCACAAGAGCTAGATTGCGGTCTGCGATTGAAGTGCTAGGTGGCATATCTAAGAAACAAGCTAAAAAGCTTGAAAAGGAATTCACGGCAATCGGTTAAGTGTGCACTGAGCTGATTTATTCCTAGAAATACCGCGATTGGCTATTCGCTCGATTGACAGGTGATGGGAAGCTGCATAGAATGCCCGCTCCTCAGATCCTGCGAAGGATCATGCGATTACGGGGCCTTAGCTCAGCTGGGAGAGCGCAACACTGGCAGTGTTGAGGTCAGCGGTTCGATCCCGCTAGGCTCCACCAAATTATTCCACCGTTCTCACTCAATAAATTCGCGTACAAACGCGGCGCACCCAGGTCTCATTGAGACCTGGATACGTTTTCAATTATCTAGTGTGAAGAATCAGCGCTTAGATGTCGCGAGGTGTATTACCTTTGTAAAGCTGGCGAGGACGGCCGATTTTATAAGGGTGGCTTAACATCTCGTCCCAATGTGAAATCCAGCCCGGTGTGCGTCCTGTTGCGAATATAACTGTGAATAAGCTTGTGGGGATGCCAATCGCTTTTAAGATAATGCCCGAGTAAAAATCAACGTTCGGGTAAAGCTTTTTGCTGATGAAGTATTCATCTTCTAGCGCAATTTTTTCTAGTTTGCGTGCGATTCTGAACAGAGGGTCATCCTCTAGGCCTAGCTCTTCGAGTACTTCGTCACAGATCTTGCGCATAACGGTCGCCCGAGGATCGAAGTTCTTATAAACACGGTGACCAAATCCCATGAGGCGGAATGGATCATTCTTATCTTTAGCTTTCTCTAAGTACTCTTCGATATTGGATTCGTCGCCAATTTCGAAAAGCATCTCAAGTACCGCTTCGTTCGCACCGCCATGAGAAGGTCCCCAAAGCGCGGCAATGCCCGATGCAATACAAGCATAGGGGTTTGCTCCACTAGAGCCGGCGAGGCGGACTGTGGATGTTGATGCGTTCTGCTCGTGGTCGGCGTGTAACAGGAAAATTGTGTCCATCGCTTTCGCAAGTGTTGGACTCACATTCGGCTCATCACAAGGCGTGCCAAACATCATGTGTAAGAAATTTTCAGCGAAGCCCATATTGTTTTGTGGGTACATGAAAGGCTGACCGACACTGTGCTTGTAGCACATCGCGGCTAGTGTTGGCATCTTCGCTATAAGTCGATGCGCTGCTAGTTTCCTATGCGCCGGATCATCTATATCTAAATCATCATGATAAAAAGCCGAGAGGGCGCCAACTACCCCAACGAGCATAGCCATAGGGTGCGCATTTTTAGGGAAGCCCTTGAAAAATTGGTGAATGTGCTCGTCTACCATGGTGTGGTGACGAATAGTGTCTTCGAAATTAACCTTTTCTTCTTCGGAAGGTAATTCGCCGTTTAGCAGTAGATAGCAAGTTTCAAGGAAAGTTGATTTATCAGCGAGTTGCTCGATTGGATAGCCTCTATGGAGGAGGATTCCCTTGCCGCCATCGATGTAGGTAATCTCCGAATCGCAAGATGCGGTCGAGACAAATCCCGGGTCATAGGTAAACACGCCTTCGCTTACCAAGCCGCGGACATCGATCACATCAGGACCCATACTTCCTTCGTAAACGGGCAATTCGATGGTTTTGTCGACACCGTCGATCTGTAGCTTGGCGGTTCTTGCGCTCATTGCGTGCTCCTAGTAAGGATTTTTTCTCATGGAAAACAGCATAATAGAGTGATTTTCTACATGCTGGTGTTATTCAGTAGAGTGTCGCTACGTCGTTACGTAGGGAGCGCAATACTATGGAATTACACGGCATTTTGTCAAATACGAAGCGGTTACAGAACTATGACATCGTGCCGATGTATTTGACGCGTCGTGCTCACTACCAACCGTATATTTTGCCGGAAACTGACATTTCGGTGTTAGGCTATCGTGGCGTTGCGTTAGAGCATTACGCCAAACGACAATACATTGTCGCTATTCACCCTCCGTGCCCAAGTTTTATTGTATTGAGGGGAGTGCGAGACTATAATTTCTGGCGTTTGCGAAATTGAAATTATCAATTAATTCAATCAGTTTGATTGGCAGGCGACGAGATCGCTTCTGAGTTCGCTGTCGATGGCTATGCTGCAATCAAGCTCTTGCAGATTTAGTCTCAATACTGATCAATATGAGAGGTTTACTGTGAAAGACACCAGACCCATAAATATAGACCTCACTAGCATACGATTTCCGCTGACAGCCTTACTGTCTATCACGCACCGTATTACCGGTGTCATCATTTTCGTGGGCGTGGCTATACTCCTCTACTTGCTAGAGATGTCTTTAGAATCTGAAGCAGGGTTCTCTAAAGCGCAAGAGCTCATCGGTACTCCATTCGCAAAATTTGTTATTTGGGGAATTGTCGCCGGTCTGCTGTACCACATCGTTGCCGGCACCAAGCATTTACTCATGGATCTTGGCTTTGGCGAGACACTCTCCGGTGCGGCAATAAGCGCTCGCATCACTCTCATTGTTTCTGTCCTGCTTATTATCGCCGCGGGGGTTTGGATATGGTAACTAGCGCAACAAATTTTAGTCGCACAGGATTGTCTGATTGGCTGGTGCAGCGTGTAAGCGCAGTTATATTACTCGCGTATTCCGCTTTTATTTTCGGCATCTTTTTGGTCAACCCTGATCTAGATTACGCGCAATGGTCGACTCTTTTCGACAGCACTGCCGTCCGAATTTTTAGCTTAATTTCTCTGCTAGCTCTATGCGGTCATGCTTGGATCGGTATGTGGACAGTAGCCACCGATTATTTAACATCACTGCAGTTGGGCGCGTCGGCTACTGCTGTTCGGCTGCTCTTTCAAATAGGCTGTGCATTACTGATTACCGTATACCTCCTTTGGGGTATTCAGATTTTTTGGGGGAGCTAGATGAGCGCTTTACGTACAATTTCTTTTGATGCCGTGATTGTTGGTGGCGGTGGCGCTGGTATGCGCGCAGCGCTTCAACTTGCTCAGTCGGGTTATAAGACTGCAGTTATCTCCAAAGTTTTCCCTACGCGTTCACACACTGTGTCAGCTCAGGGCGGCATCACTTGCGCGATTGCAAGCGATGATCCCAATGATGATTGGCGCTGGCATATGTACGACACAGTTAAGGGTTCCGATTATATCGGCGACCAGGACGCGATCGAATATATGTGTAGCGAAGGCCCGCAGACCGTGTTCGAACTTGAACATATGGGACTGCCATTTTCTCGCACCGAAAGCGGCCGCATCTATCAACGCCCCTTCGGCGGGCAGTCGAAAGATTTTGGTAATGGCGGACAAGCAGCTCGCACCTGTGCAGCCGCCGACCGCACAGGGCATGCATTGCTTCATACCCTGTATCAAGGCAACTTAAAGAACAACACAGTCTTTCTAAACGAATGGTACGCAACCGATTTGGTGAAGAATCAGGACGGCGCTGTTGTTGGTGTTATTGCCATTTGTATCGAGACTGGTGAGACCGTCTGCATTCAGTCTAAGGCGACTGTCTTCGCCACCGGCGGTGCGGGTCGAATTTTCGCCTCGACAACCAACGCGTTGATTAACACCGGCGATGGAGTTGGCATGGCGTTGCGCGCCGGTTTCCCCGTGCAAGACATGGAGATGTGGCAATTCCATCCGACGGGTATATATGGGGCGGGTACTCTCGTCACTGAAGGTTGCCGTGGAGAAGGGGGCTATCTCATCAATAAAGATGGCGAACGCTTCATGGAACGTTATGCTCCGAACGCAAAAGACCTAGCTGGTCGAGATGTCGTTGCACGCTCTATGGTTTTAGAAATTCTCGCGGGTCGAGGCTGTGGCGAAAACGGCGATCATGTGATGTTGAAGCTAGACCATCTCGGCGAAGATGTATTAAACGCGAAGCTTCCAGGCATCTTAGAGTTGTCGCGAACTTTTGCACACGTAGATCCCGTGAAAGAGCCGATTCCTGTCGTGCCGACCTGTCATTACATGATGGGTGGAATTCCAACCAATGTGAATGGTCAGGCAATCCTGCAAGATGCTAATGGATCTGATCATGTCATTCCGGGTTTATTCGCAGTAGGCGAAGCTGCATGCGTATCAGTGCATGGTGCGAACCGATTGGGAGGCAATAGCCTACTAGATCTCGTTGTGTTTGGCCGTGCAGCTGGCAAACACATCGAGCAAGAGCTCGCCTCAGGTATTGAGCAGCGAGTTGCGAGTGAGTCAGATATCGAAGCGGCGATGTCGCGTCTGAATCGTCTCAATGAAACAAAATCTGGTGAAAGTGTTGCTGCACTGCGTAGTGAGCTCCAACAGACAATGCAAAATCACTTTGGCGTATTCCGCAAAGGCGAATTCATGCAGGAAGGGATTAAGAAACTTGCCGCTCTGCGTGAACGAATTCAGAACGCGCATCTTGAAGACAAGAGCAACGCATTTAACACTGCTCGCATCGAGGCGCTTGAGCTAGAAAATCTCTTCGAAGTCGCCGAAGCAACCGCAATTTCGGCTGAAGCACGAGACGAAAGTCGAGGCGCTCATGCGCGTGACGATTTCCGTGAGCGTGACGACGAACGTTGGCTATGCCATTCCATGTATTTTCCCGCCGACAAGCGCGTGGGCAAGCGAGACGTTAACTTCAAACCGAAGACCGTCGATACTTTCCAGCCTAAGGTAAGGACTTATTAATCACTATCGGGCCAGGTTAATTTTGGCATTCAACAAACTACGTTTGAAGCAAGGTGAATCGTGTTAGTTAGCATCTATCGTTACAACCCTGAAACTGACCTTAAGCCAGCTATGGTTGACATCGAAGTCGATGTCCCCGCTGATCGCGATCTGATGGTTCTCGATGTTCTGAATCTCGCAAAGGAAAAAGACACCACAATTGCTTATCGGCGCTCGTGTCGCGAGGGCGTCTGTGGCTCGGATGGTATGAATATTAATGGCGTCAACGGACTAGCCTGCATTACGCCTATTTCGTCTGTGGTTAAACCAGGCAAGAAATTAGTGCTCAGACCATTACCAGGCTTGCCAGTTGTACGTGATCTTGTTGTCGATATGTCGATGTTCTATAAGCAGTTCGAGAAGGTTAAGCCTTACCTCATTAATGCAACTCCGGCACCTGCAATCGAGAGACTTCAGAGTCCAGAAGATCGTGAAAAACTAGACGGTTTATACGAGTGCATTCTTTGCGCATGCTGCACGACTAGCTGTCCATCATTTTGGTGGAATCCGGATAAATTTATCGGCCCCGCCGGTTTGCTTCAGGCCTACCGCTTCTTAGCTGACAGCCGCGATACTGCAGCGTCGGAACGTCTCGCGGGATTAGAAGACCCATTTAGCGTGTTCAGATGCCGAGGCATTATGAACTGCGTCGCAGTTTGTCCTAAGGGGCTAAATCCAACGCGAGCAATTGGCCATATCAGGTCCATGCTGATTGAGCAGAGTGTGTAATGATTTTTTCCAGCTCAGCAATTTGAGCTGCAGCGATCGTCAGCGAGGGTGACATAGCATGGAAGGATTTGAAGATAAGGCTGCAAGCCCCATGGAGCAACTGTGGAGCACTGGCCATCTATCTGGGTCCAACGCCGAGTACGTTGAGGCGCTTTACGAAGCCTATCTAGAAGACGCTTCCGCTGTACCTGAACAGTGGTCTGCGTTTTTCTCTGGCCTTCCTTCGGCCACAGAAAACGGCAGTGTAGAAGTTTCGCATGCGAAAATTCAACATGACCTGAAAATACTGAGTAAGCGCAGCCGGTACGCTCCACAGCTCAATAACGATGCCATTGTTAATTCTGAGCATGAGAGCAAACAAGTCCAGGTCATGCAGCTAATAAGTTCTTATCGAGTCCGCGGTCACCAAAAAGCAGCGCTCGATCCACTTGCTTTGATGTACCGCGAGCGGGTCGCGGATCTCGAATTAGAGTTCCATGATCTCAGTCCTATCGATGCCTCGACTGTCTTTCAGACCGGCTCTCTGTTTATCAGTAAAGATAAGGCTCCACTCGGTGAGATAATCGAGAATTTGGAGCGTATCTACTGTAGCTCTGTGGGCTACGAATTCATGCACATTGTGAATCTTGAAGAGAAGCAATGGATTCAGCAGCGCATCGAGAGCAATGCCGGTGTGCCCAATTACGGTTCTGATGTTAAGACACACTTGCTCGAGCGACTCACTGCTGCTGAAGGGCTAGAGAAGCATTTGGACTCAAAATATCCTGGCACCAAACGTTTTGGACTGGAAGGAGGGGAGAGTTTGATTCCCTCTTTAGACGAGCTCGTGCAACGCGCTGGTGCCGCAGGCACTAAAGAAATTGTCTTGGGCATGGCTCACCGCGGCCGCTTAAATGTACTGGTTAACCTATTAGGCAAGAACCCAGCAGATTTATTCGACGAATTCGAAGGACGCGCCGTTTATAAAAGCTCGGGGGATGTTAAGTACCATCAAGGTTTTTCTTCAAACATTATGACTGCCGGTGGCGAAGTCCATATGGCATTAGCGTTCAATCCGTCTCATTTGGAGATTGTTGCGCCAGTTGTAGAAGGGTCTGTGCGGGCTCGTCAGGTGCGTCGCGGCGACACGGATGGTTCGAAAGTTTTGCCTATCATTATCCACGGTGATGCGGCTTTCGCTGGTCAAGGTGTCGTAATGGAGACATTCCAGATGTCCCAGACACGCGCCTATGCGACTGGCGGAACTGTCCATATCATCGTCAACAATCAGGTTGGTTTTACAACAAGCCGTCAAGACGATGCGCGTTCTACTGAATACTGCACAGATGTGGCTCGTATGGTGCAGGCACCTATATTCCACGTTAACGCGGATGATCCTGAGGCGGTGCTTTTCGTCACCCAGTTGGCGCTCGATTTCCGGAATAAATTCCGCAAGGATGTCGTAGTCGATCTTATTTGTTATCGCCGTCGGGGCCATAACGAAACGGACGAACCTTCAGCAACGCAACCAAAAATGTATTCGGTGATAAAGAGTCACAAGTCAACACGTGCACTCTACGCGGAGAAGCTAGCCGACGAGGGGGTTATCTCAAAGGCCGATTCGGATGTGCTTAATAGCACGTACCGTGATGCTTTGGATAATGGACAGCACGTCGTTAAGAGCTTAGTGAAGGAGCCATCCGTCGAGTTATTTGTCGACTGGAGTCCTTATATTGGACATAAATGGAGCTCGTTCTACAACACATCGATTCCACTGAATAGCCTCAAAGCTCTCGCTAAGAAGCTTGCTGAGTCGCCGAGTGGTTTTACTCTGCAAAAGCAAGTAGGCAAGGTCATGAGTGACCGCGCAAAAATGGCTGACGGTACACTGCCTGTAGATTGGGGTATGGCCGAAAGTCTTGCATACGCGAGTATTCTCACTAGCGGTAACATGGTTCGTATCACTGGTCAGGATGTGGGGCGTGGCACGTTCTCTCATCGCCACGCCGTATTGCATGATCAAAAGACGGGTGAATCTCACGTTCCCTTGCAGCATATCTCGCAAGATCAGAGCCTGTTCAGAATTTACGATTCGCTCCTGTCTGAAGCGGCGGTACTTGCATTCGAGTACGGCTTCGCGACCACAACACCAAATGCCTTAGTCGTATGGGAAGCACAATTTGGTGATTTCGCGAACTCGGCGCAGGTTGTAATCGATCAATTCATTACGAGCGGCGAGCATAAATGGCAGCGACTTTGTGGTCTTACAATGTTGCTTCCTCATGGTTACGAAGGCCAGGGCCCAGAGCATTCTTCTGCTCGACTCGAGAGATTCCTTCAGCTCTGCGCGGAACATAATATCCAGGTGTGCTTGCCCACTACCTCATCGCAAGTGTTCCATATGTTACGCAAACAAGTGCTTTGTCCGATGCGTAAGCCTCTCATCGTGATGTCACCTAAGAGCCTGTTACGTCACAAAGAAACTGTGTCTACTTTAGAAGACTTAGCAGAGGGCAGCTTCCAAGTAGTCTTGGATGAGATCGATAGCAATATCGACGCGGATAAAGTGCGAAAGGTAATCGTCTGCGCTGGAAAGGTGTACTACGACTTACTGGCAGAGCGACGCGAGCGTAGCATAGACGATATAGCGATTATTCGACTCGAGCAGCTGTATCCGTTCCCCACCAAGGAATATGAAGCGTGCTTGCTTCGCTATAAGAATGTAAAAGAGATCGTTTGGAGTCAGGAAGAGCCTAAGAATCAGGGAGCTTGGTATTCTAGCCAGCATCATTTCCAGCGACCTATTAAAAAGCATTACCCACACATCACTTTGGGTTATGCGGGGCGAGAAGCATCTGCGGCGGCAGCAGCAGGGTATCCTGCTCTACACCAAGCACAACTCGCTAAGTTTTTAGACGAAGCAATGAAATAGAACACTCATTACACGATCAGTATCGTAAACGTATTAAGAATGTAACGAAATTAGTGCCGCTAGTCGGCAACATTTCAAAGGACTACACATGACTATTGAAATTAAAGCACCCACACTTCCTGAGTCAGTGCCGGACGGCACCATCGCAACTTGGTACAAGCAAGTTGGTGATGTAGTAAGCCGTGACGAGCTGTTGGTCGATATCGAAACCGACAAGGTGGTCATCGAGGTGGTCTCACCTACGGATGGCGTTCTAAAAGAGATATTAAAAGACACGGGCGACACCATCGTTAGTAATCAAGCTATTGGTAGTGTAGAAGCGGGGGCGGTTGCCGCGCCGACTGCTGAGGCCTCGGCACCTGAACCTGTCGCAGCGGCTCCGCAATCCACTGCAACGGCTGCTTCAACTGCACCAGCCAGTCCTGCTGCGAAGAAGATGATCGCAGAAAATAATGTAAATGCAGCGACGATTGCAGGCACCGGAAAAGACGGACGGATCACGAAAGAAGACGTGATGAGCGTTATCAGTGCACCTCCTTCGGCGCCCATAGCAAGTGCGAATGGTCGTTTGGAAGAGCGAGTCCCGATGAGCCGTCTGCGCGCTAAAGTAGCCGAGCGGTTGCTGCATGCGAGTCAATCTACGGCGATGCTGACTACCTTCAACGAAGTCAACATGGCCCCCGTCATGGAGATCAGGAATCGTTATAAGCAAGAATTTGAGAAAGCCCATGACGGTATTCGCCTTGGCTTCATGTCCTTCTTCGTTCGTGCCTGCACAGAAGCGCTCAAGCGGTTCCCAGCGGTTAATGCGTCATTGGACGGTTCTGATATCGTTTACCATGGCTATCAAGACATTGGTGTGGCCGTGTCATCGCCTCGTGGCCTGGTAGTTCCTGTGCTGCGTAACTCCGACAATATGGGTCTTGCTCAAATCGAGAAAGAAATCCGAGAATTTGGTGAGAAGGCTCGCGATGGTAAGTTAGCGATTGAAGACATGACTGGTGGTACGTTCACTATTTCGAACGGTGGCGTGTTCGGTTCATTGCTTTCTACACCGATTTTGAATCCTCCTCAGACAGCAATATTAGGCATGCACAAGATTCAAGAAAGACCAATGGCCGTCGACGGCCAAGTCGTTGTCTTGCCAATGATGTATTTGGCTCTGTCGTACGATCACCGCATGATCGACGGCAAGGAGGCCGTGCAATTTTTGGTCACCGTAAAAGACTTATTAGAAGATCCTACTCGACTATTACTCGAGATCTAATCAGAAACTCACTTTTTAGGGATGAAAAAAAATGGCAAGCAACTACGATGTAGTAGTAATTGGATCGGGACCTGCAGGTTACGTCGCCGCTATTCGAGCAGCACAGCTTGGCTTCTCAACCGCCTGTGTAGAGAAATGGCTTAACAAGGACGGCAAGACCGTATTTGGGGGCACCTGTCTAAACGTAGGGTGCATTCCATCCAAGGCGCTTCTAGATTCAACGCATAAATTTATAGAGGCGCGTGATCATTTCGACGCACACGGAATTAGCACCGGCAAAGTGGCGCTTGACGTACCCGCAATGATTGCACGCAAAGATCAAGTGGTAACTCAACTCACCGGCGGTATAAGCGGCCTCTTTGCTGCTAACAAGGTAACAGGCATAGGTGGCACCGCAAAAGTTGTTGGCCCCAATACTGTTTCCGTTACTGATCATGAAGGGAAAGAAACGACAATAGAAGCGAAATACATTCTTTTAGCTGCTGGCTCGATTCCCATCGATATTCCACCAACACCTGTCGATCAGGAAACTATTGTCGATTCAACCGGAGCACTAGAGTTTAGCGCTGTGCCGAAGCGCTTGGGTGTAATTGGTGCCGGCGTCATCGGTCTTGAGCTAGGCAGCGTTTGGGCGCGCTTAGGCGCCGAAGTTACGGTGCTCGAGGCAATGGATAGTTTCCTTCCGGCCACTGATCGTCAAGTAGCAAAAGAGGCGCAGAAAATCCTCACTAAGCAAGGATTGGATATCAAGCTGGGAGCACGAGTTACTGGTAGTAAAATTTCTGGGAAGGGCACTAAAAAATCAGTCACCGTGGAATTCACTGACGGAGAGGGTGATAAGACTCAAACTTTTGACAAGTTAATCGTGGCTGTTGGGCGACGACCTTTTACTCAGAACTTAGTAGACGAGTCTGTAGGTATTGAATTGGATGAGCGTGGCTTTGTTAAAGTTAATGATCAGTGTGCCACCTCTGTTCCCTCTATTTTTGCCATCGGTGACGCAGTTCGTGGTCCGATGCTAGCGCATAAGGGAAGCGAAGAAGGCGTCATGGTCGTTGAGCGTCTCGCGGGCAAGCAAACCCAAATGAACTATGAACTCATTCCTTCAGTTATTTACACGCATCCAGAAATCGCTAATCTTATGCAATTGCACAAAAAAGCTAAAGCTGCCGGTGATCATAAAACAGCTTCTCATATTATCAAGAAATTGCAAAATAAAGTTACATCACATATTGTAAATACTGATTATAAAAGAAAATTCTCAGGTGTTGCTCGTGAGCAGATAGAAAGAATACCGGGATTTAAATCCTTTTCTGAAGCCAAAGGTCATTTTAGGCCCACTGAAAAGGGTGCCGGAATGACCAAGAAAGGTGTTGAAGCACACCGCCGTGAGAATCCAGGTAGCAAATTGCAGACTGCTGTTACAAAAAAGCCTAGTGAAATGGATCCAGATAGCAAGGATGCAAAGAGACGTAAATCATTTTGTGCCCGTTCAAAAGGTTGGACAGGTGAAAGAGGTAAAGCAGCAAGGGCCCGTTGGAATTGCTAATGAAAAGCTTTAAGCAGTATATTATTGAGCAAAAGAGGGAAGCGGTTATTTCTTTTATGAAATTTAATCCGCCTACCTCTTTGCATGAAAAAATAATGGATACCGTAAAAGAGTATGCGGATGACCGTCAGTATTTTATCTATACTAATAAGTCCCATGACTCTAAAAAGAATCCTTTATTGTATGAACAAAAGATAAAATATGCCCGTAAGATGTTTCCTAAGCACGGCCGTAATATTATAATGGATGAAAACATCAATAATATTACCGATGCTCTTGTGTCATTATACGAAAAAGGCTATAATAAGGTAACAGTTGTTGTTCCTGATGATTTATTTGTTGAATATAAAACATTGACAAATATGTATAATGGCAAACAAGGGCGCTCAGGGTATTATATGTTTGAATCTGGAGTGAAAATAGTATCTGTAAATGGAAGAGATCCTGACAGTGAAAATGTAAGTGGTGCGTCATCATCTAAGGTTCGTGCTGCCGCTGCAAATAATGATTTCCAATTATTCTCAAGTGCTATTCCTTCAACATTTAAGGAGCAAAGAGAATTGTTTAATGACATTAGAACAGGTTTGGGCCTTACCGAATCGTATAAGTTCAGAGAGCATGTTGAATTTGCTCCAGTATCAGAACAAAGAGAAGCCTATGTTCAGGGCAATTTGTTCGAAGAAGGCAATCAAATAGTAATAAAAGAAACTGAAGAAGTTGGCGAAATTGTTCGCTGTGGTTCAAATTATGTTATCGTAAAACTTTATGAGGGCAAAGTTGTTCGTAAATGGATAACGGACATTGAAAAACTGGAGTCCTGATATGAGCGATACTGAACTATCAAAACGTGTTGAAAGAATTGAAAATAAGATGGATGATCTTGTAGAAATAATGATCTCCCTTGCAAGAACAGATGAAAAAATTTGTTCTCTTATGAGGCAATCTCAATCAACCGAAGCTGATATTGAAATAATACATAGACGAATTGATTCTACCGAAGAATCACTCGAAGAATTATCATCTGTTGTTTCCTCCTTGGACACAACAGTACAATTGATGAATGAAACATTACTCACTATCAAAAGAATAGTGTATGGAACTGTTACCATTATCTTAACTGGAGTTGTTATGATGCTATTCCAGAATGGAACGGTTGGATAATATAAATAGTTTACTACTTTTTAAGAGGTTACAATCATGTCCGTTGCAGACATCTATAAAAAAATGCTACTTGAAAAGGCTGAAGCCGATCAAAAGGATAGCACTGACAAAAAACACATCGATGATCGCAGATCAGTAAAGAACGCTTCAAAGCCTGTTGATAAAGGTGATATGGATGGCGACGGTAAAGATGAACCAGATTCGAAGGAATACATGGATAATAAAGATAACGCCATTAAAAAAGCCATGAAAAAGGAAGAAGCTGAATTAGAAGAAGGCTCCATTGGTGGTTCTCATTATACTAAGAAAGCAGTAT
>JALQUB010000082.1 GCA_023268635.1 Pseudomonadales bacterium
CCGGGAGTGGTCGCGTCGGGATCCCGATGCCGCTCTCGGCTGGGCAACGGGGCTCCCTGATGGTCAGCGTCGGGACGCACTCGCGGCAGTTCTCGGTAGTGTGATTGTCACCGATTCCGAGCGAGCCCTAGCGATGGCAAACAGGCTCAGTGCAGAGGACCGGAACTCCATCGTCGGGGAACTGGCGGGCGAGTGGGCCCGCCGTTCACCCGAAGCTGCCCTATCGTGGATCGAGACTCTCGGAGGCTCTCATCGGTCTGAGGCCTTGGCAGAGGTCATCGAGAGCTGGGCAACATCCGAGCCGGCGCAAGCGGCGTCGTATGTGAACGGTCTGAGTGTCGAGGAGCGGTCAAACTTCGTTGCCGATATCGGGCGTCAGTGGTCTCGCCAGGATCCGGTTGAGGCCGCGCAGTGGCTCGGGTCCCAACCCGAATCGTCGGAACGAGCAGAGGCCGCCGGGCACTTGATGTGGAATTGGGCCAGCAACGATCCGCAGGCTGCGGCCGACTGGTTGGGCCAACTGCCAGCAGGTCAGAGCTACGACACCGGAGTGGCAGGTTTTGCCAAGGCTGCTGTGCATGCCTTCGACGATGCGGAATCCGGTGTGCTGTGGGCGGCCACGATCGAGAACGAGCAACTTCGCGGGACGATGGTGAACCATACCCTTGGGCAGTGGATGCGACAGGATCGCGAGGCCGCGCAGACATGGGCTACTGAGAACGGAGTCGAAGTTCCGCATGGCAAGTAATGGACTCCACCGCTGAATTCGTCCGGCTCTGGACTCGCCACCAAGGCGAGGTGGAGCGGTATGTGTGCGTGATGGTGCCGCGCTCCGCCGATGCGGCGGAGGTGGTCCAGGAGGTCTGTGCAAGCCTGAGCAGTCGGACTTAACGGTTTTTTGGTTGTACCGGGTCGTGCTGTTGTTCGTGGGTTTTGTAATTCGTCTACGGCGGCAAGTAGAGTGTCGTAGTCGCGACCACGCATTAGTTTGCCAATATACTGGGCATGACGCTTTCTCGCGCTGTAGCTATTCGGTAATTTCTTATGCTCATCAATCGCTGCCAATAGCGTTTCGTCGAGTTCTAAGGTGGCGATTTGTTTCGCGCTTAACTCAGTCAGCCGAATGCCTAGCTCTTGTAGGCGAGTAGCCTCGCGCTTGCGTTGTGATTTGCTCGGTCCTTCGAAGAAATCATCGTCTTCCAGTGTTGTCGATCTGTCTTGCATAGTGAGCGCTCTATAGATAGAACAACTTGGCTAGACCCAAGAAACAAAGGAAGCCAATGGAGTCGGTGACAGTCGTTAGTGCGACTGAGCCGGCGAGGGCCGGGTCGATATTCAACTTATTGAGCAGCAGCGGCAAATAGGCTCCCGCTAATGCTGCGGTGATCAGATTTATCATCATTGCCGCGGCGATAATGGTGCTCAGTGCGAGGTCTTGATACCAGAACAAAGTTATTGTCCCGATGACCAAAGCCCAGATGAGGCCATTTAACACGGCTACGCCTAGCTCTCGTTTTAATAGCCAACTACTGTTTGCTGGGCCAATATGCCCTAGTGCTAGCCCACGCACGACGAGGGTGAGAGTCTGCGATCCTGCTACGCCTCCCATATTGGCTACTATTGGCATAAGGATAGCTAAGGCGACAACTGCATCGAGCGTATCTTGGAAGAGGTATATGACAAGCGAGGCGAACACGGCAGTCATTAAATTCACGCCGAGCCAGAGGGCGCGACGACGAGCAGTTTTGGTTACCGGCGCGAATGTATCATCTTCCTCGTCGAGACCGGCCATACTCATCAATGAGTGCTCAGTCGAGTCTCTGATGACGTCTACCACGTCATCGATTGTGATACGGCCGAGTAGCTTGCCAGTATCATCTACCACGGGTGCTGAAACCCAATCATGTTGCTCGAACAGTTGAGCAACTTTCTTAGCGTCTAGATCGACAGGGATGCCTTCTTGGTCTTCGTGCATCACTTCCATGACAGTTGTCTGAGGATCAGAGACAAGCAATGTGCGCAGAGGCATGCGGCCCAGTAATTGATCTTCGCGGTTTACCACGTAGATTGTGTCGGTCATCTCCGGCAGTGATTCGTGCCGGCGCAGATAGCGAAGAACGAGCTCGAGGGTGTGGCTGGGGCGCACTGTGATGGTATCGGTATTCATCATACCGCCCGCAGTGTCTTCATCGTAGGACAGGATCGATTCGACTCGGTCCCTGTCTTGTTCATCCATCGCCTCAAGCACTTGGCTCGCCACTTGTTGAGGCAGTTGCTGCAGGATGTCCGCTAGGTCATCGGTCTCGAGTCCGAAAGTGAGTTCCGCGACTTGCTGGGCGTTTAATTCTCCAAGAATCTGTCCTTGGATATCCTCATTGAGGTATTGTAAAACCTCGCCTTCCGAATCCTTGTCGATGAGCTGCCAGAGCACACCGCGGGTCTTCGGTGGGGAGGATTCGAGAAGATGCGCAATACCTGCAGTCGGCAGCGTCTTAATCATCTGTCGAACTTGGTACAGAGACCCGCTGTCGATAGCTTGGTGGAGCTCGAGAGCGTGATCTGTGTGTGGCTGTAGGTCTTGAGCTTGTGACATGCGAACGGCTGTCCTTAATGACTGCGCTTTCGGTACCGACGCGAATCGGTGGGCGGCGTCATTCTACCGCTATTCGCTTGTTATGAGAAATTGCGTCGCTAGCACTCTTCGCCGAATCCTTCAGAGATCAATGCGCAAATTGAGTCGAGGGCTTCGACGGCGTCGTCTCCGTCTGCTCTCACAGTGAGTTCGCTGCCTTGCGTAGCGGCAAGCATCATCAGCGCTAGAATGCTTTTGCCATCCACAAATTTCTCACCCAGACCGACTTCTATGTCACAGGAAAATCCAGTGGCAAGATCGACAAGTTTCGCTGAAGAACGGGCATGGAGCCCTGCGCGGTTGACGATTAATACGGACTTTTCATTCATGGCGAGTGCTCTATCTGGTCGATTTAGGTCGTGGAATAAGTTTATTAGTCTAGCTCACGGTGGCGAACTTGTACCCGTTCAAATTTATCCGCGAACAGCGCCCCTAAGCGCTCAGCGAGATAAACGGAACGGTGCTGGCCTCCAGTGCAGCCGATAGCCACGGTCATATAACTTCGATTATTGCGTTCGAAACTGGGGAGCCAGCGTTCGAGGAAGGCTTCAATTTCCCGAATCATATCCTGGACTTCTTGCTGTGGGTCGAGAAAATCGATGACATCTTGACTTAGTCCTGTCAAAGCGCGCAAGTTCGTTTCCCAATAAGGGTTGGGGAGGCAGCGCACATCAAATACGAGGTCAGCATCTTCTGCGATTCCGTTTTTAAAGCCAAAAGACTGGAATTGCAGGGTCATCCGTTTTTCTGAGCCATCCAGCAATTGATCAATAATGATGTCTCTCAGTGTATGTTGCGACATTTCACTGGTATCAATATTCAAACTCGCCTTCAGTGAGAGTGCCTCAAGTAATTCTGATTCTTGCGCAATCGCTTCACGTAGACCGGTATTCTTATCACTGAGTGGGTGCTTGCGACGACTCTCGCTAAAGCGTTTCAGTAGTGTCTGGGAGTTAGCGTCTAGGAAAATGACAGCAGTCTCAAGTGACGAGCTATTGAGTTGGTCTATGATTTGGGGGACTTGATTGAGGTCAGCTGCTAAGTTGCGAGCGTCAATGCTCACCGCCACCTTTCTGATGCCCATCTGTTTCGCGCTAAGACGCTCGGCAAGGGATGGCAGAAGGCTCGCGGGGAGGTTGTCTATGCAATAGTAGTCATGATCTTCGAGGATATGGAGGACGGTGCTCTTACCGGAACCTGATCGACCACTGATGATTGTCAGTTGCATCCAGCACCTCTTCGGATTGAATTATGATGAGAGCGAAAGCCTCATGTCATAATTGCCACGTTGTAAAGATCTTCATCGTCATGAGTGTGACGTAGAGTGAAGCAAAGATCTTCATCGAGAAATAGATTCGCAATCTCACCGAGCGCCTTCACGTGTTCGTCATCGCCATGCTCTGGAACAACTAAGGCGAAGACTAAATCTACCGGCTCGCCATCTAGCGAATCGTAATCGATAGGGGATTCGAGAGAGATTAGAGCCCCAATGACGCGATCGCACTGCGCTAATCGGCAATGTGGGATTGCAATGCCATTTCCTAGACCTGTGGTGCCTAGTTGCTCTCGTCCCATCAGCGCTGAGAACACATCGTCGCCTTCTACGCCTTCGATCTCTTCTGCGATAATGTCGCTGAGTGTATTGAGGACGCGCTTTTTGCTAACTCCTTCAACCTTGCTGCGACATCGACTAGGGCTGAGAATATCTTCTAAATGCATGGTGTTTCCATTCGCTCCGCTGCTAGGCTGATCGGTAAATGCTCTTAGCATAATGTTCTATTGCGCTGTTTACGCATTATTGCGTTTACAAGACTGTCCGACGTCAGTCGGCAGCTAGGCGCTTGCGTTCATTTGAAGGTGGAATGTTCAGAGATTCTCTGTACTTCGCTATCGTCCTTCGCGCTACATTAATCCCCTTTTCTTGGAGGACTTCTGCAATTTTACTATCACTTAAGGGTTTACGGGTATTCTCTGCGGCGACTAATTTGCGAATAATTGCGCGAATAGCCGTAGATGAGCATTCTCCACCACCCGCAGTCGATACGTGGCTCGAGAAAAAATACTTAAGTTCGAAGATGCCACGGGGCGTATGCATGTATTTCTGCGTGGTTACTCGAGAAATTGTGGACTCATGCATTTCTACGGCTTCCGCGATGTCGTGCAGAACTAAGGGTTTCATCGCTTCCTCACCATGTTCTAGAAACCCCACTTGGTGCTCAACGATCCGCGTCGCCACTTTCATCAGGGTGTCGTTTCGGCTCTGTAAACTTTTCAGAAACCAGCGTGCTTCCTGCAAATTATCTTTTAGAAAATTGTTGTCATCACTGGAATCTCCTCGCTTTACCAGCGCCGCATAATCCGCATTGATTCGCAGTTTAGGAGCAACGTCGGGGTTGAGCTCGACCCGCCATGCGCCGCTATCGAAATCTTTGCTGACAAGAACATCCGGGATTACGTAGTTGGTAGAAGGAGGGGAGATGTCAGCGCCTGGTTGAGGGTTAAGCGTCTCTATCAGGCTAATCGCCGCACTTAGCTCGGCTTCTTTGAGGCGGGTCTTCCGCATTAATTGACTGTAGTCGCGGCTGGCGAGCAGGTCGATGTGATCAGCAACGATTAATTTTGCCGCCGCCAGTGTTGGATTATTTAACTCATCGAGTAACTTAAGTTGTATGAGCAGGCATTCAGATAATGAGCGATAGCCTACGCCTACGGGGTCGAAGTGTTGGATGCGATGCAATACCGCAAGCACTTCATCTTCTTCTATTTCGTCTTCATCGGCGAAGCTCTCAACCAACTCTTGGATAGAGCTTGTGAGGCGGCCGCTAGTATCGATCGAATCAATAATGGCTTCGCCGATTAGCCGGTCTCGATCGGAAAGATGGCTTAAATTTAGCTGCCAATTTAGGTGGTCTTGTAGAGATTCAGAGGCTGTATTACGCGATTCGTAATCGCCACTCTCGCCATCGAATGCGCTGCCAGCTGATCCGGAATAGCTCTGATCCCATTGGGTTTCGTTGGGTTCTGATGAGGAGTGGTGGGACCAATCAATATCTTCGCCGGAGTCTGTGTGTTCCGGACGGTCCTCAGACTTCGCGTCTTCGTGACGAGCGATTTCTAGAACGTTTTTGTTATTGAGTTGTGCGTCGTCGGCGCCGACTTGATCGGAGTCATCATACTCGACTAGCTCGAGCATAGGGTTCGATTCGAGTGCTTGGGAGATTTCCTGTTGTAAGTCGAGGGTAGACAACTGCAACAGCTTGATTGCCTGCTGTAATTGCGGCGTCATGCTGAGTTGTTGGCCAAGCTTAAGCTGGAGCGAAATCTTCATGCTACTGCTGCCATTTGGGCTTAAATTCGCGAGAGCGCTCGCCCAAATTGTCTACGGATTTGAATGGGCTGAGAGCTAATTAGCAGGCAGTATAGCAAGAACTATGCCGATTTCGCATAGTGCGAATCATGTTAAATACGGAAATCTTCCCCGAGGTAGACTTCGCGTACAGTCTTATTCGCCAGGATGGTTTCAGCGTCGCCCTCAGCGATTATATGTCCTTCGCTGACGATATAGGCTTTGGCGCAGATATCGAGAGTCTCGCGAACATTGTGATCGGTGAGGAGAATCCCAATACCACGTGCTCGGAGATGCTCGATCACCTGTTTTATGTCGTTGACCGAAATCGGGTCGACTCCGGCGAAGGGCTCATCCAAAAGAATATAGTTAGGATCGGTAGCGAGGGTGCGAGCAATTTCAGTGCGACGACGTTCTCCTCCGGAGAGGCTGCGTCCTAGATTGTGACGAATGTGTTGGATATGGAATTCATCTAGTAGCGCTTCTAATTTCTCTTCTCGGGCCGAGTAACTGAGCTCCTTTCGAGTTTGCAATATCGCACGAATATTATCTTCGACACTCAGTGTCTGGAAAATGGAGGAATCCTGCGGGAGATAGGCGAGCCCGTTGTGTGCGCGGCGATGGACGGGGAAATGAGTGACATCAGTCTCATCAATGCTCACAGTCCCGGCATCGGCGGCGACCAGACCTACGACCATATAAAAACATGTGGTCTTGCCCGCACCATTAGGACCCAGCAGTCCGACGATTTCCCCTCGCGCAATTTCGACCGAGACATCTTTTACGACCTGTCTCTGCTTGTATGACTTTGCTAAATGTTTCGCTCGAAGCATGCTGTTCTCGGTGCTTATAGGTTGCTTTGGTTGCTTAGGCTGCCAGTGCAGGGACCGGTTGCTTCGCGAATGAGGTCTAGGTCAACCATGTAGACAATGGCGGCGCAACGCATCGAAGAATCTGGTGATTCAATTGACGCCTCACCGATCAATTCCACGATACTTTCATCACTTTCTTGCTCGGTAAATAATTTTAGCGTTTCACTTTGTCCCAAGACTGTGTCGCCATCTTCAGACAGCTTCTGCGAATAACTGACGGGGCTGCCATAGACCGTAATGCGGGTCAGCGTGTTGCTTTCGACGGCGTACTCGAAAATGGCGCGGTCACCGGTTATGCGAAGACTGCCCTGAGAGACGATCACGTTTTTCTCCATGGTCAGAGTTCGGATACCTCCTTCGACAGTCATGTTTGAATTTCCTTCCGCCTCCCATGTGACAGGCGCATCGCTGTCGGATTCGAGCGCAAGGCTAGCAGGGCTAAATGACAGGGCTAATAGCACTGAGATGACTGTGCTAGATACTGTGCGCATAGCAATATTAACCCTGCAATAGACGCAACGATTAAGGAGTTGGGCGAGTTGGTTCATAGCGGCCTTTCACGGTTGAATGGAAATGCATCGTATCAGTTCGGAGGTTAGCATCGAAGCCGATAGAGGATTGTCTCAGTCCCTCATCAGACACTTCAACCTCTCTATCGCTCGCGATAGTTTCGTGCTCTGGATCGACAATCAAAATCGGTGATCGTAGACGTAGGGAAGAATCATTCGTTGCCGCAGCAGAGAGGACCGCGTTTCCTAGTAAGGCGACTTGCTGTTGTGGAGCTACCTGGTCGGATGTAGTGGAGTGTTCAACTCGTCCGAACTCAGCGCTAATATCCCAGTCTTCAACACCTTTGTCGAAGAGGGTGATTTGTGGCGCATCCAATAGTGTGAGGGTGTCCGACAGTCTCGCTTGTGAACGAGTGTCGAGGGTGTAGCGCAATTGTCCATTCTCATCGAACAGCTGTGACTGAGTCTCTTCTAAATAGGCTTGCGTCTGCCCATGATTTGCTTCGCCATCGAAGATTTGTCGGTAAGCCTCTATAGAGGAGTCGTCGGCGAGTAGGTCGAAAATATTGGTTTCGTCGCTGCTCGGCTCATTTCTCGAATTCGCCGAAAAATCTAGACTTAAATAAAGAATCACGGCGATCAGTGATGGGAATAGAAAGGTAGCTAGACGCTTCATGACTAATATGGCCGGAGCGACTGACTAGATAATATAAAGTCTATGAGCTCGCGGACTGCGCCGCTGCCTCCTTGGGCACGAGTAGTCGCATGCGCCGCATCCTGGGCGCACTCGTGTCCGAGTGGCACCGTCACTGCTAGCCCCACACGATTCATTACTCCGAGATCTGGGGCGTCATCGCCTGCGTAGGCTATTTCATTATCACTTATAGTGAATCGGTCACAGATATCGTCGAGCGCGGCAACCTTATCTTTCACTCCTTGATATAGAATATCAATGCCTAAGTCCTGACAGCGACGTGTGACGAGACTCGACTCGCGTCCCGTGATAATTCCAACTTTGATTCCTGCATTCATCGCGAAGCGAATGCCTTGGCCGTCGAGGGTGTGAAAGGTTTTCATTTCCTCGCCGGCATTGGAGAAATAAAGTCGACCATCCGTTAGGACGCCGTCGACATCTAAAAGCAGCATGCGGATTGCGCTGGCACGTTGTTTAAGGGTTTCGACGCTCTCGGCAGGAGACCGTTGGCTATTGGCTTGCATTGATTCTGCTGGCTCCTAACAGTTTGAGTTAATCCAGGCGATTAAATGACATTAGCTCTGAGGAGATCATGCATCTTGATCAGCCCCGACAATTCTCCAGCTTGGTCGGAGACTATTAAGACATAGATGCTGTTTTCTTGCATTTTGAGCGCGGCTTCAGCGGCGAGTGATGTCGACCCAATATAACGGTAATCGACTGACATGACGTCATCGACGAGTTTATTGTGGATGTCCACACCTACATCGAGGGCGCGGCGCAGATCGCCATCGCTAAACACCCCAACAAGTTTACCCGTTGTGTCGACTACCGTTGTCAGTCCGAAGCCTTTGCTGGTCATCTCTAAGAGTGCTTCGGAGAGAGCGGTGCCCATGCGCACCCTAGGCAGCTCGTCACCTACGTGCATGACGTCTCGCACCCTCACGAGTAAGCGTCTGCCTAAGTTGCCTCCTGGGTGAGAGAAGGCGAAATCTTCGCGGGTGAATCCGCGTGCTTCTAGCAACGCCATGGCTAGTGCATCGCCGAGCACGAGAGCTGCGGTTGTGCTCGATGTCGGGGCGAGCCCTAATGGGCAGGCTTCTTCAGCTACCTGCGCATTCAAATTCGCTTCGGCCGCGAGTGCCAGCTCTGAATTTGGGTTGCCCGTGAGGCTGATGAGAGGCACCGCCTTGCGCTTGATGATTGGCAGAAGGCCGACGATTTCTTCCGTGGAGCCGGAATTTGAGAGAGCGAGCACGACGTCGTCCGTCGCTATCATGCCTATGTCGCCATGGCTGGCTTCGGCAGGGTGGACAAACATCGCGGTTGTTCCAGTGCTTGCCAGTGTCGCGGCAATCTTGCGGCCTATGTGGCCAGATTTGCCCATGCCAATAACAACGACTCGGCCTCGACATTTCAATATTAGTTCGCAAGCGCGCACAAAGGACGCGTCGATGCGCTCGCTTAGCGCGGCGACCGCAGCAAGCTCAATTTTGAGAGTTTTCTGTGCTGACTCGACTAGTGCCTCAGGGGAAGGGATGTGGCTGATATTCATAGGTTCGGGCCTAGCTTGCGGCTTCTACGGATTTGATAGCATTACCGTAAACCAGCCGCAGTAAAGAGACAAGAATAGGAGACCGCTCAGTCGTCCTAGATGCTTTCCTCGCGTGACCGCATAATAACAGAAGGCAGACAGGATGAGGGTCAGGAGGATGACCGCTGAGAAATCTCGATAAAGTAGTGGGGCCTGTATCAGTCCCGGACTGAATAAGCCGGGAAAGGGGAGTACTGCCAATAGATTCAATATGTTGGAGCCGACGATGTTGCCAATGGCAAGTTCATGATGCCCTTTGAGTGCGCAGGTTATAGATGCCGCTAGTTCAGGGAGGCTGGTGCCGAGCGCAACGATGGTTAATCCAATAATGGCTTCCCCAACACCGAGACTGGTGGCAATTCGGCTAGCCGCATAGACCAGAGCTTCTGCGCTAATAATCAAAAGGCTTAGCCCAAGGACGAGATAAGCGGCAGCCTGCCAAAGTTTAACGGGAGGCGTTTCTTCATCCAACGCCTCTTCACCGCATTCTTCCAAGTCACAGTCCTTGGCCTTCTTCTTCATCATCTTGTAGCCAATATAGGCACTAAGAGCGATCAGTACCAAGGCGTCGAACGCGCCCACGAAGAGGTCGATAATCAATGCGCCTGTAACAAGCGTTACTAAGATTAGTGCGGGAAGTTCCTTCTTAATTAAAGACTTAGGAGGAGTAAGCGGGCGTAGAATGGCAGCGACTCCAAGAGCGACCCCGATATTGAATAAGTTTGAGCCAAAGGCATTGCCAATGGCGAGTTCGGGCTTGTCTGCCAATGCTGACACAGCTGATGAAAAAATCTCCGGTGCTGATGTGCCAAAGGCAACAATAGTCAGACCTATCAACATCGGCGAGACGCCGGCACTTCTCGCGAGAGTGGATGCTCCAAATACAAACTTATCGGCTCCCCAGATGAGGCCGACAAAGCCGAGGGCAACAACTACTGAGTCTAGGAGCATAGATCGAGGGTCTTGTTAAGGAGGGAAAGCATTCAATTAGAAAGGGGAACGACGCCCTTTGCAAGTAATAATTTAATGCCTATGGCAATTGGGGTAAACTCACGTTACGTAAGTTTATGCAGTAAAACGTCGGTTAATCAACCGTTGAGGGATTGGGCATGTTGCAAACTATTGAAGGCTACGGAGCAGGTCGTCGATCTGTTGGGCGTCGACTGGTTGAGTTTATCCGCCTCAGAACAGCAGCGTTAAGTTTTATTGCTGCACTGTTATTTACGCAACTGCTGCCCGCTCAGCGAGTGATCTCTGCACAGGAATTGTCTGCTGTACAGACGGCCGAAGTGGGGGTGAACACTCTGCTTACCACCGCGCTCGAATCTAAGGGCTTATTCCTTTCAGATAGGGATGCCTATTTCGCCGCTATTGAGAAGGACCTGGAGAGCTTTGTCGATTTCAACGCAGTGGCAACTGTGGTGATGGCGCGTTATGCGAGTAGCGCCTCTCCAGAGCAGATTCAACGTTTCGCGAATATTCTCAAGTCGACGCTAACCCGATTCTATGGGGCGTCACTGGTGTCGTACAGCGGAGAGGAATTAGTGTTCCTTCCGAACCCGAATCCTTCAGATGATCCACGCGCCGATACAGTTGTGAGTATGGAACTCCGAGGCGATATTAACTTACAGCTGCGCTATCAAATGTTCATCACAGACGAGAATACCTGGAAGCTCAAGAATTTGAGTTTGGCAGGGATTAATTTGGGAAGACAGTATTATTCTCAGTTTTCGGCATTAATGACCGAGCACAATAATGATATTGACGCGGTGCTCGATAACTGGAAATAAATCCGAACGCTGCAGTTGAGCGATTATAGGAGAGACTAATTGGAAGCTAAGGCAATACAAGAGCTGCTTTTGGATGAGCTGCCAAATATTGATGTCGAAGTGCAAGGGGAAGGTGGTAAGTATTTGGTCATTGCATCAGGTGCTCTCTTCGAAGGACTCAATGCTGTCAAGCGACAACAGACTATTTATAAGGTGCTTAACGAGCATATCGCGAGTGGTGCAATTCATGCGGTCACTATGCGATTGAGCGCACCTAGCGAGTTGTAGCCCTGAATTACCCGTGTACGAGCGTGGCGAGCGAACCTGCACCCGCTAAACGAAAACACTCCGACCCAATATTGGGTCAAACCGAGCGAACTCCATGGATAAATTGATTATTGAAGGCGGCGTACGTCTCGAAGGTGAGATACGTATTGCTGGAGCGAAAAATTCTGCGCTCCCTATTCTTGCGGCGACCCTACTTACCTCGGACAAGGTTACGGTGTGCAACCTGCCCCATCTCTTCGATATCACAACGATGCTTGAGTTGCTGGGATGCATGGGTGTTCAGCCTGTCATCGATGAGCGACTCAATGTCGAGGTGGATAGCAGCACCATCACGCAAGTGAATGCTCCCTATGAGCTTGTAAAAACCATGCGCGCATCGATTTTGGTGTTGGGGCCGCTATTAGCAAAACATAAACGGGCGGAAGTTGCGCTGCCCGGTGGTTGCGCAATCGGCAGTCGTCCCGTGGATCTCCATATTAAAGCTCTGGAGGCGATGGGTGCGGATATAGTTGTCGAAGACGGCTATATCAAGGCGTCGGTGGCGGATCGTTTGCAAGGTGCGCATATCTTTATGGATATGGTTACTGTTACGGGTACGGAAAACGTCATGATGGCGGCAACTCTCGCGAAAGGACAGACCGTCATCGAGAATGCCGCTCGTGAGCCGGAGGTGGTCGATCTTGCGCAATGTCTCATTGAGATGGGTGCGAAGATAACCGGACACGGCACCGACACTGTCATCATCGAGGGTGTCGATGAATTGCATGGCTGCACTTATTCTGTCATGCCGGATAGGATCGAAACAGGCACCTATTTAATCGCTGCAGCCGCAACGAGAGGCAAAATCAAGGTGAAAGATACTCGTCCTGATATTCTCGAGGCGGTATTACTCAAGCTCGAGCAGGCCGGCGCGGATATCAGTGTGGGTGATAATTGGATAGAGCTCGATATGCACGGGAAACAGCCCAAGGCGGTTTCACTGCGGACGGCGCCTTATCCGGCGTTTCCTACGGATATGCAGGCGCAGTTTACCGCATTAAATTCTGTTGCTAGCGGATCGGGTTCGATAACAGAGACGGTTTTCGAAAATCGATTTATGCATGTGCATGAAATGAATCGTATGGGTGCGAGAATCAAAGTAGAAGGAAATACCGTGATAGTCGACGGTGTCGACAGTTTAAAAGGTGCGCCAGTAATGGCTACGGATTTGCGAGCGTCCGCAAGCCTGATCATTGCGGGACTAGTGGCGGATAGCGAGACTGTTGTTGATCGCATTTACCACATTGACCGTGGCTACGAGTGCATCGAAGAGAAGCTGCAATTACTCGGCGCGAAAATTCGCCGCCTCCCATCTTAAAATAAACTGAGAAACACAGAGAATTTAAACATGAGTATGCCAAGCCTCGTTATCGCACTCACAAAAGGACGTATCCTCGAAGAGGTGCTGCCCTTGCTTGCGCAAGCGAATATTGTGCCTGCCGAGGATATATCTAGTAGCCGTAAGCTGATATTCGACACCAATTTAGAACACGTTAAATTGATGGTTATCAGGGGTTCCGATGTGCCTACCTATGTTGAATTTGGCAGTGCTGATATAGGCGTTGTTGGGAAAGATTTATTGCTCGAATATGGTGACGAGGCGTTCTACGAACCGCTCGATCTGGGCATCGCTCGTTGCCGTCTAATGACCGCCGAACCGATAGATAGGCCGGCACCATCTGGGCGCCTGCGAGTTGCGACTAAATTTGTAAACATCGCGAAGCGTTATTTCGCTGAGCGTGGCACTCAGATTGAATTAATCAAGCTTAATGGCGCGCTTGAGTTAGCGCCTTCTATGGGGCTTGCTGACGCCATCGTAGACATTGTCGATACTGGGAAGACACTCACCGCTAATGGTTTAGAAGCGAAAGAATTGATTGCGCATGTCAGCTCTCGAATCATCGTCAACAAGGCGTCTATGAAAATTAAGAATGAAGCTATTCGCGGTGTGTTGTCGCAACTCGCTGGCGCTGTTGAAAAGCGCTCGTCAGAAGACTAGTGCAGGACTGAAAAAATGATGGTTTCTACAGTTACAGACACGCCTTCAATCGAGCGCTTGGTCAGCGGTTCTGGTGATTTCGATGTGGCACTCCGTGGCCACTTGCAGCGTGAGATGATCGTCGCCGGTGAAGTTACCCAGACGGTCACTGATATTCTTAGCCGAGTCCGCGGCGAGGGTGATGCGGCGGTATTGGAATACACGAAAAAATTCGATGGCTTTGACGTCGATCGATTGAGTGAATTGCGTGTTACGCGTGAGCAAATGAATGCAGCCCTCGAGAGTTTAGAACCTTCGCAGCGAGAAGCGCTTGAGATCGCGGCATCGCGAATTCGGAGTTATCACGAGAAACAGAAACAAGAATCTTGGCAGTATCGAGAAGAAGACGGTTCAGTGCTGGGGCAAAAAATCAGCCCATTGCAGCGTGTTGGCGTGTATGCCCCCGGTGGCAAGGCCAATTATCCATCGTCAATTCTTATGTTGGCCATACCTGCTCAGGTAGCAGGCGTAGAAGAAATCATCGCCACCGTGCCTACGGCTTATGGAGAGGCCGGAAAGCTAGTGTTTGCCGCTGCAGCCCTTGCCGGCGTTACCGAGCTTTATACCATAGGTGGCGCCCAAGCTATCGCCGCACTCGCTTATGGCACGGAGACAATTCCCAAGGTTGATAAAATCACTGGGCCAGGAAATATTTTCGTGACGGTGGCAAAACGTCTGGTTTTTGGCGAGGTAGGCATAGACATGATCGCTGGGCCATCGGAGCTCACAATTATCTGCGACGGGGATACTGATCCAGACTGGATAGCGATGGATCTTTTCTCGCAGGCGGAGCACGATGAGCAGGCGCAATCAATTCTCATCTCGCCGAAGCAGGAATTTCTGGATGCAGTTCAAGCGAGTGTAGAACGCTTGTTGCCGGAAATGGAACGGCGCGAGATTATCGCCACATCTTTACGTAATCGTGGTTTATTTGTACTCGCTGAAGATCTGGATGACGCCGCACGTATTAGCGATCTAATCGCTCCCGAACACTTAGAATTATCGGTGGCGGATCCAGAAGCACTGCTTCCAAAGATCAATCACGCTGGCGCCATCTTTATGGGGCGGTATAGCGCCGAAGCATTGGGTGATTACTGCGCGGGACCGAGCCACGTTTTACCGACTTCGGGTACGGCTCGGTTTTTCTCTGCACTGGGAGTTTACGATTTCCAGAAGCGCAGCTCGATTATTCACTGCTCTGAGGAAGGGGCTAGTCGTTTGGCCAAGTCGGCCGCCGAGCTGGCGAAAAATGAGAGCCTACAGGCGCACGCGTTGTCGGCTGAATACCGTCAATAAGTTTGGGCTAAGGTTCGATAATCACTGCTTGGCCGAATCCTAATGTGGTTGGCAGGCTGATTGTTTCTCCGTCTCGGTATACCTCTACCTCGATCGATTCGCCTGGTTTCTTGTTGCGCACTTCTGCCACGATATTGCCGCCATCGATGACCTTGGTGCCTTGAATACGAGTGATCACATCGCCTGGTAGAATGCCTGCGCGCATGGCTGCACCGCCTTCGTCTACGCTCTCAACGAGCATGCCTCGCACCGAATCGATGCCGAAAAACAGCTCGCTCGATCGGGCATTCAGTGCTTCTCCTGTTATCACTCCCAAATAGCCTGAATTGGCTTCTATAGCTTGTTCGACTAGTTCTTCTAAGGCGTTCACTGCAATACTTGCCGGAGTCGCAAAACCAATGCCTTCGAAATTTCCTGACTCGGATAGGATTGATGAGTTCAGGCCTACTAACTCACCCTGGTAATTAATGAGCGCTCCTCCGGAATTCCCAGGGTTAATAGCGGCGTCTGTTTGTATTTTTTCGAGTTTGCCGTCGGAGTCTCGACGCAGCGCGCTAACGATGCCCTGTGATACGGACTGGCCAACATTACGGGGATAGCCAATGGCAAAGACGATATCGCCCACTCGTAATTCATCCGCTGTGTTGCGTGGGATTGGAGTGAGATTATCCATGTTGATATGCAAGACGGCGAGGTCGCTTGCTTCATCCCATGCAATTACTGTGGCGGGAGTCTGGCGGCCGTCGGCGAGGGTAACTTGCGCATTAAATGCGTCGAATAAAGTATCGACTACATGAAGGTTGGTTAATATATAGCCTTCCTCGCTGAGGATAACCCCTGACCCAAGGCTTGCTCGCTCTTCTAGGTAAAGGTTTACCTTGTCGGGGGACGCGCGTTCGATGGAGCCAATATTCACGCTTGTCGCATTAATGCTGACTACTGCGGGCGCGGCACGCGCGATAATGTCGGCAAAGCCGGAGATCTGAGTTCGCGGAGTTGGCTCTAGAGTCGGCTGTGAGAGTTCACTCAATTGGCGATATTGTACGAATACGATCGCAAAAAGAATGCCGCAGGCGACGGGCCACGCAATAAAGCGCAGGCTTGAGAAAATGGCGGTGAATAAACTGCCTTGCGGCATCGATGCCTTGTTATCGGATTTATCCATTTTCAATGTGTGAGCCTGTCCATGAACGAAGTGTTAACATGAGGCAAAAATAATGCGCTCAATTGCGATGCTTCGCAAATAGCGCAGAGTCTACCAGAGGATGAGCTGATGGCGGTAAGTCTTGCCGAATTGCATACAACGATTAATTCATTGTTACGAACTGAACAGTTTAAGGACTACGCCCCCAATGGCTTGCAAGTCGAGGGTCGATCAGAGGTGCGTAAGATCGTATCCGGGGTAACAGCGAGTCGAGAGTTAATAGAAGCAGCGATAGAAGTCGGCGCCGATGCCATCTTGGTTCATCACGGCTATTTTTGGCGAGGGGAAGAGCAGGCTATCGTTGGTATTAAGCGCAAACGCATCGAACTGCTTTTGAATAATGAAGTGAGCTTGCTTGCATATCATTTGCCACTCGATGCGCATCCGGAGTTCGGTAATAACGTGCAGCTGGGTGCAAGACTTGGACTGATTCAGACTGGCGACCTGGGGAAGCAGAACAACCATCCTATTGGACTCGTTGGTCGATTGTCCGAGCCGATGAGCGTTGCGGAGTTTTCGTCATTGATCGCTGGCTGTTTGGCTCGAGAACCTCAAGTGATTAAGTCAGATGAAGGGGCGGCCAAGATAGAGACGGTGGCGTGGTGTACGGGTGCGGCACAGAGTTATATCGAATTGGCAGTGGCCGCCGGTGTCGACGCTTATCTCAGTGGTGAGATATCAGAGCCTACGGTGCATATCGCGCGTGAGGCCGGTATGCACTATTTCGGCGCCGGCCATCACGCCACTGAGCGTTATGGTATTCAAGCTTTGGCGAAACATTTACAGGAAATGTTCAATCTCGAGCATGAATTTATCGATATCGATAATCCCGTTTGAGAGCGGACTGCTAAATTACTTTCTCCCGGTGCAGTAATTGCATGACTTCGGTAACACATTCAGCGATTGTTAGGCGAGAAGTATCGATTGTTAACGCGCAGTGAGTTGGCTCTTCGTAAGCGAATGAAATACCGGGCACATCGACGGAGTCGACGCCATCATTAGCCGAATAGAGGCCGCTCGGGTCTCGTTCTTTGCAAACATCGAGTGGCGGATTCAGGTAAATCACATAGCATTCATCTGCACCAATAATATTCTTGGCTTGCTCTCGTGATCCCTCTGTAGGAGCGACGAAGGACGCGCAGCAAATTAAGCCGGAGTCATTAATGAAGCGCGCGATATTCGCACTTCTTCTAAGGTTTTCTGCTCGCCCAGTCGCGCTATGGTCTAAATCGCTGCTGATTCCCTGTCTCATTGCTTTGCCATCCAACACTGTGCTGGCGTGACCTCGATCGAACAATTCGCGTTCAACGGCGTGAGCGAGTGTAGTCTTACCTGCACCGGAAAGGCCTATAAACAAGAGAGTCACAGGTCGCTGCCCGAAGCGCGCAGAGCGTTCATCTTGAGTGACATAAGTGCTGTGAGTTTTATGCGAATTAGAATCGGAATCACGGACATCCATCGAAATCATGCCCGCGCCCACGGTGACGTTGCTGAGGCGATCAATCACGATGAAGTTTCCGGTGCCGCGATTCCTCTGGTAGTCATCGAAGCACACAGGATTATCGACGACGATTTCAACGCGGCCTATTTCATTCAAGGCAAGTTCCGGTGCGGCGAGGCGTTCGAGAGTGTTGATGTCGACGCGATTGCGAAGAGCTTTGACGCGCGCGCCCACGGTCTTGGTTCCGATCTTGATGTCATATTCGATGCCGGGTCGCATAGCTGAATCCGCCATCCAAACAAGATCAGCTTCGAATTCGTTCGCTGTGCTCGGAAGATTGTCGCTGTGCACAAGCATGTCGCCTCTGCTCACGTCGATTTCATCTTCTAAAGTGAGTGTTACTGCCATCGGAGCGAAAGCGACTTCGATCTCTTCGTCGTAGGTCACAATGGATTTAATGCGGCTACTGCGTCCGGATGGGAGGGCCGTTATCAAATCACCCTTTCGCACAATGCCGGAGGCCAAGGTGCCACAATAGCCACGGAAGTTCAGATTTGGTCGATTGACATATTGAACAGGAAATCGGAAATCATCTAGATTGCGGCTAGTGTTGATCGGTGTATTTTCTAAAAGCGACATGAGTGGTTCACCTTCGAACCAAGGCATGTTTTCACTGCGCGTGACGACGTTGTCACCTTCGAGCGCTGAAAGGGGCAGGAAGTGAAATTCGGCAGCCGGTAATTTTTCGCTGAACTCAAGATATTCCTCTCGAATTTCATTGAAGCGTTGTTCGCTGAAATCGACTAGATCCATTTTATTAATGGCGACCACGAGTTGCTTTATGCCAAGGAGAGAGGCGATATAGCTGTGCCGGCGTGTTTGAACCTGAACTCCGTGTCGCGCATCTATGAGGATGATGGCGAGATCGCAAGTCGACGCACCCGTTGCCATGTTGCGTGTGTATTGTTCATGGCCGGGGGTGTCGGCGATGATGAACTTGCGTCGAGCCGTCGAGAAATAGCGATATGCAACATCGATCGTAATGCCTTGCTCTCGCTCAGCTTGGAGACCGTCGACCAATAGAGCTAAATCTACACGCTCTCCCGTGGTGCCGGATTTGACGCTATCCTTTTCGATTGCGGCGAGTTGATCTTCATAGATCATTTTCGAATCGTGTAGTAAGCGTCCTATGAGTGTGCTTTTTCCATCGTCGACACTGCCGCAGGTGAGTAGTCGCATTAATTCCTTGCGCTCGTGCTGTGCCAGATAGGCATTGATGTCGGTGCTGATTAGCTCTGATTGATGTGACATGTTGTGCTCTGCGTATTCGTGTTTGCTATGTTGTGTCCGTGAGGCACGGCGCTATAGGTGTCATTCTTGAAAGAGTTAGAAGTAGCCCTTGCGCTTCTTCTCTTCCATCGACCCGGCTTTGTCGCTGTCGATCAAGCGACCCTGTCGCTCCGAGCTTGTGGTTAACAACATTTCTTGAATAATTTCCGGCAAGGTCTTCGCCGTTGACTCTACCGCGCCTGTCAATGGGTAGCAGCCCAGTGTTCTGAAGCGAACGTTTTTTATGACTACTTTCTGGTCGTCGGCTATTGGCATTCTTTCGTCATCGACCATGATGTCGATCCCATCGACATTGACCACAGGTCTTGGTGCAGAAAAGTAGAGTGGGACAATGTCAATTTTGTTCAAATGGATGTATTGCCAAATATCCAGCTCCGTCCAATTCGATAGAGGGAATACGCGAATACTCTCTCCTTTATTGATTTTGCTGTTATAAATGTTCCATAGCTCTGGCCGCTGATTTTTCGGATCCCAGCTATGGTTTTTATCGCGGAAGCTAAACACTCGCTCTTTCGCGCGTGATTTTTCCTCATCGCGCCTAGCCCCTCCAAACGCGGCATCGAATCGGTATTTATCGAGCGCCTGTTTTAGAGCCTGGGTTTTCATGATGTCGGTGTGCTTCTCGCTGCCATGAGTAAATGGCCCGATGCCGGCAGCAATGCCATCCGCATTGGTGTGCACCAATAAATCGAGCCCCAGGTTTTTGACATGTTGGTCGCGGAACTCGATCATTTCGCGAAACTTCCATGTCGTGTCCACATGCAATAAAGGGAAGGGCGGTTTGCCTGGGTAAAAGGCTTTGAGCGCGAGATGCAGCATGACTGCCGAATCTTTACCGATAGAGTAGAGCATGACTGGGTTGTCGAATTCTGCGACGACCTCGCGAATGATGTGGATACTCTCAGCCTCGAGTTGTTTCAGGTGGGTGAGGGTTGTGTCCTGCATAGTCTTAGCCTAATGATCTATCGTGAGTAATCTATTGTGAGAGACCACCAGCAGTGCTCGGCGCGACTTCGAGTTCTGCCCGCGAGACACTCGGGAATTTGGGTGGTCGATTGAATGAGTTCCAATGCTGCGACGCTGCGGTCGCTGCTTAGAACTAATCTTCTTGCGGTGTTGGTTTTTCTAGGCCGAACCCTTCTGCTAATGCGCCCTTCTGATCTGGGGTCGCTTTTGCAGCATAGTCCTTGGGTGGTACCAGCGCGCCAATTTCTTCGTCTTCACCTTCGCCTTGGAATTTCGCATCGGGACGAGAGGGGAGTAGCTTGCTAGCAACATCGTCAGGGCACAGATCCTGCGCACCGCTGGCGAGATGTTCATAAACCTCGCGATAACTTTCTGTCATGTGGTGCACGAGGTCAGCCGTCATACTGAAATGGTCGCTGACACTGTCTCGATATCGCCGCTCTTTCTCCTGCGCCGCTTTGATTTCTGCTTCGAGCTCGCGTACTCGATTGGGGTTCGCGCTGAGTCGGCCGCCAATGAGCAATCCAATGATGACGCCTATTAATAGGCAGCTTGTTACAATTATCCAGGTCATGAGTATTTCTCGGCTCGAAGATTATGCGCAGTATAGCTCACAAGGCTCCTAAGTTTGAAGGTTCGCGTGGCGGTGAGTGCCCCTCTGCCGTACAATTCGACGCGCTACTGAGAGTCGGAAAATCCCGTATTTAAAGGCTTGGTGTTGGGTGCAGGGATCGCGGCCAGCATAAGCTAATGAGCAAAAATTCTAAGAGTGGGTTGAGAACGGATGTCATTGAATAGCGAACTAAGCATTGAGTTCACGGATTAAGCTATGGCGGAAATGCTATCGAAAAATGAGAGCTCCTTAATGTCGCGCTATCGACAAGATGTCGCAGGGGGCAAGATTGTCGAAGATCCGGAGCAGTTGCGCGTCCTTGCTGAACTAGAGCGGCTCGTCAGAGAGCTCGAAGGGGGGCAGTCGCCGGGTATTTTGCAAAGATTTAAAGCATCGTTTAGCAAGGACTCCCCAGTCGCGCCTAAGGGGGTTTATCTATGGGGCGGTGTAGGTCGAGGGAAGACCTATCTCATGGATCTCTTTTACGACTCCATGCGATCAGTGTCGAAGCGGCGGACGCATTTCCATCGCTTCATGCAGGAGGTGCATGCGCGCCTGACTACACTCCAGGGGAGTAAGAACCCCTTGAAAATCGTCGCGGCTGAGATTTCTCGAGAGGCTAAGCTCCTGTGCTTTGATGAGTTTTTTGTTCAGGATATTGCTGATGCCATGTTGCTCGGAGGGTTATTGAGTGAACTGTTCGAGCTGGGGGTCGTCTTGGTAACGACGTCTAATATTCAGCCCGACGGGCTCTACAAGAATGGTTTGCAGCGAGCTCGCTTTTTGCCCGCGATTGATCTTCTTAATCGTTGTACAGTCGTGGTAGAGGTCTGTCCAGGAATCGATTACCGCCTGAGGAGTTTAGAACAGGCGACGCTCTACCATTGTCCGGCGGGAAAAGAGGCTGATGAGGCCATGTTGCGGAGCTTGCGGGAATTAGTGGCGAGCGAGTCTCACCTGACCGAAGGTGCGGCTATCGAATTGCTGGGTAGGGGGTTAAGTACTCGCTGGCTCGGAGATGACCTCGTTTGGTTCGATTTTGCCCAGTTATGTGATGGTCCCCGTAGTGCTTTTGACTATGTGGAGCTAGCCAGGTCCTTCCAAGCGGTGTTGATCAGCGGAATCCCTCGTTTCGATGACTCGAACAATGATCAGGCGAGACGATTCATCAATTGTATCGACGAGCTGTATGATAGGCGGGTGAAATTGATCGCCTCCGCTGAAGAGCCCATATTACGGCTCTATCAGGGAAATTTGTTGAGTTTTGAATTCGAGCGTACCGCCTCGAGATTGTTGGAAATGCAGTCCAAAGACTACCTCGCTGCAGCCCATAGGGGCTGATCCTGAATGAATAAGGCCT
>JALQUB010000063.1 GCA_023268635.1 Pseudomonadales bacterium
GCAGATTTTTTATTTGGAAATCCACAAACAAACTTATAGCCTAGTTTCTCAGCTCTATCATATATTTCATTTGCTTGCTCGATAAAAATTCCATATTTTCTGTATGATGAATCCACCATAGTAGTCATTGATAAAACAGCATTTATAGATTTTTGTTGATATAAAAAAGTCATAGGTATAACAGCATAATGGCCTACAAGCTTGTCTTTATCAAAATATAATGACACAAGAGGATTTCCATTAGGGTTTTTAAGCTTACGAAAAAGATCTTGGCTGCAATCGTATCTACAGCCCTAAAGTACCTGCTGTAAAAGAGCCCTCTTTCAAAAAAACTAAGCGTATAGTAGGTACTACTGTTTTTTCCTAATTGTTGGTCCCACGTTTCGTCCTCTCGCGGACAGGCTTCAGGTATCTCGAGCGAAGCTCGCCTATATTATCGATTCGACCGCATCACCCGTGGCGATCCTCGTGCCTTTCATTGGTTGGGGGGTCTATATCATGGGTTTGCTCAATCAACAGATCGAATCGCTAGGCCTAGCGATCAGCGATTACTCCATGCTGCTCGCTGCGCTGCCGTTCCAATTCTACGCCTGGCTCGCGCTGCTCGCGGTGCCGCTTATGGCGCTGAGCGGCGTAGAATTCGGCCCGATGCGTCACGCCGAGGCGCGTGCCCTAGGCCTAGAATCGGTCCCGGAAACCGCAGATCGTGATGCTCCTCAGGAGTTGATCGCCGCCTCAATCGAGAATGCGAAGCCCTCGTTCGTCTGGATGCCGTTATTGGTCTTGGGATTTACCTTGTTTTGGATACTTGGTCCGCTCGGGTTTCCCTTCGGCCGAGTGAGTGGCTCTGATTTTAGGGCAGGGCTGGCGAGCGCGTACTTTCTCGCGGCGCTCACTTTGGTTGCCCTGATGGCGATAAATCGAGCCCAGTCGCCCTTGCATAGCTTGAAGGTTTATCTGGATGGAATGAGCCGCATGATGCAGATAGCGATTATGCTTCTGCTGGCTTGGGCGATGGGAGACATGATGACGACACTGGGTGCCGACGACTATGTGGCGACACTCGTTCGCGATAATGTTGCCGTGTGGATCTTGCCCCTGCTCGTATTTATTGTGGCTTGCAGCATCTCGTTCGCGACGGGCTCATCGTGGGGGACTTTCGCTATTATGTTACCACTCGCCATGCCTGCAGCCGTGGCAATTGATGCCTCATTAGCTGTTTGTGTTGGGGCAGTCTTATCGGGTGGGCTTTTTGGTGATCATTGTTCGCCGATTTCTGAGACAACTATCTTAGCGTCTGCGGGTGCGGGATCTGATGTGTTTGAACACTTTCAGACCCAACTCCCTTACGCTTTAGCCAACGGAGTTCTATGTGTCGCAGGCTTCATTGCTGCGGGAGTATTTGAGAGTCCTGTCTTGTTGCTCCTACTTTTTACCGCACAGGCCGTTGGATTGATGCTGCTTCGAAGGCGAGGCCATCATTAATAAACCCGAGGATTAAGGCTGGCTCTCGGAATTCGCGCGTTTCCTAGGACGCTCGAAATACTCTGACGTGTAGTTGTCGGGTAGTTCACCGACGATATCATCCATTGACGTCCGATAAATCACTTTGATCTTCGCTAGCAATTCTAAGTCCAGATGGCAGCCATAATTGCGAATTGTCTCGATGTCTTCGAGTTGTTTGCGTGAGATGCCAAGCAGGCGAGCGCCTTCGTTCATCGAATGCCCTGCGTCTATGCGTAGCTTTCGGATTTTGCGCTTCACCAACACGGTAAGGGGTGAAAACTTTGTATATTGGGGATGAGTCATGTGGCAATTTATCCTTTAGTGGTCTCAGTCACTGGGTTTCATTGTCAAAAGCGAGTGTAATTAAGGTAGCACGTCAGTTCGAAAGCCTCGCCGAAGTGGGCTCAATAGGCTCGTGGGCGCGTATTTTCCCGTCATTATCGTGGTAGAAATGGCTTAACTTCCCATGAGTTTCACAACTGGAACGGCACCACTCAACTAATCAGACCGTCAAAGTCGGGAAATCCGTTTATGGAATCCGAAATTGTCACAAATGCGGTGAGATTGGATGGTCTGTTGAGTAAGCAGTGATTCGTGTCCGTCCTTGTGTCTGCTACACTCCTGCGGATCGAAATAAGAGGATTGACCGAGTTCTTGGCGGTTAAATTCATAGCTCTTAGTGAGTAGGCTAGAAAGTAGCCTAGAACAGACCCGAAGAAGGATAGCCAAGTGGCGGATAGCAAAGATCTAGCAAAAGATAATACCCCAGTAAAAATAGGCCTTAACAAGGTAGTAAGTTTTCACTATCGGTTAGCGGAAGTGGCGCCAGATGGCAGCCATGGCGATTGGATGGAAGAGTCCTATGATGGACAACCTCTCCATTACCTGCACGGCTTCCATAACGTGGTGGTTGGGTTAGAACGAGCTCTTGAGGGTAAGGGAATCGGCGAGACCATTGAGATAACCCTGAAGCCAGAGGAAGCCTATGGGCCGCGGAAAGAGGGCGCGCAGCAGCGCGTTCCCCTCAAGCATCTGCAACTGCGAACTGGTGACAGCAAGATTCACCCGGGAAGTCTGGCGGCGGTGCAAACCGATAAAGGCATGCGCAGTGTTGTGGTCGTCAAAGTTGGGAAATTCAATGCCGACGTCGATTTCAATCACCCGTTAGCGGGCAGGACGCTTTACTACGAGATAGAGGTTGTTGATATCCGTGAGGCGAGTGCTGAAGAGATTGCCCATGGACATGTCCATGGACCAGGAGGGCATCACCATTAGCAATTGGCAGCGCCGCGCTTCTATTGTTAAATGGAAAATCGCCAAAAGAAGTTTGCCCGCCTGCAAGGTGAAGAATGCGAGCAATCAAGAATAACAAGAAGCTTATAAAGCTAGGAGAAGAACAATGAGCAATGATGATCGCAACCTTGGGGCAGAGTCCGCTGCAGATCAAGCTGAGCAGCCGAACTCACTGCAGCGCCGTTCCTTATTGAAGGGGGCAGTTGGCGCCGCGGGTGTCGCGTCGATTCCCAATTTCCTCTTTCCAGCTCTTGCTCAGGGTGAACGTCTAGTGCCATTTACGGATGTGCCGGATACTTTCCAGGTTGGTCCGGTGCGCCCTAATGCGGTGCACTATCTGGACACGCGCGAGATCGATACGTATTTCACCGATAACGATGATTTTTATTTGGTACAACACTACGGGCAACCCGAAGTGGACAATGCCAACTACCGACTCCGCGTTACCGGTATGGTCGATAAAGAGCTCGATCTCTCACTTGAGGATCTAATGCAACGTGACGTGTTTGAACAGCAAGTGGGTTTCGAATGTGGTGGTAATGGGCGTCGCTTATTCAACGGTTTGGTGGGCAATGCCTACTGGCGCGGCGTGACCCTGCATAAACTCTTAGAAGAGGCAGGCATCCAGGATGGTGCGAAGGAAATCGTTTTCTTCGGCTCTGACATTCAGACTCAAGAAGTTCCTGCACGTGGCGTCGAGGTTGAGAAGGCTTTCGCGCGTAGTCTATCGATAGAAGACGCGATGCGCCCCGAAAATATGTTGGCGTTC
>JALQUB010000080.1 GCA_023268635.1 Pseudomonadales bacterium
TGATCTCGTTGATCGGTCTCATTTCTCACCCACCCTCGCAATCAGAGATTTGATGTCATCGCGGATTTCAGCCAGCATCTTGTTGGTATCCTCGCGGGCAACCCGCGCGGCGTCCAAGTCCTCTTTGCGCTGCGACCAGAGTGGTAGGATCCAGGGATGTCTGCTCAGCATTATCACCCGCTAAAATACGTTGCCGTATCCTCTCCTCGGCAAGCGATATGAATCGAACCAGAAACCAAGCTATCAGCACTACCACAACGACTTGCCGCGCAAGGTTAAGATTACTCGCCGAGAACAAGATATCGTCGATGTATCCTTCGCTAATTCCAACCGCCATCAACAGCCCTTGCAGGAGTATCAACCAACTCAGGGGACGTCTGGCCGCTTCGAGCAAAGCGTCGTCCCAGACATTAGTGGTTTGATTGAAATGTACTCCCAGCGCAGTCAGGAGCCGTAAGGCGACCAATCGCGCGAGGAGTGTTAGCGTGACGATAAGGAAAAGTTCTGCACCCCAATCGAGGTCCTGCAGAGAGCTGAACGAGAAGAATTCTTGCATTTATGACGCCTTCTTATCTATCTTCTTTTACGCATTAAAATGATTGATTCAATAAAGAATCGATTACAAGCTTCGCACGATCCCACTGTTCATCAGATCTGTAATTAGGGTTATGCGCTTCGAAGTTAGCCGCCATGCCGGCCAAGCGCACATTCGATTCGGCGGCAAACGAAAGTGCGTTCTCCTCAATGAAGTCTGCAACTTGGCGCGCCGCCTCATTGTCATTGCACACCAACACCATGTCACAACCCGCACTCAGTGCTAAATTAGCCCGAGTCTCAATAGAACCTGCACTATGAGCAGCGTCCATTGTTAGATCATCGCTAAAAATAACTCCATCGAATCCTAGTCGTGCACGCAACACGTCCTGCAGCCAGATGGAGGAGAATCCTGCGCACTTATCATCTACTTGTGGGTAGATCACATGGGCAGGCATGATGCCGCCGAGGTGGTTTGATAGCGCCTCGAACGGCTGTAGATCACACGCCTCTATCTCCGCGAGCGAGCGATCGTCGATAGGTAACTCTACATGCGAGTCCCCGTCCACGGTGCCATGTCCCGGAAAATGCTTGCCAGTAGCAGCCATGCCAGCCTTATTCATACCCTTTATGTAGCGCGCTGATAACGCCGATATGATGGCGGTGTCGCTAGATAACGCCCGATCTCCTATCACCCTACTCGTCTCGCTCTGCACATCGAGTACCGGAGCGAAGCTGAAATCTAAACCGGCATCTAATAACTCAATAGCCATTGCCCAGCCACAAAGCTCAGCTGCTTCCAATCCAGCTGATACGTCTTTAGCATAAAGCGAGCCTAATGCGGCCAGCGGAGGGAGTCTTAAGAACTCTTCCTTGAAGCGCTGCACTCGCCCACCCTCTTGATCAACTGCAATGAGTAGATGGGGTTTGACCGCGCGAATAGACTCGACCAGGGCCTTCAATTGGGCGCGGTCGCTGTAGTTGCGTGAAAACAGGATCAGAGCCCCCACACTCGGTCGAGACAATAGGTCCACTTCCTCATGACTCAGTTCCAACCCCTCCAGACTCACCATCAATCGCCCCATGGCTGGAATGGAATGACCACCTCTTCTCGAATGCGTGAAAGAGCTAATTGTTTGATCCTCGCTAATAAATTGGTTCGATTATCCCATAGCCACGCAGCCAGTTGAACGTCCTAAACCGGCAGCAAAATAGACTTGCACATCTCAAAATACTGTATACAATCACAGCTGTTGATAAGTACAGGAGAATTCCATGCTTAAGCTCACTTTAAGACAACAGCAGATACTCAACTACATCAAAGACTACCTGTCCGAGACGGGATATCCGCCCACTCGTTCTGAGATAGCAAAAAAAATGGGGTTTCGCTCGCCTAATGCCGCGGAAGACCATCTGCGCGCACTGGCGCGTAAAGGCGCCATAGAGATACAGCCCGGGGCGTCACGGGGGCTTAGATTACCGATTAACGAGCAGCTCGGCCTACCGATTATTGGCCAAGTGGCCGCAGGTAGCCCAATCCTCGCCCAGGAATCTATTTCGGAGTATTGTGACATTCCTCCCACCCTATTTAGTCCCAGCGCGGATTACCTGCTCACGGTCAAAGGAACAAGTATGATCGATGTGGGTATCTTCGAGGATGATTTATTGGCAGTACACAAAACGGATAGAGCGAATGACGGAGACATTATCGTCGCGCGTATCGATGAAGAGGTCACGGTGAAGCGACTCAAGAAAGGAAAGACTCCTTATACGCTGAGCCTCATCGCTGAAAATCCGGAGTTTTCACCCATCGAGGTGGATGTAAGATTGAACGACTTCGCCATCGAAGGGATTAGTGTCGGGGTTATCCGTAGGCACTAGGCTACCTGTATGCTGGCCGCGGCTGAAGCCGCAGCCAGATGCATCACGCTTATTTCTTGGTAGTCTTTTTAGCGGCTTTCTTTACGCTCTTCTTAGCAGCCTTTTTAGCCGGCTTCTTCCCAGTAGCACTGCCTTCCGCCTTCCACTCGTTGTCTGTGTAGAACGCCTTCCAGCCAGTCGCCTTCTTATCTAATTCACTCTGCACGTATATCTCAGCAGTTTTCCTACTGTAACGAATAATAGCTGGATTTCCTGCATCATCTTGCACTGGTGCTTTAAGCAAATACGCATACTTAGGATCTAACTCAGCCGCGTGCGGCAACAGCTCCGAGACCAAAGGGGCTCGAGTCTCACGATTACGAGGGAACTGGCTAGCGGCGAGAAACAGACCCGCCGCTCCGTCTCGTAGAATATAGTGATCCTCGACGGTCTCACACAGCAGCTCGGGCATCGGGATTGGATCCATCTTAGGCGGTGCGGCTTGTCCGTTCCTTAGAAGTTTACGCGTGTTCTTGCACTCTTCATTGGTGCAACCAAAATATTTCCCGAAGCGGCCAGTTTTAAGCTGCATATCAGCCGAACACTTATCGCACTCGATTACAGGGCCATCGTAGCCGCGAATCTTGAATTCGCCCTGCTCTATTTCAAAGCCACTGCAGTCAGGGTTATTGCCGCATACATGTAGCTTACGTCGCTCATCGATAAGATAACTATCCATCGCCGTATTACATAAAGCGCAGCGGTGTTTTTTGCGCAACAACGCGTTTTCCGCCGCCTCTGCCTCTTCTGCTGAGTCGGTGCGTATCGCATCTTCACCAGGAGTCAGGTTGATCGTTTGCTTACACCGCTCTTTAGGGGGAAGCGCATAACCCGAACAGCCGAGAAACACCCCAGTAGAGGCCGTTCTGATTTGCATATTACGCCCACAATTTGGGCACTTAATGTCAGTATCGGTCGGCTCGTTGGTGCGCATTCCACCTTCTGCGGACTCGGCGATAGCAAGTTCTGCCATGAAGCGTTCATAAAACTCATTTAACAACGCCTTCCAGTTTTTATCACCCGAAGCAACCTCATCCAATGACTCTTCCATTTTAGCAGTGAAGTCATAATCCATCAGGTCTTCGAAACTTTCTATTAAGCGCTCGGCGACGATGTCACCCATTTTTAGCGCATAGAATCGCTTATTCTCTACTCGTGCATAACCTCGATCCTGAATCGTCGAAATAATCGCAGCATAAGTAGAGGGACGTCCTATCGCTTTTTTCTCAAGTTCCTTAACGAGGCTCGCTTCAGTGTAGCGCGGCGGCGGCTTAGTGAAGTTTTGCTGCGGCTTTAATTCATTGAGCGACAGCGAATCTCCCTCGGAAATCTCTGGAAGAACAATATCTTCATCTTTCGACGGCATTGCTCGTAAGTAGCCATCGAATTGCATAATTCTTCCCTTAACACGCAACTCAAAATCCGCGGCCGCGATATTGATACTCGAGCTTAAGTAACGCGCGGGTGGCATCTGGCAGGCAACAAAAAATTGCCAGATCAGTGTATAGAGTCGAACCGCATCAGGTTCCATCTGATTGAGCAACGTGGCAGTCATACGGACATCGGTCGGACGAATTGCCTCATGAGCCTCCTGAGCGCCCTCCTTCGAACTATAGAACAAGGGTTTCTCAGGCAGATACTCTGGACCATACTTACTATTAATATAGTCACGACACATAGAGATCGCGTCACTGCTAATATGCGTCGAATCCGTTCTCATGTAGGTGATATAGCCCGCTTCGTAAAGGCGCTGTGCCATCATCATCGTTTTCTTAACACCAAAACCTAGCCGCGTGCTCGCCGCTTGCTGCAGGGTTGAAGTAATTAGCGGCGCTTTTGGCTTCGACGAAGTAGGCTTATCATCACGCTTCAGTACGTTGAAATCACTAGACTGCAGCACCGCAAGCGCTGTATCAGTCTCTTGCTTGCTCGTTGGTCTAAACGCTTTTCCCGCCTGCTTCACAACCTGACAGCGCAAAGCTTCTTGCTTGGCGGTTTCGAGCTCAGCAAATACCTCCCAATATTCATCAGGAATAAATGCTCGTATTTCTCGTTCACGCTCGACGACTAAACGGACAGCAACCGATTGAACGCGCCCCGCAGAGAGCCCTCTGGCCACCTTTGCCCAGAGTAAAGGCGAAACCATGAACCCTACTACTCGATCAAGGAAACGGCGCGCCTGTTGTGCCTCGACATAACGCATATCGAGTTCGCCAGGTTCAGCGAAGGCTTCGTCTATCGCTCGCTTTGTAATTTCGTTGAAGACCACCCGCTTATATCGGCTCTCATCGCCCCCGATAGCCTCTTTGAGATGCCAAGCAATAGCCTCTCCCTCGCGGTCCAAATCCGTCGCAAGATAAATAGCATCCGCTGTCTTAGCCAGTTTTTGCAGCTCCGAGACCACCTTCTCTTTTCCGGGCAGCACTTCATACTGCGCCTTCCAGTCGTGCTCGGGATCAATGCCCATGCGCTTTATTAACTGTTCTTTAGCTTTCTTCTTTTTATAGACAGCTTTCTCTTCTGGAGCCATTTTGCGAGTTATCGCTGCTGCGGCGGCGCGAGCCTTGGGGTCAACGGGCTTGGCAGAGCCGGAAGTTGGAAGATCACGGATATGCCCGACGCTCGATTTGACGATGAAATCGGAACCAAGATACTTATTAATAGTTTTGGCCTTGGCTGGCGACTCGACTATTACTAATGATTTGGGCATAAATGCAACTCTTTTGGCATGGTGGCTAGGGCCGGAAGAGCGCGAGTATATAGGGAAGGGTCGTAGGTCGGTCAAGTGTTTAGACGAAATTGCTCGAATTACAATGACAGATTAGCCATAGAAAACGCATACAAGCTACATAGATAGCCGGCTACGCAGATCTTGGTAAATCTAGGCGCAGCCAGCTGAGATCGGGGGAAAATGCTAGTCGACGGCGACAAGCCAACCGAAATTATCTTCTAATTCGCCCTTTTGAATGCCAACTAACAAATCGTAGAGCTGCTGCATAATGGGACCAGGCTGACCACCCTCACCAATTTCATGCCAACTACCATCGAACCAAATTTTGCCTACGGGAGACAGCACAGCTGCAGTACCACAAGCCGCCGCCTCGGCGAAATCACCAATCTCCTTTCTAAGCTCGATTGGTCGCTCGACAGCCGTCAAGCCAAGTTTCTTTTCCGCTAAGGTCATGATCGATCGCCGCGTGATACTAGGCAGTATCGCTTCTGATTTCGGTGTCACCAATGAGCCATCTTTGAGTGCGATGACGATATTCGCAGATCCCGCCTCATCGATAAATCTCTGCTCTCGAGAATCCAGATACAGCGCCTCATTCGCTCCTAATTCCTGCGCGCGTTTCGTAGCAAGAAGCCCTCCAGCATAGTTCGCGCCTGCTTTGTAACTTCCCGTACCCCTCGGGGCGGCGCGATCCATTTCAGAAACCGCAAGGCTAATCATGCCCAAACCAGGCGATTTGTAATACGGTCCAACTGGAGAAACGAATACTCTGTACTCGTAGTATTGCGCCGGCTTGAGACCCAAATTTTCACCGATTCCAATGAGCATCGGCCGTATATACAGAGAAGCCCCGGAGCCATAAGGAGGGACCCAAGAAGCATTAGCTCGAACCGTTTGCAGAACTGCATCCACAAACATCTCAGTCGGAACGTCGGGCATTAGCAGTCTGGCGGCTGTCCTCTGCATACGTTCCGCATTAAGGTCGGGACGGAACAGGAGAATTCGACCATCAGGCCCTGTCTGCGCCTTCATCCCCTCGAAGCACTGCTGCGCATAATGGATAGCCGGCGCGCCTTCATGAATTGCGATGAACTCGTCTTTGATCAGCTCACCTTCACCCCAAGCACCGTCGTGCCACACCGCCCGGAAGCGAAACTCCGTTTTTATGTACTGAAAACCAAGTTCCGACCAATTAAGTGCCTGCTTCTGTCCGTCTGCGTTCACGCTTAAATTCCTATACTGCTTCTAAAAACTATCCCAACATTATCAGCTATCGCGATATCAAAGGCTAGATGGCACCTCGCCTCTTTTATTCCCTTCGGTCTACGCTACACTAGCGCCTTCTCTCAACACGGATACAGCTAAAACAAGGATAACCATGCCCAAGCTCATCGATATTGGAGCCAATCTGACCCACGAGTCGTTTAGCAAGGACTTCGATGAAGTGACTCAAAGGGCGTTAGAAGCCGGCGTCTCACGGATCCTCCTCACCGGAACGGATCTGGAGTCCTCCCGAACAGCTCAGCGATTAAGCGCTTCGAATAATGAAGTATTTTCTTGTACCGCAGGACTGCATCCACACCTTGCGAGCGCTTGGGACACCTGTGCCGAGGAGATAAAGAGGCTCTGCGAATACGACGAAGTCGTCGCTGTCGGCGAATGCGGTCTCGATTTCAACCGCAATTTTTCACCGCGAGATGCACAAATATACGCCTTCGAGCAGCAACTTGAGGTCGCTCAGGAAATTGGAAAACCAGTATTCCTCCATCAGCGAGAGTCACACGAAACTTTCTACCCCATCCTCAAGGCTAAACGAGCGGGGCTAGCTGGCGGCGTTGTCCATTGCTTCACCGACTCTCGCGAAGCCCTTGAGGATTATCTAAATCTCGACATGCATATCGGCATTACCGGCTGGGTATGTGATGAGCGGCGTGGGCACGATCTGCAAAATATAGTCAAATACATACCTCTTAACCGGCTACTAATCGAGACTGATGCACCCTATCTTCTTCCACGCACTCTCAAGCCAAAACCAAAATCACGGCGCAATGAACCCTGCTATCTCAGCGAAGTTGTAACTGCGTTGGCAGAGCACATGGGGAGAAATTTCGACGAAATAGCACAATATTCTACTGAAAATGCGTTGCGCTTATTTGGCCTGGAGAACAAGCAGAAAACGTAATAGTTGTTGCGCATCGAACGGCCAATTGAGCTCTGCCTCATCGACCGTTCTTTTTAGTACAGGAATTCGTATGCCAAATCGCTCGACCAGCTCGGCATCTTCCGCAATATCGATCGCCTCGATTACAAGCTCACGACTGAGAATTACGGCGACAGTAGCTAAGAGCGCTTCCGCTTGCTCGCACAAATGGCAGCCCATCGTCGTATAGAGTATGAGATCCACTTCCGGTTCAGTCATGCATTCTAGCCGATTCCGCTCGCAGAATTTCTTCGATCAACGCCGGACCCTCATAGATGAATCCAGAATAAATCTGCAGCAAGTCCGCACCGGCTTCGAGACGCTGCCGGGCATCCTGTGCAGACATAATGCCACCTACGCCGATGATTGCCATCTGGTCGCCCACTATTCGCTTAATCTGGCGGAGCGTGAAACAGGCCTTGCTTGTCAGAGGGGCGCCGCTCAATCCTCCCCCCTCATTGGCATAAGGGCTTGAAGAGACTTTATCTCGGTCGAAGGTCGTATTCGTTGCGATTACTCCATCAATTCCATAGGCGAGCAATTTTCCGCAGCAAATAGCTAACTCTTCTTCGCTCATATCGGGAGCCAGCTTAACCGCGATGGGCACATAACGGCCATGTAGATTATCGAGCACACGTCGCTCATCCGTGAGAGCGCCTAACAAGCTATCCAATTCTTCACCGTATTGTAGAGAACGCAATCCTGGCGTGTTCGGTGATGAAATATTTATGGTGATGTAATCTGCTAACGCATAACTTTTTCGCAAACCAATGAGATAATCTTCATTCGCGTTGCTTAATTCAGTATCAAAATTTTTGCCAATATTGATGCCAATAACTCCCTTACGGTGGCGGTTAGCGATTTTAGTCAGCGCGTAATCAATACCTTTATTATTGAAACCCAATCGATTGATAATCGCTTTTTCTGGCGCCAGTCGGAACATTCTAGGCTTCGGATTACCCGGCTGAGGTCGCGGCGTCACCGTTCCCAATTCAAGCCACGCGAAGCCCAAGGCTTGCAACGCGTCCGCATGATCAGCGTTCTTATCGAGACCCGCCGCTAACCCAACGATATGAGGAAATTCGATTCCCATTACCGTCTTCGACTTTGCATAACTCTCGGTACGAGCAGCAAATAACCTAATAATCCCAAACCTCTCCAATAGACTCATTGCAGCGAGCGCAAACTCATGCGATTTTTCCGCCGGCAATTTAAAGAGCAGCGCTCTAATTAGTTTGTACACTCGTTTCCCCGAAATCTTGATAAAACAATTCACGATGTTACGACATATCATAATTACTCTATGACAATCGCTTAAGCTCCCGCATCACAACTGTAACCATAGCGAGATCGGGTGAGACTTCAGCCTGCAGCTGAACTAGCATTGTTTTCACACGCGACAATGCTAACTGATTGTTCTCGGCCCAGGCATGCACACGCTTGCGGACATCTTGCATACCCTTTGTTTCACGCAGCATTCGGCATGCCAATACCCGCTGTCGCCAGGTCAAATCATCCATCGCTGTAGATCTCACTTGGGATTCCCACACATTGTTTGGCGCTATTTCGGCTATGAGCTCACTTAACCAATCGAGGCGCAATGACTCTCCAATGAGATAGTAAGCATGGGTCATTGTCTTTAGACTTTCACCTGTCTGCTTCGCACTTTCGATGAGACTGAGCGCTGGAGACAAGAACCCGTAAGTGGCAAACATCTCCGCCACCTTAGCCGGCACCCCAAGCTCTTTTACGTCAGAGACCTCATCGGCATAGCGTGACTGAAGAGTGGTTGGAAGCACGCCCGGGAGCATTGCTCTCATCTCATGCAAGCCAGAGGCGAACGCCTTGGCATCTCTCGCTAAACTATCACTGACTTCGTGATTGCGTAGTAACCACCTAGCCCCAACCTTCACCAATCTGACAATACGCAGCATCATAGTATCTTGCAGACTCGAATCGACCTTGTAATCCAGACTTTCAATGGCTATCCAATCTTCTTCGGCTCGCAACGCTTCAATTGCGAGCATTGAAGCTCGCACCACGGCCGACACATTAGCGGAGGAGTTGACGCATAAGTCGTAGATAAAATATGCACCTACTCGATTGATCAGATAATTAGCAAGCTGGGTAGCGATGAGTTCGGCTCGAAGCGGATGCTGATTGATCTGCTCGGCGTAACAATCAACGAGTGTCTGCGGAAATGCTCTATTCAAATGCGCTCGCAACAATGGATCCGCTAAAAAATCGGCGTTCACCAACTCGGACTTGAGATACATTTTCACATAGGAAGTGGCTACTGCAAGCTCCGCACGAGTGGGGCGTAGGCCGGAAACATTCCTTTGCTCGAGCACATCTTCGCTAGGCAAATACTCGATTAAGCGGTCTAAGCCCGCCTCGCTTTCAAGGAATTCGATAAGGTCGTTGAATTCCTTGCAGCCTAACTCTGGGTCCGCATAACTGAGCGCAAGGGTTTGCACTTGCTTATAATTATTATCCAACACCAACTCCGAAACAGAATCGGTCATGCCTTCTAGTAATTTACTACGCTGGCGTTCTTCATCAGCAGCTATCTTACGCGCATTTCGACGAGTCTTTTGCGCCACTTCGTTAAGTAGAATTTTGATGTTTACCTCATGATCGGAACAGTCCACACCAGCTGAGTTGTCGATAAAGTCAGTAAACGAATGACCTCCATTCGCTCCATACTCAACTCGCGCCAATTGCGTCATTCCTAGATTGCCACCTTCGCCAATTGCATTGCACCGAAGCGTATTGGCGTCCACTCGAAGAGAGTCATTCGCCTTGTCGCCGACATCTGCATGACTCTCTAATTCGCTCTTAACATAGGTGCCGATGCCCCCATTCCAGAGCAAATCGACCGGGGCTCGTAACATAGCCGAAATCAGTTCATCTGGTGTCAGTGTCTTATCGTCCACCCCAAATACCTCTCGCATCTGCGCTGAGAGGGTGATCGATTTAGCTGAACGGTCGAAAATGCCACCACCTTTCGAGATAAGCTTCTTATTGTAGTCACCCCACGAAGAGCCAGCCTTGTTAAACAATCGACGTCTCTCACGATACGTGGCATGCGCGTCAGGGTTAGGATCGACAAAAATATGGAGATGATTAAAGGCTCCAACTAATTTGATTTTCTGAGAAAGCAGCATGCCATTGCCGAATACGTCACCCGACATATCACCGATGCCAATCACGGTGAATTCATCCTTCTGCACATTGATCCCGCGTTCTCTAAAATGACGCTGCACGCTTATCCATGCGCCCTTGGCGGTAATGCCCATCGCCTTGTGGTCGTAACCGTTGCTGCCACCCGAGGCGAACCCATCGCCAAGCCAAAAGTCATAAGTAGCGGCGATACCATTAGCGATATCAGAAAACGTCGCCGTTCCCTTGTCTGCGGCTACAACAAGATAAGGATCGTCGTCATCGAGCCGAATGACATCCTTAGGCGGCATCAAACCTCCGTCCTTTAGATTATCAGTAATATCTAACAGGCCTGCGATAAAGGTTTTATAGGCATTGATTCCGCGAGCTTGGAATTCGTCCCTGTCGGCTGCGGGACTTGTAGCCTTAACCACAAAGCCACCCTTCGCTCCGACCGGCACAATTACCGAATTTTTAACTTGCTGAGCCTTGACCAGTCCCAGCACCTCGGTTCGGTAATCTTCGCGTCGATCCGACCACCGCAGTCCGCCTCGAGCCACTTTGCCACCTCGTAGATGCACTCCCTCGACCTTGTTAGAGAAGACAAATATTTCGAAAAGCGGAACAGGCTTTGGCACGCCTTTTATTCGTCGCGGCTCCAGCTTGAATGAGAAATAATCTTTTAATTCCCCATCTTCATCAGGCTGGAAGAAGTTAGTTCTACGCATCGCATCGACAATAGCGAGATAACCGCGCAGCACACTGTCTTCAGATAAATTGCTTACTCCATCTATCGATTTGGCAATTTTTTGACGCATACGATTTATGGAAGCTTGGCTAGTCGCCGCCCCCGGTGAGAACAGAGCTGTAAATAAATTTACCAACTGGCTCGTTATTTCCGCATGCTTTCCGAGAGTGTTCGCCAAGAATAACTGCGAATAACCAAATCGGATCTGCTTCAGATATGCACCTAATGCTCGGAGCAAAGCCGCTTGCCGCCAACTCAGACCGGCATTCAACACCAGTGCATTATATTCGTCATCGTCAGCGCGCCCTTCCCAGACTGAGTAAAACGCTTGCTCAAAATATCGCTTAGCCTCCTCATCTAACTTTCCATTCGATTCGCGCCGATAGACAAGGAAATCATGTAGCCAGATTCGTGGAGTGGCTTGACATGAATTCGCACAATCAACGCGCAGTGAGAATGTCCTCTCGCTTATGATTCGCAAGCCAAGATTCTCGAGGATAGGGTCTACATCCGAGAGCATTAGCTGTGAATCAAGACTGAACAATTTGAAGCTAAATTCCGCTTTATCATCTGTCGAGTCACTGAGAGTTACAGCCAACCGACCCGAGTCAGCGACTTCGCTGACAAAACGGACATCCTGGACCGCTTCGCCCGCAGAGTAGGTTTCTTTGTAAGAGCTAGAGAAGCATTCCGCGAAAGACGAATATTGCGAAAAATCCTCATCTCCGGCGGCACGTAAGAGATCCACATAATCATCTTCCCATGGTCGTATAAGGTCGATAATTTCCTGCTCAAGCTTTTCTTGATCGATCTTTAGTGCTCGAATTTTGGGGACCAAGAACACAAAATGAATTCGCGCCTGTGAGGACTCAGTTAGATAAGTATTAAAATCTACGTCTTCTGCTTCAAGCCTCTCTTCGAGCAGGTTCTGGATAGCTAAGCGAATTTTCGTATTGAACAACTCTCGCGGAATATGCACGAGACAGGAAACGAAGCGACCGTAGAAGTCTTTTCGCATGAAGAGCTTGCTCGCACCAGTGTCTCGAATCTTGGTAATTTCTATCGCTGTTTTTAGTAGCGCCGAGCTGCTAACTTGAAAAAGCTCATCTCGGGGCAATGTATTGATGACCTGCAGTAGGTCCTTCATATTGTGCCCATTCTTCGTGTAACCCGACTTCTCGAGCGCACGACTCACCTTCTTGCGCAGCAATGGTATGGCGAGCGCCTCTCGGAAATAGACTGAAGAAGTGTATAAGCCTAGGAAGCGGTGCATATAGGTCACCCTCCCCGACTTGTCGAATTCCTTGATAAGCACGTAATCGTAATAGGCAGGACGATGGACTTTCGAACGCTTGGATGATTTAGCAAAGCTCAACAGCTTTGGTCTACGAATAAAATCAGCAGCAGCCCCTGGCAAGGAATCCACCTTCGTCTGAGTTTTAAGCTCAGAGTTGTAGCGCGAAACTCCCAATAGTGAATTCGGGTCGAGTTGGATGACACTCTCCCCACTAGCCTTCTTTATGCTGTACTTTTCATAACCGAGGAAGGTGAAATGGTTATCAATCAACCAACCGATAAATTCGATTGATTCAGCGACGTTTTCTTCAGATACAGGAAGGAATTCAGCATTGTTAAGTAGATCTCTACGTAAATTTGCCGCCGCCATCGTCATGTCTGGGTAGTTCTTTACCGAGGCCGCAACGTGGTTAAGAGTCTCGCGCAATTCTTCCTCGACAAGCTTGATTTCACTCTCGTCCAAACAAGCACACACTATCGTACAGAACGATTCGGCACTGTAATCATCATCACTAGAGGCTGAGAGCCCTACCAGTCTACCGAAGCGTCCGAGGCTTTCCTTGCTCGCTCCTGGCTTACGCCTACCACTGAACAACACCGCATTACGCACCCCCTTTATGGTCGCACCACTGCGGAGTAGCGCCTGGCGCAATGAATCGACGATAAACGGCTTGTCATCGAGCAGCACTCTGACCACGGTCATTGGAGATTGGCGACCGTTCTCTTCTAGCACAGTGGGAGCAAAGGCGATCAATGGACGGCTCGACTTGCGCTCCTGCACGAAACGCCAGGCGGCATGAACGTCATCGATTAGCAATTGCAGGGGCTGGCTTAGCAGCTCAGATTCAGTGGAATTCGCCAGATATCGACGTGCGAATTTTTCGATTAATTCCCGTTTACTTGCTGATTTAGGCTTAAACGACTCACCAATATCAAAAATAATTGTGTCTAACTGTAACTCACGCGAACGCGACACCTTAGTCATTACCTAGCTTCTCCAGTACTTAACGATCACTCAAACATCGCCAAGCCTTCACGACTGCGAGAACGGCCTTGGCGTGCCTAGACATCCAGTCGAAAACAGTTAAAATCGATGACTTCGCAAAAAAAGCCCCACTATTTTGAGACTTTAGACTATGAGCCACCACGCAATAATAACAGAACTCAGGGAATGGTTATCGCAGCAAATTATAGGCCAGGAACGCCTCATAGATCGTCTACTTATTGCGTTATTAGCCGATGGTCACCTTCTAGTCGAAGGCGCCCCAGGGCTCGCGAAGACTAAAGCCATTAAGGACCTATCTAAAGCCATCGAAGGGGACTTCCACCGAATCCAATTCACTCCTGATTTGCTGCCTAGTGATATCACCGGCACCGAGGTATTCCGCCCAGAAGACGGCTCGTTCCGCTTCCAGAAAGGCCCAATATTCCACAACCTTGTCCTCGCGGATGAGATTAACCGCGCTCCTGCAAAGGTGCAGTCAGCGTTGCTCGAAGCGATGGCCGAACACCAGGTCAGCGTTGGACGCGAATCATTCACGCTACCACCCCTCTTCTTAGTCATGGCGACTCAAAACCCAATTGAGCAGGAAGGCACCTATCCGTTGCCTGAAGCCCAATTAGACCGCTTCCTTATGCATGTCGCCATCGGCTACCCGAGCGCAAGTGCGGAACGCGATATCCTGAAATTGGTCCGCGATGAAGCAGCTAATGTTGCAGCCGAAACCCCGAAGGAAATCTCTCAGGATGATCTCTTCGCTGCTCGTCAGGAAATCTTGGCCATGCACATGGCACCCGAGGTCGAGGAATATGTCATTCAACTCATCATGGCAACCCGAGAGCCCGCCAAATACGGCGAAGACCTCGCAAGCTGGCTAGAATATGGCGCCAGCCCACGTGGCACCATCTCGCTTGATCGTTGTGCTCGCGCGCATGCGTGGATTCAAGGGCGTGACTTCGTCAGTCCCGACGATGTTCAAGAAGTGCTCTTCGATGTATTACGCCACCGCATCTTGCTCAGCTTCGAAGCTGAGGCTAGCGGCATTACCCCAGAACAGGTATTGGAAACCATACGCCAGCGTGTGCCCTCTGCTTAACATCGCATAAAGAACGCGGTGCCATTCAGGGCATTAGAGAAACAATCTATGGTTGCTAAATCCAAGTTTGATCTGCAGCATGAGCGATACCAGAGTCGAGGGGCCCTCATTACGCTGCCGCAGCTGCTCATCCAGCGACACGCAGCCAAAACGCTCGCCTATTTATCTCAGGCGCGCTCTATCGCCGGCATCTCCGGACTCCACCTCTCTAAAATTCGAGGTCGAGGCATAGATTTCGAAGAATTCCGCCCCTATCAGGCGGGAGATGATATTCGGCTTATCGACTGGCGAGCGACCGCCAGGACTGGACGTCCGGTAACCAAAGTGTTCCGAGAAGAGAGGGAGCGGCCGGTAATTATCGCCGTAGATCAGAGCTCAAGCATGTTTTTCGGCAGCCAAGTGGCCTTCAAATCTGTCATTGCAGCCCAAATCGCGTCGCTGTTTTGCTGGCTCGCGGTTGATAATGGCGATCGTGTTGGCGGCCTAGTCTTCTCTGACAAAAGCACGAGCCTAGTCCGCCCGAAGCGATCGCGTCGATCGGCCCTGCACCTGCTCAATCAAATATTTACGTTTAATCAGCGCCTAAAGAATAAAGGTCAGACTGAAGAACAGAGTGCTGACGACTTCAAGCCAGGGCTCGCGCACGCGCTGGGGCAAATCCGTCGCATAACAAAGCCCGGCAGTACGCTGTACGTGATTTCTGATTTCACAACGCTCGACGCAAAAGCGCTGCAATACCTGAATCAACTCGCACGCCATAATAATGTCATTTGCTGCATGGTATATGACGCCCTCGAGGAAAACCTACCAGTCCCTGGCGTCTACAGCATCACCGATGGCAGCAGTAAGGGTTCAATCAACACACATAACGCACAAATGCGCACAAAATATAAAGAACAGTTCAAGGAACGGCTTTCAGCTATCGAGAACGAATTAGATCGTCTGAATATTCGTCTCATCACATTACGGACCAATCAGAATGCCGTGGAGCAGGTTAGAGAATGGATAGCGAAGAACTCCTAGCACAACTCGCAGACATCCACCTTCCGGCACCTATCAGCTGGTGGCCGCTTGCGCCTGGGTGGTGGATATTGCTCGCACTAGTCTCTCTAGCCCTCGCCTATCTCGTGCGCAATTTCTTACACGCGCGTCGACGCAAACTAATCTTGAGCTTCGCGCTCGCGGCTCTCGACGATTGCTTTTCCAAGTACGACAACGGCACCAAGGACAGTGTCGCCAATTTAGAACTAGTGAATAGCGTGAATAGCGTCTTGCGACGCGTCGCTCTCTATCATTTCCCGCGGCAAGGCGTTGCGAGCCTATCAGGAGACGCTTGGGTCGATTTCCTGAATTCGAAGGCAAAGCCTAACGCTGCGATGAGTGCCGAGCTTCACAAAAGCATAAGTAGCGGCCGATTCCAACGCGAGCTAGATATAGACAGTGAGAGGCTCTCGACGTTCGCACGAGACTGGATTACGGCGCAATATCGCTCGGAGGCACCCGCCTGATGTTAGAGTTCACCTGGCCCTGGGTCTTCATCATTCTGCCATTGCCCTATCTTGTCTATAAGTTCGCGACTCGCGCGCCCAAACAAGACGCCGCACTCTATGTCCCGTTCTTCAGCATGCTTTCCCGATTGCAATCTGAAGGCGACAACATCGGCAGTGGCCGAGCTTTATCGCTAATTCTCTGCACCTTAATCTGGCTCTTCTTAGTTTTAGCAGGCACACGTCCACAGTGGCTAGGCGATCCTGTTCAGCTACCATCGACAGGCCGTGACCTCATGCTATCTGTCGATATTTCGGGCTCGATGGAAGCCCAAGACATGGTCATCGGTAATCGCCAGGTGTCGCGAATCGCAGTGGTCAAAGAAGTTATTAGCGACTTCGTCGAACGTCGCGAAGGTGACCGCCTTGGTCTCATCCTTTTCGCCGCACACGCCTACATTCAAGCGCCTCTGACTTTCGACCGCGAGACAGTAGGGACACTGCTCGAAGAAGCCGACATTGGAATAATCGAGGAATCCGCCACTGCAATCGGAGAGTCAATCGGACTCGGCGTCAAACATCTGCGCACACGCCCTGAAAATAGTCGTGTACTTGTTCTCCTTACTGACGGCGTTAATAACTCCGGTGAGATCGATCCTCTACAAGCTGGTGAGTTAGCAGCGGTTGAAGGCATAAAGATTTACACGATAGGGATCGGAGCAGATCAGGTAATTCAGCGATCATTCTTCGGAGCCCGAGCTATTAACCCTTCGGCAGAATTAGATGAAGAAGTTTTGACTGAGATAGCAGAGTCCACCGGTGGCCGATATTTCCGCGCTCGAGATGTTAACGATCTCGTCGAGATCTATGAGGAACTCGACAAGCTCGAGGCGATTGAGCAAGACGAACAGACTTACCGTCCAACCAAGGTTTTATTTTATTGGCCTCTGGGCATCGCCCTCTTACTCAGTTTTTTGCTCGCACTACTCACTATTCCATGGCGTGACATCTTCGGCCTGACTCAAGAAGAGTTAGAAGAAACAGAAAGTGCCCTGTCGGAAGGAAGCCGTTAATGGAAATTTTATTGCCAAGCGATCTCGCAGAAAACTTCCACTTCCTGCGGCCATTCTGGTTACTAGCCATCATTCCGGCAGTGCTTTTCATCGCCGCATTATGGCGACTAAATAGTAACGTCACAGCATGGGATCGTGCGATTGACCGCGAGCTTCTCCCCTACTTATTAGATCGCTCGAAGAATGCATCACAACGCACGCCTCTTGTTTTATTATTCATCGTGTGGATTCTTAGCTGTGTCGCCCTAGCAGGACCTGTGTGGGACAAGCTACCCCAGCCAGTGCAAAAACGTGAAGATGCGCTCGTCGTTATCCTAGACTTGTCATTATCGATGTTCGCACCCGACCACAGTCCCAGCCGCATTGATTTGGCGAAGCGCAAGCTACGTGACATTTTAGCGCTGCGAGACGAAGGGCAAACCGCGCTCGTCGTCTATGCCGGAGATGCTCACGCTGTCACTCCACTCACCGATGATGTTGTCACTATTGAGTCACTGGTACCCTCTTTAAGCCCGAACATCATGCCGCTATTTGGAAGCAATCCAATCGCCGCGCTAGAGATCGCCATAGAATTATTGAAAAACACCGACGGACAAAGCGGCAAAATTTTGCTCATGACCGATGGGATAGCTGGCTACGAAGAAGAGCAGCGCATCGCTGAACTCCTAGATGGCACCGATAATGAGCTGCTAGTCATGGGGATCGGAACCGAAGAAGGCGCTCCGATTCGTACTACCGATGGCAATTTCCTGACAGATGAACGCGGCACAATTATCGTGCCCAAGCTCAATAAAAATTTGCTCACCTCACTAGCCAATCGTGTAAACGGACGTTATCACGACATACAACTCGCTGATTCCGACCTCGCTTACCTATTGAGCGATGTAAACCCTGTCGACGACGAAGCGCTCTCTGACATCGAGGAAGAATTCGATGTTTGGTATGAATTTGGCCCTTGGCTGTTGCTGCTCGTTCTACCATTGGCCGCGTTGAGCTTCCGACGCGGTTGGCTTTTCGTCATTACACTGAGTATTGGCAGCAGCCTCCTATTCCCTAGCCAAGAACTTTATGCGCAGGATTTCGGGCCAACTGTCGACGTACAAATCAGCGATCAAGGCGACCCCCTCGCTGTTCCCGAGGAGGAGCCCGCGACTTTTAGTTTTAGCGAAGCCTGGAAAAACTTATGGGAGACGCCCAATCAACGCGGCGCTAAAGCTTTTGCACAAGAAAATCACGCCGAGGCTGCCAGGCTCTTTGAAGACGGAAATTGGGCCGGCGCAGCCGCCTACCGCCAGGGAAATTATGAAGGCGCTATCGCCGCCTACTCCGCCAATGGCACTGCTGACGGTCACTATAATCGTGCCAATGCTCTCGCTAAGAGCGGTAACTATGCCGAGGCAATTAGTGCCTACGAATTCGCCCTCAGCATAGAACCAGACCATGAGGACGCCATCACGAATAAGGCCATTGTCGAACAATTGCTCCAACAGCAAGAAGCGGACAAAGCCGAGCAAGAAGAAGGCGAAAGCGACGAAGCCGAATCACAACAAAATTCCGATAGCGAACAGAACGACCAACAAGAGAACAGCGAACAACAAGACCAAGAGAGCCAAGAAGGTAATCAAGATCAGCAAGAGCAGCAACAACAGGAACAGCAACAGGCTCCGGACGAACAAGAAAACTCTGAATCTAACAGTGAGCAAAACACGCCAAGTGATACTCAGAATGAAGAATTCGAGGAACAGCAGGCTGTTGAACAATGGCTGCGCCGAATCGATGACGATCCAGGTGAGTTGCTGCGCAGGAAGTTCCGGTATCAATATCGTCAGCGACAACTTAACGGCACTGCGAATGCCCAAGATGGTGGCCAGATATGGTAAGACTATTTTCCATCATAATTCTGGCTCTGGCGTTAGCCGGCGGCTCACTCCATGCCCAAGAGATTGAATTAAGTGTTGACCGGACAGAACTGGCACGTGGAGAAACCCTCACGCTTACCATTCGGGTTTTTGATCAACGCCAGGGAATGCAGCTCGATTTGACTCCCCTCACGCAAGATTTTGATGTTCTAGGCACCCGAACCTCTAGTCAGATTCGCAGCATCAATGGCGTCACCGAATCTTGGACGGACTACGTTGTCACCCTATTCCCCGAGAAAGAAGGCGAGCTAGTCATTCCCGAACTCTCGATCCTCGACCAAACCAGTGAAGCTATACCCATCAAGGTCATTAACGCAGGTCCTCGCTCCAATCAAAGCGACGATGAGCTCTACCTCGAGATCGAGGTGAATAAAGAGTCTGTGTATGTACAAGAGCAGTTGCTCTTCACAGTTCGGCTGTTCTACACCATCAATGGAATCCGTAATCCAATCTTCACAGAGTTGGAAATGGAAAACACCGTCACTCAGCTCATCGGCTCTCCGAATCAATATGAGCGACTCATTGACGGCGAACGTTACGGAGTCTACGAAAAGCGTTACGTCATTTTCCCGCAGCGCAGCGGACCGCTCGAAATACCCGACATATTATTCCGCGGCGAAGTAACCGACGGTTCTAGTAACTTCGTATTCCGCAACATGAACACTCGACGTGTCACTGCCTTCATTGAAGGCATTACGATCGACGTGAAAGAGCGCCCTGCAGCGGCGCCGAGTGGCGAAGGTTGGCTGCCGGTGACTGGACTCACACTAGAAGAATCATGGAGTGGCGATATAGATTCCTTGAAAATAGGCGACAGTGTAGTCCGCACGATTACTTTGCGCGCTGAAGGCTTAGACGGTGCACTGCTCCCTCCCTTTTCACCCGAGAAAATCCCTGGACTAAATCTATATCCCGATCCAGCGGACATCTCCAGAAGCTTCGTCGATGGCAGCATAGTGGGAACTCGCGTAGAACAGAGCACTTATGTTGCGCTAGAAGCGGGTGTCATCGAAGTTCCCGAACTCGCCATTCCATGGTGGGATATTAATTCAGACAGCGCAAAAATCGCCACGCTACCGGCCATGCAGATTGAAGTCGCCACCATCGACGGTATAGTGCCTTCAGAACAAGCTGTGGCGAGCACCGAGGATATCCAACAGCTACTCAGTAATGATCCTGTTGTAGACCAAGCGATGATCGATGCTCAGGCAGAGGCTGATGTGATCGAGGTCAACCGAAAATTTGTTGCGGTTACACAATGGCTACTCGCGCTCATAATCGCCACCGTGCTTTTACTCATGGCCTATCGACGATACGGTGATGCAGTACGGCATCAGTTCTCAGAATGGCGCCTAAACAGAACTCCTGCACGAAACGAGTCAGCTGCTTATTCTATTTTAAAAAAGGCCTGTCAGCGCAACGAAGCACGAGCAATACGTGACGGACTTATCTTGTGGGGCCAACATTATTGCGAAGACTCGGAGATTCGTAGTCTCGAAGATCTCATCAGGAACTGTGCTTCAGAAGAGCTCGCTCGCGCAACACTCACTCTTCAAAGCTCGCTATTCGATCCTAAATCCAGCAGCAGTTTCAATAGCGGAGAACTCAATTCTCTGATCTTACGTTTGAGACGCGAGAGAAAGGCTCAGACCAAAAAAGCCAATAAGATCGCCCCTTACCAACTTCCGCCCTTGTATCGAAGCTAGATGTCTCATATGGGAACTTCACGCCTCGTTTATTCCACATCTAATCCGAGTTGTGCCCAGAATTGCTCACGCTGCGGCAAGGCATTGCGCAAATGCAGCTGCGCAGAATCTAAACCGGACACGCCCAAAGATGGTGTCGTACGCATAAGCAGGCAAACGAAGGGAAGGAAAGGAAAAGGAGTCTGCTTGATCACCGGAGTGCCCCTGAGCGGCGATGAGCTAGCTAGCTTAGCGAAGCAGCTAAAAGCGCAATGCGGCACCGGAGGCACAGTGAAAGAAGGTGTCATCGAGATTCAAGGCGATCACAGAGAGACTCTCCTCGCCTCGCTTCAAAAACGATTCGATAAAGTTAAACTAGCCGGCGGCTAGATATCATTATCTAGCTCAGCGACCTGCTCTTCGGATAAATGATCCTGGTCAATGTGCTGTGAAGACTTACCCCCTTTCGAAGATCGAGACGATTTAGCCTGATCATTACGCTTATTTTCTAAGCGGCGTAGGTAAACCTCATCCACATCACCCGTTACATATTCACCATTAAATACAGAACACTCGAAGCGCGACACACGTGGATTACCCTCCGCCGCCGCCGAAATGAGATCCTCAAGATCTTGGTAGATGAGCCAGTCAGCACCGATCGCCTCTTGCACTTCTAATTCCGTCTTGCCGGATGCTATCAACTCTGCCGCTGCAGGCATATCGATGCCATAGACATTGGGATATCGAACCGCAGGTGCCGCTGACGCGAAGTAGACATTGTTAGCGCCAGCGTCTCTCGCCATCTGAATAATCTGCTTACAAGTAGTACCTCGAACGATTGAGTCATCTACCAACAGGACGTTCTTACCGCGGAATTCCAAATCGATCGCATTGAGTTTTTGGCGAACACTCTTCTTTCGCTCACTCTGACCAGGCATGATAAATGTCCGCCCGATATAACGATTCTTTACAAAACCTTCTCGGAATTTAACCCCTAACTTGTTGGCGAGCTCCAATGCGGAAGTACGACTTGTATCCGGAATGGGTATGACCACATCGATATCGTGATCAGGGCGTTGGCGTAATAGCTTCTCGGCCAGTTTCTCCCCCATCCTGAGTCTTGCCTTGTACACAGAAATGCCATCCATTAAGGAATCCGGCCTCGCGAAATAGACGTGCTCGAAAATGCAGGGCGCGAGCTCACCGGCTTCAGTGCAGATTTGTGAATGGAACTGTCCGTCGGCATCGATGTACACAGCCTCGCCCGGAGCAACATCGCGCTCGAGGCTGAACCCTTGAGAATCCAGGGCAACACTCTCCGACGCAATCATATATTCGCGGCCACTCCCGTCCTGTTTAGCTCGAGAACCATACACGAGCGGCCTGATACCATTGCGATCACGGAATCCGACAATACCGTAACCAGTAATCATAACTAGCGCCGCGAAGCCTCCTCGGCATCGATTGTGCACACCCGCCACTGCCGCAAAGATATCTTCGGGCAAGGGCTTCATCTTATTCCTGCGCTGCAATTCATGAGCGAAGATATTTAACAACACCTCCGAATCAGAATCGGTATTGATATGGCGAAGGTCTTCCTTGAATAAATCACGGCTGAGCTCTTTGCAATTTGTAAGGTTGCCGTTATGCGCGAGGGCGAGCCCATAGGGGCTATTGACGTAGAAAGGTTGAGCTAACGCTGGACTGGACGAACCGGCGGTCGGGTAACGAACGTGACCTATCCCCATCTGCCCGGTGAGTCTGCGCATATGGCGCGTACGGAAAACGTCTTTAACGAGACCGTTGTCCTTCCGCAGGTTCAGCTTGCCTTTGTCACAAGTCATAATGCCCGCAGCATCTTGACCACGGTGCTGCAACACCGTCAAAGTATCATAAAGGCAGACACCGATATCATGGTCCGAAACAACACCGACTAAACCGCACATATCCTATCCCCCAAAAGCCTTAGCTGTCCCAGTAGCATACTCTTAAACTCCGCATAGTTTTTATCAGAGCTCACAAATTGTTCTTCAAATAACCGGCTGCGTTTCATCCACAGGCATCACAGGCATGACGGGCTGAATTATTCCCGAACCCCATTCGATAGCTTCCTTCGCCCTTGCGATACCGACCGACTCTACCCAGAACTGTTTCGTACCGAGAAATGGCTCGGTGAAGTAAACGCAAAGCATAATAATGAGGGCGCCACGAGCTAGACCGAAGCCGCCGCCCGCCAGTCGATCGAGCAATTGCAAGCCCGTGAAATTGAGTATTTTTTGCAGCAAAGCAATAAGCCATGAGCCAATAATCATGACGCCGAAGAACAGCAATGCTGAAGCCAACGCGAGACGAACAGGTGCACTCGCAATCATCTCGCTCATTTGCAATGCAAGGACTTGGCTATAGCGGAGAATGGCGACGATCGCCAATACCAACGTCGCGAGAGACATCACCTCTTTGATCAGTCCACGCCACAGACCCAGTAACCCAGACAGTATAACGATCGTGAATATCGCGATGTCGATCTGGCTAAGAGCTTGCGGTATGGTGGCCGGCATCAGAATAGAGCCTCTAATTGGTATTTCTTCACAAGTCCATCGTGACCCTGTTCAGAGTGCAGTTGATCTCGGAGACGCTGAGCTTCGACGCGATCAAGCACCGGCCCGACAAACACGGTGGCTAGCTCTTGAGAGCCGCGCAAACTACGCTGTTCATAGGCTTTAAACCCGTCTGAGAGTAATCGTTCTACCAGCGCACTCGCGTTGCCCAAATCGGCGAACGAACCGACCTGCACCACCCAACCCTCTGGCAATCCGTCTGCATCCAGCTTAGGCTGTGATGGTTCTTCGCTGACCGCGATCGGACTTTGTTGAATATCGGTATTCCCGGCACTGTCCACCAACTCAGTAAGATCTATCACCCTCGCCGGCGCGTCTAGGTCGGCGCTATCAGCCTGCTCGACGACTTGTTGTTCCACAATTGTCGCTGAATTATTCGTTGCTCGATCATCCGAAAGCATGACCGGCCTAGTCTGGCGCGGTTCAGGCAATAACGTGATTATTGGTTTCTCTGGAATTCGACTGTCGACCTGGGGCTGATAACTGCCTTCACCATCGAATAGCTGCGGAAGGATAATAAGCGCAAGCACGAATAAGACCACGCTGCCAATGACGCGGCGTTTTCTGCCACCGCCAGTCTCTGCTGTCTCTCGCTGCAATGTCACTTTCATGCCTCGCTGAAATTGACTAGCTTAATAAAGTATTACTGACTGCTGATCTGAGGTTTGGGAGCGCATAAACCTCGGCCAAAGTATGAAATGAGCCTGTAACGACAACTATCGCGTCTTCGCCAGCCTCATCATCACAGGCGTCGCGAAAAGCCTCAGACACCGTTTCATGGCAATGGAGCCGAGCATTTGGTGAGCTGTTACGAATCCTCGCCTCCAAGCCCTCTAACGCCTGCGCCCTCTCACCTTCAAAGGCGGCAATATACCAGATATCGACCACGGATTCTAAACATTGCACTATCTGTTCTATATCTTTATCGGCCATTGCAGCAAAAACCAGGTGTACCCGTACGCTAGGATATTCACGCCCCAGTGAGGCGGCCAATAGTTCAGCTGAAGCCGCATTATGCGCCACATCCAAGACCACCCTCCGCTTACTCCGCTCCTCCGTCCTTCTCTCGAATCTACCGGCAAGCCGCAGCTCACACAGGGCTGCCACTAAGACTTCAGGTGAAGGAAGAGCCTCCAGCAGCTGCAATCCCTGAAAGGCGGCTACTACATTATCCAGATTGAGTTCGGGAATAGGTAAGTCGGCCAAGCGAACAACTTCGCCGTGCACCGTTCGGCAAGACAATTTCCAAGTATCTCCAGACCGCTCGCTGCTGAAATCACGATCTATAATCGCGGAGAGACAAGCGAGTTCTGTCGCACGCGCGATCACCGACTTTGGAGGGTCTCGATCGGCAAGAACGAAGGGGACGCCTCGTCGTAAAATTCCTGCTTTTTCGGCACCAATACTTTCACGCCCTTTGCCCAACCAATCTTCGTGATCAAGACTGATATTGGTGATAATACAGAGGTCAGGATCCACGATGTTGACAGCATCCAGCCGCCCTCCCAATCCCACTTCCAAGAGTGCAAAATCGAGGCTTGATTCAGAGAACAACATCAGGGCGGCGAGCGTGGTGTACTCGAAGTAACTCAGGGAATCATCGCCCCGCCCCGCTTCGATACGCGTAAAGCATTCGACGATCTGCTTGTCAGTTGCATTCTCGCCGCGGAGTCGAATTCGTTCGTTGAAATGAAGAATATGTGGTGAGGTGTAGGAACCCGTCGCATAGCCAGCCGCTTCAAGCACGGACTCTAAGGCTTTGACTGTAGAACCTTTGCCATTGGTTCCTGCTACGGTGATAACTCGAGTCGCAGGTTTAAGGAGATGCAAGCGCTTCGCGACTCGCCGAACCCTATCCAAACCGAGTTCTATCTCATGTGGATGAATGAGCGAGATGTAATCCAGCCACTTCTCGAGGCTAGCCGTCGAATGAGGTACGACGCCCGAATTCGCGGTCACGCGGACACTATGCCTCCGAATCGGAAGCCAACCCGGCCCCTTCACTGACTAAGGCTTCCGCCTCTTGTTCGGATTCGATTTGGTTGGCCTTACCGCTAAGATGACGACGAGAATGCATCAGCTTATCCAACAAAGAAGCGACCTTTGCGGGCAAGTCGCCACGGGCAACAATCATATCGATGGCGCCATGTTCCAGCAGGAATTCGCTGCGCTGGAAACCCTCGGGGAGTTTCACCCGCACTGTTTGGCGAATTACGTCAGGGCCAGTAAATCCGACCAACGCATTCGGCTCAGCAATATTTACGTCACCAAGCATCGCTAGACTCGCCGAGACACCGCCATAAACAGGATCTACCAAGATAGAGATGTAAGGGAGACACTCTTGTTTCAATTTTTCCAAGGCAGCCGCAGTCTTAGCCATTTGCATGAGGGAGATGAGTGCTTCCTGCATACGTGCTCCTCCACTGGTGGAAAAACACACGAGCGGGAGACCTTCTGCGATACAAGTATTTACTGCTTGGGTGAATTTTTCACCGACAACGGCACCCATGGAGCCACCGATGAAATTAAATTCGAATGCCACTGCAATCAACGGCTCACCGCGTAATGTACCGCGCATGGCCACTAAGGCGTCTTTCTCACCTGTGGACTTCTGCGCAGCGCTAAGTCGATCTTTATAGCGCTTTAAGTCTTTGAATTTGAGGATATCAACCGGCGCGAGATCCGCAAACAATTCCGTCTGGCTGCCCTCGTCGAGGAACAGGTCTAAGCGGCGGCGCGCAGTAATGCGCAGATGATGGTCGCATTTCGGGCAGACATCGGAGTTCTCGCTCAACGACTTCTCGTAGAGCATCGCGTCGCAACGCGGGCATTTCTTCCAGACTCCTTCGGGAACCGCAGACTTCTTGCCGTCGCGAGATGCAGTCCCTATGGAGGGGAGTATCTTGTCTATCCAACTCATCGATTAAATCCTTTATCCGAATTCGAGTATTTTGCTCGATTCTACCTACGCCTTCGCGTATTTATAAACAATCCAACGCCTCTCGCGCTGTTGCAATCACCGTAGTCACCTCCGCCAATTGCTCTTCACTGATTTCATTCGCAGGCGACAGCTTGGCGACTCTCTCTACGAGGGCGCTGCCTATGATAACACCATCGGCCAACTCGCCCATCGAACGAGCGCTTTCAGCGTCTTTGATCCCAAAACCTATAACAATGGGCAAATCCGTAAGCCTGCGTAACTTTTCAATATTTTGGCGAACCGACGCGGTATCTAGCAGAGCCGCACCCGTAACTCCCTTCAGAGACACATAATACAGATAACCGCTGCAACTCGCGGCTATTTGTGCGGCACGCTTATCGGTCGTCGTTGGTGCCACGAGGAATATCGTATCGATTTCTCGACTATCGAGCAGCGTCTTGAACTCAGTCGCCTCGTTAGGAGGTAGATCGACGATCAGAACACCATCTACGCCCGCCAAAGAAGCACGTTCCACGAATTGTTCGTAGCCCATGATTTCAACAGGGTTTAAGTAGCCCATTAGTACGATCGGTGTTTTCGCGTCACGCGCACGAAATTGAGTCACCAAATCCAGCACCGCTGTCAATGTAGTCCCAACTGCCAATGATCGCTCAACACCCAACTGAATTACCGGGCCATCTGAGCTAGGATCACTGAATGGGATCCCCAACTCGATAATATCCGCACCTTCTTCGACTAGCTTGTGCATCAAGCGCAGCGTGGTGTCTAAATTCGGATCTCCGGCTACGACATAAGGAATGAGCAGTTTCCGGCCGCTCTCTGCTGCGGCAGCGCTGACTACACGAATTCGGTTCATGAAAATTTATCTCTTTTTGTGAGCTGCCTAGAGCGTTAGTCCTTCGAGCTTAGCAACTGTTTGAATATCTTTGTCACCACGGCCAGACAGATTAATAATGATCGACTCTTCAGCTGTCATCGTCGCCGCTAATTTAAGTGCATAGGCCACCGCATGGGACGATTCCAGCGCAGGGATAATACCCTCGAGTCGAGTCAGCTTATGAAAGGCTTCGAGCGCTTCAGTATCAGTTGCGTCAACGTAATTGACGCGTTTCAAATCTTTAAGCCAGGCGTGCTCAGGGCCAACACCAGGATAATCGAGTCCGGCGGAGACTGAATGCGTCTCCATTATTTGCCCGCCCGCATCGGTCATCAAATAGGTACGATTGCCGTGCAACACTCCAGGCACTCCCGCACTCAGTGGCGCGGCATGACGACCCGTCTCAATGCCATCACCTCCAGCTTCGACGCCATACATGGCAACTCCCGCGTCATTGAGAAATGGATGGAACAGACCGATGGCATTCGATCCACCTCCGACACAAGCAACAAGCGCGTCCGGTAATTTACCCAACTGCTCGAGCGACTGTTCGCGCGCTTCGCGTCCGATGATGCATTGGAAATCCCGCACAAGTTGAGGATACGGGTGCGGACCAGCCACGGTACCGATTATGTAGTAAGTGGAATCCACATTCGTCGCCCAGTCACGCAACGCTTCATTCATCGCGTCTTTCAAAGTTCGTGACCCTGATTCCACCGCAACAACATGTGCACCCAAAAGCTTCATACGATAAACATTCGGGGCTTGGCGCTGGATGTCCTCTGCGCCCATGTAAACATAACACTCTAGACCCAACCGTGCGGCGACAGTCGCACTAGCGACACCATGCTGACCAGCACCGGTCTCAGCGATGATGCGCGTCTTCCCCATCCGTTTTGCCAACAGCGCTTGTCCGATGGTGTTATTTACCTTATGTGCGCCGGTGTGATTGAGATCCTCTCGCTTCAGGTAAATGCGAGCACCACCCGCAGCCTCGGTGAGACGCTCGGCGAAATAAAGTGGAGACGGACGCCCAACGTAGTATTTTAAATCTCGGTCATACTCAGCCCAAAATTCTGGATCTTTGGAGACTTCTTCATAGACAGCGGCAAGCTCTTCAACGGCGGCGATTAATGTCTCTCCGACAAAGGTCCCACCATACGGACCGAAGTGCCCTAGTCGATCTGGACCAGCAAAACCGATCGTCTCATGTTCTGTATTAGGCACTTCTTACTCCTTCTCGAAATTGTCTCATTTTCGCTAAATCTTTGACGCCTTTCTCGCTTTCAATCCCCGAACTCACATCGACGCCGAATGGGCGCACGACATGAATCGCTTCTACCACATTGCCAGGGTTGAGACCGCCAGCAAGAATCAGTCGTTGTTTCAATTCTGCAGGTAGCAAGGCAGCCTGAGCCCAGTCGAAGCAATGCCCCGTACCCCCATGATCGCGCGCATCGAAAGCGTCTAGCAGAATAAATTCTGCACCAGCATATTCTTCAAATACTTGTTCAATGGAAGCTACATCGGTCCCGTCGCGAACGCCTGCAGCCTTCATGTAAGGCAGGCCAAAACTCGCGCAAAAGTCAGGCGACTCATCACCATGGAATTGGAGTAGATCGATTCGATCCGACGCCAAAACCTCTTCTACCTGCTCACGCTCCGGATCGACGAAGAGAGCAACAACTCGCGTTTTCCCCATCTGTTCCGGTAATATGCCACCGATATCACTGGCGGCAATAGCACGACTGCTAGGCGGATAGAAAACCAAACCAATGGCGTCTGCGCCCAATTCGACGGCTAAACTAATCGCTTCGGGCTGCTTTAAGCCGCACATTTTCAACCAAGTGTCTGACAAGCGGCGCGCCTCCTCACTGCCTCTGTGCCTATTCTACCAAGAATGCGGCACAGCGACTAAATCAATACTCGAAGAATGGGGGCGGCCTAACATCCACAGGAAGGCCTAAAGACTCCGGATAGAGTACCTGTACTAAATACAGACCATCTGGGGCAGCCGTCATGGCAGCACAACTCCTGTCGCGGGCCGAGATCAACTCAGAGACCCATTGCACGGATTGTTGCCCTCGCCCAATGACCATCAAGCTACCGGCTATATTCCGCACCATGTGCTGAAGAAACGCGTTCGCCTCGATATCAATGAGAACGAACTCGCCGTGCTCCGTGACGCTCACCTTATGTACGTTACGAAATGGAGTATTGGATTGGCAGCCTGCAGCCCGAAAGCTAGTGAAATCTTGTTCTCCCAACAAAGACTGCGCCGCTTCGTTCATTGCACCAACATCGAGGACGAACGGACAATGCGTCACGCTCCCTGATAAAATCGCACTCGCCTGCTGTCTTCGATAAATCACATAGTGATAGCGCCGAGCCGTGGCGGAAAAGCGCGCGTTAAATCCCTGATCGACCGTTCGCGCCCACAATATGCGAACCGAACGTGGGAGCAAACTATTAACGCCTCTTGTCCAAGCCTTCTCACCTCGATCGATCTCGCAGTCGAAGTGAACAACTTGACTAGTAGCATGAACGCCAGCGTCGGTGCGTCCCGCGCAAGTAACTGCAACAGGATGGGCCGCCACTTGACTCAATGCCTGCTCCACCTCTTGTTGCACGGTTGCGACAGGACAATCACTCCTCGATCCTGCGGCCGCCTGTCGCTGCCATCCACTAAATCCAGAACCATTGTACTCGACCGCCAATGCGATCCGATGCACAGGATTGACCTCGGGCTGGCTCAAGAAGCGCCATCCTTCGAGGATCGCAACTTACTCAATAGGCTTTCAGCCTCTTGCTTATGCGCCTCACTCCCCTCTTCGAGCACCTCCGACAGGATTTCGACGGCGCCAGCATCATCGCCCATTTTATGATACGCGTAGGCGAGCTCGAGCTTCGTCGCAGCCTCTTCTTCATCGATTGCGTTCGACGACGAAGCTTGGGATACCACAGCAGAAGCATTGTCGACATGTTCTTGCGATCCAAACGCCAACTCATCCGGGTTAAAAGCAGGAGTGATGGGTGTCGCTTGAATACTAACGGAAGGCTTGGGCGTACTTGTCTCTTCCATTGCCATTTTGAGGGATGCCAACTCGCGGTCGAGCTCGCCTGCGGCAAACGTCCCCTCACTCTCCCAATCTGGGTGGTTCTTTCGTCCGACCTGCTGTGATGAATTAGCAGGCTCGCTATCATTCAAATTCCGCGCGACCGATGACATCGGTTCTGCCGCAAACTCAATAACCTCATTCTCGCTTTCTTCGTCATCACGTATGGCACTCCGGCGGAATAACAGAAGCACCACCACGAGCACTGCAATCACCAATACCAGGAGAAGTATCGTGAAATTTTTAGTATCACTCGGCGCGGCTGTGCTTATCTCTGGGACCTCCGCACGCACTTCCGCCGCTGCGGCGAGCGACTGAGTTAATTCAGCGAGTTGGGCGTCCTGCAGTCGAATAATTTCTTGCGCCGACACAATCTGGCTCTCAATTGCAGCCAAACGGGACATGAATTCCTCACGCTCTCGGGCAACACGAGCGAGTTCTTCCTGACTAATAGCCAACTGGGCTTCAAGCTCAGTAATTCGCCTATCCAACTCCTCGGTCTCTTCCGACGATGCATCCTTATCGATAGCGACCACCACGCTCAAGCGATCTTCGCTAGATGATTCATTCTGAAGTGAGCCACCAGCTACAGATGACGCCTGCGTTTGGTTTTGTAGATTTTGCTCGCGGACGGCGGTTAGAGCCTGCGCCGCATCTAGCTCATTGATTTGTTCAAGACTTGGCAGCCTAAGCACTTCGCCTGCGTAAAGGCGATTAATATTCCCATCACCAAATGAACGCGGATTGAGTCTCTGAATGGCCAGCATAGTTTGCTGTACCGTCACACTCGAATCTGGTCTCGCTGCCATAGCGATACTATAAAGAGTGCTACTCCGATCCGTAGTCACTGTTACGGGCGGCGCAGCAACCTCTGTATCGGCGAAAACGGGAGGATCCAAAAGAATAGTATGCTGGGTGAGCACGCGACCACTCGCCCATCGCGTGTCTAGGACTAAATCAACATAGGAATCGTTAATCGCGGCACTAGACGTCAAAACGACATAGGGGATGCCATCGACGCTTTCGATGTCAATCGAAATAGAGGATACACTAGCGACTTTCTCTACCTTAAGTCTCGTGAAATCCTCTTCACTGGCGATCTGAACTGAAATCTCTTCGAGAGCGGTTTCGCCGAGATCATCGAGCAAGATACGAACGCGCAGGGGTTGATCGATTAGCGAATCAACAAAGAGTCGACCTAATTCAACAGCAAACGCACTATTAAAAAACGCGAGCCCGATGACGAGCGCGAATATTCGAGCGGCTATTGAAGAGCGCATAAGTGTTTCTTCCCAAGCAAAACGCGAGCTGGGATCCAACTCGCGTGCTCTGTTTTACAGATACGTTTTTATCAGTTCTTCTGCTATCTGTACGGAATTGAGGGCCGCACCTTTACGGACATTATCTGAGACGACCCACAGGTTCATACCGTTGGCCATTGAGATATCTTTCCGGATACGGCCGACAAAGACGGGGTCTTTACCAGCAGCGTGCTTAACCGCTGTTGGATAACCACCATCGACACGCTCGTCTATGACTTTGACGCCCTTGGCCTTCTTCAATAACGCGCGCACTTCCTCTTCTGAAATCTCAGCATGGGTCTCGATCTGAACCGCCTCTGAGTGACCGTAGAAAACAGGAACGCGAACACAAGTTGCACTGACAGCCACCGATTCGTCACCAAATATTTTCTTAGTCTCCCAAACCATCTTCATTTCTTCTTTGGTGTAACCATTTTCGAGGAATACATCAATTTGTGGGAGCACATTGAAGGCGATTTGCTGCGGATAAACTTCACTCTTAGCTTCTCGACCATTCAATAACTCGGCTGTTTGAGAGGCTAACTCTTCAATAGCCGGTTTGCCAGTTCCTGAGACGGCTTGATAAGTCGCCACACTGATACGCTTTATACCAACAGCATCATGGATAGGCTTCAATGCAACCAGCATCTGAATCGTTGAACAATTTGGATTCGCAATGATGTTGCGAGCTGGGTAATCAGCGATCGCCTGCGGATTCACCTCTGGAACCACCAAAGGAATATCATCGTCGTAACGGAACTGAGAAGTATTATCGATCACTACACAACCAGCAGCTGCTGCCTTTGGAGCATAGACTTCGGAAATACTACCTCCGGCAGAAAACAAACCAATCTGAGTCTGAGAGAAATCAAACTCCGCCAAGTCTGTCACCATTATTGGTTTGTTTTTGTACATCAATTTAGTGCCTGCTGAGCGTTCACTGGCCAAGAGGAACAATTCGTCAACAGGGAAATCTCGCTGTTCGAGGATTTCAATCAACGCTTCGCCAACGGCTCCAGTGGCGCCAACGATTGCAACATTGTATTTTTTAGTCATTTCGAAACTCACTTAACTCGGGCTAATTAGACAGGGTGAAATACCAAGGTGATTTATCACGCCACGTCGTTTCGAAGGCGGTGATAGCCGCCGAATCCTCAAGTGTCAGACCGATATCATCAAGCCCATTGAGTAAGCAGTGCTTACGGAACTGATCGACTTCGAACGGTATAGCCTCGCCATTCGGCTTGCGTACTTCCTGCGCTTCTAAGTCGATTTCAAGTTCATAACCAGGAGTAGACTCGACCTCCACAAACAAAGCGTCTATCACCGCCTTATCGAGCACTATTGGTAACAAACCATTTTTGAAACAATTATTGAAAAAGATATCAGCAAAACTCGGTGCGAGGATTGCTCGGAAACCGTAGTCATCTAATGCCCAAGGGGCATGCTCCCGGCTAGATCCACAGCCGAAATTCTCTCGAGCCAGCAAAATGCGAGCACCTGCGTAACGAGGTTGGTTCATGACGAAATCCGGATTCAATGGACGAGTGCTGTTATCAGCGTCTGGTTCGCCCTTGTCTAGATAACGATGCTCATCAAACAAGTTAGGACCGAAACCAGTTCGCTTAATAGACTTCAGGAACTGCTTCGGAATAATAAAATCCGTATCGACGTTAGCACGATCTAATGGCAGAACGAGACCAGATTCATTGGTAAATTTTTTCATTTCATTAATCCTCTACAACTCGCGCACGTCGACGAAGCGGCCATGAATCGCGGCTGCCGCCGCCATCGCTGGGCTGACTAGGTGCGTACGGCCACCGAAACCCTGTCGACCCTCAAAATTACGGTTAGAAGTCGATGCGCAATGTTTGCCATCGCCGAGCTGGTCGGCATTCATTGCGAGGCACATTGAACATCCCGGCTCCCGCCACTCCAATCCCGCTTCGATGAAAATTTTATCGAGCCCCTCTTCTTCTGCCTGTTTTTTAACGAGGCCAGAACCGGGCACTACCATGGCTAGTTCAATAGTTGGAGCAACCTTGTGCCCTTGAACAACTTTGGCGGCCTCTCGCAAATCTTCTATTCGAGAATTTGTGCACGAGCCAATAAAAATACAATCAAGCTGAATATCTTTAATCGCCGTACCACCCTCAAGACCCATGTATTTGAGCGACTGTGTAATGCTCGTGCGACGCGATTCGTCAGACTCGTTTTGCGGATCCGGAACATAACCATTCACAGACACAACCATCTCAGGTGAAGTACCCCAAGTAACTTGAGGCTCTATCGCAGCAGCATCCAGTTCGATGACTTTATCGAAGGCGGCGCCTTCATCACTGCGTAATTCAAGCCAAGCTTCCGCTGCTCGATCCCACATTTCACCTTGCGGTGCAAAGGGTCGCCCTTTGATGTAATCGATAGTTTTTTGGTCAACTGCGATGAGGCCCGCTCGCGCGCCCGCTTCAATAGCCATATTACAGACAGTCATCCGACCTTCAACGCTAAGTGCCTCGATTGCGTCGCCACCAAATTCGATTGTGTAGCCTGTACCGCCAGCCGTTCCGATCTTGCCGATAATCGCGAGCACAATATCCTTAGCCGTCACACCGGCTTGCAAGCTGCCGTTGACCCTCACCAGCATGTTCTTCGCTTTCTTAGCCATCAGACATTGGGTGGCAAGCACGTGTTCAACCTCAGAAGTACCAATGCCGTGTGCCAATGCACCTAGCGCACCATGCGTAGACGTATGCGAATCACCACAAACAATCGTCATGCCAGGCAATGTTGCGCCCTGCTCTGGTCCGACGACGTGAACAATGCCCTGACGAATATCATTCATTGTCATTTCGAGAATATCGAATTCACGGCAATTGTCGTCCAACGTGGTCACTTGAATCTTCGAGATTGGATCTTTGATCCCATCGATGCCAGCACTACGCTCCGCTAAGGTGGTTGGAATATTGTGATCCGGAGTCGCGAAGTTAGCGTCAGCACGCCATGGCTGACGCCCTGCGATACGCAATCCTTCAAATGCTTGCGGAGAGGTTACCTCATGGATCAAATGACGATCGATGTAGATAAGCGCGGTACCATCATCACGTTGTTTTACCAGATGGGCATCCCAAATTTTGTCATACAAGGTCTTGCTACTCATTAATTCTCACCACGCTACAATACATTAAGTAAATTGATTAACTAATTGATTTATTTAGCCTAATTTAGGCTTGTTACTGCGGCTCAATCCGTTTTGCGCACGGTCACGCAAAAAGTGGTCTATTAGCACCAGTGCCATCATCGCCTCTGCGATTGGTGTTGCGCGTATTCCTACGCAGGGGTCGTGACGCCCTGTCGTGATCACCTCGGCCGGATTGCCGTCGATATCTATAGAACGACCGGGAATTCGAATACTCGATGTCGGCTTCAAGGCTATACTCGCGACTATTTCTTGGCCGCTGGAAATTCCGCCTAATATCCCGCCGGCGTTATTGCTGAGGAATCCGTCAGGGCATATCTCATCCCTATGTTCACTACCTTTTTGCTTAATCGATGCGAAGCCCGCACCAATTTCGACACCTTTTACTGCATTGATTCCCATCAGCGCATGCGCCAAATCTGCATCGAGCCGATCAAATATAGGCTCGCCCAAACCTGCTGGAACATTAGTCGCACACACATCAATTCGAGCGCCGATAGAATTCCCTTCCTTGCTAAGTGCGGTCATATACTCTTCCATCTCGACCACTTTACTCTTGTCGGGACAGAAAAAGGGATTCTGACTAATCTCATCACGGTCCACCGACTCTATAGATATAGGGCCTAGCTCTCTGAGATAGCCAAAAATATCGATGCCGCATTCCTGCGCTAACCATTTTTTCGCAACAGCGCCAGCCGCGACGCGCATCGCTGTCTCGCGCGCCGAAGATCGACCGCCGCCACGGTAGTCACGAATTCCATACTTCGCCTGATAGGTGAAGTCGGCGTGTGCCGGGCGAAATTGGTCTTTTATTTTGCCGTAGTCCTTAGAGCGCTGATCGGTATTTTGTATAAGTAAACCGATTGGCGTACCGGTGGTTCTACCCTCGAAGACCCCTGAGAGAATTTGCACTTCGTCGTTTTCGCGACGCTGTGTCGTGAAACGCGACTGACCCGGTTTCCTGCGATCTAAGTCACGTTGCATATCAGCGGCAGACAACTCCAAACCCGGAGGACATCCATCGATTATGCAGCCGAGCGCGGGCCCATGGCTCTCGCCAAAGCTCGTCACAGTGAATAGCTTGCCAAATGTATTTCCGGACATCGTCAGCTTAGTCTCTTTGGGCCTTAGAAATATTAGCTAAGGTGTTGTTTTAACGGTAAAACATCATCGGCGCATAATTCTTCGAAGCCGATAACAAAGGCGCAGCAGTATACACTAAACGAAGGACTCTCTGTAGAGTAGGAGGTCTTCCCGTGTGATTGCCAGCACCCCTTCGCCGCCATACGCGAAATCAAGCCAAAGCAGTGGAACACCTGCTAAGCGCTCGCTAAGCTGAAGATGGCTATGACCCACCTCCAAAACAAGGAGACCACGATCACGCAGATAGTTCGGCGCTTCGCGGAGAATTCTTAACGGAATAGCCAAACCCTCATCGTCGCTAAGCAGCCCTAGCTCGGGCTCATGGCCATATTCAGCCGGCAGCTCGGCCACTTCCTCTGCAGGAACATAGGGAGGATTACTTAGTATTAGGTCGTAACTCGAATGAATTGAATCAAAAAGATCCGACTGTAGGGTTCTAATTTCCCTTCCTAAGCCGTGCAGCGTGACATTTTCTCGAGCAAGCTCGAGCGCCTCTGCCGACAAATCGGCCAAATCGACACAAGCGCCGTCGAACTCTAATGCTGCTGTAATACCAATACAGCCACCCCCGCAGCAAAGATCCAGAATAGATTCTGGCTCCCTATCCAGAAACGGCAGGCTTTTCTCGATTAACAATTCAGCGATTGGAGACCGAGGAATCAGTGCTCGAGAATCGGCGAGAAATCGCCGTCCTCCAAACCAAGCCTCCCCGACCAAATAAGCCATTGGGGTTCGACTTTCGATTCGGTCTAGCCTTCTTGTATTCAAGGTCTCAATTTCCGCACTGGATAACCGTCGAGATCCTGCCGCTCCATCATCGTAGTCAAGACCGAGAGTGGCGAAGACCAAGTAGACCGCCTCATCGAGCGCATTATCAGTGCCATGCCCGAAGAAGATACCTGCCTCCTGAAACTTTTCAAAAGTCGCTTGTATATAGTCGTCTACGGTTATCATAATCGGGCCCTTTGTCGAAGCGGCCACATAATACAGTTTTGCGTGCTGCGAGCCGAGTGGATATTATGTACCCGTCCATTGTCGCCCGCTACACCACAGCCAGACGGCATCAAAATACTAACGGAGCTACGCTGTGAGCGATGACCTAAAGTGCAACAAAGAAAATACCCAGGCGATGAGCCAAGCCTACTTGACGCTTTTACAAGAAATTGGCGAAGCGCCCGATAGAGACGGTCTCAGAGATACGCCTTTGAGAGCCGCCAAGGCCATGCAATTTCTCACGCAGGGCTATCACATGAATGTCGATAGCGTAATCAATGGCGCCTTGTTTGAGTCAGACAACGACGAAATGGTGATCGTCAAAGACATCGAATTGTATTCGATGTGTGAGCACCATATGCTGCCATTCATCGGTAAGTGCCACGTCGCTTACCTACCGAAGGGCAAAGTCATCGGCCTTTCTAAGATAGCTAGAATCGTCGACATGTTCGCGAGACGACTCCAAATCCAAGAAAATCTAACAAACCAAATCGCCACCTGCATAGTGGAACAGACTGGCGCGAGTGGCGCTGCCGTCATCATCGAAGCCAAACATATGTGCATGATGATGCGGGGCGTGGAGAAACAAAATTCAACAATGACCACCTCCTGCATGCTCGGCGCGTTTAGACGAAGCCAAACAACTCGATCGGAGTTTCTCTCGCTCATTAGCAAATAACACGCAATGCTAGTCCGAGATCAACACCAACTCTAATCTATTACTACAATCAGTCAGCGGGCATGCGGGTGCCAGCGGGCCGACGCCAGATGGCGTCATCCTGGCTGCATCAACTCCTTGCTCGACGAGAAATACCTGAACCAGTCGCGCCCTCTCAGTAGATTCCTCGACCAATTCTTCGAGCGATGACCCAGTCCGGGATACGTGACCAACAACATAAACCCGAAGCCCCACATTTTGCTGGAACAGACGTAGCAAATAACCAAGCGACTCCGGGTCTGCCAGCGCAAGCGAATCCCCCTCTCCTTGAAATTCGACTGTCGGCAAAATGACATTGCCGGTGGATTTCAACTGATTCGCTAAAACCGATTCATTAATTAGGGCCTGCGGTGCTGTAGCAATCTCTGTTTCTATCACTTCGAGATAAACATAGAGCTGACGATTCGCCCTAGTAATTATATACAGAGAAAGATGAGGATCTTCCTCCAGCGCCGTACGCGTTCGCGCGGCGAGGTAGTATTGATTCCGCTCTGGGCCGTACAGAATCCTTCGCTTAAAAACGTCATTGGCCCAATAATTACTACTTCCGCACGCGCGCCCACTGCACTCAAAAAGTAGCTCGTAGTTTCTCGTATTTAATTGCTCGGAAAAAAATGCGTAGGCTTCACTGGCATCATAATTGACGGGTAACTCGTACACTATCTGCGTTAAGCGACCGCGGAATTTCAGAAAGTTCTCAGGAGTCACCTCTCCGCGCGTCCTTTGCAAAGCCCCTAAGATTAATCGGTGATTGACCTCTTCTGCGACTTGATAATCGACAATCACAGAGTCAGGAAAGGCATTAAGCAGAGGGTGATCAACTGCTTGATCAGCCGCAACTGCCATTGAACAAGAAGTCAGCAATAGCGCAAACGATCGCAACATTAACCAAAACATTTCCCTGGGTGTGTGTATTAACTGCTGTGAAGACATGAAACCTCCTCGTTCTTGATCAGAGCTAATGGCGATACCCAATGCTAGCACTGCCTAATGCCGGCCAGTCTAGCTCTAACTCAACAATCTCGGCTGTCCTCAGCGCCGGTTGGCTGAAGTTATCGCCGTCGACCAATTGAGACAACAAAGTCGACAACAATGGATTGTGAGAAATTAGCCATAGTTCGTTCAAGCCATCGCCCTCTAAGCGCTGTAGCATGCGGATACAATCCTCGACTGGAGTTTCCGGAGTGAGCCAGTCACCACTCTGGCTATAAAATTGCAGCTCATTGCTCGTCAGCGTCTTCCCTACGAGATCTGCCGTTTGTTGGGCGCGGAGGTATGGACTTACTAAGAGTGTCGGCTGAAGGGCATCAACTCCCGACAACCGAATTCTGTGATTCAGATAACTGGTTGTGGATGCACACACATCTAGCTCTCCATCGATGGTGAGTGTTCGAAGCCGATCTGATGCAGCCTCGAAGCTCGCCTCACCGTGTCTCAACAGAACTAAAATCACCAATCAGCCTTGTGGCGTGGCACTAGAGCTGGGCCCAGCGACCGGTGGCTTGGCATTCCCAGGGTCTGGCTCTGCTTTAGACGCAGGCTCTTCTTCTACGGCTGGCGACTCAGACTCTGCTTGCGGCTCTGCATCAGGAACACTATCCACCGCCGCGTTTTCACTAGGCGCGACCTCAGGCTCCTCTTCCTTGCAACAGCCTTGACTAGAACAACGGTCTGGCTCGGGGAAATCCGAAAATGGGAACGGTTTTTTATCAGACAGGAACAGCAGGAAGCGCAATATTTCGCGCATAAACGCAACAATGAGATTGCTCAACTCAGCAATCTTTTTGTTCGCTTCACCTGTGAATAACCAAAAAACTACCTGCACCAGCATGGACAACAGCACCAAGGGTACGAGAATCATGTAGAACAATAAGGCAAAACCCAGCGTAAATAATGCTCGCTGCCATACAGATGCCTTCTTCAGATTATCAACAACCTCTTCCATCTCATCTTCTAAGTCATCAGACATAGCGTCTCTCCTATTCTCTGTTCATGCCATTGAGTATCTGACCCATGCACGTTTTTCAGTCTATCTGCTTGTGCTCTTGCGCAGCAAATTCTACATCTAGCGCCTGCTCGCCCAACATCAGCGAGGAGACTATCGATTCTATGCTGGCGCCTTCGAAGATAGCCATATAAAGCCCAGTCGCCAGCGGCATGTAAACACCAAGCTCCTCGGCCCTCTGCTTCACCAGGCGAACAGTATTCACGCCCTCCACAACTTGTCCAATTTCTTTCGCGGCCTGCTCCACGCTAGCCCCTTTACCGAGTGCGTAGCCCATTCTGTAATTTCTACTGAGAGGAGAAGAACAAGTCACGACCAAATCACCGACGCCCGATAAACCAAGAAATGTCATCGGATCCGCACCTAATTCACGGCCGAGACGCGCCATCTCCGTGAGACCGCGCGTCACCAACATACTATTCGTGTTATGCCCCATTCCGAGGGCGGCAGCCATGCCCGCTATAATCGCATAGATGTTCTTTAATGAACCGCCTAGCTCGACTCCAAACATATCGTCATTGGTATAAACCCGAAAGCTTCGTGACTTGAGCGCTTCCTGCACCGCCTCTCGTACCTCCGAATCTTCGCTCGCGATGACCGTACCGCTAAGTTGCCCAGCTGCAATTTCTTTAGCCAAGTTCGGACCACTCAGCACCCCAATCGATGAATCGGGCGCTAATTCTCGGAGGACCTGACTCATCAGCAGGAAAGTGCCGGACTCGATACCCTTGGTAGTGCTCACCAACATGGCGTTAGGAGAGGCTGTTTTTACGAGTTCAGTCACCACCGCGCGAAAGGAACTGCTAGGCACTGCAACAAATATTAGCTGCGCGCCCGCGACAGCCTCTGCCATATCGTGTGTCGCTACGACGAGGTCGTTGAGGGGGTATTCGGGTAAGTAAGCTTCGTTCACACGATCACGATTAATCGCCTCAGCGAGCGCATCGCTGCGCATCCAAAAACTTACTGGGAATCCATTGCCTGCCGCGATATTAGCTATAACAGTGCCGAAGCTACCGCCACCTATTACGGCTACTTTCGAAAGTGTGACCAATTGCTGTCTCCGACCATCTATTCACTCTGAAGCCTCTATGATAGACGGATTAGGCCACAAGAGCGACGACCATCTCAGATAGAATAATTGGAGAGAAATATTGACAACAGTAACTCAGAACCCAGTCGCAACTCGATCCATTAACTGCAGAACAGGCTCTGGATAGACACCGAGTAGTAGCACTGCCACGCTAGTTGCAGCGATGACAATAACCAAGCCGGTACTATCGAGGTCGACTATGCGAAGGGGAATTAATTCCGCCAGCAACTCCTCAGAATCAGATTGCATTAACATGGTGAATATGACGCGGAGATAATAAAACAGTCCGATCACGCTGCCGACTATCAAAGCAATGAGCAACCCCCACTCTGCTGCGCTCACACCCACGAAGAACACTTTAAATTTAGCGATGAAACCTGCTGTCAATGGGATGCCAGCCAATCCGAACATCATGAGGGACATCGCTGCAGCGAGCCATGGATCTCGCCAGAATAGCCCTGCGAAATTAGCTAGCTCGTCAACTTCTGCCTCGCTAGACGAAACCATACTTATACAGCTAAACGCTCCTAACGATAACAAGCTATACACGGTGATGTATAACAATGCAGCCGCGAAAGAGTCCGTCGACAATGAGGAGGACAATATGGCTACTAGCAAATACCCCATATGAGCCACTGAAGAAAACGCAAGCAGTCTCTTGAGATTAGTCTGACGCAAGGCCAATAGGTTGCCGATAATAATTGAGGCTACGGCGACTAGCGCTATCAATTGCCACATAGCATAGACGGTGAGCAAGCCTGAGATTAGTAACAGACGAATCAGAAAAGCGACAACGGCTACTTTTCCCAAGGTGGCTAAAAAAGCGACGGCTGGAAGCGGCCCGCCTTGATAAACGTCTGGGGTCCAGAGCTGGAACGGCACCAACGACAATTTAAAAGCTACGCCAGCAATCAACATCACAAACCCGGCAATTAATATTGGGCTTGCGGTGCCTGAGCTAAGCTCGTTCATCACTAGCGTTCCACTCTCAGCGTAGATAAGCGCTGTGCCGAACAACATGGTGGCCGTTGCTACCGCCGATAGAACTAAATACTTAATAGCGCCTTCTAAGCTAGCCGCCCCTCCATTAGTCATATGGATGCGATAGGCGATCATTCCATAGAGAGCCATGCTAAGCATTTCCAGTCCAATAATAACGGAGGCGAAATGGTTGGCGCTCGCGAGTGTTATCGCCCCTAATGTCGCCAGCAATAATAATAACTGGAACTCTTCTTTGGCCTCTTGCGCCCGACTGAAGTAAGCATATGCCGATATGGCGATAGCTAGCGCGCTAAAACATAGTAGTGATACAAAAAATACGGACATCGAATCCACTGCAAACAAGGGCGTGACAAAGATTCTATCTGCCGCATCATTTGCAGCGAGCAATTGGGAGACAAGTTGGATTGAAGCGACTACAGATGCCGAGATGAGCCCTGCTGTGGAAATTAATGTTGCCGAGAAGTGATTCCGTTTAATGGCAATCGCAAGCATAAGCAGCACTATTACTGCTGCTATTATTCCGTGGGGGAGCAGCAACTTCAGTGACGCCCAATCTAACGCGGTCGATAAAGACTCGGTCTTTTGCAGCACGTCCATTACCACCTCCCTTTTGCGACTGCGACAAGCTGATCAAGTGACAGCAAGCCCGATATCGCCGAGTCCGAAAAAACCAGAAATAGATTAGGAAAGAAGCCCATAACTAGCAGTCCGAACATCATCGCGCCATAGGCTAGCATTTCACGTCGGTTTAAATCCTGCAGCCCCGAAGTGGCAGTCGATTCGCCTTGGAAGACGGCCTGCATAACCCAAAGCGAATAGACCGCCGCCAAAATCATACCTAACGCCGCTATAGCGGCGGCGGAAACACTCACTGAAAAAACACCCAACAATGAAAGGAATTCACCAACAAAATTGCCAAGCCCAGGCATACCTAACGCCGCTATGGAAAAGAACATGGCAGTTACTGCCATCTTAGGCGAAGCCAACCAAAATCCGCCCATCTTACGCAAATCACGTGTGTGTAAACGCCCCTGCAATCCTCCCGCCAATGAGAATAGCGCTGCAGCACTTAGGCCATGAGCGAGCATCGTCATGACGGCACCTTGGAGACCAATCAAGTTCCACGCATAAATACCAAGCAACACGAATCCCATGTGACTGACACTGGTATAAGCAATCAAGCGCTTGAGGTCGGTTTGCGCCAGAGCTAATTTCGCGCAGTAAAGAATACTGATTACCGCTAGTGTCAGCGCTACAGGCGTAAACTCAGAAGAGGCGTTCGGAAATAGCGGCAATGTGAAGCGTATAAGCCCATAGGCCCCCGTCTTTAATAGTACTCCAGCGAGCAGAACGCTACCCGCCGTTGGAGCCTGGGAGTGCGCATCTGGCAACCAAGAATGGAATGGGACACTCGGCAACTTGGTGGCGAAGGCGACAAAGAAACCGAGCATCAACCAGCGCTCAACATCCCCTGCCAGGTCAACTGCGAGCAAATCTTCGTAGGCGAAGCTTAACACCCCAGTTGCTTTCCAATTAAAATAAGCCAACCCCAATAACGACATTAGCAATAACATGCCTGTCGCTTGAGTAAATAGGAAAAACTTCGTCGCTGCGTACTTACGGTTTTCGTGTCCCCAGATCGCGATGATGAAATACATGGGAATGAGCATGACTTCCCAAAAGAAAAAGAATAAAAACAAATCCACCGCTGTAAACACGCCGACTACTCCCGCGAGAGTCCACAGCAAATTGAAATAGAAAAATCCAACACGCGAATTAATTTCTTCCCACGCAGATGCAATGGATATAATACCCAGAAAGCCTGTGAGCCCTATCAGGAGCAAACTCAAACCATCGACGGCGAGTGAAAATTGTATACCCAAGGAAGGAATCCAGGCCGTATTTAGCGATGACAGCCACGCTGAAGAAATGTCATCACCTCCATCCATCAAGGACACCAATGGAAGCATGGCCAATATGACACTCGACAACGCAAGCCAGCGGGGAAGCTGCTTATTGATAGCTTCACTTATCCAAGCAACAACCCCCCCGACGAATAGGATCAATAATATCCATAGGATGCTCATAATAAGCCTCCTAGAGTAAGTAAAATGGCCACCCCACCTACTACGCTCAATACATACCACCGAAGAGAACCAGACTGGAACCTTACTAATAGGCCGTTTCCTGCTTCACTGACCGCAACAATAGTTGCAACAATGGAATCGATGAAATCTCGCCTGTTCAAATCGGCTAGCCCGAGCAACGGCTTGATGAAAAGACCACGATAGAGCGCATCGAAGCCCCAGCCGCTAAACCAATAGCCATGCAATTTTTTCGCCAAACTATATTCTAGGAGGCGATCAGCTGACCATAATCTCGCTCCGTAAAAGAGATAACTGACCCCGATGCCTGCCAATGGGACAGCAATCATTATCGCGTGTATCAGAGTCGATACCGAATGCTCAGAGTGCGCCTCCTCAACAGAGAAGACAAAGTCTGTTGGCGGATGGATAAAGCCACCAAGTAAAGCGAACACCATCAACACCATTAACGGGAATGCCATAGTGAAACCAGTCACTTCCTTGTCGTCATGGTGGTCGGCACTCTCTCCAAAAAACACGACAAACACTAACCTGAAACTGTAGATGCCCGTAAAGAATGCGCCAACTACACCCCCTATCCACAGCCATAGGCCTGGACCTTCTATCGCTAATGCCGCAAGCAATATCTCATCTTTGCTGAAATAACCGGACGTGAAGGGGAACGCGGCTAGCGCCAAACTACCTATCATGAAAGATGCGAAAGCGATTGGAAGCTGCTTTCGTTTACCGCCCATCTTAAAAATATCGTGTTCGTGGTGAAGACTAAGTATGACCGTTCCGGCTGCGAGGAATAGCAAAGCCTTGAAAAAAGCATGCGTCATTAAATGGAAGACGGAAGCCGACCAAGCTCCGACTCCCAAGCCAAGAAACATATAGCCAATCTGACTGATCGTTGAATAAGCGAGAATGCGTTTAATATCACGCTGCGTCATGGCGGTAAAACCAGCCATGAGTAAAGTAGCCAGCCCAATGAAAGCGACAAGCAACTGCACGTCCGGCGCGAGTTCAAACAACGTATGCGTTCTGGCAATAAGATAAACGCCTGCCGTCACCATAGTCGCTGCATGGATCAGTGCACTTATCGGTGTTGGACCGGCCATCGCGTCTGGAAGCCAAGTTTGTAGCGGCAGTTGCGCCGACTTACCCACCGCCCCTCCGAGTAATAACAGCGAAGCCGCAACTGCGTATCCCGAACCCAGACCCCATTGCGTTTCCGCGCCATTCATCAGTTCCTCTATATTTAAACTGCCTAACTGCGTGAACAATAACAGCAGGCCAATTGCCATCGAGGTGTCACCCACTCGCGTGGTAACGAAAGCCTTGCGTGCTGCATAGCCATTACTGGGATTGCTATACCAGAATCCGATTAGCAAATAACTACACAAGCCAACTCCTTCCCAACCCAAGTAAAGAAGAAGCAAATTATCCGCTAATACGAGCACAAGCATGGAGGATACAAACAAATTCATTATTGCGAAAAATCTGGAGTAACTTGGATCATCTCGCATAAAGCCTGTTGAATAGAGGTGGATGAGAAATCCCACCCCCGTGATGACCAAGATCATGACGCTACTTAAGCCGTCGAGATAAAGACCAAATTTGGATTCGAATTCACCTACTGACATCCACGAATAAATGACTTGTTGGCTAACGAGAGAATCATTTTCAATGACTGGCAAGGCAAGCAGCAAAGCTTGGAGAAAGGCTAAACCGATGCTACCGGCGCCAACGACAGCAACAATGCGACGAGGTAAGCCACCCCCGCTCAAGAATAGAATCAAAAATCCGAGGAACGGTAAGAAAGGCAATAATCCTAGCGAGTCAAACACACGATACTCCCTTTATTAGCCCTTCAGGGCTGACAGCACATCGATATCCACGGTCTTAAATTTCTTATACATTTGAATAATTAACCCCAGTCCCACGGCCACTTCAGATGCAGCGAGAGTCAATATCATCAAGAACATTATTTGACCATCTGCCGAGCCCCAGCGCGCACCTGCTAACACGAATGCAAGCCCTGCTGAGTTCAGCATTATTTCAAGAGACATGAGCACAAAAACGATGTTGCGGCGCGTCATGACGCCAAGCAGGCCAATCGCAAACAAAATTGTAGCCAGTAATAATCCCGCCTCTAGTGGAATCTCATTCATATCAGAATACCCATTCAGCGTTTCGCAATATGGTAGGCAGAAACAAGTCCGGCAAGTAACAAGAATGACGCCAACTCAACTGCCAAAACATAGGGACCGAATAGCCGGATACTTACCTCACGCGCACCAATCACAGAGACTGAAAGATCAATGGATGGCAAGCTACTGACCACCCCCCAAAATAAAACTCCAGCAAGCAAGCTAGGAAGCAGCCAACCCGATGTCGCCAGCCACACCCTCTCCTGTTGTCGACTCGCATGTCCGAGATTCAGCATCATGACTACGAAAAGAAATAAAACCATGATTGCACCGGCATACACGATGGCTTCTAAGACAGCCACGAAGGGCGCACCGAGACTAAAAAAAACGACCGCAATCGCAAGCAGAGAAAGCACCAAATAAATCAGCGCATGCACTACGTTGACTTGAATAATTACGAGCATTGATGCGATAACCGCGACGATAGCGGCCACGTAAAATAAAGAAATCATGGCAGTAGACTCCTCACGTCCACAGGAGAGGACTCGTTTCGAGCCTCGCCTTTGTCCTTTCCTTTTATCGCTTTGCCAGAAACTCGATAGAAATTACTCTCGTGGTACTTCCCCGTACCGCTTATTAGCAGGTCTTCCTTTTCCCATACCATATCTTGTCGCTTGTATTCAGCCATTTCAAAATCGGGCGTGAGTTGGATAGCGTTAGTAGGACAAGCTTCCTCGCAGAATCCACACATGATGCAACGCGAAAAATTAATGCGGAAGAATTCCGGATACCACCGCCCAGCCTCATCTTCGGTCTTCTGCAAGGCGATACAATCCACGGGACAAGCCACCGCACAAAGATTACACGCCACACAGCGCTCCTCGCCCTCTGGATCCCTTGTGAGAATTATTCGCCCGCGCCAACGAGGAAACATATACGGCTGCTGCTCTGGATATTGAACCGTATCAGTTGCCACCCACAGATGGCGAAAAACCTTCCAGAGTGATACAACTTGGCTCGTCAGCGTATCCTTCACAAGTGCGAGGAGCTTCGCGAATAGAGACTTCTTTATCAATGTCGACACGTTAACCTCCTCCCCCTATCACAGCAGTATAAGTGCGCCGGTAATCAGCAAATTTAAGAGAGAAAGCGGCAACAAAAAGAGCCAACCGTATGTCATGAGTTGATCGTAACGTGGCCGAGGTATTGCCGCTCTCAACAGAATAAAAAACGCAATGAAAATAGCTGCCTTAATCACGAACCACACAATCGGAGGCAACAACGGCCCATGCCAACCCCCGAAGAACAACACAGTGATTAGGGATGAGATCAAAACCAATCCCAAGTATTCGCCCACGAAAAACATTCCGAATTTCATGCCTGAATATTCAGTGTGGTAGCCTGCGCATATCTCCTGTTCCGCCTCAGGAATATCGAATGGGAGACGATGACTTTCTGCAACTCCCGCGATAAGAAAAATAACGAAACCTACAAACTGAGGAACAATAAACCACCCATTTTCTTGTGCGACGACTATCTCTCTTAGATTAAAACTGCCAGCGAGTGCTACGACACCTAGCAGCGATATGCCCATAAACACTTCGTAACTCACCATCTGAGCAGCCGCTCTTAAACTCCCCAACAATGCGTATTTATTATTTGATGAAAGGCCCCCAAGCATGACTGAGTAGGCACCCAGAGAGGCCATGGCTAAAACGAATAGTACGGCTATATTCGAGTTAATCACTCCTACACCTGGGGCGAAGGGTATGACTGAAAAACTCATCAGGATCACGATCATAATGATCCCTGGCGCGAGCACGAAACTGAATCGATCAGAAAAAGGTGGCACCCAGTCTTCTTTGGTGAAGATCTTAATCATATCAGCGACTACTTGAAGCAGTCCGAAAGGGCCTACCCTATTAGGGCCGAGTCGATCCTGCCAAAACCCGAGAAGTCGACGCTCAACCCAAATAAGCATCGCTGCTATTACGATGACCACTATGAGGACGCTGGCGATATTCAAGCCGGAACCCACTTCCCAATTCATAGAATCGCCCCTGTTGTCACTTCTACATCGACCCTGTCATCGACTACGAGAGATGATACGCCCAGACCATATTCTGAATTCGCTTTATCAAGACGACTCAATTGCGCAGCTTTTGGGAGATCGAAGCGATTAACTGACAAACCTGTAGCACTGCTGCCGGGGTACACCAATGCGACTCCATCAGGCACATCAGCACGAACTACGAGCGTCAGTTCAACGCCTGTATCTTGCAACTCAATAGAGTCCCCGGTTGTCGCTCCTAACTGCTTCGCCGACTCTACATTAAACGCTATATAGCAATCGCTCATTCTCGACTGGACAGGTTTAGATCTTGCGCTCAGCTCATCACTACCAAATATTTGCTGGACAGCCTGCAATAGATACTTATGCTCATCGCTCTGTCCCTCAGTACGGGAGTAGGAAGGATAGTAGTCAAGGTGCGAATTGCGCGTGATTAGATGGATTTCGCTGTTTCTCTGTTTTAGCGCCCCATTAACCTCATTTTGAAACTTGCTGATCGACTGATTTGAATTCCACTGAGGAGCCCAACTGCTTCCTAATACAGTAGCATCTCTCAAGGGCTGGATACCTTCCATAGAGAAAGACATCACCGAATTATCATCTAAGGTTTGTTTGCCTTCGTGAACATTACGATCTGCATTCATAGCTGTGCGGCCACTAGCACGATGAGACATCCGTGGAAATTTCGCCCCCGGGACTACCGAAGATGGATGCGGCAAGCATTTATCGAGCTCAGAAAACGGTGCTAGCTCCGTACTACAACGTCGGATCAGCGACTCAGTGGACTCGCTTCCCTCAACGTTTAGCCAGCGTTCTACGGGTTTCAATGACTCCGGACATGGGCTTAACTGGAAACTCAATTGAGCCCTACCCTCGTAATTGACAAGCACATTAGCGCTTTCGACGAAGCTCGTACTAGGCAAGACAAGCGAAGCGTGGCGAGCAGTAGGCGTTTCTATTTGATCGATAACAATACAAGTATCCACGCTTTTCAGTGCCGCTTGCACTATCGAGGTTGGCGCCCGGTTATATAAATCGTTTTCGATAACAATTAAACCGTCGCAGCCTTCATCTTTCAGACGGTTAAATGCAGAACCCAGAGAATTCTTTTCTTCGAGCAGCAAAGCGTGACCTACACTATTGTGCTCAGCCGCAAGCAACACTAAATCACAGCTGGATTCGCGTATTTTAGCGAGTCTTTTGGCGATATTACTCGCCAATCGCATGGCCTCCACGCCCGCATGGACTCCACTAATGATAAGTGGTTTTTTAGCAGCGAGTAGAGCCGCGTAGGTTTCTTCAACCGCTTGCATCGTGCGACCCGTAACTCCCTCTCGATAATGTGGTGAATCTCCACTTAGCCTCACAAAGAGCGCTTCCGCTGCTTCCAATAAATCCTCTCTACTTGCGTTAAGCCTAAGTGTCGCAACATCATCTAAGCGAGTAGCTCCCGTAGCAAATATGCATAACGGGCTGCGCGTCTCTTGTGCAATTTCTCGCACCGCCGCATCTTGCCACTGCGGGATTCGCGCTTTATCAGCAAGTTCATACGCCGCTACCCTCACACTTTGACGAAGCGACAGCGCCATCCTTGGCGCTGTGTTCGTCACATCTTCGCCGATGATTAGAACTGCATCAGCAGATTCAACCTGCTTTAAACTAGGACAATTAAAATCCTGATCCTGCAAACTGTTTAACAGGACCTGCATTGCTTCATAATCAGAGTCTGAGAACCCTGCATAAAAGTTATCTTCACCGACTAATCTGCGTAACGCAAAGTTTGCTTCCACAGAAGCTCGAGGCGAACCTATTCCTATCAATCGCTTCTGCGTATCACGCGCAAAGGCAATGCTTGCCTCTTCGGACGAGAGAGTCATGCCCGAAGAATCTTTAGCGCTGCGCAAACGGAAATCCGAATTCACATAATGAGCACCAAACCGACCTCTATCACAAAGGAAATAACCGTTGATATCGCTATGGTATCGATTAACTATTCGCCTCAAACTGCCATAACGTTCACCAGGGCTTGTATTGCATCCTATGGCACAACCCGTACAGACTGCCGGGGCAGCCTCTAAGTCCCATTTACGTGCGTAATGTTCGCTAAACGGTTTATCTGTAAATACACCAGTCGGGCAAACCTCCGCGAGATTGCCGCTAAATTCACTTTCAAGTGTGCCAGCCTCGAATCTGCCGAAATAAGTATGGTGATGGGAAGCCTGCGCTGATAAATCTTTGCCGCCCGCATAATCGTTGTAGAAACGAACACAGCGATAGCAGGTGATACAGCGATTCATCTCGTGATTTAGAAATGGACCCAGATCTTGATTGCGGTGAGTAACCTTTCGCTTATCGAAGCGGCGATAATTGTGCCCGGACATGAGGGTCATATCTTGAAGGTGACACTCTCCTCCTTCTTCGCACACCGGACAGTCATGCGGGTGACTCGTCATGAGACCTTCTATAACGCCGGCTCGAAACGCTTTTGCTTGATCATCCTCAATAGAAAGGATTGCGCCATCTGTAACCGGAGTCATACAGGCCATCACCAATGTGCCAGTTTTGTCATCCTCGTCTCGATATTGCTTAACTGCACACTGGCGGCAAGCACCCACAGACCCCATGCAAGGATGCCAACAAAAATAAGGAAGGTCTAAGCCCTGCGAAAGACACTCTTGCAGCAAGTTATTGGCTGGGTCAACTTCATAGCACTGCCCATCGACCGTGATCTTTGCCATCACTTATTCCTCACACACATTACGACTATTGCTAATCAATCCAAACAATTCCTATCAAAGATAAGGGCAAGCACCGTGAACAAGATGTTGCTCAAATTCTTCAGCAAATAATTTCAGACCACTACCCAGTGGTGCAGTTGCCCCAGGCGCCAAGGCACAAAAAGTTTTCCCTGGCCCCATGTAACCAACATGGTCATGGAGTATGGCGATGTCCTTTGCACTACCTTTGCCGCATTCGAGATCTCGGAAAATAGCATCCACCCAAGGCAGTCCATCTCGACAAGGGGTACAGAAGCCACAGGACTCATGCGCGAAAAAACGCATCAAATTACCAATCATCCCAACCGGGCAAGTTTTGTCATCGAGTAGGATCATCGTGCCAGTCGCCAATCGACTCCCCAATTCGCCTATGGCCGAATAAGTTAGTGGCGTATCCAGATGTTCAGGAGTGAGAAAGTCAGTAGACCCGCCGCCGGGCAGGAAAGCCTTCAAAGAATAGCCTTCTTGCATGCCCCCGGCATGACCCTCTATGACCTCACGAATCGAAACGCCAAAGGGTAACTCCCAGCATCCCGGTTTTTTTACTCTGCCACTCACACCAAACATCTTAGTTCCGTAATCACCACCGCTGCCGAGGGATTGATACCACTCAACACCGTTCGCCAAAATCCCGGGGAGATTGCATAGGGTCTCAACATTGTTAACTATTGTTGGCTTACCCCATAGTCCACTCACTTGCGGGAATGGTGGCTTAGCGCGAGGATTCGCTCTCTTTCCTTCGAGCGCGTTGAGCAAGGCCGTTTCTTCACCACATATGTAACGACCCGCACTTGTGTGCAATACAATATCCAAGTCATAGCCTGTGCCAAATAGATTAGTCCCTAAGTGACCAGCTTCCTTCGCTTCAGCGATCGCCCTGGCGAGACGCTTTTCCGCTAAAACATACTCACCACGCAAAAAAATGAATGCCTTGTTCGCGCCAATGGTATAGGCCGCGATAATCATCCCCTCGATGAGAAGATGAGGGTCGCCCTCCATGAGCAAGCGATCCTTAAACGTGCCAGGTTCCATTTCATCAGCGTTCACGACCAAGTATTTCTGCTGTTCCGACTCAGGACCCTGGGGAACGAAGCTCCACTTGAGACCGGTAGGAAATCCTGCGCCTCCCCTTCCTTTAAGCCCAGATTCCTTGACCCGCTCGAGCACTTCATTGGGATGCAAACCAGCGACCGACTTGGCACCGCGGTAACCGCCAGCAGCTTCATAGTCCCGCAACGATAAAGGTCCTCGCGCGAGATCGATATTTTTAGTTAAGGGGCGATCGCTCAAGAATCACCTCCCGACTTATTCACAGCAGCATTTCGAAACAGGCTCTCGATACCCTCTTCATCTAGGTGTCGGTGCATTTCTTCACCGATCATCATCACCGGAGCCTTATCACAGTCTCCTAAACAAGGCACAGGAATTAGCGTGTACTCGCCGTCGCTCGTAGTCTCTCCGTAGTCGATACCCAGCTGGTCGGTAATCTTCTGCTTGATCCTGTCACAACCCATGACCCAACAACTCACGCTGTCGCAGAATAAAATTACTTTCTTCCCTACAGGACGCCGGTAAATCAGATTGAAAAATGTCGCAACACCTTCGAGATCAGCGACTGGGATATCGAGATAATTAGAAATCGCTCGCATGCTTTCATCCGAAACCCATCCCTGATGTCTTTGAACGATTTTCAATGCCTCAAGTCCAACGGCTCTTTTATCCGGATAGAGACTAATCTCATGCTCAATTTCCGATATTTCAGCTGCCGTTAACTCCCTCGACAAGGAAGTGGTGATGACAGAATTTTTCATTAATTTATTCTCACTCATCGATCCACATCCGCCATAACAAAATCAATACTAGCGATGATCGCTATCAAATCTGAAACCATGAAGCCACGTGAAATCGCCGGAATCATCTGCAAATGAGCAAATGATGGCGTGCGGATTCTTGTGCGATAGGAAGTAGTACTACCATCACTTATCAAATAATAAGAATTAATACCCTTAGTGGCCTCTATCGACATAGACACTTCATTGGGCGGGATGACGGGTCCCCAACTGACATTTAGAAAATGGTTGATCAAAGTCTCGATGTCCTGCATCGTGTTTTCTTTGCGAGGCGGCGTCGTCAAAGGGTGGGACGACTTATAGTCGCCAGAGGGCATGTTATCGACGCACTGCTTGATAATTCTTAAGCTCTGTCTCATTTCTTCGACACGGACAGCACAACGATCGTAGCAATCGCCGTTTGCGGCTATCGGTACATCGAATTCAAAATTTTCATAACCGCTATAAGGGCGTTGCTTTCGCATATCCCACTCTAAGCCTGTCGCCCTCAAGCCAGCACCGGTCACGCCCCAATCAAATGCTTCTTGAGTCGTATAAGCACCCACACCTTGAGTGCGTCGTTTGAGTATGCCGTTATTCATTACCATACTGTCGTATTCGTCGAGCCTAGGCGGCATGAATTCGAGCAGCTCACGAATGCGAGTATCCCAACCCTTCGGCAAGTCTTGTGCGACACCACCAATGCGGAACCAACCTGGATGCATCCTCGCTCCACAAATTGATTCGATAATATTAAAAATACGTTCCCGCTCGACGAACATATAGAAAATCGGAGAGAGCTGACCGACGTCTTGCGCAAAAGTGCCGTAGAACAATAGGTGGCTACAAATCCGGAACATTTCCGACAGCATCACCCTTATCACCTTTACACGCTCCGGCACTTCTATTCCGGCCATTTTTTCAACAGCCATAACATAGGGTAAGTTATTCATTACACCACCCAGATAATCGATACGATCCGTGTAGGGAATGAATGTATGCCAGGACTGACGCTCGCCCATTTTTTCGGCACCGCGGTGGTGATAACCAATGTCCGGCACTGCGTCGACTAAAATTTCACCATCTAATTGAACGGCGATGCGAAACGCACCATGGACGCTGGGATGATTTGGCCCGAGATTAAGGAACATAAATTCCGAGTCATCGGATGCGCGCTTCATACCCCACTCTTCCGGTTTGAATTTCAGCGCTTCTTGTTCTACATCGGTTTGCTCATCATTAAGAGCAAAGGGCTCCATTTCTGTCGCTCGGGCGGGATGCTCCTTACGTAAGGCATGGCCCTTCCACGTTGGCGGAAGCACAAGTCGATAAAGGTTAGGATGGCCATCGAAGCGAATGCCGAACATGTCCCACACTTCTCGCTCGTACCAGTTGGCGTTTGGCCAAAGATCACAAGTAGTAGGCGTACGTAAATCTGAATCGTGCAATGGAACTTTTAATCGTAAATCCGCATTTCCACTAAAAGACATCAAATGGTAAACGACGGTGAAGTCGCTCTCAGGCTGCTCTTGTCGATTAATTCGAGCTCGCTCATCGATAGCCGTTAAATCGAGCAACATCTCGAAACGAGCACCTGCAAAGGACTCATTTCTCAGAATTGTTAAAGCTTGGATTATTGATTCTCTGGAGAACCAGAGCGTGGGAATAGAATCCACTGTCTGTTGTTTACACAACAACCTATCACCGAGTACAGACTGTAAATAGTCTACTGCCACATGCGCCGCCGATTGTCTATTTTGCTTCGTAAACGCTGTATTAGTAGACGTAGGCATCGAGACTTACACCTCATCCGGCGAGCGGAGTTCGGTGGCCGCTATTCGTTCGGGTCCGCGGATGACTCGTTGCACATCGTTCTCTTCACGCTGAATGATCCCTTGTTCATTGATAACCCAACTCAGAGGGCGACGCTGCTTTCCAATGGACTCTTGCAAAAGCATCAAGCCCTGCAACAAAGCCTCCGGCCTTGGTGGACAGCCCGACACATAAACATCAACCGGCAAAAACTTATCAACACCCTGAACTACTGAATAAATATCGTACATACCGCCGGAATTTGCGCAGGATCCCATCGATATGACCCACTTAGGCTCCAGCAGCTGGTCATAGAGCTGCTTGACCACCGGCGCCATTTTTCTGAATACGGTACCCGCAATAATAATCATATCCGCCTGGCGCGGAGTTCCACGGATAACTTCCGAACCAAAACGAGCAACGTCATGCCTACTAGTTATCGCTGTCGCCATTTCGACATAGCAACATGACAAGCCAAAATTGAATGGCCATAGCGAGTTCTTCCGCCCCCACGCAATCATGTCTTCTAGGGTTACCATCATCACGTTTTGACGAACCAATTTATCAAGATCGTCATTTCCACGCTGCGGGGCCTTCGCCTGATCTGCCGCCTCAAGGCTCCAATTCATAGGTGAAATTCCTTCTTATTCGTCACGCCACCTGGGCCGACGAGGGTTTTCAACTCACGTTTCTGAATTTGAGTTCGCCAATCGAGTGCACCGATACGGTACAAGTAGAAGAGCGCAACAAGTAGGACGACGATAAAAATGGTGACTTCTAGAAAACCCGCCCAGCCGGCATCACGAACGATAAGCGCCCAGGCAAAGAGGAAAACCACCTCTAGGTCGAAAATGATGAAAAGTATCGCAGGAAGATAAAAATGAATTGTGGTATGAAACTGAGCGCTACCGACAGACACAATCCCTGATTCGAACGGTAAGTTCTTTGAATGTGCTGACTTTCGCTCACCCAAAACATAGGACAAGCCCAGCATAACGCCAACAATAGCTAGTACAATTGCTGCATAAACAATGAATGTAGAGACGTCTTGAGTTCCGCTCACAGTCGCTTCGGGCTCCATCATCGCTACTCCCTACTCTCGGCTAAATCTCTGGCGGACAAATCCAAGGGGAACTAGTCAGCCATAAAACAGGACTTAAAACAGAGTACTTGCGGGGAAAAACTGGAGCGATGAAGATACGAACGAAAGGCAAGTCTTAGCTAATCACCAGACCTAGAGGTGTTTCGAGATTACTACCCTTCGAAACGGTCAAAACCTTTCTTGGGGAGCCCGTTAAGCTGAACACTTCCATGGCGAAATACCAGGAATACAAGTGACTCTCAGTTAAAGAAATCGGCTCTTATTATCGCCATCATCTTAGCTAAATTCATTATTTATCAATTTATTAGCTAGAGATTCTGCTCTACCGTCTTTCTTGACCTATCTAAGCACTTCTATTTAGCAACTACTTAACTACTGTCTTACAAGATAATGCGTAAAAAACTAGCATGCGAATTGGATGATGCGCAAGCTTTTGTGGTAATCGTCACAAAATTTGTGAGAAATGAATCGTTAGCGATCCGCCTGAACCTGCTTCCAGTTTTCGTAATACTCCAGGCTAACCTTGTGATTCAATTCGGCAAACTCCTCAGCCTTTTGCTGCAAATTTGCCTTCATCACATCACCCACCGAGATGAGACCAACGAATTCCCCATCGTCTTCGATGAGTAGGTGACGAATCCTCTTGCCTAAAAATTTGTCAAATAGCTGATCGACCACCTCATCGGCACTCGCCGATACGAGATTTTCAGAAATCCTATCTTTCAATAAAGCAGTACGCGCATCGAAACCTTCTTCCAAAGCCCGGAACATAAGGTCCCGCTCGGTCCAAATGCCCTTGATCTTCTCACCATCGACAACAACAATGGAGCCCACACGATGTTGAGTCATGAGCGTGAGCGCCTGATGTATCGTCGCATCATATGCCACGGTCACCATATGCCCACCCTTGTCTTTAAGAATATCTCTCGCGGTTCGCGTCATTATTATTATCCCCCAGCTATAAGCGTTTGAGTCTGAACTACTTACAGTTCGATATTAGAGAATAAGACCTGACTGCATTGTCTTTCCCACAGTTGAAATTAACCTTGTCAGAAAGACTTGGCAAGCACGATCGATCACCGATGAATGAACGGTAAGTTGGGGTGAATGGCTTAGTATCGAAGCGAGTATCAGAAAACTCGATTAAGCCCATCGAGCGCGGCGGTGCGGTAGGCTTCCGCCATAGTCGGATAGTTGAAGGTGGTATCGATAAAATACTTAATCGAATTCGCCGGCGCCGGCTGTCGAAGTATAGCTTGTCCGATATGTACAATTTCGGATGCCTGATCGCCAAAGCAATGGATCCCTAGCAGTTCCAGTGTCTCGAAGTGAAAGATCAGCTTGAGCATGCCGACTTGCTCGCCGGTAATTTGGGCACGTGCCGTATTTTTGAAAAACGCCTTACCAACCTCGTAAGGAATCTTGGCGGCCGATAATTCCGCCTCGGTCGCGCCCAACGTAGAGATCTCGGGAATCGTAAAAATGCCCGTCGCCACTTCATCTACGTGGGTACAAGCCTCTGGATCCACTATAGCATTACTCGCCGACCTGCCTTGATCGTAGGCCGCGCCCGCGAGTGCCGGCCAACCAATCACATCGCCCGCCGCATAAATATTATCAACGTCCGTTTTGTACGTTCGATCAACAGCAATTTGTCCGCGTTCGTTCGCTTCTATTCCAAGCTTCTCTAAGCCGAGTCCGTTGGTGTTACCCGTTCTTCCATTCGCCCAGAGAACGATGTCGCTCTTAATTTTTTTACCAGATTTTAAGTAAGTCACGACATAGTCGTCGAAGTACTCGATAGACTCATAGTCTTCGTTGTGCCGGCTTCTGACGCCGAGGTCACGCAAGTGGTAACTAAGCGCGCCAGAGATTTCAAAATCAAGAAAGCTCAATAGAGATGTCGCGGGATTGATAAGCTCAACTTTTGCACCTAAGCCACCAAAGATTGAAGCGTATTCACAGCCTATTACACCCGCACCGATTATCGTGACCTTCCGTGGAGAGAAGTCCAACGACAGAATTGTGTCACTATCAAATAACCGGGGATGATCAAAATCGACATCGGGAGGATGGTACGGCCTAGAGCCGGTGGCGATTATAAAATTGTCGGCGCTTAACCTTGTCCGCTTCCCTTCTAGCTTGAGTGTGTGTGCATCAAGGAAAACTCCCCGACCACTGATGACGGGGATATGGTTACGATCGTAGAAATCCGTTCTCATCGCCACTTGAGAAGAAACGACGCGCTCGGCTTGTTTTAGTATTTGTTGGAAACTTAGCTTTCTAGCTTCACCTACATCACGGAACATCGGATTTGAATTAAATTGCATAACCTGCTTCACGGCATGCCTCAGCGCCTTCGAGGGAATGGTCGCCCAATGCGTACAATTTCCACCGACATGCTTTAGGTCGTTAACCACGGCGACTGACCGCCCCTTCTTCTTCGCATTCATCGCTGCCGCTTCACCAGCAGGACCGGCTCCGACTACAATAATGTCGTAGTGATTTTTGCCTTTCATATCAGCCCTATTGTTTCTTTCGCATTGCATCGACGGCGCGAGGAAGCGTCCCCTTCAATTCGGAACTCAATTCTTCGCACTTTTGTGCGCTACCACCACATAACTCGCACTTTTCCATGCCGTTAATATTACTGAGGCCACCGCATGAGCCCTGAATGGGCTTACGGCCGAGTAAAACGCCTACTGACATCAGCAAAATAAACACCATCATGGCGATAAATGTCACAAACACTACGGTCATTTTCTCACCTCAAAGTCCTGTGTTCATTACATAGAACAGCTATTGGTCTACATTCATTCCTGCAAGAAACGTTCAAATTCTTCCGTTGCCAAGCTCTCGAAAACCACTTCCCCCGCTGCATTCACCCCGCTCCTCACTATGAAATATGCAGCTTGATCGGTATTCTCGGCTGCATTGAACGCCTCTTCCGGACCAAGAATCATGTAAGTTGTTGCCAGCGCATCAGCGAGCATCGCCTGCTCATCAATCACGTAGACAGCAGCGAGCGTATGCATGATCGGACGCCCTGTGCGAGGGTCAATCTCGTGGGAGTATCGCACACCGTCCTGCTCAAAGTAGTTACGATAGTCCCCTGAGCCAGCGACTGCAATCGACTCACCATGGGTAAATAGCACAGCATGGATTTTCGAGAGGCCTTCTTCAGGAGCCTCAATAGCGGGCACCCAACCGTTTTCCACAGAATTCTTATTGCCAGCAATGCGCAACTCACCGCCCACTTCGACAAAATAATTTTTAACACCCCGAGACTCGAGATAATCAGCGACAGCATCTACTCCGAAGCCTTTCGCAATCGCGCTTAAATCAATGACGACAGGCGCTAATCGAGTGACCGTGCCATGTTCTTCATCGAGAACAATGGCTTGATAATCCACCTGCGACAACGCGGCCGCCACTTCATCATCAGGAGGAACCGACGTATTTAGAGCATTCCGCCCAGGACCAAAGCCCCACAAATTCACCAGCGGCCCCACCGTTGGATCGAACGCGCCATCACTAGCAGCAGAGACTTTCTGCGAGGCGACCAATACATCAAACAACTCGCTGGATACCGCCACAGGCACCCCAACTGGGGCAGCATTTAAGCGCGATAACTCTGAGTTGCTCGCATACGTAGAAAATACTTGCTTGTCCAATTTGGCCAGAAGCGCAGCAACACCTTGCTGGAGCGAGGCAGATTCCTGCTCAGTCACGCTATCTGCGTAGAGCACGCTGTAGGTGGTACCCATCGTTGCGCCATCGAAACGACTTGGCGCTGGGTCGATATTCGCCTGCTCGCGGCAGCTAGATAGTGCAATTGCGAGCAGTGCGAAAGAGGAGATATATAAGCCGCGGCGAATTAGGCCGATCACGAGAACTCGTCGAGAGAGATGTTCTCGTCTTCGACGCCCAAATCTTTCAGCATCTTTATTACAGCCGCATTCATCATGGGCGGGCCACACATATAGTATTCGCAATCTTCAGGGGCTGGATGATTCTTTAGATAATTTTCCAATACGACATTGTGAATAAAGCCCGTCATTCCAGTCCAATTATCTTCCGGCTGCGGATCAGACAGAGCGATATGCCACTCGAAATTCTCATTTTCTGCCGCGAGCGTGTTGTAATCGTCTTCATAGAACATCTCACGAAGACTGCGCGCACCGTACCAGAAACTAATCTTACGTTTGCTGTGCAATCGTCGGAGCTGGTCGAAAATATGTGAACGCATGGGCGCCATACCTGCACCACCGCCGATGAAAACCATCTCCGCATCGGTATCCTTCGCGAAGAATTCACCAAACGGACCAAACACCTTAACCTTATCACCCGGTTTCAGGCTGAAGACATACGATGACATCTTCCCTGGTGGCAGATCTGTACCTGGAGGCGGCGTTGCGATTCGGATATTAAACTTGATCACTCCGCGCTCTTCGGGATAGTTCGCCATCGAATACGCTCGGACTGTTGTGTCCTTCACCGTCGATACATGCTTGAACAGGCCGAAATGCTCCCAGTCTCCGCGATATTCTTCTCCAATATTGAAGTCCGCGTATTTTACTTCATGAGGAGGCACTTCTAATTGAACATAGCCGCCTGCGCGAAAATCTACACTCTCGCCGGCTGGAATTTCTAACACCAACTCTTTAATAAATGTCGCGACATTATCGTTCGATAGGACGGTGCATTCCCACTGCTTAACGCCGAAGAACTCGGGGGCAACCTCAATTTTCATGTCCTGTTTAACAGCAACCTGACAGGACAGACGCCAGTTGTCTTTACGCTGCCCACGGGTGAAGTGACCTTCCTCTGTCGGCAGCATAGAGCCACCACCATCCAATACTTGGCATTTACACTGGGCACAAGTACCACCGCCACCACAAGCAGAAGAGAGGTAAATTCCTGCATCAGCAAGCGTATTCAGCAATTTACCGCCCGAGGGAACGGTGATCGTTTTTTCGGGATCACCGTTAATTTCAATCTTCACGTCACCACTACTCACTAGTCGAGCACGGGCCACAAGAATGAGTGAGACCAACAGCATCACCATGATGGTGAACAGCGCTACCCCACCTGTAATTGTTCCAAAATCGATCATCTTTGCTTCACTTAATGAATAATTTATCGGATCCGATTAATACCATCCGAGAGAGCGACCACTGCTCAGCTAGAGTGATACTCCGCTCAGGGACATAAATCCTAAAGACATGAGACCTACGGTTAAGAAGGTAATGCCGAGACCACGGAGGCCTTCAGGCACATCGCTATATTTCAATTTCTCTCGTATACCCGCTAACGCGACGATAGCCAAAGCCCAGCCGAATCCAGAACCAAGGCCGAACGCAATACTTTCTGGGAACGTGTAGTCACGCTCCACCATAAATAAAGTTGCACCCAAAATCGCACAGTTGACTGTAATCAGTGGTAAGAACACACCAAGTGCGCTGTAAAGCGCCGGAACATATTTATCGAGAAACATTTCGAGCACCTGCACCATCGCCGCGATCACGCCGATATAGCAAAGGAATCCGAGGAATGCCAAGGAGAGGTCCGGCAGACCTAACCAAGCTAGGGCGCCTTCCCTCAGCAGGTAATTGAAGATCAGATTATTCACAGGCACGGTGATGGATTGCACGACAATAACTGCGACACCGAGGCCAATTGCCGTTTCTACTTTCTTCGATACAGCAAGGAACGTACACATGCCCAAGAACATCTGCAATGCCATGTTCTCGATGAATACAGCCTTTATAAATAGACTTAATAACGCTTCCATTTAGAAGGCCCCCTCTTCTGAATGAGCGGCATGTGGTGCGATCTTGAACTCGGCGCTTTCTACTTGCTCCTTCTTCAAACCACGCAATACCCAAATAAATAGGCCGATGATGAAAAACGCGCTTGGTGAAAGCAACATTAGGCCATTGCCTTGATACCAGCCACCATTGCCGACCAGCGGCAAAATTTCGAAGCCTAACAAAGAACCCGAACCAAATAGTTCGCGAACGCTAGCGACCACTATAAGCACGAAGCTATAGCCGAGACCATTACCAATCCCATCGAGGAAGCTGAGAATTGGAGGGTTTTTCATCGCGAACGCTTCAGCACGCCCCATAACGATACAGTTGGTAATAATCAAACCGACGAAAACGCTCAGACTCTTACTAATTTCGTAAGCATAGGCTTGAAGAAATTGATCTACGACGATAACCAGCGATGCGATAATCGTCATCTGAATAATAATTCGGATGCTAGAGGGCATGTGGTTTCGAATGATCGAAATAAATAAATTTGAAAAGGCAGTAACACTTGTAAGTGCCACGCACATAACCAACGTCACGCTAAGCTGAGTCGTGACAGCTAATGCGGAGCAAACACCAAGAATCTGCAACGCAATTGGGTTGTTGTCGAACAGAGGTTTAAAGACGACTTCTTTAGCGCTCGTCATTTAGTTTCCCTTTTCCTTAGCAAGCGAATGCTGATTGCTCTTTACGTTCACCGGCGCCGATCCGAAATGATCGACTAGCTATTACCAAGCTTCTTCAGCAGCGGACCGAAGGCGGTATCGCCCAGCCAATATCGAACGAGGTTCGCGACGCCACGGCTCGTCAATGTCGCGCCAGAAAGACCATCGACCTCGTGCTCTCCAGCACCAGCGCCCTTGACGACAGTTAGGCCAACTTCACCGTCTTCGGCGAACACTTTTTTACCTGGCCATAATGCGCGCCATCGAGGGTTTCTCACTTCTGCGCCTAGGCCGGGTGTTTCTTTGAGCTCGTAAAACGATAAGCCCTTAACCGTGTTTGCATCGCCCTCTAGCGCCATGAAGCCATAGAGAATACCCCAGAGGCCATAGCCACTAACCGGCAAGACAATAGTCTCGAGTTCGCCGTTTTGGTCTTCTACGAGGTAAACCATCTGATAGAGTGCGCGTCGCTTAACATCGGCGAGGTCATCTTCTTTCGACAGAGCCTCAGACAGGCTCGGGTCGGTTATCACCTTACGTTGGTCATAGTTATCGATATTAATACCGAGAGCAGCGACCTCATCCGCCTCGAGGAATCTGCCCTCATTGATATCCACAAGACGTGTAGTGAAACGACTAAACAACTCTGTCACCTCACTATCAGGAGTGACTGCAGGGTCGTAAAGGCCCGCCGCGCTCAAAATGTTTTTATTGCGGTCGAGAATTCGGTTCGCATCCTGCGTCGGCTTCAATATGACGGCCGCACCAGAGACCAAGATTGAGCACACCACGCACAACAAAAATGCAACGACGAGGGTTTTTTGTACTGTATCTTTAGATGACACCTCGGGCGCGCCTCCTATTGATGTTGGCACGCACAACGCTGAAATCGATCAGTGGTGCGAATAGGTTTGCAAACAGAATCGCAAGCATAATTCCTTCCGGATATGCCGGATTAACAACGCGGATAAGAACTGTCATGAATCCAATTAACGCCCCGTAAAACCACTTTCCTGTATTCGTCATCGCGGAGGAAACAGGGTCAGTCGCCATATACACCATGCCGAAAGCGAAACCGCCAACAACGGCATGCCAGTACCACGGTGTTGCGAAATGGGGATTAGTCTCAGAGCCAATGAGGTTAAATAGTGTGGCAGTCGCTGCCATACCCAAGAAAACCGACAGCATGACTCGCCAAGATGCAATGCGCGTGACTAGCAAAAGCGCTCCACCTAATAAAATAGCGAAAGTCGATGTTTCGCCGATAGAACCCTGCATCTGACCCAAGAATGCATTCATCCAAGTCAATTGCTCGCCGGTCGCAGCTGCAATGACGGGCAAACCATCTGTCGCCATTTGGCTTAATGCAGTTGCACCACTAAAGCCATCGACAGCCGTCCAAACAGAATCACCAGACATCTGCGGCGCATAGGCAAAATAGAGGAAGGCTCGGCCCGCGAGAGCTGGATTCAGGAAGTTTTTACCAGTGCCGCCGAAAACTTCTTTAGCGATCACGATTCCGAAGCTTATTCCCAATGCCGCCTGCCAAAGAGGAATATCTGGCGGCACGATTAGACTAAACAGTATTGAAGTGACGAAAAAGCCTTCATTGATTTCGTGCTTTCGTTTGATCGCGAACAGAATTTCCCAGAAACCGCCCACTGCAAATACGACGAAATAGATTGGGACGTAGTGCGCGGCCCCGTAGATCATATTATCCCAGAGGCTTTCAGGGTTATGCCCTGCTAACAGTGAGATGATGGCCTCATGCCAGTCGCCCGTTCCAGCCATACCCGAAATCGCGATAGCGCTATTGGCTTGAAAACCAAGATTCGCCATGCCGTAGAACATAGGGAAGAAAGCAGCAATCCAGACGGTAATCATGACTCGCTTCAGATCGATGCCATCACGCACATGCGGCTGATCTATAGTCACCTTACTCGGGCTATAGAAGATCGTGTCTACTGCTTCATAGAGGGCAAAAAATCTGCTGAAGCGCCCTCCTTCCGCAAATTGCGGTTCGAGGTCATCAAGTATTCGTCGTAATCCCATCTGCTTTCCACTATAGGCGAGCCTAGTAAGCCGCCAAGACTGTCGATTTAACGGTATTTAGCTTGTGACTAAATCTCTTTCTCGATGCGCGTAAGGTTTTGGCGCAAAATTGTGCCGTACTCATATTTGCCCGGACACACATAACTGCAGAGTGCGAGGTCTTCTTCGTCCAGTTCCAAGGCACCAAGATTCATTGCCGTTTCAATATCGCCCACGATCAGGGCTCGCAGCAGTTGTGTCGGCAATATATCCAACGGCATGACCTTCTCGTAAGCACCAATCGGCACCATTGCGCGGTCACTGCCCTGAGCGCTGGTACTGAGCGGCAAAGGTCCCGTCTTAAAGAAACTGCTTAAATAAATCCCCATCACTGAGTGACGGTTTTTGCCCAAGGAGAGGTAACCTAGGAATGGTCGATCGCGTCCCTCCCTTAGCGCGGTGACTTGTAAGTGATAACGACCGAGATACGCTTCAGCCCCCTCCGCTTTGCGGCCACCTAGAACCGAGCCGGAAACCACTCTGTTGTCATTACCGCTTAATTCACCTGCACACAATTCATCGAGACTCGCACCAATCCTCGAACGGACCAGACGTGGAGCCCTTACCTGCGGGCCTGCCAAAGCGATGACTCGACTCATATCGAGTATGCCCGTCGAGAAGGCCTTGCCAATCGCGATCACATCCTGATAATTCACATAGGCTATCTGCCGCGAAAGCCCTGCCGGGGCTAATGTGTGGATATGGGTTCCACTGAGCCCGGCTGGGTGCGGACCAGCAAATTCTTCAATCTTCACACTCGAATCGAACTGGCTACCGGCCACTAGCGCTTTGACTTCGGCATCCACACACAGGAATGTGCTGGATGAAGGAATCTTTGAAAGGACATTCACACCCCGCACGAAATCATCAACGCGGTCGCCCAGCACGATGGCCGGATTCGTTGCGAGCGGATTGGTATCCATGCCATTGATGAATAATGCGAGCGGCTGCTTGCTAGGAGAAGCGACTTTGCTGAAGGGACGAACCCGGAGCGAAGTCCACAATCCCGAAGTCACGAGATCCGATACCACTTGCTCTCGTGACAAGGAGCGGAGTTCGGAAGAGGAATAGGCATTGAGCTCAACCTGCTCATCGCCATCGAGGTCGATGACTACAGACAGCAATCGCCGCTGGTAGCCTCGATTGATCGCCCTCACCACACCACAACCAGGCGAGGTATAAATGACGTCAGGATCTTTCTTGTCACTGAAGAGCGGCTGCCCAAGTTTGACACGATCGCCTTCGGCTACCAGCATCGTGGGTTTCATACCAACATAGTCGCAACCGAGGATCGCAGCCGAGCGAGACGGCTGAGCGCTACCTACGACTTGCTCTGGGGCGCCAGCTATAGGTAGCTGCATCCCACGTTTGATTCTATTCATCGCCTTGTTTGTCGCCTTCTAAACTAGGGTTCGCTCGTGTTCGCGTAGTTACGCTGTAGCGGGCTGCTTGGATGTTTCCACTCTTCGGACAGTGCTCAAATTGAGAAAGTCCCCTCTCGAAGCGAGGATGCAGGTGCCGTTCAGTTCAGATCCTTCTGAAGGCCGTCAACACACCTGTTTTAAGCGCGGCAAATTATAGGCTTTATTGGCTTGGTTTGCTAGTGATATACGTGAAAATACCCTTAGGAATCTAAGGATTTAGGCGTGATATGCGATTCGGCCCGCCACATAGAATGCAGCGAACCGAATAACTAATTGGAGAAGCGCTTAATCTTCGACTGGATAATACTGATATTTCACTCCAGCCATCTTGTAGACCGTACGACCCACCTGGCAGCAATAACCAAATTCATTGTCGTACCACAGGTACAAAACAACGTTGTTACCGCTCACAATGGTCGCATTGGAGTCGACGACACCTGCTTCACGAGTCCCGACAAAATCGCTTGATACGGCGTCAGGCGACTCCGTGTAGCTGATCTGGTTCTGCAATTTCGAATGCAAAGCGATATCCCTCAGGAACTCGTTTAGCTCCTCCTTGCTAGTCGCCTTCTCGAGCGTCAGATTAAGGATAGCCATAGACACATTAGGGATGGGAACACGAATTGCGTTGCCTGTGAGCTTGCCCTCTAATTCAGGAACAGCCTTCACGACAGCCTTGGCCGCACCTGTTTCAGTCAGCACCATATTCAATGCGGCACTGCGCCCTCTACGACTGCCTTTATGATAGTTATCAATAAGATTTTGGTCATTGGTATAGGCATGCACAGTTTCGACATGACCATGCGCGATACCGAATCGGTCATTGATTACCTTGAGCACAGGTGCAATCGCGTTAGTCGTGCACGAGGCAGCAGTGATGATTTTATCGTCCGGCGAAATCTGATCATCGTTAATACCATAAACGATATTTTTGATGTCGCCTTTACCGGGAGCGGTCAGGATTACCTTAGCGGCACCCTTAGCTTTCAAATGGCGTGAGAGCCCCGCTTCATCCCGCCACATGCCTGTATTATCGATAATGAGCGCATCATCGATGCCGTACTCGGTGTAATCGATTTCTTCTGGCGAATTTGCATAGATAACTCGAATTTCATTGCCATTCGCGATCAGCATATTACGCTCATGGTCAATACGCAGAGTGCCCTGGAAGGTGCCATGAACTGAATCATTGGTGAACAGATTCGCACGCTTATCAAGATCACCCTCACCACCGGGTCGCACAACAATAGCTTTGAGTCGCATGACCTCGCCGTTGCTGGTGCGTTCGATGAGTAATCGCGCCATCAAGCGCCCTATTCGTCCAAATCCGTAGAGGACTACGTCTTGAGATTTAGGGACAGGCTTCTCATTCACTCCATCGAGGTAGCCAAGCTCGCGCTTCACGAATTCAGCGACGCTAACCGCCTGCTCCTTCTCGCTCTCGACATGCTCCATGTAGCGGACCGTCAGCTTGCCCAGGTCGATCTGAGCATTCCACAAATCCAGCTTCGACAATTCCATCAGCACAGGATGGGACTCGAATTCTGACATCTCACTACGCTCAACCTGACGAACGAAGCGATGCGACTTCATGATGAAAGTTACGGAGCGATTGTGGAGCGGGCGTCCGTAAATAAAAATACCCACATTGCGCTGGCTAAACAGGCGCCCTATCACAGGAATCATCTCCTGTACGAGAGCCTCTCGTTGTTTCCAATCGCCAAAATAGTCATCTACGCTAGGACGGTCCACGAATACCCCTTTTTATCTGAAGAAATGATGCGCGCATTATCGGAGTTATGACCTGTCAGTGCAAGAAACGACCTCGAAACTGGGCTATACTCGCGCCTTGCGAGATTCACACCGGCAGCCATGAACCCATTTAACCCTCCTATTCCCAGCGACAGCTACCAAACTCAATTTTGGAGTGACGCCCACGGCAGCGCGCGCAGTCTCGCCATTGCTGAGGCGGCTGCAAAGGCCGAGGGCCCGGTATTAGTGATTTGTGAGAGCAATGAGGGCGTCGAAGAACTCCGCCGCGAGTTACGCTATTTCCTCTCCATACATCCGGATCTAAAGCTATTTGCGCTGCCTGACTGGGAGACTTTGCCCTATGATAATTTCTCCCCGCACCAGGACATCGTTTCCGATCGCTTAAGCGCATTATTTCATTTACCCACGTTAAAGAAGGGTGTGCTAGTCGTCTCTATTACGAGCCTCATGCACAAACTGCCCCCCAAGCAATACGTGCTAGCGAACACGCTCAGCCTCAAAGTTGGGCAGAAACTCGTAATCAATACATTGCGCGATCAGCTCGTCGCTGCTGGCTATAACAGCGTCGATGCCGTCTACGAGCATGGCGAGTTTGCTGTTCGCGGTTCCATCATCGACCTCTTCCCAATGGGAAGCAGACACCCTTTCCGCATCGATCTTTGGGATGACGAGATTGAAACCCTCCGACTTTTCAATCCGGAGTCACAGCTCTCAGAGGGGAAGATCCCCGAAATACGCTTGCTTCCCGGGCGCGAATACCCGCTCGATGAAGCTGGGATTAGCCGTTTCCGTAGCGCTTTCCGTGACCGCTTCGATGTCGACTTGCGCTTGGCACCGCTCTATCAAGACGTCAGCGACGGGATCGCTTCTCCAGGTTTGGAGTATTACCTCGATCTCTTCTTCGACGAACTGAACACAGTCTTCGATTACCTGCCTGATTCGACAACCCTGTGCCGTGTCGGCCGCCTCAAAGACGCGGGCGACAGTTTCTGGCTCGATATAGAGGCTCGATTCGACGATCGTCAGTTCGATAGGCAGCGTCCGATCTTGTCTCCGCAGGAAATCTTCTTACCGATCGACGACCTCCTGCGTGAATTTAAACGCTTCCGTCAGATTGAGTTCCGCCAAGATCCTTCTGCCTACAGCCTCGGCAGCGCCACATTGCCTCCGCTCGCGAGTGACAGCTCCCTCAAGATGCCATTTACGGCACTGCTTCAGTTCATCGCGGAGCACCCGGCGCAGCGCTTATTGTTTTGCGCAGAAACCGCAGGCAGACGAGAAACATTGATCGAGGTCCTCAAGCAGACTGGATTAACACCACGGTCATTCGATCACTGGCAAAACTTTGTAGATTCCGACGAAGCCATGGGCATTGCCATTGCGCCACTGGACCACGGGATCTGGCTACCAGAGCAAGAGCTTTTACTAATCACCGAAGCGCAGTTATTCGGCAATCGTGTTGCGCAGCGTCGACGAAGGCGCAGCTCACAAACGAATACCGACTTTATAGTAAAGAGTTTGACCGAATTACGACTCAATGACGCGGTAGTCCACATCGACCATGGCGTTGGACGCTATCGCGGTCTCGAAACCATCGTCACTGATGGTCAGGCCACTGAGTTTCTCATGCTTGAATATGCCCATGAAGCCAAACTCTATGTGCCCGTGGCTTCGTTGCATCTGATCAGCCGCTATAGCGGCGGTGATGAGGAAGGGGCACCACTCAATTCGCTTGGTACTGACCACTGGGCGAAAGCGAAGCGTAAAGCTGCCGAGAAAATCCGCGATGTCGCCGCGGAGCTGCTCGACATTTACGCACAACGGGAAGCAAAGAAAGGCTTCCACTACAAGACTAAAGATATCGATTACGAAAAGTTCGCCGCCAGCTTCCCCTTCGAAGAAACTGCAGATCAAGAGAGTGCAATAGCTGCCGTCATCAACGATATGGCTCTGCCAAGGGCAATGGATCGACTCGTCTGCGGAGACGTGGGTTTCGGAAAGACGGAGGTTGCCATGCGCGCCGCTTTCGTCGCCGTACAAAACAACAAACAGGTAGCCATTCTGGTACCGACCACCCTACTCGCACAGCAACATTATGAAAGCCTGAAAGATCGCTTCGCCGACTGGCCGGTGGAAGTCGAAGTTATCAGTCGTTTCAAAACCGCAGGCGAGCAATCCGCAGTGCTTGAACGAGTTACCGCTGGCAAAGTGGATATCTTGGTAGGCACTCATAGGCTTTTGAACGATGAGATCAAATACGCGGACCTAGGGCTGCTCATCATCGATGAAGAACACCGATTCGGTGTGCGCCAAAAAGAAAAGCTGAAGGCGTTGCGGGCAGACGTAGATATTCTCACGCTCACGGCAACCCCTATCCCCCGCACCCTGAACATGAGTCTTGCCGGCATTCGTGATCTCTCCCTGATTGTCACACCGCCATCGAAACGCTTGTCGGTGAAGACCTTTGTCCGTGAAACCCAAGATGGACTTATAAAGGAAGCAATATCGAGGGAACTGCTGCGAGGCGGACAAGTATTCTATTTACACAACGAGGTGAAAACGATTGAAAAGACTGCCGCTCATCTCCAAGAGATTGTGCCGCAAGCACGCATCGGCATAGCCCATGGCCAAATGGCGGAACGCGAGCTAGAGAAGGTCATGACGGACTTTTATCACAAAAGGTTCAACATCCTACTCTGCACGACCATTATTGAGACAGGAATCGACATACCCAGCGCTAACACGATAGTCATCGACCGCGCTGACAAGTTCGGCTTGGCTCAACTGCACCAGCTTCGTGGACGCGTAGGCAGATCGCACCATCAAGCCTACGCGTACTTATTATTACCCACTCAAACTAAATTGAGCCCTGATGCTCAAAAGCGCATTGATGCCATTCAGTCGGCCTCAGACCTTGGCGCAGGATTCACCCTTGCGAGTCACGATTTAGAAATTCGTGGCGCGGGGGAGTTATTAGGTGACGAACAAAGTGGTCATATGCAGAAAATCGGTTTCACCTTGTTCACCGAGATGTTAGAAGAAGCCGTGGCGGCAATAAAAGACGGTCGCGCACCGAGCGCCGACTTAGAGACAAACAAGTCCGTCGACATCAATTTGCGAATTCCTGCCCTAATCCCTGATGATTACTTGCCAGATGTTCATATCCGGCTAATCATGTACAAGCGCATTTCAGCTTGCAAGGATGCGGAAGAGTTACGCGAGCTACAGGTAGAAATGATCGATCGTTTCGGCATGCTCCCGAAACCTTTGCAGCTATTATTCCGCGTGACACAATTAAAGCTCTCGGCGCAAAGTTTCGGCATAGTAAAGATCGACGCGAATGCGACAACTGGCAGATTAGAATTCAAACAGGATACAAGGGTCGATGGCCTGTCGCTGATTGAGCTCGTACAGGAGCAGCCGCAACTATTTAAGTTCAGCGGGCCAAATATACTTGTTTTCACTCATAACTCAGAAATACCCGATGAGAAACTTGATTTTATCGAAGCATTACTCGCGAGGCTGCGGCTCGATGATTAATTCGAAATCTCACTACATTCCTAATTTCCTAGGCGGGAGATTGCTTTCGATCGCCTGCAGCTTCATCGTTAGCATCACAGCACTATCCCCTTCTCAAAGCTCGGCGCAAGCAGATCGCTGGTTTACCTTCGAAGTATCGATTTTCAGTAACGAAAACCCTGCTGACCGGCTGCAAGAACCGCCCATCGGAATCAATCTCGAAGGGAGACAGGGAGCCAAAACAAAGACGCTGACTGAACTGTACGAGCTTCTCGCCATCCCCGACTATTTATTCAATCAAGACGCCTCTGAGCTAACTCAGGACAACTTCGATACTTCTACCGCACTCATCCCGTTGCCAGAACCTCTCGCAGCGAACGAATCTAGTTTCGTTTTCTCAGATCTCGAACGTGATGCATTTATAGCTTTGCCCAATAGCCTCAGCGATTTCCAACAAACCAACAGAGCATTGGAACGCTCACCGGATTATCGCTTGCTCTACCATGCGATCTGGCGCCAGCCATTGGCTAATAAGGGGGATTCGATACCCCTCGAAATCGAAGGAGGCATCCGTGCGAACGGGGCTCAAGAATTAACGGGCACCCTAGATTTTTATTTCAATGCGAGACGCGACAGGATAGTCCTCGACACCGATCTCACCCTCACTTCTGAGCAGGCGGCTCGTTACTTTATTCATCGCCAGTCTCGCGAAATGCGCAGTGACGAATTTCACTATCTCGACAGTCCCGCCATTGGCGTCATCTTTATCGCGCAGCCCTACGAAGTGCCACCCCTGACTAGCGATTGAGCGTTATTGCTGGGTGAGAATTTGCCTGAGCAACTCATGCAAATACGGTCTGACGCCCTCCACCACTGCATAAATATCGTCGAGAGTGATGATCTCGTCGCTTATTCCCGCCGCCCAATTTACCGACAGCGCGATACAGGCGTAACTGAGCTCCGCTTCACGAGCAAGTGCGGCCTCGGGCATGCCCGTCATCCCAACCATGGTGCACCCATCATTCTGCAATCGCCGAATTTCCGCCTTCGTCTCCAGTCGCGGCCCCTGGGTGCAGGCATAAACTCCTCCGTCGATCACATTACAAGGCGATTCGCTCACATGATTCGCTCGTTTAGCCGCAGCGAGGAGTTGCTGTCTCATAGATTCCGAATAAGGGTCGCTGAAATCAATGTGTACGAGTTCGTCCGCATCAAAGAACGTCCCTTCACGCCCACTGCTGTAATCAATCAACTGATCAGGAATTGCAAGCGCCCCTGGGTGGAGTTCGTCGGCGATACCTCCGACCGCATTCATAGCAACGATGCGAGTCGCACCGGCTATTCGTAACGCATCGATATTCGCTCGATAGTTGACCTTATGCGGAGGGATGACGTGCCCGACACCGTGTCTAGGGAGAAACAAGAAACTCTCCCCAGAGTAATTAAAGCGTTCAACGTCGAGAGGGCTACTCGCGAAACGCGTAGTCACCGCTTCCGCATTCTCTTGAACGAATCCCTCTATCCCTTCTAGGCTATTGAGCCCGGTACCACCGATTACTGCGAGCATTTTTCCTTCCGCTATCAGGTCGCTTTCTGCGAAGCCAAATCGGCACAGTACTCGTCCGCCGTGCACGTATCAAGCCTTTAAATCTAAACGACAGGCTCCATAATATCTGGAGAAATCGTGATATTCTCAGCGTACTGAGACTAGTTCCCTTATTTGAAGTTTTACTTCGGAGTCTATTATGAAGCGAATTCTGCTTTTCGTGCTAACCAACCTAGCAGTCATTTTAGTGCTAGGCATAGTCTTGAGTCTGTTAATGCCAGCCCTCGGCCTCGACTCATCGAGCAATGCTGGCCTGCTAGTCATCTCCGCCGTCTTCGGCATGGGAGGCTCACTCATCTCGCTCGCCATGTCCAAATGGATCGCTAAACGCAGCGTCGGCGCCCAAGTTATAGAAAACCCTCGAAACGAACATGAAGAGTGGTTGGTGAGCACTGTGGAACGCCATGCGCGAAAAGCCGGCATTGGCTCCCCCGAAATAGCAGTCTATGACTCCCCGGAAATCAATGCGTTCGCCACCGGAATGAGTAGGAATAATGCGCTAGTAGCCGTCAGCACAGGCTTACTCCGCAGCATGACCCGCGACGAGGCTGAGGCAGTGCTGGGTCACGAAATCAGCCATGTCGCAAATGGCGACATGGTGACTCTCACACTAATACAAGGCGTACTAAATACTTTCGTATTTTTCTTCGCGCGATTGGCTGCGAGCGTTATAAGCCGAGGAAGCGACAATCGTTTCATCTATTTTATGACTGTCATGTTATTCCAAGCTGTGTTCGGCATCCTCGCCAGCATTATCGTCATGTGGTTCTCACGTCAGCGTGAATTCCGTGCAGATAGCGGCGGGGCTGAGTTAGCGGGGAAACAGAAGATGATCGCTGCCCTAGAGCGGCTTAAAAACAATCAGATGGAGAGCCAACTGGACGGCCAACTCACCGCATTCGGCATTAGCGGCAAACGCTCCGCCAGTGAAATGTTTATGAGTCATCCTCCGCTAGAGAAACGCATTGCGGCACTCAAAGGACGCTTGGTTTAACACGCTTGATCATGGCCACGCTGACCGCAACTAGAGCCCCCTTGCTCATCGCGATTACAGGGCCATCCGGCTCTGGGAAGAGCCTGCTCACGAGTGGTTTAAAAACGGCGCTAGAGACTCACCGGCCAATCGGGAGCGCGCAGCTGAGCGTGGCTATCGTCCCGGAGGATGCCTATTACCATAGCCAAGAGCATCTCACGCTGAAAGAGCGCGCGAATCTCAATTTCGACCATCCGGATTCTCTCGATCATGACTTGCTCAGCAATGATCTCAAGCGGCTGAAATCTCGCTCGCCGGTCGCTATTCCCGTATATGACTATGCACGCCACACGCGCTCCAATGAAACCCATGCCGTATCGCCGGCCGACATTATCCTCGTCGAAGGGTGTCTTCTGTTGAGTCAAGAAATCATCAGAGAGCAAGTCGACTACAGCATTTTCATTCAAACCGATCTGAGTGTATGCCTCGCACGGCGTGTCGCGCGTGACACAGAAGAGCGCGGCAGGACCATTGAATCCGTCCATCAACAATTCGAATCCACTGTAAGACCCATGTATTATGCTTTTCAAGAACCCTGTGCCAAACATGCAGGACTCATTGTCAACGGCGAACAGGAGCCTAGTCGCGCGATAAATGCGACGATGGAGAAAATTCTCGCCCTACTAACTTAGAGCACAACCACGACTCACGGCTTTGGCATGCGAGCGTCAGATTAGAGATTGGTTTATATGAGCGCAGTCATTAGCCTAGTCGGTATAGCCGTCCTGTTTCTCGCGTCGTACATTTCCTCAACCAAACGCAGCGCGATAAATTGGCGTACCGTGGGACTTGCCCTATTCCTTCAAATAGCCCTTGGGGGAATCGTTCTTTATATTCCGTTCGGGGTCGCGCTGCTCAGCGCAATTTCTGACACGGTGACGAGCGTACTCGGGAACGCTCAAGACGGCATCGCTTTCGTATTTGGTCCGATCGGAGCCTTTGAAATGGGCTTCATCTTCGCCTTCCATGTTCTTCCCGTAATCGTTTTCTTCTCTTCATTCGTCTCCGTACTGTACTACCTTGGAATTATGGGGTGGTTTATTCGGGTGATAGGAGGAGCACTGCAACGCCTCCTCCGTACAAGCAAAGCAGAATCCATGTCCGCCACCGCAAATATCTTTGTAGGTCAGACAGAGGCGCCACTCGTAGTCAAACCCTATATACCCAGCATGACCCGTTCTGAACTCTTCGCCGTCATGGTAGGCGGGATGGCGACAGTCGCCGGCTCGGTGATGGCAGGTTATGTCCTACTAGGTGTCGAACTCCGCTACCTACTCGCTGCAAGCTTCATGGCGGCACCGGGTGGTTTTCTGATGGCGAAGATAATGATTCCTGAAACCGAAAAGCTCCGTGAAGATGACGAGGACATAGACCTAGAGTTTGAAAGCCACGTCAACGTCATAGATGCGGCTGCAGCCGGTGCGAGCAGCGGCATGAGTCTGGCTCTCAATGTCGGCGCAATGGTGCTGGCATTCGTGGGGCTCATCGCCCTCTTGAACGCCATTCTGGCGTGGATTGGCAGTCTATTTGGATTCGACGCACTGTCGCTGCAGTTACTATTAGGCTATGCATTCCAGCCAATTGCCTATCTCTTAGGCATCCCTTGGGAAGAAACTAATTTGGCAGGGAGTCTGATAGGCCAAAAGCTCGTCTTCAATGAATTCGTCGCATTCGTGGAATTCACAGACAACATTGAGGCTCTCAGCGCCCACTCCCAAGCAGTAGTGACCTTCGCCCTCTGCGGCTTCGCAAATTTCTCTTCGATAGGGATTATGCTCGGCGGCCTAGGGACAATGGCGCCGACGCGACGCAGCGACATAGCAGAACTGGGTGTTCGTGCCGTATTCGCAGGGTTTCTTGCAAACTTAATGTCCGGGGCGATCGCGAGTTTCTTCTTAGCGCTCAGCTAAGCACACCTCGATCTCACTCAATCATCTAACAAACCTATTTCACGCAGGCGTTCATTCAAAAACTCTCCTGCCGTGATCGGAGGGTACTTAGGCCCAGCCTCCCCCTCACACTGGGGCAAACAGGCTAAACTCGCCTCGCTATGCGGATGTAGGAAGAATGGCATCGAATAACGCGAACAATCCAGGCGACTTGGGTTGATCACGCGATGAATAGTTGAAGGAAAAACGTCATTAGTGAGCCGAGACATCATGTCGCCCGTATCCAGCACAATTTCGTCACTCGTGCTCTCGACAGGTATCCACTCTCCTTCTTTTCCAAGAATTTCTAATCCTGAATCCGTAGCGCCGAGTAGTAGTGTTACGAGATTAATATCAGCGTGTGCAGCTGCGCGCATCGAGTGCGCCGTATCGAGACCTTCGACGGCTGGATAATGCAACAATCGATACACAGAATTGCCATCCTTTGACATCTCTTCAAAAAAAGTCGATTCCAAGCCCAACGGTCCCGTTAATGCGCTGAGCATCGTGCGACCTAAGGTTTCGAGTTGCGTGTAAATTTTTCGGAGATGGGTTTTAAACTCTGGCAGTTCATCCGGCCAAATGTTTTGTGGATAAACTCCGGCATAACGACTCGTAGGTGCAGGCTCTTGGCCGATGTGCCAAAACTCTTTTAGATCCGAGTATGCATTGCCCGCGGCATTTTCTCTGCCGAATGCTGTGTAACCCCGCGCACCACCACGACCACTGTCATACTTCAATTTGGTCTCTAACGGTAAATCAAAAAATGCTTTGATCAATGCGTATGCTTTGTCGAGATCAGCTTTGCTAATACCGTGGTCACGAAGGACAACGAAGCCACAATCGGTCAAACCTGAATAGAGATCGCTAACAAAAATTTCGGGCTCTTTTTGCAGGTCATGAACACTGAGGTGCTTAATTTCCGTCGACATGCTGATCTCTGAAGCCAAGGGGATTGGCGCGCCCGGCAGGACTCGAACCTGCAACCCTCGGCTTAGAAGGCCGATGCTCTATCCTGTTGAGCTACGGGCGCAGACTAGCTAGGCACTCATCCAGTCTTCGTTGTTACGGTAGCGCAACGACTCGGAACCGTCATACTCTTCTACAATAAACTCAGTACCTGGGTCCATCCACGTGACGGAGACACCATCCCAACCTCCGGTATAAGGATCGCGGTTGTTGGCATGCAGGTATTCTTCCACATCACGGTAGCTCTTGTCAATGAGCTTGTCGAAGTTAACACCAAAGTCTCTGCTTTCGTATGCAGCTTCTTTGTCAAGTGCAAGTGCTACTAGACCGCGGTCGAACAAAAGGAATTCCCTGTCGTTATTGTTAGCCCAAGTAGACCATCCAGCACCATACCCGCCGCTGATGAGTACGCCAACCTTGCCTTCTTTGTTAATGTAACGTGTTACTGTCATCTGCTTGCCCTTGTTGTTTGCAGTGTCTGTATATAATAGCACAGCTAGATGCTGTGTCAACCTTTGTATTGCTCTATGAAACGCTGAGCACGGAAGTGTTCATCGGCCCAGTGTTGTGGCAACAGATTTTCTTGCACCATGGCCTTGACTAGGAACTTAGATTCAGCCAGCTTCTTGCGCCACGTGTTAGGCACTCGCATACCTCGCTCTACCCGACTAGCTGCCTTTTTCCACGTATCGTAAAAGTCTTGGCATAGTTCGGTCAATGCAGAGTCCTTGCAAG